>NZ_JARVRD010000003.1:0-817156 GCF_030209845.1 Agrobacterium sp. fls2-241-TYG-188a | reverse complement strand
TCGTCAGGCTCATAACCTGAAGGCCGCAGGTTCAAATCCTGCCCCCGCAACCAAATATCTGTAATACCCTCCCATGCAAGATATTTACGTTTAAGCTCCTCACCATACTGGTCGAGGAGCTTTTTGCGTTTGGCATCCGTGTCGATCTCGCCAGACGCAATTCGCTCCATCAAATCGTTGCCTGCTGCGGCAAGGAACTGTCGCTCCATCAAATCGAGAACCTCCTTGGGCTGCCGTCATGGTGACAATGCCGCCTTGCGCCCGCAGGCTCGCCGGCTGATGGCGGGGCGGGTGCCTTGCCCCATCACCATCGGCTGGACCAGATCGCGCAAGATCGGCATCAGGCGCTGATTGGCGTCGCCGTCCACGTTGTTACGGGGTAGGACCAGTAGCTTGCGGATGACGACATCGACACTCGCAGAATTAAACCGCTGCGTCCGCCTGGCGATCCTCTCCCGAAAATCCTCCGTCCACGCCTCGGTAGCGGCAAGCTCTGAGGCCAGTTGCTCACGCCTTAGCCGCGTTGCATCCGGTTGGTCGAGGATGCAAACGCGCGTACCGGGTGGGGGGAAGATGGGTGACCTGGGCGCGGCGGCGAGCCTTGTTCGTCTCAACGCCCCTGACACGGAAAATTTGCCCGAAGACCGCGGCCCGTTTGATCTACGGTTGACGCTAGCCGCCCCGCATACCGGAACAAGCCGTGGCGCAAGGCGATGCGCAAACGGTTGGTAGGCGTTGAATGTTGACCCTGTATCGGCCTCCAATTCTGACCTCCAATAGGCTTTCCAAAACACCCGCTTCGCCGGACCGAGCGAAAGACCGGCTAAGGCTGGAGGCAAGATTAGGCTGGAAGACGACTTACGAGCGGTTTCATTGATTTGAGAAGTGGCTTTTCGACCAGTCTGAAGATTGCAATAGCGCAGACTACGGCGACGATGAGCCCAATGGCTGACGGGAGAAAGGCATTGCCGAAAAACTTGTGAACGGCGGCAGTCCAGAAAACATGGGAAAGATAGAGTGAGTAGGAAGCGTCGCCGATCAACTGGATTGGCTTTAGTTGCGCTGAGGGCCAATATCCCCGCTTTTCCAGGCTCAAGCAGCCGGCGACGATAAGAAATGCTGGAATTCCCCAGACCAGAATTCGGTATTCTGGGTCGAACAGCGAGAAAACATTGCTTGCTGCAAGCCCGGTTACACCCAAGATGACGGCAATGAGGCTGATTTTTCCGGGCAAAACAAATCTGGAAAGCAGAAGACCTGCGATGAACTCCAAAAGAAGATTGGACGACCAGAGGTTCAAAGCGGCGTTCTTCAGGTCGAAGGTGTAACCCAGGATGACCATCGAGGCTAATGCCAGTGATGTGAAAAGGATGGGTCGACCCAGGAATACGGCTGCGGCGAAGACGATGTAGAAAAACATTTCGAGGTTGAGGGTCCAGCCCACCACCATCAGCGGCCATACGTGTCCTGTTTGGTCCCAGTAGGGAATGAAAAAAAGAGCGATTTGGTGAGTGTTTCTGCATTGAACGAAAATTGAGAATAGACGCCAGCAATCGCGCCCAGACACATGACGAAGGTGAACAGCCAGTGCAGCGGTGCAATCCGGCTGATGCGTTGCACAAATACATGAGTGACCGTTCATTGACGCCGATCGTGCCCCTGATAAGGCCCGAAATAACGAAGAAAATATCCACTCCTGCCGCACCGACAATAAACTCATTCGGGAAGAAATGGAACGCTGTGACGAGGACCGCTGCTATACCGCGAAGGGCCTGAATCGAATAAAGATGATTTTGCGCGAGCTAGCGCGGCCCGAAAGACTTTTGCGTTCCTCGCATAGATGTAAGAATTTAAAGTCGCAGACGCTGAAGTATAAAGCAAAACTGCATTTCTCAGCTTCAAATCCAGCAGTTCCCGTTTGTCAGCAAGTATAATTTGTAACTTCTGAGATCGTTGACATTTTGACACCCGCAAGACCGAGACGGATATAAAGCTCATTTGCCAGCCTTCGCGGGCACAAGCACCACATGCTTCGCTTGGTAGGCGGGTGTTACAGGTCCGCCTTTGATAGGCTCCGACTTTAATTTTGAGCGCGGTAGGCCGCGGGATATCGAATTGGCGTTGATGATTTTTGCACGGGAGCGGCTTTTGCGTCCAACTTAAATGAATAGGCGGAAGCGAATAACGTCAGAATCCAGCCGATCGAAAAAGGCGCCAATAGATCGACTTCCGTGTAGATGCGCGACATGGTGAGAACGATAATTTGGAAGAGGAATGTCGTCAGAGCGTTCTGGTGCAGCATGACATTGCGAAGAGTGGTGACGACGAGGGCCGACACATAGAAAAAAGTTATCGCCACTCCAAAGTAACCGAGTTCGACAGCCGTTGAATAGAACTGGTTGTGAAAATGAAAGCCCATACGGGTCGGAATATGGAATGCATACCACAGCGCTTCGGGTTCCGGGTCATTTTGAACCCAGAATGCCTGATACCCAATACCAAAAAGCGGGTTTTGTTCAATCAATCTTGAAGCATAGTTCCAGAGATCTGTTCTTCCGGTCAAGGTAGCGTCCTTGCCGACCGCCGAGAGCAAGGCGCCCGTCAAACCGTTTTCGTCACCGAACACCAGTCCAGCCAGGCATGCCACACTCAACGCGATCAGGAACAGTGCGAGCAAAAACTGCCCTCGGGCACTGACATGGACAAGCCTGACCACCATGAGCGCGCAGTAGGCTAGCACGATGACAAAGAAGGAAATCGCTGCCCCTGCAGAGATGGTGAGAACGAGTGTAATTAGCGCCAGGCCCACGCCGATATAGGCCAGCGCGCGGCTGAGTACAGTCTGACTGATCCCCGCCTTGGCGACGGATAAAATGAAGAGAACAAGTCCAGCGTAGGCCAGATAATTCTTGCTGCCATAGAAGCCGACATAAGCGGCCTGCTGGGTTTCGTAAATAATGGCAGTCTTGCCGGAAAGAATGCTGGCGCCTACCGAAATCAACTGAGCAAAGAAAAATGCGGTAATGAGTGTTTTCAGCCGTATCGTGCTCGTCAGGATATACACCACGCAGCAGGAAACCAGCGCTTCTGCCGATAGTTTGAAGGTCAGCAGCGGATGGTTCGACCAGAATGTGGAGGCGAGAAATACCGACGGCATAATGAATAAGAGGACGAGCCCTGGCCACTCGATGCGGCCATGTATCTGGTAACTTCTCGCCTTCAAACCGATCAGGACGATGGAGGGCAGTATAAAGTAGACCGCCGCGATGGTGCCGAAACCGGGGCTGAGGGTAAGACCCAGAAATGTCACGAATGGAAACGCAAACTGGGCAGCGCTGTCTAACCGGGAAGTCGGATGTGTGTCCTGTGATGGTATTTGCACGACGGATTACCTGATATTTTCGGAACGGGACATGACAAAACCATTTGCAGACACGCCGGATGATGCAGATCTTTCTGGCGACTTACGCTCCAAGCAATATCCACTTCTCGCAGTCTTATCCATCTCATATGCAGCAACCTGGAAGGAAAGACTGCATTTTTAAAGAAACAGAGCCCCAGCCGCCACATAGACGTCCTGCGAACTCTAGATGAAACGAGTTTTGGCTAAGGCGCAGGAGCACTCGGCTTCAGGCATCAGAGTAACGGGGATGGGGCATTTGCTGCACAGTCTTTGATCGGAATTTGAGGCAATCTCGCGTTTTTGCGCGTGAAGCTCTGCCATTTGGCATTCGCGTGCGCGATAAAGCCATTTCGCAATACACGCGACATGAGACAATGCGTTATATGAGCCTAATGGAATTTGAAAATATTACGGAATTGGCCTAGTGCAGTGTCCTGGAATGGCGGCAGGACAAACTGACTGTAATGAGATGCAGGTAGACTGACCTTTCATGGATTGCTGAGGTGGAGCGAAACCGAGCCGAGGTTAACAAGGCTTGCACTGCTTCATCCTGTACCAGGACTTCAATAGATCATTATTAAGCTCAAATGGTAGGGCGTCGCGTGTCTTTAAAAAAAATTGCCTATGGCACAATGTCCATGTCCTCCATCTCGATCCTCCGGATTGCGGCCCAGTTTTTCATCATGCCAATATTGGCACGGTATCTCAGCCCTCATGAATACGGAACGGTCACACTTGCGGTTCCTATCATTCTTCTTCTGGTTATTTTTGCAGATGCAGGCGTCGGCCAATCGCTGATCAAGGAAGATGATGGCAATACTCAGGTCTGGTCCAGCGCATTCTGGCTTACCATGGTCATCGGTCTCGTCCTGGCCCTCATCGCCCTCTTCGGCTCTTCCACGCTCGCCTTGCTATTCGCCGAGCCGGACCTTGGCCCGATAACGCGTGGACTGGCACCGATTGCTTTCCTGCAGGCGATTAGCGCCGTACCGGGAGTCAAGCTGCAAAAGAGCGGGAAATTTTCCACAATTGCAATCATTGAAGTCTTGGCAATGGCGGCGGGTCTGACGACCGCACTTGTTGGCGTGTTAAATGGTGCCGGTGTCTGGTCGCTGGTGCTGCAGCAACTGGTGCAATATTCCATCCGCGCCAGTTTCACATTCGCTGCGTCCCGGTTCAAACCGCGATTTGTCTTCTCATTGCATAGCCTTAGAGAGCACATTGTCTTTGGCAAAAGCATGCTGTTCAGCAATCTGGCGACCAATCTCTCCCAGTCTCTGGAAATGGTCATCATAGGCCACGCTCTCGGCGCCGCAGGCGCAGGCATTTTTGCGATGGCATTTCTGTTTGCCCGCTTACCCGGTCGCATCCTGACCGCGCCGCTCAACTACGTCATTTACACACATCTTCTGCGTTTCAGAGAAAACAGGCAGAAACTGGGAGAGGTCTATTCTGCAATATCCTATCTGGTCGCAGCTGGCGTGCTGCCAATCCTGTTCATAGCCTCCGCGGCCCACCAGGAAGTGTTTGGCTTGCTGTTGGGCAGCAAATGGACGGAGTCAGGGTACCTGTTTGCGTTGATCGCGCCCGTTGCGGGTTACCAGCTGATCGGCACATTGGCCGTGACAATACGCATCGTATTGGGTGAAGTTCGCAGTCAGATGAGATTTGCGATAGAATTTGCGATCTGCTGGTGCCTGCTTCTTGCTGTGTTTGCCACAGGCGGCACGATCTATGTAGCCGGCGCATATGCTGTTGCGGTGGCTTTGACCGTGCCTCGTAACATCAGTGGGATCGTCTATCTTCTAAGCCTTTCACGAACGCGGTTTGCGGCATCGATGGCTTTGCCCTCCGTCATCTCTGTGGCTGTCGCGGGCGTGTACTGGTTGGGTTCTACCGGAATGCGCGATCAATGGTTCCAATGGATACCGTTTGCTGCGGTCCTTGCCCTCGCGGGTGTGGGGCTTTCGGTCGCCGCAGGTCATCGGACATTGCGCAGAGGTCTGTCTGTTCTAAACGCCCCGACGGAGAGCGTCTGACCGCCCAACCGCTATCAAACCCGGTGATAAAGAACTGTCATAATTGAATAAATTATTGCTTATAAAAGCCGGGCCGGGGTTCCTAGTATATTAAGAAGAGTGACTTGACGCTGATCCGGCTAGAACCTATACGGCATTTGATTAGATGGCGCTCATTGCTTTTGGATGTTGTATATCATAACAGGAAAGATGTACAAAAAATGAAGAAAATTGCTGTTATTTGTGCGCTTCCTCCTGAACGTAATACGGGCATGTTGACCGTCGATCTGGCGGCTCATATGACCATCTCTCAAATGGTCGCTCCCAATATTGTTCAGTTTTACACATATGGAAAATTGAACGAATATTCGTACCCGCCTGAAGAAATACCATTCAAGTATCTTGATATAGTCGATCATTACGGCGAATACCTCTCCTCGGACGTGTTTTTGTTCTGGGGTGATTTCCTGCACTCCCTCTCCTATCTGGAGAAGGATCGTGGAGCATGGAACAAGGATGCGACGAGCGAGAGCCAGAGCGGATTCCAGAGCGATTATTACAAATACATTTTCCTGTCCCAGCTCGATCAGGAGAGGTTGAGCCGCGCCGTCATCTTTGGAAGCACGATCATTACAAATCGAGCGGAGGACGATGTCGACGAGACGTATCGATCGCATTCCGAACGCTTGTTCAAGAATGCTGCCGGCGTGTTTTTCAGAGATGCATTGTCCGCGGCGAAGGTTTCGCCTCTGCGGGGCCTGGACCCTTCGCTGGCCTGTGACTGTGCACTTCTGCTGAAAGACACCGACCTCGAGCAGTTTTCCGGTTTTGAAATGGCCGCACAGCGACAGGGTATCGGCGTCTACTTCGGCCGGACGAATTCAAAGTTCCTGATGCTGCTTTACGCTCGCCTGCTGGGAAAGCGTCTCGGTGAACCGACACGGTGGATACCCTGGTTCTTCACACGCAAAAAATTCCGCGCCATCGCCCGTCTGTTTGGCTACGAGGTACCGAATTATCACGTTGATCCAGGCAAGATACTTTCAGAGCTCTCCGGCTGCAAATTCGTGATTACGGACACGTATCATGTTTGCGTCAATGCCTGGCGCCTGGGCATACCGGCCATATGTATCGGTCAGGGCGCGGCTACTGCGGACAATTCGCTGTCTGATAAAAAGAAAGAAATACTCTTCGAAATGTACGGGGCGCGCAGCTTCTACATTTTTGCGGAGCAGCTTTACAGCGTCTCAGGCTTCAAGGCAGCGCTGGACCAGGCAAAGACAGTCCTGTCCAACCCCGCTGTTGCCGCACAAATACGCAAAAACATCAACGAACATGTCGAGACTGCTGTCGCGCGGTTGAAGCAGGCGCTGCAAAAAGCATGCAGCTAAATTTTTTCCATCAACCTCGGTGATATTGATGCGTGGCATCAGGGTTAGATGCCGAGTGCGTATCTTGAGGGCGTATCAACCCACTATCGCTGGGTTGATACGCCAGTTGCTCTGACTGCCGGTTGCTGATCGAAGTGCTGCCGGAACTTCGCCGGGCAGCCTTACCCTCAAAACACTGGGCATCTGCAAAAGTGGTGGGGGGGGCTAATGAGGATGAACTTTACCCCGTGAAGACTGATGCAGTGCAAGAAAGTTTCTGCGCCGCAATATCAATTCCATGCGTTCCAGGGGATGGAGCGTGCGTCTAACGCAATCAGGCGGTCGATTTTATCTTCGAAAAAGATTGTGCACCGGAGATCTACATCTCCGGTGCACATAATTCTATGTCTTCTTTTGAATGTGCGCCATCAGGATCTGGCTTCGAATGATTTAGTAGCTACCGCGCGCCGAGCACACGGCCGGGATTGTCTTCAGGATGATTGCGACGTCCTGAATCAGCGACCAGGTCTGAACATACTGGGTGTCGAATGCGATGCGGCTTTCATAGGAAACATCGTTACGGCCGCTGATCTGCCACAAGCCCGTAAGACCTGGGCGAGTGCGGAGGTAGTACACGGCGAAGCTATCATATGCCTGTAGTTCTTCGGCCACGACCGGACGGGGCCCGACGACGCTCATTTCGCCGCGAATGATGTTGATCAGCTGAGGCAGCTCATCCAGGCTGAGTTTGCGCAGAACTCGTCCAACAGCGGTCACGCGTGGATCGTTCTTAAGCTTGCGGGTTGCTTCCCACTCGGCGCGGGCATCCGGATTTTCCGCCAGATAGCGGCGGAGAAGTTCGTCTCCATTGACAGCCATGGTGCGGAACTTCAGGCACTTGAACTTCTGGCCATTGTGGCCGACACGCTCATGCTTGTAAAATGCAGGTCCTTTGTCGGTGAACTTCACCAGAGCCATAATCATAAGAAATATGGGGCCAAACAACACGAGTGCACACATTGCAAACGTAACGTCCAAGCTACGCTTTGCCAGTCCGCCGGTCGGAAGAACTGTCGCATACTTCATAAAGAAAGCTCCATCGTTTTACGATGATGAGCCGCATTCCTGAGGCGGCTGATCAATCAATTACGCAAAATGAATTAATTCCAGGCTCTAAACCTGTTCGTGACTTACGAACCAGCCTTGTGGTTCATAAGTGCTTCGTTAACAATTTATAAACCAATAACGAATTACTAAGTCAATACTTTGTGGCGAATGTAGTTAATGCATATAAGCATATTCTAAATATATAGTTCTGACGATTTCAGTATAAAATCATTCTAATTTCTGAATAAATAAGCCTATTCATACTTTGTATGGGGGAATTTCAGTGCTCCTATTGGCTTAGCGAATTCGAATTAGATTGGATCGCAAAATTTACATTAGAGAATAATAAAATAATAAAACCGTAAATTTTTTATCTGAATATCTAATCCGTGCCGAGCAATCACGTCTCAAAACGCTATTTCGCCAGATGGCAGAATGATTCGCCTCAATGCTGGGATAGCGCCTCAAAGGACCTCATGAGGCGAAGGTTCGTCTTGGCCGTAGGCGAGTAATCAATCGCTATACTCGAGCTTTGAGGAAATGGCGCGTCAGGAAATTGTCGCTAATGGTGTCCTTGGCCGTCTTGTCGATTTCCGTCGTCCCGAACCGCATCACCCGAATGTACTAGCGCTGAAAACGCGCCGCGAGTTTCTTGACAGCGGCCAAAACGCACTGAGATCGGTTGGTGGCGCATAGGTAGTTGAGCAGGGCAGTAGCCGCGCCCGCCGCGCTTCGGTGACGGCGGCGGGATCGAAATGCCGATTTTTGAATGATCCCGAAAGAGGACCAGCCCTCTTTGCGCTGCAGCATTTTTACAAGAAGAATGTAAAGCGTGTGTGTATATCATGTTCTATACTTAGCAGGTAAGGTTACCGGCGGGCTTGGTCGCGAGTGTATTTGATTTATACTTATCTTGAGTTGTACTGGATAAGATCGATGATCAGTCGTTGCGCAAGAATCTGCGCCTGCGGCGTGCAGGGCTCCAGAGCCTGCTCGATGTGCCGTTCTCTTTCATCTGAGCGGGAAAGCTCAAAAGAGTGCTAATATCTTAAGGTTTGGCTCACCACACATTTTCAGAGGTCATTTGACGTTTTCGAGTAAGACATTCCGAAAACAGGAGTGGATGATGAAGAGCGTACCAGTCAATTCTCGCATTATACAAAACGTCTACTTCAGCCAGGAAGACGGACAGTTGCATATCTGCTTTAAAAATGGTGAGGAGCGGCTGTTCATCGGCGTGCCGGAACACGAAGTTACGGCAATGTGCGTCGCCAAATCCCCGGGCCAGCATTATATCGACCGCATCCGCAATCAGTATAAACGTATCGCTGCCTAGTAGCAGCAAAGACCGCGTTCAAACCTGCCGGTTATTGGAATTCCGCTGGCCTGGCGGCAGGCAATGGTTTCACCGCATCAATTACAAGACTGCATCCGATTGTTAGTGTCGAAGGCCGCCGCGTATCATCGCAGGCCATGGGCGCTTTCCAGTCTCGCTGGATCCCGCGACCAGCAACTTGCCTGCCGGACTTTGGAAGTAACTAAATTAACAATATCTAGAATTCGCATAAAATTATATCATCTGGACAATCAATATAATTTCCGCATATATCGCATCGTCGCCATTATATTGGGTCTGAACCTAGCTGATATCACGTATTAAAAGCTATTCATCTCAATAGAAATTGTGCCTTCTCCACATTCTCCATTTGTGGGGGATAGCGAAATTTCAAGGCGATCTATTTTATCAGAATCCTGAGCGGATTTCTGGAAGTTATCGAAAGTAAAACGATAGTCCGTGCTTATGATATTGCCGTTCTTTAATTAAAGGCAACATTGAAGAGAAGCAGTGCAGGTTGAAGAATGCGATCCCACTACGTTGCTTTATCTGTTTATTGGGTCTCGCTTTCGGTAGCCCTTTTAAATTATGGCTCTGTTGAACTGCTGACGGTTACGCTTTTAGCCTTGCCTACCTTCTTCCTGTTCATGGTTCTTCTCTCAACGGGAGGCATTCCCACCCATACCGGTTCGACGCTATGGGCGGCGGCTTCGCTGATGGTTTTGCTCCTCGCCTGGATTGGCGCTCAAACTGTCATTCCTCTCGATGCGCCGTTTTCAGAGGGCGCCTGGAAAGAAATTCAAGCTTTTCTTCCCGGTGCTGCTTCGACCATCTCGGTGTCGCCAGCGGACGATCGGGCGGCAGCCATGCGAATTGCAGTGCCGTTTGGTATCTTCATGGTCGGCCTCTTGTTGTTCTCCACAGACGAGCGTGCGAGTGGAGCGTTGAGGCTCTTGTCGGGGCTTTCCGGTTTGATATCGATCTTCTCGATCGTCCAGTTCACCATCGCGCCAGATCAGTTGCTCTTCGACGCGAAGAGGGCCTATCTCAGCAGCCTTACTGGCATATTCGTAAACAGAAATACTGCGGCCACTTTCTTCGGCCTCGCGCTTTTGCTTAACGCCTCCATCGTCGAGGCGTCTTTTGGCAAGATAGGTTTTCGGCGGGTGTCCTCGGCAATTTTGGCCGGCGCCAGACTCTCGCCAGCAATGCAAACGCAATTGTGGTTTGCGGCATTCCATGTGGTGCTGCTCTTCTCGACACTAACAGCATTGATGCTGACCAAATCTCGCGGAGGGGTCGTTGCGGCTCTCATTGCTGCTTGTTGCCTTTTGCTTCTAAAGGCATTCAGCAGGTTTCAAAAACAGGAAAAGAGCGGGCTTGCCCCAGCCAAGGAACGCCGCTGGATCAGGATACTGATCGGCGCATCTATCCTTCTGGCGATTGTCATCATCTTCTTTTCGCTTGGGCAGCGCGTTCTGTTGCGCTCACAAATTCAGAGTACCTTCGAAGACGGTCGTTTTTGTGTCCTGCCGGGCATAGTCACTGCCGTCTGGGACAACCTTCCGCTTGGGGCAGGTCTGTCAAGCTTCCCGACTGTGTTCCCGGCCTATCGAGATGCGACTTGCGGCATTGCCGGGGTCTGGGACAGAGCTCACAATGTCTATCTGGAAGGGCTGTTGACGCTTGGCATTGTTTTCCCTCTGCTGGCGCTGCTCTTCAGTCTCTGGTTGAGTGCGGTCTTTATCATTGGGATCAGGCGCCGCCGAAGCGCCCGTTATGCGGGAGAGCTCGGCATTGCCTCTCTTGTTTTGATTGCTGCGCACTCCGCGATTGACTTTTCCCTGCAAATATCAGGACTCGCAATCTATTTTGCGGCAATGCTTGCGCCAATTGTAACCTTGTCTCTTCGCCCGCCCGGCAAGAAACGAACACTTAAGGAACAGTCCACCCGTCATTCGATCACTGCTTAACGATGAGTCATGGTTAAATATTTTCGAATTTGAGCATATTTATGTTTATTTATTTGAATTAACTAATATTGAACTGATTAATTGGGCGTTACCACCATGTGTTTAAATAGCAACAACTTAATTCAAAGCTGAGCAAAGCATAATTTCAGTCAATCCGGCTCTGGATTTAATTCTGCAATTGGTGTTATTGCGAGACGATATAATGTTTCATGGGGATGAAATTGAGGCGGAGTAAGACTCACATTTTGCTGCTTGCTGCGGCCACTTCGCTTTCCAGTTGCACTTCGCTTCCAAGTGCGGGTCCGGCGGCCCGCAATGTGGAAGCTGGCGCGGCTGTAAAAGTTACCTCTGCGGACAAGCCCACTGCCGTGGGCATCGATTATGCGCTGGTGGACATCAGTAAGAGTGTCCTGAGCTACGTCGCAGACGACACGCAGACCTCTTTGGCTCAGGGTTTTGGCGGTGGACGTGGTGGCGCGCCATCGCTGCCATTGGGCGCTGGCGATGTGGTCCAGGTTGCCATTTTCGAGTCGCAGTCGGGCGGTTTGTTCATTCCGTCTGATGCTGGCAGCCGCCCCGGGAACTTCGTTTCCCTGCCGCAACAGACGATTGATCACAGCGGTAATGTGAGTGTGCCTTATGCAGGGCGTATCCGCGCAGTTGGACGGTCGGTCGAGGCGGTTCAGCAGGAAATTGAAGACCGGCTTGCAAGCCGTGCTATTGAGCCTCAGGTCGTCATCACCAAAATCAGCAGCCGCTCGGCCCAGGCTGCGGTGCTGGGAGATGTGCGTCAGCCCGCGAAGATCGAGCTGACCGAAGCCGGTGAAAGAATACTTGACGTCATCTCCGAAGCGGGCGGCTTGAGTGCGCCCGGCATCGAGACGCGGGTCACTCTTCAGCGCGGAGGACGTTCTGCAACCGTGCAATACGATCATCTGGTCGCGACGCCTTCTGAAAATATCTATGTCGCACCGGGTGATACGATCCTTGTTGATCGCGAGCGTCGTACCTACTCCGCATTCGGTGCGTCGGGTCTGAATGGCCGGTTCGACTTCGAAGAGTCCAAGCTGAGTTTCGGCGAGGCATTGGCAAAGGCTGGTGGTGTGTTGGACTCCCGCGCGGATCCGGCTCAAGTCTTCCTGTATAGGGTTGTCCCCAAGGACACGCTGGCCAAGATGGGCGTGAATGTCTCGCGCTTCAAGTCTGAAACAGTTCCCGTTGTCTTCAGGGCCAATATGCGTGATCCGTCCACGCTCTTTGCGATCCAGAAGTTCCCGATGCAGGACAAGGACATCATCTACATCACGAATGCAGATTCCGTCGAGCTTCTCAAGTTCTTGAACATTGTGAACTCGGTATCGTCTACCGCCGCCGGCGTTCCTTCGGATGCCGTATCGATCCGGGACTCTGTGGAATCACTGACAAATTAATAGCCAAGCGTCCGCAGCATTAAGTAAGTTTCTTGAATCTTATTGCTGCGGAAATTTTTTTGTGCAATCAAACAGTCTTAATAAAGTATAAACGGACTTGGGAGTGACTTCATGCCAAAGGGCTTAAATTACAGCTTACTGTGTGGCGCGCTGTTGTCGTTGGCTTTGGCGAATAATGCCAGTGCACAAAGCTCTTCGCCGGCCAGTTGCCTTGTCGCCCCGGCAAGTCTTTCGGACAGTATTGTTCAGGCGTTTCTTTCCTCGCCAGAGAGTCTGTTGAGCGAATTCCAGACGGGTGGAATACCTATGTCCAACCGCGTCCGTGCTCTCACCGGCACGAACGAAGCCGCTTTGTCTCCCTTGATCAAGTTGGCAGGTCAGGCCAATCCATCGCAGGTCGCAGCATTGGGTGCTGGCCTTGCGCGTGCAGCGGCAGCTTGCGTTTCGCTGAAGCCTGACTTCGCTGCGCGCATTCAGCAAGAAGTTGCCGAAACCGATAATGCTGCCCTTCAAACTGCTTTTGCGGGCGCGATGCCGGAAACTGAAACGGCTGCGTTGGGTGCTGCGGGCGCTGGTGCCGGCGGCGCGGGCGCTGCGGGTGCGTCAGCCATCGGCAGCAATGGGAATGCAGGTGGCGGCGTAAACGCAACGGGAACCGCCGCCGATGGATCGTCCGGCACGGCTTCAGGAGATTCTGCATTCAGCGCTGGTGCAAGCAGCCCTTATTTCGCGACGTCGAGCGCAGGCTCATCCACATTTATCTCGATCAGTATAACGACTCAGTAGAAACCCTTGTGGCTGGGGGTCAAGACACAACTGAAATGAGGCTCGCTTGCCGCTCTACGATAAAGAAATCCACGCTTTTTCGCGTGAAGCGAATGCTGATATGCATCAGCAGGGAAGTTTTCTGGACGTTGAAAGCGTCATTGCAATTGCCAGGCGTCAGTGGAAGATCGTCGCGATAAGCGTAGCGGTTGCTGCGGTTCTGGGTATTGTCAATATTCTGACAGCCGTTCCGCTCTTCACGGCCAATGTCAGCGTTCTCATCGATAGAGGCAATGGTCAGCTTGCCGACCAGTTGTCGAGCATCGGGTCCGCTGGCGGCAGTCTGATGGAAGATGAATCGTCCATCCTCAGCCAGGTCGAGATCTTCAAGTCAGACACGATCGCAAGTGCGGTCGTAGACAAGCTTGATTTGACCAATGATGCCGTGTTCATGGCGGATGATCGTTCCGCCATGGTGCAGTTGATAGGAACATTGCGTTCTCTGCTCAATGTATCGCAATGGTTCGTGTCCGCTTCGGCCGTCGCGGATGACGCGGCCGCAAAGCACTTTGCCGCAGAGCGAAAGCTGGCAGAAAATCTCGACGTGAGCCGGGTTGGAAGAACCTATGTTCTCAACGTCCAGTACACGTCTCCATCGCCAGAACTCTCGAGTAGAATTGCCAATACCGTCGGCGATATTTATCTCGTAGACAAGCTGAATTCGAAATACGAGGCGACGCGGCGCGCCAGTGACTGGCTGCAAAACCGTATCGCAGAGTTGCGGCAGAAGGCACTTGATTCCGACCTTGCCGTTCAGCGGTTCCGCACAACAAACAATCTTGTATCCGCAGGATCTGTTCTCGTATCGGATCAACAGCTCTCCGAACTTAACAGCGCGCTGATCGTGGCACAGTCGGAGACGTCAAAGGCCGAAGCACGCTTCCAGCGAATTCAGCAGATTATCGCGTCCGGCCAGACAGATGCCATTGTCACCGATGTGCTCGGAAGCACGATTTCGAACGAGTTGCGGCAAAAATATCTGGATGCATCCAAGCGGGAAGCGCAGATTTCCGCGCGGCTCGGACCGGATCACGTGCAAGCGGTTCGCATGCGCAGTGAGATGTCTGAATATCAGCGATTGATGTTCGAGGAACTGAATCGTATCGCCGAGAGCTACAAAAGCGATCTCGACGTCGCAAAAGCGCGTGAGAAAAGCCTGTCCGACAACGTATCCCAGGCAACCGGTATCAGTGCGTCGGCAAACGAGACCAAGGTGCAGTTGCGAGAGCTCGAGCGCGAAGCCGAGACTTACAAAAATCTCTACCAGACTTTCCTTCAGCGCTATCAGGAAGCTGTCCAACAGCAGTCATTCCCCGTGACAGAGGCGCGCGTGATTACGCGTGCGTCACCGCCGAAGTCGCCAAGCCATCCCAAGAAGACACTGATACTTGCGCTGTTCATTGTCATGGGCGGTGCGGTGGGCACCGGTCTAGGGGCGTTCAGGGAAATCAGGGACCGCTTCTTCCGAACCGGCGATCAGATACGAGACACGCTCAAGCTTGAATTCCTCGGGATGACACCGATGATTTCCGGCCAGCGATTGCCAGCGTTTTCCGGCAGCAAGTTGCCGGCTGGTGAATTGTTCAAGACAAATTCTGTCTCGAATTACGTTGTCGACAATCCACTGTCTTCTTTCGCCGAAACTTTGCGCAGCGCAAAGCTCTCGGCGGATTTCGGTATGGTCGGGAAAGAGTGCAAGATCATAGGCGTCGTCTCCTCCCTTCCGGGCGAGGGCAAGTCGATGACATCCATAAACTTTGCCCAGTTGCTCGCCGATCAGGGAAACCGGACGATTCTGATCGACTGCGATTTGCGTAATCCTGGCGCCACGCGTGCCATTGGATCTCATGCAGAGGCGGGTTTGCTTGAGGCTGTTCTCGAAAACATCGACCCTCGGAAGCTTTTACTTCAAGATCCCAAAACGGGATTGGCGTTCTTGCCAACAGTCATCAAGCATCGCGTGCCGCACTCCTCAGAATTGCTGGCCTCTCCTGCCATGCGCAACATCCTGACACATCTGAGCCACAACACAGATTATATCATCCTAGATTTGCCACCGCTCGGGCCTGTCGTGGATGCGCGCGCGATGGCTTCTCGCGTCGATGGCTTCCTGTTCGTCGTAGAATGGGGAAAAACCGCAAGGCATCTGGTGCGCCAGCTTCTGAGGGATGAAGTTGAAATACGAAACAAATGCCTTGGTGTCATACTCAACAAAGTGGACCAGCGTAAGTTGAAGCTCTACAGATCCTTCGGATCCAGCGAGTATTACCAGTCTCATTATACGAAATACTATCAGGACGCTGCGTAGATTGGCAGGATTTCGGCGGAATCCATATTCGGTCACCATTTTGGGCATCATGGCGTTATGCTTGTGCCTCTACGCCGTCGATCAGGTCGTGCATTACGCACGTTTCGCCGACCTTCAGTATTGGGCGCGGCAAATCGAGAAAGGCCGGCCGCTGGAACTGAGCGCGCTCGATCGTTTGGTCAGCGAAACCTATGATCGCGGTATCGAGCAAGAGTGCCAGTCTGCATTCGTGAAGCCGTTCCTGACGGTGTTGCTGGCTGGGCTGGATGCACGGAATCCAAACTCGGAATATGAGAAATGGTTCGAGGCTCTGGGCCAGACGGAGCAGTTCCTGCGCCACACATTGAGTTGCCTGCCGACAGACGGTAATTTGTGGGTGCGCTACGCCATGGTTCGCCAAGCCTCAGCTGAACAAAGCGATGAAATCCATCGGTTGGTCGGTCTTTCTCAAAGATATTCTCCAGCCGAGGAGAATGCGATAACGGCGCGCTATTTCCTCTATAACCGTTTGACCAATATGACGTTGGAAAAGATCTCGATGGAAGTCCGCAAGGATGTCGAGATTTTGTGCTCTCCATCAGCGGCATTTCTGCGCGTCAAAATTCCGGCGCCCAAGCCGCAATTAGCAAAGATGATAGCCGCCATTTCACCTTCCTGTTCGATTTCAGGTCAATCGACTGGCGATGCTGCGCGCGTGGACGACAAAAAAATCAGCCTTTCCCCCTTCAAATCGTCGATTTCGAAATAAGGCCTGGCCGATTGCGACTGGCAGGATGTCCGGCGCATTCGCTTTATGAAATGTTCGATCCATGGGGGCTTGCACAAGGCCTCGCAGCCCCAAATTCGGCACGGCGCTCTTAGCTCGGAGTGGACAGGCGCACGGCACGGAGACAGTCGAGTTACGCCCTGTCGTGTCGCGGCTTTACGAGTGGTCGATTTTAAAAAGCCTTAGGTGCCGCGGGTCATTCGCTGGCTCCGCCACCACCGGAATTGGCTGCTGCAGGTACAAGCAAAAAAACGTCATTGGATCGGATTTTCAAGCGCCAGGCGGAAGACGCGCAAGGCGCCTTGGCCACCAACTGAACATTGGCGAAGAACGTATCAAAGAAATCGACTTTGGCTTCCTTCGACACGAAGGATTGTGAGCTTTCCCGTGTAAAAGGCGCCGGTATCAATGCCGATACGCTGGGGCCCCGGGTCGGGTTGCTCCCGGACTGTGTGCCCGTGGATCACAATTAGGTCCTTCAATTCCGGACCCTTCGACAGGAATGGCTCCCGGATCCAGATCATATCGTCATCCGATTGCTGCTCAAGCGCTATGCCGGGACGAATGCCCGCATGGACCCATAGCTTGTCTGCAATCTTCAAGCAGATCGGCAGGCTATCCAGGAAGCGCTTGTGATCCTCCGGAACCGCCTCGGCCAATAATTCTTTCAGCCTCCCCTTAAGACGTGTTTGCCGAAAGGCCGCGCTGTGCACATCAAGCCCGTAGGAGGCGAGCGTCTGTTCGCCGCCGAGTTCCAGCCATTTCTTGTGCTTCTCAGGATTTTCGAGATATCGGAGAAAGACATCTTCGTGATTGCCAACAAGCGGCAAGCGTTTGAGTTGGTGCTCGCTCTTGGTCATGAGATGATTAATGATCTGTGCCGACATTGGTCCACGATCGATGAAATCACCCAGAAGCACAACGAGACCGTCCTTGCCCGTCGATGCAATGTCTTGTGCAATGTTCGTTTCGGCCTGCTTCAAGAGATCCAGCCGTCCATGCACATCGCCAATCGCATAGATCGGATAGCTTCTTGCAACGTCGCCCAGATCGATCCGGCGTCGTTTCACAGTGCTTTTGGGTTCAGATCGGTATTTTGAAAGCCAATTCATAACTTTACGCATGACTATGACCAATACATAGCGATGGGTAAAAATACCATTGGCTAAGGGAGACGATTTTGCCAGCTATCGAGTTTTGAAACGGCAAGCGCGTATCAATCCAGCTTGGTTGCAGCGGGCAGGAATTTCAGACGCATCTTCATCAAATGCCGCCCATTGGATCGTGGAGCCGCTCATCGCTTTTGCGCACGCAGGCTTGCGACGTCGGTCTTTCTTCAACGAGAGACCCTTGGAACAGTCAGTGATGCCCTATCAGACATGTCGCGCGCATACTTCATGTTCGCCGGGCATATAACGCCTTAGCCGGTCTCAGGTTACCCGCAGCTTCATCTGTCGAGCAGACGGGTCATCCACACATCCCACGATGCTGGTGTAAGGCCGTGCGTTCGGTTGGCGACAGCCAGATCCGGCATTGCCAAGGTAATTCCGAGGTTACGCGACAAGGGCCTGCATAGATCGCATGTAGAGGGAAGGGCGCTCTACTATATCAATCACGTGGACAAGCTCCGGAAGCTTGTTGTTTGGATCGAGTACGATTTCAGGGAGGCGGAGCCTCGTGAAGATATTCAAGACCTCGGGGCCTGGAGGCGGCGTGTGCCCAGCAACAAAACGTGGAGCGATCAGTCTCGCAGGCATTTTGAGATTTTCGTCAGCAATACTAATCCATGCGGGTACCAACCAGCATCTGTTCTGCCAGTTGATATAGTCGACATGTACAATATCGCGTCCAATAGGCAACGATATCCATCCGGCCAGCTCAATCTCTTTCACCGACGCCCCCATAGCTCTGCATGAGAAACAATTCTACCCTGATCTATCCTGATAATATTTTATCTCGTAATAAATCAAGAAAAAAATCTGAAAGATCCGAAGTCGTATATCGAACTTATATTCGACTTCATTCAAAAAACAATTTTCTGAAACGCATAGATTGAAATTTTTATTGAGGCTTATCTTCCAAGCTTGCTGCCGCCTGAGGTAAGGACGATTTTATCCATTCAAGAACTGCATCGGTCATTCTTTTGCTTGAACTAATTTAGCAAAATTTTTGAATATTTCGAGAAATATACTGGAAAATCTACAACCGGCGCGAATGTGAAAATTTCATTCCTATTGGTAGGGTTGCTTTCTTTTGAAGATCTAATTCCACCAGTAAAATATGGATCGCCGGATTTACAGCAACCAAAGGTTATATAAAGCCAAGAATAGTTGTCAGAATTTTAGCTGTCTGACAGTGTATATTAGCATTTTTTTATTTTAACCATGTTTCTCGTCAATCCCCTCGAAATCGAAAACCATTTAAAGTCACCTCTCGCGAGAACAAATTCGTCAGTGATACATGTCGGATAATCAATAGTTTAAATTAATCGTTAATTCTGCTTTTTAGCGAAACAGCATAACTGTGCGTTGCAGGTAATTGACAATATTTTAACCGAACATTAACGGTGATTTGCCGATTTCACAAAAAACTACAATGGAGAGACTGATGACTACGATTTACACTAAAGGCGGTTACCTTGGCTCGGGCGCGTCGAGCGACAAGCTTGTAGCATTGGATGGCCCAGCACATCTGGACGGCGGTGCCGGCTCCGACAACATCAACGGTGGCAAGGGCGACGACATCCTTCAGGGTGGCAAGGGCAATGACTACATGTACGGCGGCGCTGGCAAGGACACGTTCCTCTGGCTTGCAACCGACGTTGATGGCAGCACCGACAAGATCTTCGACTTCGGCGGCGCTGGCGAAGCGAGCGGCGACCGTTTGACATTCCGTGGCATGGGCGAGGGTTCGAGCCTCAACCTCCTGTCGCACACGGCTGGCACTGACGGTCACGTCATCTACAAGTACGAGCTGATCGACACCGCAACCGGCAACCACAACATCATCTCGATCGAGTCGGTTAATGGTAAGCCTCTGACTGCTGGCGACTACGCATTCTACGGCTCGGTTCCTGTCGAAAGCGTCTAAGGAGCGGATGTAGCGAACTCTCGGTGAGCGAGGCGTTCGCTATAACGTGCTCATTTACGCGCGCAGCGTTGCAGTTAGCGCTGCGCGCGCCCCCGTCGATAGTGAACTACATCAATCCATAATGTAGAGCATCGAGATATCTTAGTATAAATTGCGAAGATATTCACGGTTAACCTATTTTATTGACGATGATCGGGTTATCTCCAGTAATAATCTTTTCTCAATCGTCGATGATAGGTACAAGCCGCCTGAATAGAAGGAAGCGTTAGTATGGCGTTCAAGTTTCAGGCTGAAGGCGATTTGGCACGCGAAGCATTTCGTAGAAGCAGAGCGGGTTTGATAGCGATCGGTTTGGCGAGCGCCCTTATCAACGTGCTCTATCTAACAAGCTCATTTTTCATGCTGCAGGTGTATGACCGCGTCATACCCAGCCACAGCATACCATCGCTGATTGCGCTCGGAATTCTCGCGGGTGCGCTTTACATTTTCCAGGGCGGGTTCGAGCTGATCCGCAACCGCATGTTGACCCGGGTGGCCGGCGTGTTCGATGAGGTCCTGGGCCAGCGTGTTTTCAAGGTCATGATGAAAACGCCCATCAAGACAAGTGGGGCCAATGATGGTCTTGCGGTCATGAGGGATTTCGACCAGGTCCGGACCTTCTTGTCGGGGACTGGCCCTTCCGCCTTTTTCGACCTGCCCTGGATGCCGGTCTATATCGCAATCTGTTTTCTCTTCCATCCGGTCGTCGGCATCATTGCCATTGTCGGCGCTCTGGTTCTGATTTTCATTACCGTTCTTACCAACTTCACCACACAGGCCTCTGATCGCAAGCTCCACGATCTGTGGAACCAGCGGAATGTGCTGATGGGTGCTGCGTTGCGAAATGCCGAGGTGGTCGAGGCCATGGGCATGAGCAATGATCTGGGCCGGGATTGGGAAGACTATAACAAACGGTATCGGGCCTTGCAGACGAAGACTGCGGATGTGGGCAACGCTTACGCCATTGCGTCCAAGGTTTTTCGCATCGCCCTGCAATCAGGCGTCCTGGCAGCAGGTGCCGTGCTTGTCATCGAGAATCAGGCATCGGGCGGTATCATCATCGCCTCTTCCATTCTGACGTCCCGGGCGCTTTCGCCGGTTGAACAGGTCATCGGCAGCTGGCGAGGTTTTGTCGTTGCTCAACAGTCGTGGAAGCGCATCAAGGATGTGTTCAAGGCGATCCCCGAAGTGGCCGAGCCTCTTGCTCTGCCTGCTCCAAGAAATGTCCTGTCCGTTCAAAAACTGGCCACAGGCCCTGCAAATGCCCAGCAACTGATTGTTTCCGATGTCAGTTTTACCCTGCGTGCGGGAAGCGCGGTTGGTGTCATCGGTCCGAGCGGTTCGGGAAAGTCATCGCTCTCGCGGGCTTTGACCGGGATTTGGCCGATTTATCGCGGCTCCGTAAGGCTGGACGGCGCGGCGCTGGACCAGTGGGACGAGGGCGTACGCGGAGACCATATCGGTTACCTTCCGCAAAATATCGAACTTTTCTCCGGTACCGTTGCGCAGAATATCGCCCGCTATCGCCGAGACTGGACGCCGGAGGCCGTCGTTGCCGCCGCGCGCGCGGCCCGTGTTCATGATCTCATTCTTAATCTGCCGCAGGGTTACGACACGGATATCGGTGTGAATGGCTGCCTGCTTTCGGCGGGGCAACGTCAACGCGTTGCCTTGGCACGGGCGCTGTATGGCAACCCCTTCCTTGTCATTCTGGACGAACCCAATTCCAACCTCGATACCGAAGGTGAAGAGGCGCTCAGCGTTGCAATCGGTGATGTTCGTGCGCGTGGCGGGATCGTTATCGTGATCGCTCACCGCCCAAGTGCGCTGGTTGCTGTCGATCACGTCCTCATGATGAAAGAAGGCAGAGCTGTCGCCTTTGGCCTCAAGGAGGAAGTTCTACCCAAATTCCTGCGCAAGGATAGCATTGTTGCGGCAGAGTCGAGGCCCGTCACCCTCAAGGTTGTCGGTGAATCCTCGGGGATGAATAGAGAATGATGATGCCCTCTCAAAAATCGCTCCAGCGCCATGTCCTGGCCGTTGCCACGCTCGGCATCATTTTGGTTGGCGGACTGGGAGGATGGGCGGCGACGGCAACTTTGTCAAACGCCGTCATTGCCGAGGGAACCGTCGTCATCGACGATAATGCCAAGAAAATACAACATCTTACGGGCGGTATCGTCTCTGAGATCGCCGTCAAGGAAGGCGAGCATGTCAAGACGGGGGACCTCCTGCTGCGCCTGGATGGTACGGCGGTTGAATCCAGCCTTGGCATAGTGGACAGCACTTTGGCGCAGCTTTATGCGCGTAGAGCAAGGTTGAAAGCCGAACTTGCTGGCAAGACGAGTTTCACATCCGCCGATGTGACTGCTGAAGCAGTCAATTTCGACAGAAATCCCAGCTTGATTGAGGGCGAACTCCAGCTGTTTGCAAACCGATATTCCGCACTTGTCGGCATGAAGAAGCAGCTGTCGGAGCGTAAGAAGCAGCTTGCCGAGGAAATCTTCGGAATAGGCGAGCAAATCAAGTCCATTGATAACGGCTTAACGATTATCGAAGAGGAATATAAAGCCACGAACTCTCTCTACAGCCAGCAACTCGTGACCATGCAGAGAGTAAATTCTCTCAAGCGTCAACGTGTAGAACTGGAGGGGAGCCGAGGAGAGCGTCTGGCTGCTCGCGCGCAGGCGGAAGGGAAGATCAGCGAGATCGATCTTCAGATCCTTCAGCTCGATGAAGATCGTCGGACAGAAAGCGCCAAAGAGCTGACACAGGTGGAGTCCGACATCGCGCAATCGGAAGAGCGTCAGGTGGCATTGAAAGATCAGCTCGACCGTTTGGAACTGCGTGCGCCGATGGATGGTCGCATTTATCAGGTGACGGTTCACACAGTCGGCGGTATCGTCAACCCAGGCGATGCATTGATGCTGCTGGCGCCAGATGCTCGCGCATTGACGATTGAGGCGAAGATCGCCACCCGCAATATAGATCAGATTTACCCCGGACAGGCCGTCAATCTCCGGTTCACGGCATTCGACCAGAGAACGACGCCGGAGGTTGCCGGAACAGTAGCCACAATCTCACCGGATGCCGTGACGGAACAGCGCAGCGGCGTTACCTATTACCCCATCCGGATTTTGCCGGAGGAAAAGGATGTCAAAAAGCTGCAGGGCATGACCCTGTATCCGGGTATGCCAGCTGAAGTCTTTATCAAGATTGCTGAGCGTTCGGTCATATCCTACCTGTCAAAGCCACTGATGGATCAGATCAACCAAACATTCCGAGAAGAGTAACGTGACTGCTCATTGGCATGGTATGCAGACAAGCGAAATCAGTACAGCTTTGCAATTTAGAGCAGTTGAGTGAGCTAGTATTGGCGCTGCAAATTTGCTAGGTCAGTACTCAGCAGATATTTTCTGGACGTTAGAGAGATTGTTCATGGCCGCTCGTCGCAAAACTATGGGAATTGCTTTTTTTCTTTCCGTACTGGGATCGACGACGCAATTTGCTGCCGCTGCCGACTATGGTGCTCCTACTCCTCCACCAGCACCGAGATATAGCAGCTCTTACGCAAGTTTTAGTGCGGAGGAATGCTCCAACTTGCTCATAACGGATGATTCCGGGCAGCGGGTTGTCCGGTCATGCCACGCGCCATTGAATCTTGACCCTCGCGGTGGATTCAGACCCGGGTCTTCTGGCGGATCGAGCAGTGCGTTCTCCAGCGCTGCTGTCGTCACAGAGTAATCATCCCTCGCTTTTGTGAAATCGGTTTTCGCTGCCTTTTCGCCTCGTACTTCGGGCGGTAGGGCACAGCGATGTTAGTGCGATTTTTCTTGAGCGCATGTCTCACTGGTAACGAAAACGCTTTTTGGCACCGTAGGGGTTAAGTATAGGCTTCCCCTGTCGGCTTCTGTCGCCGTTTTGCGGCTGCCCCGCGCCGGTTGTTTGGACCGTGCGTATTTTCCGGATCAAAATCCGCATTTTTCCCCTCGAAGGGGGCATGCGACAGCCCAGTGAATTGGGGCAGGGAACTGCCCTTTAGAGGTCTTGCGTCCCAAAAACGGAAGTCCGTAAAATGCGAACAATTCGGCTAAATTGCCCTTAAAAGCTGAGTGCTAAACACGAACCATCAAAACACGAAATATGCGAGGGCAGCATATCATGATGGTAGACCGAGTTGTAAAAGTCGCATGCGTCGCCTTGACCTTGAGCCTGGGTGCTCAGGCAGCCTACGCCGCTTCCCCGGCAGGCATGGGCCGATCGCTCCAGTTGCCCCCGGCAAGCTCTTTCATCAAGGCGTCACGTGCCACGCTTGCTCCATTCGCATTCATCCGCTTTTGCCGCAGCAACCAGAGTGATTGCGAAGCAGACAGGGGCGCATCGATCGTTGAAATGACTGCCGAAAACCGCCGCAAACTACAGGCTGTCAATGCATCCGTTAACCGCTCGATAAAGCCGGTCAACGACTCTCCGGCCCAAGGCGATGTCTGGTCGGCAGATGTCACCTCAGGCGACTGCGAGGATTTTGCGCTGATCAAGCGACGCCAGCTTGTTGCGCAGGGCTGGCCGGCACGCAGCCTGCGGATCGCCGTGGCGAGAACCCGCTCAGGCGAGGGTCATGCTGTGCTGGTCGTCAAGACATCGGAAGGCGATCTGGTTCTCGACAACAGATTTTCTACGATCCGCGCTTGGGACAAGACAGATCTCAGCTGGGAAAAAATTCAGTCGGGAGACAATCCCCGTCTCTGGTTTGGCATTTGAAACAGGCGAACCGGGCTTCAATTTTTGAAGCCCGGTTCTTCCGCATTCAGCGGATAGCCATGATTTGAGATAGAATTACAAGAAATCAATTCGTGGCTGCGCCAGCCGGGGCATCCCAGCATCAGGCGGTCTTCAAGCAACCAGTCCGGACTATCACCGGTTAAATCGTACAAGTCGATTTAGAAGGTGGCGATGTCGGCTCAGAAATCATACCCCAGATAGACTTTGCCATCGTTCTTGCAAATATCGACCTCTTTACTTTGTAGCGACCGGCGACGGTAATTCTTTTTGCGCTTATCTGCCGGGTTATTGAGGTCATATTGGAACGTGAATTGGCAATCCTGATAGCTGTTATCGACGTTGACGACGGTTTCGGAACTGCGTTGCAAAGGTGTGTTCAAGATATTGAACGACCGGGCGACAAGATCCGTCGGCCATGCGTATAGGCGGTAGATCGCCCCATTAGCCTTGTTGACGACGGTAACCTGGTCTGCCGCAGACTGGGATGCAAAGAATAACAGAAGTCCGAGACCCAAAGCGTAATGCATAAAGCCTCTTTGAAATGGACGTAACATCAATCACCGCTTTAAGGGTTTACATGGTCTTGGCCGCTGGCCTCAGGTTTTGGCCGGAATGCAATGCCGCATTAGTTGCCGATGAAATCCCGATTGCCTTTTCGATCGATCATTTCCAGGCGCGTCCCGTCGAAATACACATCTGCGCAATCGACTGCGTTCCCTTTTCGCGCACAAATCTTGCCGTCCGTGATCTTGTAGCCTGTCGAATCGCCTTCCCGGTACTGGTAGCCGTCCGTTCGCTCTTTCAAACTGTCGGCTTGGCTAAGATGTTGCCGGATTTCGTTTTCTGTTGCCATCCGAAGCTTGTTGTCAGAGGCAGCGGCGACCAATCCGGGAAAAATGACCGATGCCATTACAAATATACAAGCGGCTTTTGCATGTGTGGTCATTGTTGGCCTTTGCTCTGGTAGGAAAATGAATCTCGCAGACGTTTGAAGCGTGCGCGGATGGGCATACTGAGATGGCGAAGGGCACGCGGGTCAGTCATGGCGACCTTGATGACACCGCCTATCGAGCGGTTCTTGATGCTCGACACCAGCATCAGAAAATGTCTGGCCTCGACAAGACTGCGGCTGCGTCGGGACTGCGCGTTTTTCGCTGCGGCCGGGAGTGTATAGCTGGCCAGAAACTCGGCATCTGCAGCTATCATCGCATCCACATGGTGGAGCTCAAGCACGCGGGAGATCGAGCCCTCGCGAATATTGTAGACATAGCCCGATGAGGTTTCGATGACGCAAAGCCCACCAACCGCGAGCGCAGAGGCGAGAAGCAGATAGTCTTCTCCAATCCGGAGGGTCGGATGGAAGCGAAGCTTGTGGATGTTGAGAAAATCCCGCCGGAACATCGGCTTCATGTAGCCGAAGTTGAAGGTCGAGCGGAACAGGATATTCGACGCGATGAAGTCATCCAGCGTCAAGACCCCGCGTCTTTCCAGAAACGCTTCCTCAAACATCGTTTCGCCGGGACGGCCATCGGTATAGACAACATCGAGATTATCGACTGCGATATCGGCATGAGCCTTCTCGGCGCGGCTGATGATCTGTGCCGTGCGTGCAGGTTTGATGACGTCGTCGGAATCGAGCACCGCAATCCACCGGCCAGTTGCAGCATCAAGCCCGACATTGCGGGCGCCACTTGGTCCCAGGTTTTTCTCCAGCGCAATCAGGCGAACCCGCGGGTCACGCTGGCCGATGCTGGCCACGACGTCGCGGGTTGTGTCGGAAGACTTGTCATCGATAACGATAACTTCCAGCGCCACCGCCTCTTGCGACAAAGCGCTTTCGATGGCCGAAGCGATCGTCTCGGCAGAGTTGTAGGCTGCTATGACGAATGTGACATCCGGCTGGCTTGCTGTTTCCATCACAGAGCCTCCGCCGCGCCGTACTGCCGGATTTCACGAATTCCAATAGCGCCGCTGACTGAGCCCATATGCAACGAAGCGCGCAACAATTGGCGATTTCGGCGCACGGCATCAAAGCATGTCAGCAGGGCAAAACCGGTGCAGGCCATTACCTTGGCAGCGGCGGTTGCGACCTGCGCAATGCGCTTCACCCCGGGCTTTTTTTCTGCCAGCAGCCGACCGTGGGTCTGGCCGGACCGGAAGCGGCGCTTGGCAAGCCACATGAAACTGGCGCGCGTTGCCGGAACCGGCTCTGAAAGCATCGCTTTTTCCGCAAAGGCAATCCTGCCTCCGGCAGCGTGCATGTGTGAGAAGAAGTGGGTGTCTTCGCCACCGCTCTGGCCCAAAGCAAGCGCGAAGCGTCGGCCTTCGACAGATGGCGCATTCATACGCAGAAGGGTGTTACAGGTATAACCCGTGATGATCTCGCCACCGACCCATACCGGGAAGGTGGAGTGGAAATCACCCTTGCGCATCCATTCCGGGGCGTCGGCTCCGTAGATGGCCGTCACCGGCCCCAATACGGCTTCCGCACCACTTTCACGGGCGGTATTTAGCAGTTGCGACAGCCATTCGCGCGGGGCCGTCTCATCGTCATCGATAAAGGCCAGATAGTCCGCCTGGCAATTGGACAGACAAGCATTGCGCGCGATCGAAATATTCGACTTCGGGCAATGGACATAGAGGATTTCAAAAGGTGAGGTGGTGCGCAAGCCGTCTATGGATGCTTGCGCACTCGGCCCCGCGTCGTTATCGGCGACGATGATGCGCACGATGACACCTTCAGGAATTTCCATATCGAAAAGGGATCTCAGCGTCGAGACTACCATCGGACGGCGGTAGGTGCAGACACCGATATCGACCTTGATCGTTTCCGACAGGGGCATGGGCGAGGTGCTGGTCATGTCGTTGCCTTTGTCGCCATAGGTGTCGATGTGCGAAGCGAGCCGAAGAGCTCGAGCCAGAACCCTGCCGACCACGCGAAATGCATGACCATTGCGGCAAGAGATGCGAGTGGGCCATCAGGATTTTTTTGCGCAAGAGCCATCCACACACCATAACCGAGGCATGTGACAATCCACAGGCACAGCGGGACGACTGCGACCCAATGGAAGACGCCGAGCAATGCCAGGAGGGCAACGGGCATGACGGAAAGCGGGATCATCTGCCGGATCTTCGGCAAAGACCGGTGCTTGAGCAGGTTTTTCGCGCGCCCACGCCCGTAGGCCAGATATTGCTTGAACAGGGCACGAGCATTGGAGCGCGGATAATAGGTCATGCGCGTGCGGTCCGTCATCCATATGCGAAAGCCCGCTTTGCGTAAGCGATAGTCCAGTTCCGCATCTTCATTGTGGCTGAAGGTTTCGTCATAGCCGCCAACACTCGTAAATGCGGAAATGCGCATCAAGGCATGGTGGCCGTGGTCGGTCCAATGGCCTTTGCCACCTTCACGATGTTTCGAGCCGCCATTGCCGAGTTTGGAATTTTGCGCCACCGCTGCCGCTTTCTGGAAGGCGCCGTGCCCCACCGTTTCCATTGCCACGACCACCGAGTCCGCACCGGTCTGCATCGTTTCTTCCAGAAGCCGCTGGCAATAATCGTCAGGGTAATCGCCATGCGCATCTATGCGGATGAGATAATCATAGCCCGCGCCGAACATCTCGATGGCAAGGTTTATGCCTGCGCTCTGGATGCGTTTGGGATTGGCGAGCAGCACGATGCGGGGGTCGCGCATGGAAAAACGGGTCACGATGTCGGGCGTACCATCCGTACTGCCGCCATCGGCAACGATGATGCGGTCATCCGCATGGTTCAGCGTGCGGGAAAATTTGGTCAGCAGGCCTTCAATCGTCCTTGCTTCGTTGAGGCACGGAATGACGATCAGTGTTTTTACATCTGCGAGAGTGTGTGACGTCATGCTTATACCCTCGTCAAGCTTGAAGGAGCTGCCTCTGCAGCCTGGCCATTCTGGGGCTGCGCGAGGGATGCTAGTCTGCGAACCAGGTCACGGCAATCCTGACTGTCGGTAACCCATTGCCTGCGGTCGATCAATGCAAGCTTTGCGAAGGCGTCCAGATAGGCCTGTTCGTTCAAGCTTGTGAAAAATGTCTCCAGCGTTGTGGTATCGGCAGATTGCAAGACATGGCCAATATGTCTCGTTTCAAGGAAACGAGCGGTCTCGGTTTTGGCAACAGCGATGGGAAGCGCGCCGTAGAGGCATCCTTCATAGAGCCGGTTTGGCAACAGCCAGCTGGAGTTCTGCCCTTCCTCGAAAAAGTCGATGGCCCAGGTAAACTGAACCTCGTTGTAGATCGATGCCAGATCTTCCGGGTTGGCATATGCGCCATGGAAGCTGAGATGGGGCGCATTGGCTACGAAGGCGTCGAAATCATCGAATTCCGAATAGGCAGGGCGCCCGCGCAGGATCACCTCAACCTTGCCGTCCATTCGCCTGGCGAAATCGCCAAGAATTTCCAGTGATTTGCGGCAGCGCAGCGCGCCGAACCAGCCGATTTTCCAAGGCTCACCTGCTTTTGGCGGGCGCGGTGCAGGCAACGCTGCCGCGTCTTCATCAAGCACAAGCACCTTGTTTTCCTGCAGCAGCACGGGCAATTGCAGACCGGACCGCGGTGCAAAATAATGGCTCACGAAGGCTGGAGAACTGGTCATCAGCAGCTTCGCGTTTGTTGCGAAGTAGCGCTGGGCGGCGTTGACAAGCTTGCCTGCAATGCCTTCGTTGAGGAGCAGACGGTGAATATCCAGGCACTCGTAAACCACGGGCACATCCCGCCCGTAAATGGCCGAGGCCCGCCGTGCCAGTGCCAGCATTTCAAGGTTGCGGGCGATGATGACATCCGGCTTTTGAACCTGACGCAATCGGGCGGAAAGAGACAGGCTGGATTTCACGATTGAGATGAGGCGCTGGGCAAACTGTCCATCGGCCGTCGTTCCGAGCACGATGGGCGCAACGCCATCGACACTGGCCAGCTTGTTTTCGCCTCGCGTAAAGCCCGCAAGCGTGACCTTTGCTCCACCCGTCTGCAATGTAAGGACCCGCCGTCGGATGGCCGGATCGGCAAGGTCGTGCGCGAGATAAAGAACGTGGGTCATGAATCTGTCCTGAGCAAAAAAAAGGGGCAAGCAAAGCCTTGTTGGGTGGCGTTTCCCTAGTTCCGCTGACAGGCAATGGATTCGGGAAACTGGCAGGCGTCGCCCGGTGCCGTGAACGCAACACGATCGACACGCATTGCGGTCGGTCCCCTATAGGCAAATTGTCCCATCCAGCCTTTCAGCGTGTCTGTTCCCCAAAGGCTGAAGAAGATTTTCTGTGGCTCCTGGGGAATTTTCGCCGGGTCTGTGACCTCATGCACCATCTTGCCATTGACGAAATAACGCAGGCGTTTTGGCTCCCAGATAAAGGCATAGTCGTTGAATGCCTTGTCCGCATCGCCAGCCACATCCGCCAGCTTTTCATTGCCACCTTTTGCGGAAATATACTGGTTTAACTGGACCTGGGACATGTCTTTTCCCAGAATTTCCATGTCTATTTCATCATGCGGTTTCTTGTGGACGGGACCGATATAGGTGAAGAAAGCCGAGTTGAGACCGGAGCCTGTTGCCGCCTTTATGCGGGCTTCATAGGTGCCGTAGCGATAGCGGCCTTTCGTCTGGATCTCGCCGCAGGAATAGTTGCGGTCTCCAGCCCTGCCATCCCGAAAGCCAAGCTCAAGCTGGCCGTTGTCAAACCGCACCAGCTTCTTCGACCATGTGCAATTCTGATGCGCGCCATTGTTCCAGCCGTTGGAAACGTACCAGAACGAGGGATCCATAACGTCGAAATTCTCCACAAAGGATTTGCCAGTGCTTTCCTCAGCCAGTGCGGTTGAGACACCGAGGCCCAAAACAAGAAGTGCGGATGACATCATGCGCGACCAAACGGGGGTGAGGAATACAGTCATTGTTTCACCTTTGCTGTTGCCGCTGTGGTTTGCGGTGCGGTCTGGATCGGAATGGCCAGCGCAGATCTGGATTTTGGAAACGCTTTTATGCCTTCCAGCGCGGTTTCCCCTCAGCACGGCACCAGAAAGGGCAAGCCAGAAACCGCATCGGCCATTCTGTAGTGATGCAAACGGCGTCTGCCGGTCTCTCTGTTGAGTATCATCAACCATACGGCTCAGAATACGGTAAAATCGCTGTTCTTGTGGTCCAGAAACTCGGTCTTGAAGATTTAACCCAGCTTTATTTGCAATTATACAATCCGATTGCAATCTCATTCATGACAAAATTCACGCAATCTGATCGTTGCGATTAACACTTATAGTAAAAATGCCGAACTCTAGCCAATCACAGGGCTTTTTTATATTTCCCTAAAATACAGAGCCAAGTCTCCTAGGCGTAAAGTACGCTTTCCTGTCGTATATCTAAATCCCGGCAAAACTCTCGGCAATAACCTCCAGAAAGGCTGGTCCGTATCGATCGAGCTTGGCATCGCCAACGCCGGGCACCCGTGCCATCTCCGACCGTGAGGTTGGCTTGGCGATGGCCAGTTCGATGAGCGTCTTGTCATGAAAGATGACATAGGGCGGCAGATTCTGGGTTTTGGCAATCTGCATTCGCCGTTCTCTCAGAGCCTGGAACAAAGCGGCGTCTGCGTCCGGCAGGTTTGCGGCGGGCTGATTGCGGGTGTTGCGGTCGCGGCTGGACTTTTGGGGCGCTTGAGGTTTCCGCAGCATAAGAACGGACTTGTCACGCAGAAACTGACGCCCGGCGTCAGACAGGGCCAGCCCGCCATGGCCTTCGAGATCGACTTCTATCAGCCGCGATGCAATGAGTTGGCGCAGGATGGCGCGCCATGTGCGGTTGTCATGCTCCTTGCCGATGCCATAGGTGCTGATCTGGTCATGCCCGAAACGGGTAATGCGCTCGTCTTCCGCACCCAGCAGGACACTGATGATATAGGCCTGCCCGAAGCGTTCGCCCGTTCGGTAGATGCAGGACATTATTTTCTGGGCCGCAACCGTACCGTCGAACAGTTTCGGCGGCTCTGCACAGGTGTCGCAATTGCCGCAAGGCTCGCAGCTGTCACCGAAATAGGACAGCAGCGCCTGCCTGCGGCATCCGGCTGTCTCGGCAAGCCCCAGCAATGCATCGAGCTTTTGCCGCTCCATATGCTTGCGCTGGTCTGGCGCTTCGGAGTTTTCGATGAAGCGATTGCGCAGGGCAATGTCTTCGGAGCCATAGAGCATGAGAACATCAGACGGCAGGCCGTCGCGGCCCGCACGGCCCGTTTCCTGATAATAGGCTTCGATGCTGCTCGGCAGATCGATATGGACGACGAAACGCACATCGGGCTTGTCGATACCCATGCCGAAAGCGATTGTTGCGACCATGATGATGGCTTCGCCATGTTGAAACCGCGTCTGGTTCGCCTCCCTTTGCTCGCGTTCCATCCCGGCGTGATAGGACAGGGCGTCATAGCCTTCGGAGCGCAGCCATTCGGCAGTCTCTTCGGTCTTTCGCTTGGACAGGCAATAAATGATGCCGCTCTCATCCTTGTGGTCGCGCAGGAACCGCTTGACCTGCGCACGCGGATTGTCCTTTTCCATGATGGCATAGCGAATATTGGGGCGGTCGAAACCGGCGATGAAGGCATCGCGGGTCTCGATCTTCATATGCTCAAGGATTTCCGCCCGCGTCGGCTCATCCGCCGTTGCCGTCAGCGCCATGCGCGGGGTGCCGGGAAAACGGTCGATCAGCATGTCAAGCTGGCGGTAGGGCGGCCGGAAATCATGCCCCCATTGCGACAGGCAGTGGGCTTCATCGATGGCGATGAGGGAAAGGGATACGTCCTGAAGCGCGTCGAGAACATCCGGCTTCAGCAGTGTCTCCGGGGCGGCATAGAGAATGCTGACCTTGCCGGATCGAATATCGGCCCACAAGGCGCGCCGCTCATCCGGCTGCAGATTGGAATTGAGAGCTTCTGCCCTCACGCCTGCCTGACGAAGGGCGGCGACCTGATCGACCATCAGCGCAATCAGCGGCGATACGACGAGCCCCATGCCAGGGCGGGAAAGCGCGGGGATCTGGTAGCAGAGCGATTTTCCGCCGCCCGTCGGCATCAACACGAAGGCATTATTGCCAGCGATGACATGCTCGACGATATCGGCCTGCTGTCCGCGGAACGTGTCATAGCCGTAGATGGTCTTCAGAATGTGGAATGGATCGGTATTCAATTGCATCTTCTTTGAGATTCGGTTGCCCGGCACCTCAGTCCATATTCAGGATAATCGCAACCCTTTCATTCCATTCATTCCCTAGTGCGATGGCGGATTTATTCGGCTGCGACCTTCAGGCAACCATCGATGATGCCGCGAATTTCTGCGCGGCAGGAGCCGCAATTGGTGCCCGCACTCAAACTCGTGCCGATGGCTTCGACGCTGTGGCAACCATCGCGGATGGCTGCGGTGATCTGGTTGATGCCGACATTAAAGCAGGAGCAGACGGTGGCGCCGGGGTCTGGCGTACCCGCGCCGGGGCGACCGGCGACCAGGGTAAAGCGTGTGCGAACGTCTTCGTGGCGGGTTGAAAGCTGGGAAATCGCCCAGTTGCGGGCGACGGCGACGGGCTTGTTGGCGATGTACAATGCCGCCAGCAAGGTTTCTCCATCGAAGAAGGCGAGGCGGGTCTGTGCGGCGCTGTTATCGGCGTAACCAATCGGTTCAATGCTGGAATCGATACCGAACACGGCCCGCGCCCAGCCGATCCAGTCTTCGGCCACCTCGTCAAAGGCCATTTCCAGACGATACCCTCCGTCAGCCTTCGCCAGCGCCCAATAGGGGCAATCGAGGTTTTGCGGTCTGGTCTGCGTCACGGCAAAGCCATAGGCTTTCGCCTGAAAAGGCCGGGCCACGACGGCAATGTTTTTCGACGCTGGCTGGCCGGAAAACGGGTCTGTCACGGGTGGCACCAGCCGGTCGACACGAGCATTGGCGGCAAACTGGTCGTTCCAATGCATCGGCACGAAGATATTGCCGCGCGCCTGACGCTCGGTGACCAGCGCGCGCACGATGATCTTGCCGAGCGGGCTTTCAATTTGCACCAGATCAGCGCTCTCGATGTGCAGATCGGTGGCATCACGTGGATGCAGCTCGGCAAAGGGCTCTGCGAGGTGGGAGGAAAGTCGCGCGCTTTTTCCCGTCCGTGTCATGGTGTGCCACTGGTCGCGGATGCGGCCCGTGTTGAGGGTCAGCGGGTAGCTGGCATTTACGCGGGATGTCTGCGGCAGGGTGGTGCTGACGAAGCGTGCCCTGCCATCGGCATGATAGAATTTCCCATCTGCGAAGAAACGTGCCGTTTCGCGATGCCCGGAGGCAGGCTGTGGCCAGTTGAATGGTGGCAGGGTGTCGTAGTCTCTCCTTGTCAGGGCGGAGTACGCGCCGATATCGAAATCCCGCGAGCCGTTGTTTTCGAAGGCGGAAAGCCTGGCGTGTTCGGCAAAAATATCGGCTGGACCGGCATAATCGAAAGCCGGTGTAAACCCCATGCGCTGACCGACCTGCGCCAGCTGCCACCAGTCGGCCTTCGCTTCTCCCGGTGCGGGCAGGTAACCGCGCTGGCGGGAAATGCGCCGTTCCGAGTTCGTCACCGTGCCGTCCTTTTCGCCCCATCCGAGCGAGGGCAGAAGCACATGGGCGTATTTTGCCGTATCTGTCGTGGCGTACATGTCTGATACGACGACGAAGGGGCAGGCCTTCAGCGCGGCTTCAACGGCACCGGCGTCAGGCATGGAAACGACGGGGTTCGTTGCCATGATCCACAGCGCCTTGATGCGGCCCTCGGCCACGGCCTGAAACAGATCGACGGCTTTGAGGCCGGGTTTGCTGGCAATTGTGGGGGATTGCCAGAAACGCTGAACGCGGTCGCGGTCATCGGCCTTTTCAATGTCCATGTGCGCTGCCAGCATATTGGCAAGACCGCCAACCTCGCGGCCACCCATGGCGTTGGGCTGACCCGTCAGTGAAAACGGTCCCATGCCCGGTCTGCCGATGCGGCCCGTCGCCAGATGGCAATTGATGATGGCGTTGACCTTGTCCGTGCCGCTCATCGACTGGTTGACACCCTGGCTATAACAGGTGACGGACTTTTCCGTGCGCTCGAAGAGTTCGTAGAACTGGATCAGCTCTGCAATGGTCAGCCCCGTTGCGTCCGCTATCTCGGGAAGGCTGTATTCGCAGGCCGATTGCATGGTGGCATCAAAGCTGTTGGTGAAGCTCTCGACATAGGTTTTGTCGATGGCAGGGCCGTTGGCGAGATGGGCCAGAAGACCGGTAAACAGCGCCACATCACCATCAGGCCGAATGGCCAGATGCATGTCGGCGGTATCGCAGGTCATGGTGCGGCGCGGGTCGATAACGACGATGCGCATATCCGGGCGCTCCGCCTTGGCGGCGGCGAGCCGCTGGTAGATAACCGGATGGCACCATGCCAGATTGGAACCGGTGAGGATGACGAGATCGGCTTCGAAGATATCCTCATAAAGCCCCGGCACAGTATCCGAACCGAAAGCGCGGCGGTGGCCTGCGACGGAAGACGACATGCACAGCCGCGAGTTCGTATCGATATTGGCCGAGCCGATGAAGCCCTTCATCAGCTTGTTGGCGACGTAATAATCTTCCGTCAGCAATTGCCCGGAAACATAGAAGGCGACAGCATCGGGTCCATGTTCGGCAATGGCTTCAGAAAATTTTGAGGACACAAGATCAAGCGCAATGTCCCATGTCACCCGCTCGCCATCCACCTGCGGATAGATCAGGCGCCCGTCGAGATCGATGGTTTCGGCCAGTGCCGAGCCCTTGGAACAGAGCCGTCCCAAATTGGCGGGATGATCAGGATCGCCCTTGACGGTAACAGCGCCATCGTCTTGGATCTTCGCGATCACGCCGCAGCCGACGCCGCAATAGGGACAGGTGGTCTTGACCTCTTGTGCCATGCTCACTCCGCCGCGATCATCAGGCTTTCGATAGCAATCGACAGCTTGCCGTCCACATTGCGAACGGGAATGGTGCGCACCGCGCCTTCATCGGCACCCAGCGCCTTGCCGGTTTCCAGCGAAATGACCCAATTGTGCAGGGGGCACGTGACGGAAGTGCCATGGACAATGCCCTGGCTCAAAGGGCCGCCCTTGTGCGGGCAGTGATCTTCAATGGCATAGACGTCGTTTTCCGCCGTACGGAACACAGCGATCTTGCCGGAGGGCGTCTTCACGCAGCGTGCGCCGCGCAGGGGAATGTCGGAGATGTCGCCAATATCGACCCAGTTCATGTGCTTTCCATCCTGCTCTTGTCGATGAAATCTTGGAGGTGGGGCGAAACTCCTCCTTTCGCCCCACCGACTGCCCAAATGGCCGTCCTGCCTCGCGGTGGTCGGTCACTCCGCAGCTTGATTGAAGCCGATGGTCGCCATCGGTTTGAACTCGTGCTTGTGCTCGCCCGACACCCGCTCCGACCAGGGATCGACCTGCGCGAATTTCTGGCTGAAAACGAAACGCTCGAAATAGGCCCTGCGCTTGTCGGCATCATCAATGATCTGGCGGCGAACCTCGTCGTAACCGATGCGCTTGGCCCATTTGTAGATGCGTTCCAGATAGCGCGCCTGTTCGCGGTACATCTGCGTCAGCGCCACGATATGTTCGAGCGCCTCATCCTCGGTTTTGACGAGGCCCAGAACCTCGGTGCCCTTGATGTCGAGACCGGCGGCACCGGCAAAGTGGATTTCGTAACCACTATCGACGCAGATGACGCCGATATCCTTGCAGGTGGCTTCCGCGCAGTTTCGCGGACAGCCGGAGACGGCAAGCTTCAGCTTGGCCGGTGTCCAGGAACCCCACATGAATTTCTCAAGGCGAACGCCGAAGCCGGTCGAGTCCTGCGTGCCGAAGCGGCACCAGTCGGAGCCCACGCAGGTTTTGACGGTGCGCAGGCCCTTGGCATAGGCCTGACCGGAGATGAAGCCGGCCTTGCCGAGATCGGCCCAGACGGCCGGCAGGTCTTCCTTTTCGATGCCGAGAAGGTCGATACGCTGGCCGCCGGTCATCTTGACCATAGGTATCTCGAACTTGTCGACCACATCGGCAATGGCGCGAAGCTCATTGGCATTGGTCACGCCGCCCCACATGCGCGGCACGACGGAATAGGTGCCGTCTTTCTGGATATTGGCGTGCACACGCTCGTTAATATAGCGCGACTGGTAATCATCGGCATATTCATCCGGCCAGTCGCAGACGAGGTAATAGTTGAGCGCCGGGCGGCATTTGGCGCAGCCGCAGGAGGTCTTCCACTCCAGTTCCTGCATCACGGCCGGAATGGTCTTCAGCCCCTTGGCCTTGATCAGACGACGCACATCGTCATGGCCGAGATCGGTGCAGTTGCACATGGGCTGAACGTCGGCGGGATTGTAGCTGTCGCCCAGTGTCAGCGTCATCAATTGCTCGACAAGGCCGGTGCAGGAGCCGCAGGACGCGGACGCCTTGGTGTGAGCGCGCACGTCATCCAGCGATGTCAGGCCCTTGCCCGTGATGGTCGAGGTGATCTTGCCCTTGCAAACGCCGTTACAGCCACAGATTTCCGCATCATCCGGCAAGGCTGCAACGGCCGCCATAGGGTCCAGTGGGGACCCTCCCTGATAGGACTGGCCGAAAATAAGAGTATCGCGCATGGCCGAGATATCGACGCCCTTTTTCTTCAGGTCGTTGAACCAGGCGCCATCCGATGTTTCGCCGTAAAGCACGGTACCGATAATGCGGTTGTCCTTGAGGATGACGCGCTTGTAGATGCCTGCGGTGGCATCACGCAGCACGATCTCCTCACGGTCGTCGCCATCTGCGAAATCGCCAATGGAGAAGAGGTTGATGCCGGTGACTTTAAGTTTGGTCGGGGTGTCCGCATGGACGAAGGCGGGTGTGGTATCGCCTGCCAGATGAGCGGCTGCCACCCGCGCCATCTCATAGAGCGGGGCGACAAGGCCATAGACCATGCCGTCGACTTCGGCGCATTCACCAACGGAGAGAATATCTCCATCAGATGTCTGCATACCCGCATCCACGACAATGCCGCGATTGACCGCCAGACCGGCTTCTTTAGCCAGACCGGCATTGGGCCTGATGCCAACCGCCATCACCACCAGCGTTGCCGGAATGATGGTGCCGTTGTCGAGCTCGATGCCCTCGACCTTGTCGGTCCCGACGATCTGCTTGGTATTGGCCTTGGTGATGACCTTGATACCACGATCTTCCATCGCCTTCTGCAAGAGATAGCCCGCTGCCGGGTCGAGCTGGCGCTCCATCAGCGTCGGCATCACATGCAGCACGGTCACGTCCATGCCGCGCATGGCAAGACCGGCGGCGGCTTCCAGTCCAAGCAGGCCGCCACCGATGACGACGGCCTTGGCGCGGGATTGGGCGGCCAGCAGCATGGCGTCGACATCATCGAGATCGCGATAGGTAATGACGCCGGGCAGATCCGTGCCGGGCACGGGAATGATGAAGGGAACGGAGCCAGTGGCGATCACCAGCTTGTCGTAGCTTTCGGTCACGCCCTGATCCGAGGTCACGGTCTTGGCGGCACGGTCGATATTGACGATGCGGTGGCCTTTGTAGAGCGTAATGCCGTGCTGGATGTACCAGCCGTCGCCGTGGATGATGATATCCTCATAGGTCTTCTCGCCCGAAAGCACCGGCGACAGCATGATGCGGTCGTAATTGACGCGTGGCTCGGCATTGAAAATCGTGACCTGAAAACGGCCAGGTGCTTTCTCGAAGAGTTCTTCCAACATGCGCCCGGGAGCCATGCCGTTTCCGATGATGACAAGTTTTTCTGCCATTGTGTTTACTCCGCAGCTTCGACGAAGCGGTGACGTTCGTAGAGGAACTTCAGCACGGCCTCGCGGCATTTGAGGTAGGTACGGTCGGATGCAAGCTCGATGCGGTGGCGCGGCCTTGGCAGCGGCACATCGAGGATTTCGCCGATATGGGCGGCAGGCCCGTTGGTCATCATCACGATGCGGTCCGACAGCAGCACGGCCTCATCGACATCATGGGTAATCATGACCATGGTGTTGCCAAGACGGGCATGGATTTCCATGACGGCATCCTGCAAATGGGCGCGGGTCAGCGCATCTAGAGCGCCGAAAGGCTCATCCAGCAGCAGAATTTTCGGCTCCATGGCCAGCGCCCGGGCAATGCCGACGCGCTGCTTCATGCCGCCGGAGATTTCAGACGGCTTCTTGTCCTTGGCATGGGCCATCTGCACGAGATCGAGATTGCGCATCACCCAGTCATGGCGCTCCGCCTTGGTCTTGCTGTAGCGAAAGACCTTCTCGACGCCGAGATTGACGTTCTCGTAAACGCTCAGCCACGGCAGCAGGCTGTGGTTCTGAAACACCACGGCGCGTTCCGGGCCGGGTTCGTTCACCTCGCGGTTTTCCAGAAGCACGACGCCGGAGGATACTTTCGTCAGACCGGCAATCAGGTTCAGCATGGTGGACTTGCCACAGCCGGAGTGACCGATGACGGAGACGAATTCACCCTTGTCGATGGTCAGGTTGATGCCCTTCAACACCTCGGCGCGGACACCACCCTTGTCGAAATGTTTGTCGATGTGATCAAGCTTGAGATAGGCGTTCATGTTGTTCTCCTCCTCAGTTGGCCGCAGCGCCGCGGGTGACGACATTGCCGAGGGCAGCGACGAGCTTATCGAGGACAAAGCCGACGACGCCGATGTAAGCGAGTGCGACGATGATGTCGGGCAGGCGCGAGGAGTTCCAGGCGTCCCAGATGAAGAAGCCGATGCCGACGCCGCCGGTCAGCATTTCAGCGGCAACGATGGCGAGCCACGACAGGCCGACACCGATGCGAAGGCCGGTGAAGATGTAGGGAGCGGCGGATGGCAGCATGATCTTGTAAAAGAATTCCAGCTGGTTCAGCCGCAGCACCTGCGCCACGTTGCGATAATCCTGCGGAATGTTGCGTACGCCAACGGCGGTGTTGATGATGACGGGCCAGATGGAGGTGATGAAGATGACGAAGATGGCGGATGGATTGCTGTCCTGAAACGCAGCCAGAGACAGCGGCAGCCAGGCCAGCGGCGGAACGGTGCGCAGCACCTGAAAGATGGGGTCGAGCCCGCGCATGGCCCAGATGGACTGGCCGACGACAGCACCCAATATAACACCGGCAATGGCGGCAAGGCCGAAACCATAGGCGACGCGTTCCAGCGAAATCAGAACCCGCCAGCCAAGGCCGATATCCTGCGAGCCATAGACGAAGAAGGGGTAGACGATCAGGTCATAGCTTTCCTGAAACACCTGGCTTGGCGGCGGCAGGGTTGCGCCAGGGGCGGAACACAGCGCCTGCCAGATGCCGAGCAGCAGCACCAGCACGACGAGCGGAGGAAGTACGTTGCGGGCAATGGCCCCGGCAATCTTTCGAGGGTTGAAACCCCTCCCGGGGCGGCGGGCAATCGCAATCACGGTGCCGCCTTTCGGGATCGGGGTGGCCGTTGCCATGCTGTCTGTCTTGCGGGCAGTTGCGGTCATGGTTCTATCCTGTCGTGATTACGAGGCGGCCTTGATCGAAAGGCTGTCGAGATAGGCGGATGGGTTTTCCGGATCGAAGACTTTGCCGTCGAAGAAGGTCTCCCTGCCGCGCGACTTGGATGCCGGAATGTCGGCTGCGGCAACGCCCAGCTCTTTTGCAGCCTCGCGCCACAGGTCTTCGCGATTGACCTGCGATACCAGCGCCTTGATGTCCGTATCGGGTGCGAATTTGCCCCAGCGGATATTCTCGGCCAGGAACCAGCTGTCATGGCTCTGGAACGGGTAGGACGCGCCGTCCTTCCAGAACTTCATCTGCAGATCGGTGCCTTGCGCGACGCGGCCGTTGCCGTAATTGATATCGCCCTTCAGGCGGCCCAGCACATCCTTTGGCGGAACGTTGAACCATTGGCGCTTGCCCAGAATGGCCGACATCTCTTGCTTGTTGTCCATGCTGTCGCACCATTGCTGGGCTTCCATCACGGCCATGAGGATAGCCTTTGCGGCGTTCGGGTTCTTCTCCACCCAGTCAGCGCGCATACCCAGCGCCTTTTCAGGATGGCCCTTCCAGAGTTCGCCCGTGGTGCAAGCGGTAAAGCCGATGCCCTGATTGACCAGCTGCTCGTTCCAGGGTTCGCCCACACAGAACACATCCATGTTGCCAACCTTCATATTGGCAACCATCTGCGGTGGCGGAACGACGATGGTGGAGACGTCCTTGTCGGGGTCGATGCCGCCTGCGGCCAGCCAGTAGCGTATCCACAGATCATGCGTGCCACCCGGGAACGTCATGGCCGCCTTGATTTCCTTGCCCTCGGCCTTCTTCTTCTCAAAGGCGGCCTTCAATTTGGATGAATCCAGCTCTACGCCCGTATCGGCATAGTCCTTGGCAACCGAGATGCCCTGGCTGTCGAGATTGAGGCGGGCGAGAATGGCCATCGGCACGGGCACATTGTTCTGCGTCACCTTGCCGGTGTGCATGAGGTAGGGCATGGGGGTGAGAATATGCGCGCCATCAATGCCGTTTGATGCGCCACCGAGAACGAGGTTGTCGCGAGTGGCACCCCAGGACGCCTGCTTGGCCACTTCGACATCGGGCATTCCATATTTGGCGAAGAGGCCTTTTTCGGCGGCAACGACGAGAGGGGCGGCATCGGTCAGGGCGATATAGCCGAGTTTTGCGCCGGTCACTTCAGGCGCTGCCGCTGCGGCGAATGCGCCGGATGGGAAGGCCGAGCGGATGGCGGTGATCAGGGCAGCAGTTGCTGTCGTCTTCAATATGCCGCGGCGGCTTATATTGCCTGTGAATGTCGGTTTCATTCGCATGTTCCCCATTTTGGCCGCCGTTCCGGCGTGCGTTGGCAAAGTCAGAAATAAAAAAACGCCGCTCGGAGATTGCATTTGCCTGGAGGGTTAGCCTCCGGGCAGCAAAAACCTTGCGACGTCTGTGTCGTTGGTAAGCAGCGGTTACGCGCTTTTAGTCCGATCGCCGTTGACCGGATGAAGACTAATAAGCAATCGCCATGCCAGTTTTGAAATATTCGGATAAGTCGTTGATGGATCTAATGCGATTGTTGAAGAGCACCCACTACGGTCGCTCGATGCCTGATATGGTCCGGCTTATATTTTGCGCAGTTTCGGCGGCTGCGCCCCTATGATGCGCAGCATTTGTGCAGCGCGTCACTGTCAGTTTTCTTCGGATGTGAAGGGTTGCGCACTGTCCGCACCGACAGCGAATGCCTTGACATAGGCCTCGATTGCGGCGGGATCGAAGGTGTGGCCATCCATGAAGCGGTCGCCTTCGCTTGCGCCTTCGATGCGCCCTTCCGTTTGCGGCGGGACGCTGTCGGCCCCCAGTGCGTTTCGGTAAATGTCGCACTGATAGGCCGATGCGGCAGCCTGCGCGCCCTCTCGGGAAAAGCGTGCCTGGCCCCAGCGGATCATCTGGCTGTAAATCCACAGCGCCTGGCTTTTGCGCGGGAAATTGGCGAAATTGTCGTGGAAGGTAAAATATCGCTCAATCACGCGCTGGTTGCCCTGCGCGTCGACATTGAAGCGACCGGCAAGGACCTGCCTTATGATATCGACCGGGGCCGCGATATATTTCGCATCCGCCAATGTTTCGGCCAGAGCAGCGTGATTGTCGGCGCGGTCGCACCACCGGGCTGCCGCATCGAGCGCCACCAGCAGGCGTGAAACGGCCTCGGGCTGGGAGCTTGCCCAGTCCGGCCTCATGCCAATGACCTTTTCAGGCGCAGATGGCCATATGTCCTGCTTGGCGGCGACAATCCGGCCAATCCCGCGCTCGCTCGCCATCATGTTCCACGGTGCGCCGACGCAAAAACCATCGATGGCGCCAGCCGCCAGCGCATCCGAGGTCAGGGGCGGTGGCACAACGACGAGTTTGACGTCCCGGTCGGGGTGAATGCCACCCGCTGCCAGCCAGTAACGGAATTCGTAATTGTGCGACGAGAAGGGATAGGTCACGCCGAAGGTCGGCGCTGGCTCTCCACGCGCACGCATGTCATCGAGCAGAGTTTTCAGTGCCTTGGCATTGTCGAGGGCGCTTGCCGTTTCGGAAATGCCAGCAATGTCGCGCATACGTGCGAAAAGTCGGGTGGAAAGGGTAATGGCATTGCCGCCGCGACCCAGCGAAAAGGGCGTGATGGTGGGTGACGGGTTGGAGCCGAGGTCCAGCATGGAGGCCACGGGCATGGGAGAGAGCATGTGGGCGATATCGAACTGGCGGAATGCCAGTCGGTCACGCACATTGGCCCATGAAACATCCTTGACCAGATCAAGATGCAGGCCTTCGCGGGCAGCAAAGCCGAATTCGGCGGCCGCAATCAGCACTGAAGCATCGACCAGCGGAATGAAACCCGCCCGCAGGGTGCGCTGGCGGTCGTTGCCGATCAAGGCAGGCCCGGTCTCGCCCTTGCCGCTTTTCGTTGTCTCGCTGGCCGTGATCGTCATCTCACATGCTCCATTGGATCTTCGCGCTCACATCAGCAAGCTGGCGGCCGTCACGACACTTTGCGCGATGTCGGAAAGCTTCTTCTTCTCGTTCATGGCCGTCTGGCGCATCAGGGCAAAAGCCTCCTCCTCCGAAAGGCCACGCATTTTCATCAGAATGCCTTTGGCCCGCTCGACGACCTTGCGTTCTTCAAGCGCCGATCTGGCTTCGGCAAGCTCCCGCTGCAGGCGGCTGAAGGCGTTGAAGCGGCTGACCGCCATGTCGAGAATGGGTTTGACGCGCTCTTTCTTCAGGCCGTCAACGATATAGGCGGAAACTCCTGCCTCCACTGCCGCTTCGATGGAGGCGGTATCGGAGCGGTCAACGAACATGGCGATGGGTCTGCCGACGGTGCGGGTCAATTGGAATAAATGTTCCATCATGTCCCGATTTGGATTTTCTATGTCAATCACGATCACATCAGGACAGAGCGTGTCTATGATTCTCGCAACGCCATGAACCTCGTGAATAACCGTAACCCGGTCATGCCCCGCCTCGCGCAATCCTTCCTCGATAATCGAGGCGCGGATGGCGTTTTCATCAATTACCAGAATTGTCAGGTCGCGGAGCGTCATGGCTGCATAGATGCCGTAACCCTTGCATTTTTGCAATCTTTTTAATCTTGCACAAAAATCGGGCATCAGCGCTAAAATCTTTTGTACCAATACATTTCTGGCACCTGAGCGCGGCTTGACAAGCAACCATGTTTAGAAAATGTTGACCGTATGAGTGCAGGGGCGGAATGGTTATCTGAGCCAAACCCGATAAGCCGCAAAAGTGCTGCTGAATCGGTGTTTGAAGATTTGCGGTCGGCAATCGTCTCTGGACGGTTGGCCGTGGGTACACGCCTGCCTGCAGAAACGGATCTGGCTGGACGCTACGGCGTCAGCAGGCCCATCGTGCGGGAAGCCTTGCGGTCTTTGCAGACGCTGGGCATGACGCAGACGCGCACGGGCAGTGGCACGTTCGTGCTGACCGACAGGCCAAGCCGGGAATTGAGCTATGGCGGATATTCCGCCCGCGATCTGATCGAGGCGCGTCCCTTCATTGAAGTGCCCGCAGCCGGATGGGCGGCGGTAAGACGATCGAGCGATCAGCTCGAAAAGATACTTGGTCTCTGCGATGCCATGGACGAGCAGGAAGACCCCCATAAATGGGTCAAGCTCGACTCGGAGTTTCACAGCACCATCGCCGAAGCATCCGGAAATGCGCTCTTTGCCAAGGTTGTCCTCGACGCACGCGGTTCGCTCAGCCAGCAATCCGAATTGCTGAATATCATGGCCCATCGCCGTATCGCCTCGAATGTCGAGCATCGCCTCATTGCCGAGGCGATTGCCGCAGGGTCGAGCGAGACCGCCAGAAGCGCCATGGAGGCGCATCTGGGGCAGGTCAAGCAGGTCGTCACCGCCATCATCGGTGAGGAAACAGAGCTCGGCTAATGGGTGCCTTCCGCTTCAGCGAGGCGTTGCAGCGCCGGGGCATTCGCCAGCAGTTCTGGCTTTAGTGCCGCGCTCAACTGCTCGGCGCTCAAGTAACCCTTTTCCAGAACCACCTGCGCGACAGTGCGACCGGACAGGAGGGCTTCCCTCGCCACTTCCGTTGCCGCGTAATAGCCGATCAAGGGGTTGAGTGCGGTTGCCAGACCCAGGGATTCGTCAAGCCTGCGCGCCATGATCTCGACATTTGCCGTAATGCCGTCCACGCAACGTTCTGCCAGCGTCACGCAGGCTGCGCTCAGCTGCGCAATGCTGTCGCAGAGCGAGCGCACAATGACCGGTTCGAAGGCGTTGAGCTGAAGCTGTCCGCCCTCAGCCGCCATGGTAATCGTGATGTCATTGCCGATGACAGAAAACGCGACCTGGTTGACCACCTCTGGAATGACCGGGTTGACCTTGCCCGGCATGATGCTGGAACCGGCCTGAACGGGCGGAAGGTTGATTTCGCCAATGCCTGCGCGCGGTCCTGAAGACAGCAGCCTCAGATCGTTGCAGGTCTTCGACAATTTGACCGCCACACGCTTCAACACGCCGGAGAGATGTACGAACGCGCCGGGGTCCTGCGTGGCTTCGATGAGGTCTGCTGCGGTGACAAGCGGGCGACCGGTCAATGCGACGAGATGTTTGCACGCAACCTCCGCATAGCCTGCCGGTGCATTCAGCCGGGTGCCGATGGCGGTTGCGCCGAGGTTGATCTCATGCAGCAAGGCGGCGGACTCGATCAGGCGCAGGCGATCCTCTCCCAGCATCACGGCAAAGGTGCGGAATTCCTGGCCAAGGGTCATTGGCACTGCGTCCTGCAACTGGGTACGGCCAACCTTTAGAATGCCGTCGAACTGGCGCGCCTTGCGCTCGAAGGCTTCCTGCAGGATCAGCATGGAGGCCGCCAGCCCGTCGATCGCCTCGATCATCGCGACATTGATCGCCGTTGGATAGGCATCATTGGTGGACTGGCTGAGATTGACGTGATCATTCGGGTGCAGATGCACGTACTCGCCCTTGTCGTGGCCGAGGATTTCCAGCGCCCTGTTGGCAATGACCTCATTGGCGTTCATGTTCGTCGAGGTGCCGGCACCGCCCTGAATGACGTCGATGATGAACTGGTCGTGCAGAGCGCCCTCGCGAATTTCGCGGCAGGCCTGGGCTATCGCACCCAGCTTTTCGCTGTCCAGCAGCCCCAGTTCGTTGTTTGCCCTCGCAGCGGCTTCCTTCACATAGGCCAGCCCACGAATGAGGTAGCCATAATGGCCGATGGGAATGCCGGTTATCTGAAAATTCTCGGCGGCGCGTGCCGTGTGGACACCCCAATAGGCATCGGCCGGTATCTCTTTTTCCCCCAGAAGATCGTATTCCCTGCGCGTCGTGACCACTGTGTCCTCCTCAACGACAAATATATAAATCTGTAAAGCTGCTTGACAGATTTTGATTTTGTACGCCTACTATCACAGGTCGTCAACGGGTGGGAGCTAAGTGTTGACCGAAGATGACGACGTCAGTATCTGGACATCAGCTGTCTTACAGCATTACAGAAAAGCTTATTGCAGCGACGTCTGATATTTAAATTTGAAACCGATGATCGTCGGGTTGGTCGGATCGGAACAGCTGTCCGAGACAAACGGCACCCGTCGATGACAAAAGCTCTGAGGGAGGGGCGATGTCAGTGAACAAGTTGGACAAGGCCAGCCACGAACGTGACGTGGAAATCCAGGAAGATCAAGGATACCACAAGGCACTGAAGCCGCGTCAGATCCAGATGATCGCCATTGGCGGGGCAATTGGGACGGGTCTGTTTCTGGGGGCGGGCGGTCGTCTTGCCGTCGCAGGCCCTTCGCTCATTTTCGTTTATGCCCTGTGCGGATTGTTTGCGTTTCTCGTTCTGCGCGCGCTTGGCGAATTGATCATGCACCGCCCGACCTCGGGCTCCTTCGTTTCCTACGCCCGTGAATTCTACGGCGAGAAAATGGCCTTTGCTGTCGGCTGGATGTACTGGCTGAACTGGGCCATGACATCGGTTGCCGATGTGACGGCGGTCGCCATCTACATGAATTTCTTCAAGCAATATGTGCCGTGGATGCAGGGAATCGACCAGTGGGTCTTTGCCCTTGGCGCGCTGATCATCGTGCTGGGCATGAACATGCTGTCGGTCAAAGTATTCGGCGAGCTGGAATTCTGGTTCAGCCTGATCAAGGTGGTGGCGCTTGCGATATTTCTGGTCGTTGGCGTTTATTTCGTCATCTTCGGCACGCCCATCGAAGGCCATGTCACCGGTTTCAGCCTTATTACTGATAATGGCGGGTTCTTCCCCAATGGCATACTTCCCGCTTTCATCATCGTGCAGGGCGTCCTGTTTGCCTATGCCTCCATCGAGCTGATCGGCACGACGGCGGGTGAAACCGAAGATCCGCGCAAGGTCATTCCCGGCGCAATCCGCACCGTGGTTTTCCGCCTGCTGGTCTTTTATGTCGGCTCCGTCCTGCTTTTGACCCTTCTCCTGCCCTACACGGCATATAAGGCTGGCGAGAGCCCCTTCGTCACCTTCTTCGGCTCTATCGGCATCGAAGGCGCAGATATCATCATGAATCTGGTCGTTCTGACCGCCGTTTTGTCTTCGCTCAATGCCGGGCTTTATTCCACCGGACGCATCCTGCATTCGATGGCGGTTTCCGGCTCGGCGCCTGCGGCTCTCGCCAAGATGAACAAGGCGGGCGTGCCCTATGGCGGCATTGCGGTGACGGCTGTCGTGACCGTCATCGGCGTCATTCTCAACGCCATCGTGCCTTCCGCCGCCTTCGAAATTGCCCTCAATGTGGCCGCGCTCGGCATCATTTGCGCGTGGGGTGCCATCGTGTTATGCCAACTCAAGCTGTGGCACCTGGCCCGGCGGGGGGAAATGAAACGTCCGGATTTCAGAATGATTGGCGCGCCCTATACCGGGCTTCTTACGCTTGTCTTTCTCTTCGCTGTGTTGGTACTGATGGCGCTTGATTATCCGGCAGGCACATGGACCGTGGGTTCGCTCATCGTCATCGTGCCCGCTCTTGTTGCAGGGTGGTATCTGTTGCGCAATCGCATACATGAGCTGGCGAAGGCAGACACGTTAGGAAGCGCAGCCGCGCGGGGACAGAAGTGAGCATTGTTGAATCGAAATTGCTGGTGGCTGTCATAGCCACCGGCGGCACCATTGCCAGCAAACGCGATGAGAGCGGTGCCGCAAAGCCTAGTCTTTCAGGCGAAAATCTTATTTCCGGCCTTTCCGATGCCGATGTTGCGGTCAAGCCGGTCGAGCTGATGGCGAAGGATTCGTCCAGCCTGACCATCAAGGACATGCAGGACATCAGCGATGCCGTGGGGCGGGAACTTGCCGACCCGGCAGTATCAGGCGTCGTCATTCTCCATGGTACCGATGCAATGGAAGAGAGCGCTCTGCTCGTGCATCTGCAGCACGGCCTGAGCAAGCCGGTCATTTTTACCGGCGCGCAATTTACCGCCGATCATCCTCAGGCCGATGGACCCGGCAATCTGTCGGCGGCCATCGCAGCGGCGGTTGATCCATCCAATACGCAAAAGGGTGTCCTTCTGTGTTTTGGAGGCAGGCTGCTGCCCGTATGGGGGCTTTACAAACGTTCTGCCGACGAGCGGGATGCCTTCGATCTTTCCGGGCAACCCGGCTGCCTGAAAAGCCCCGGCTTTTCGGCCAGCGTCAGTCATAACAGGGTCGATATCGTTGCCATCTATCCCGGCTGCGATGCGATCCATATCGATGCGAGCCTGGCTGCGGGCGCCAAAGGCATCGTCCTTTCGGCTCTGGGTTCCGGCAATGCCAACGCACTGGTGGTGGATGCGGTCAGTCGCTGCGCCAGCCAAGGGGTTCCGGTCGTCGTTTCCAGCCGGGTCCCGGTTGGCGGGCTGGTGGCCGGTTATGGCGGCGGCGGCGGCGGTCACGATCTGGGAGAGGCGGGCGCCATCCACTGTCGCACCCTGCGGGCAGGGCAGGCCAGAATCCTTCTTGCCGCAATGATCGCGTCTTCGAAAAGCCGGGACGAAATGGTGGCTGCGTTCAACGATTTCCAAAAAGTGGCGAAACCATGATTTTTTCAGGAACCTTTGTGGCCTGATGTCGTTTCACCGGCTGGGAGACCACCGGGGGCCTTTTATGGCAGTAACATCGACTGCAGTCGTCCTGACTCTTATTGGACTTGCAATTTTCGGCTTTGGTTCTCAGCTAATCATGCTGGGCGGAAGTTTTTATTACGCGTTGGCGGGCGTCGCATTTGTCGTGACGGCCGTCTTATTGTTTCAAAGAAACAAGGTGGCATTGCATTTCTATGCGGCCTTCGTTGTCGCAACTCTTCTCTGGGCCTTGTGGGAAGTCGGTTTTGACTGGTGGCAGCTGGGACCGCGTGGCGGTTTCATCATTGTCGTCGGCATGTGGCTGTTGATGCCCTGGATCAGAAAGCCGCTCGGCTTTACCAGCCCGACTGGCACGTCCTATGGCGCCAATGCGGTGCCTCTTCTGACCGCTGTTCTCGTGTCGGTCGGCGCTGCCGCCTTTGCGATGACGCAGGACCCGCATGACATGGAAGGCAACCTTCCGCAGGAGATCGTGACGGCTGCGCCTTCCTATGGCAATGCGGTGCCTGATAATGAATGGCATCAGTATGGACGCACCAATTACGGCCAGCGTTATTCGCCGCTTACGCAGATCACGGCAAACAATGTCGGCGAGCTCAAGGAAGCATGGCGCTATCAGACGGGCGATGTGAAACTGCCCGATGATGTGGGCGAGACCACCTATCAGGTGACTCCCTTAAAAGTCGGCAACTCGCTCTACCTGTGCACACCTCACAACTGGGCCATCGCGATTGACGCGGCCACCGGCAAGGAAAAGTGGAAATACGATCCCAATGCCGGTCTGAACCCGGATCGCCAGCATCAGACATGCCGCGGTGTGACCTACTACGCCGAGCCTACGGCACGGGCCGGTTCGCCCTGCGCCACCCGCGTCTACCTGCCGACATCGGACGCGCGTCTCATTGCTCTGGATGCCGAGAACGGCCAGGTCTGCACAGGCTTTGCCGACCAGGGAACGCTGCATCTGGAAAGCGGCATGGAGCACAATCCGGCCGGATATTACTACTCCACATCCCCACCCGCCATTGCGGGCAACAAGATCATCATTGGTGGTGCCGTCAACGACAACTATTCGACAAAGGAGCAATCCGGTGTCATCAGGGCGTTTGACGTCAATAGCGGCGCATTGATCTGGAACTGGGATTCGGGCAACCCTACCCAGACCCAACCGCTTCAGCCGGGCCAGACCTATACGACGAACTCGCCCAACAGCTGGTCAGTCTTCAGCGTCGATGAAGCGCTGGGGCTCGTCTACATCCCGCTTGGCAATCAGGTTCCCGACCAGCTTGGTATGGGCCGCAGCGCCAATGTCGAGAAATATTCGTCGTCCATCGTCGCGCTCGATGTAAACACCGGGCAGGATCGCTGGGTGCGCCAGACGGTGCACCACGATCTCTGGGACATGGACGTCCCGGCACAGCCAGTGTTGCTTGATATCACGAAGAAGGACGGCCAGACGGTTCCTGCGCTGGTGGGACCCACCAAGCAGGGCGACATCTACGTGCTGGACCGGCGCACTGGCGAGCCGATTCTCGCCGTGACCGAGGAAAAAGCGCCTGGCGGTGCCATCCCCGAGGATTTCAGCGCGCCGACCCAGCCGACATCGGCTCTGTCGTTCAAGCCGGATCCGCTGCAGGAAAGCAACATGTGGGGCGTCTCCATGTTCGACCAGCTGGCCTGCCGCATCAAGTTCCACCAGCTAAACTATGAGGGCCGCTATACGCCTCCGTCGCTGAATGGAACGCTGGTTTACCCGGGTAATTTCGGGACGTTCAACTGGGGCAGCGTGGCGGTCGATCCGGAACGTCAGGTCATGTTCGGAATGCCGACCTACCTTGCCTTCACATCGCAGCTCGTGCCTCGCAGCGAGATTCCCCCGCGCGGCCAGGATGAAAAGGGGAGCGAACAGGGCCTGAACCGCAATGATGGCGCCCCCTACGGCGTGCTGATGGGCCCGTTCCTCGGACCGCTTGGAATACCTTGCCAGGCTCCACCATGGGGCTATGTGGCAGGCGCGGATCTCCGCACGGGCAACGTTGCCTACAAGCACAAGAACGGCACCGTCTATGACATGACGCCCCTTCCGCTGCCCTTCAAGGTCGGCGTGCCCGGCATCGGTGGACCGATGATTACCAAGGGTGGCGTGGCTTTCCTCGGTGCCGCCGTCGACAACTATCTGCGCGCCTATGATCTGACATCCGGCAAGCAGCTCTGGGAGGGGCGGCTTCCTGCAGGCGGACAGGCAACGCCCATGACCTATGCTACGGATGACGGCAAGCAATATGTCGTCATGGTTGCCGGTGGGCATGGATCTGTCGGAACCAAGCCGGGTGACTATGTCATCGCTTACACGTTGCCCTGAAACGGCAAAAACCCTCCATGATCGAAAGCCGGGAAGAGATTCCCGGCTTTTTTCATTGTCGAAGAAGAATTAGGCTTCTCAATTGAAATGTAATAACATAACAAAAAGCTCCGCTTGACGGCGGGTTTGGAATACGGCTATCTGGTCGCGACGGTTTCGAGCGAGCAATCGCAAGGAATAATAGGGAATACGGTGAGGGCTTTCGGGCCTGATGCCGTAGCTGCCCCCGCAACTGTGAGCGGATTGTCTAACCCTTTTGGCGCTGGTTTTTCTGGCGCCATGCCACTGCGAAGCAACATCGCGGGAAGGTCGGGTCAAGACGTCAATCCGTGAGCCAGGAGACCTGCCGTCATGTGTTCAATCCAATTCACGGGCGGGGATGCCCGGAACAGGAGATCATCGTGATTGCATCTTGCGCCTGCCGGCGCTCTATTCCTTTTGCCATGTCCCGGTTTCGGATCGTCCTGACGTGCGTCGGTACGGATTGACGTTCAAACGTGTTGAATCATGTCTGCCTGGATGCGCAGACGCTGACGATCGGGGACTATCGAAAATGACATTCAATTTTAAAAGAGCCGTAAGCTCTGCAATTTTTGCTGCCGCCGCTTTTGGCATCTCTGCAAGCGGCGCCCTCGCTGCTGCGACCACCTATCCCTTGACGCTGAAGAATTGCGGCAGGGACGTTACCTTTACCCATGCACCGGAGCGCACGGTTTCCGTCGGCCAGAGCACCACGGAAATTCTCTATATGCTCGGCCTTGCCGACAAGGTCGTCGGAACAGCAGTCTGGATCGGGCCTGTCATCAAGGGCTATGAAGAGGCCAATGCGAAGATCGACCGTCTGGCGGACAATGATCCGAGTTTCGAAAGCGTTCTGGCCAAGAAGCCGGATCTGGTGACAGCGCAGTTCCAGTGGCATGTCGGCCCGGAAGGCGTGGTGGCAAAGCCCGAGCAGTTCGAGGAACTCAAGATCCCCGTCTATACATCGCCAGCCGATTGCGTGGGCAAGGACAATACCGGCGGCGGTGACGGCGTGCGTCATTCCGTCTTCACCATGGATCTGATCTATCAGGAAATCACCGATCTCGCACAGATTTTCGATGTTCAGGACCGGGGCGAAAAGCTGGTGGCCGATCTGAAGGCCCGCGAGGAAACCGCACGCAAAAAGATTGCCTCCATTGATGGCAAGCTCTCTGCCGTCTTCTGGTTCTCCAGCGCAGAGCTGGATATCGATCCCTATGTCGCAGGCAAAAATGGCGCACCGGGCTACATCATGTCGGCGCTCGGCATCAAAAACGTCATCGACAGCGAAGAAGAGTGGCCAACCGTGGGCTGGGAAACCATCGCCAAGTCTCAGCCGTCGCTGGTGGTTGTCGGCAAGATGGACCGCAGACGCTTTCCGGCCGACGATGTTGTCGTCAAGGAGAAGTTCCTGAAGCAAGATCCGGTTACGAGCCTTATGCCTGCGGTCAGCCAAGGCCATGTCGTTGTCATGGACGCGCAGGCGATGAACCCGACAATCCGCACCATCGACGGCATAGAAGTTCTGGCCAATGCGGTCGTTCAACTTGGCCTTGCCAAGTAATCATGCGCGCTTGCTTCACCATCACCCGTGCCGTCCTGCTGGCGGCCGGGTTCCTGGGCCTTGCGCTCTGGCTTGGCGCAGCCATTGGCGAGACATCCATTTCCATGGATGTCGTCGCCAGAACGGTCGCCAATCGCGTCTTTCATGCGGATTATCCGCTTGATGCCATCGATGAGGGCATCATCTGGAACTATCGCCTCAGTCGGGCGGTGGTCGCGGCCTGTTGTGGTGCGGCACTGGCGGTATCAGGTGTCGTCCTGCAGGCGCTTTTGCGCAATCCGCTGGCCGATCCCTATATTCTCGGCATATCGGCGGGTGCATCAATGGGCGCGGTCGGCGTTGCCATCATGGGTTTCGGTGCCGGTCTTCTAACCATGCCGCTCGGCGCGTTTCTGGGCGCCCTGCTGGCCTTTACCCTCGTCAGCCTTCTGGCGCTGCGTGCCGGGCGCGGCAACAGCGCGATCATTCTGGCCGGTGTGGCGGGGTCGCAGCTTTTCAACGCGCTCACATCCTTCATCGTGACCAAGGCCGCCAATGCCGAGCAGGCGCGCGGCATCATGTTCTGGCTGCTCGGCAATCTCTCAGGCGTTCGCTGGCCGGATGTCTGGCTGGCGCTGCCGGCGACCGTGCTCGGCCTTGCCATTTGCCTCTGGCATTCACGTGCGCTGGATGCCTTCACCTTCGGCTCGCAATCGGCAGCCTCCCTCGGCATTCCCGTTCGTCGCGTCTATATTGTTCTGGCGGGCATATCGGCGCTGATGACGGCGATCATGGTCAGCATCGTCGGCTCCATCGGCTTTATCGGGCTGGTCATCCCACATGCCGCCCGCATGATTGTCGGCGTCCGACACGGTCGCCTATTGCCCTTTGCCGCGCTTATCGGCGCAATCTTCATGATCGGTGCCGATATTGTGTCGCGAACCATGATACCCGGTCAGGTGCTGCCCATCGGTGTCATCACCGCCCTGTTCGGAGCCCCTGCATTCGCACTCATCCTGTGCCAGCGCCGGAGCACGCCATGATCCTTTCAGCACAAAATCTCCATTGGTCGGCGGGTGGCGTGGACATTGTCAGAAATGTCAGTCTCGATATCAGGCCCGGCGAGTTCCTCGGCATTGTCGGACCGAACGGCTCGGGTAAGACCAGCCTGATGTCGCTTCTTTGCGGGATCAGAAAACCTCGACAGGGTGAGGTCGTATTGGACGGCAAGGCGATCCAGAGCCTCAGCCGCAGAGATGTTGCCCGCTCCATCGCCTTCGTCGAGCAACAGGCCGAAACGCAGGAGCGGATAGATGCCCGTCAGGCCGTGGAGCTTGGCCGTACACCGCATATCGGCGCACTGACCCCCTGGTCGGCGCAGGATGATGCCATTGTGGATCAGGCATTGCGCGACGTGGATGCCGGACATCTGGCCAAACGCATGTGGCACACCCTGTCAGGCGGGGAGCGGCAACGGCTTCACATCGCCCGGGCGCTTGCGCAAAAGCCCAATATCCTGCTTCTGGACGAGCCGACCAACCATCTCGATATCGGTCACCAGATTGCCCTTTTGCATCTGGTGCGCAAACAGCGGCTGACCGTTGCCGCAGCCCTGCATGACCTCAATCATGCGGCCATGTTCTGCGATCGTGTTGCGGTGATGAAAGGCGGAGAACTCGTTGCGCTCGGCCCGCCCTCCAGCATTTTTACCGCCGGTCTGATTGGCGACGTCTTCGGCGTGGAGGTGCTTGTCGAGCGGGGGGAGGGGGACATCTGCCACATCCGCTATCAGCCTCCTCGCGATAAAGATTTTATTTCAAGGACATCAGATGAATAGTCTCAAGACATTTTCCGCTGCCGCACTTTTCTCCTGCCTTGCCATGTCTGCGGCGCTTGCCGAAACATTCGAGGTGAAGATGCTCAATCAGGGCGAAAAAGGATCGATGGTCTTTGAACCGGATTTCGTGGCGTTGAAGCCGGGTGACACGGTGCGGTTCATTCCCACCCACAAGAGCCACAATGTCGCGACCATCGATGGCATGGTGCCGCAGGGCGCGACCGGCTTCAAGAGCAAGATCAACGAGGCATTCGAGATAGCCCTCGATCACCCCGGCTTTTATGGCATCAAATGCTCGCCGCATTACGGCATGGGCATGGTCATGCTGATCAAGGTCGGAGATGCGCAGCTTCCTGATAGCTACAAGGCGGTGGAGCATCCTGCCCGGGCAAAGCCGCGCTTCGATGCTCTGCTTGCCGCGGCAGAGGCAAAACCCTGAACTGCGCCCGGCACCTCGCGCGATGAGTTGAATATTTGGGGCCGTTTATCCCTTGAATTGGAGAGACGGCCTCCCACATCTCACTCAACCCGCTGGTCCGGGCCCCTCTGGTGAAAGTCTCGGCGCTTTCACGATGTCGGACCTTTTCCGATGTCTTCGCCGAGTGTGCAGAGGTTAGCGCATGTTTTCCGATATTGCCGCGTGGTTCGTCACGCTTTTCATTCTCAACCCCATTCAGGCCGAGGTGCAGGACCGGATTCAGGGTGCCAATGCATCCGCCCAATCCATCCAGCAATCGCAGCAGTGCATTTCCGCGCAGGGCCCAAAGCTCTTGCAACGCGCCGGTGAAGACCCGGCCTGGGCGATCGCCACGGCGGCAGGCTACACCTTTGGCTGGACGTCTCCGACGCAACTGCTTGACGCAAGCGACCCGAATTGCGCCGAACTCACCCGCCTGTTGCAGGCCGGTGAGAACGAAGAGGCAAACAGCTAATTGCTGTGAGGTCCGGCAGGCCTGACGATCAGGCCTTGCCGGACTGCCAGTTGCGATACCATTCCACGAAGGATGCGACGCCTTTTTCTATGGTGATGTCGGGCGCATAGCCGGTCAACGCCCGCAGCAGATCGGGCGAGGCAAAGGTGCGCGGCACATCGCCCTGCTGCATGGGCAGCATGTTGCGAATGGCCTTCTGGCCAAGGACGTCCTCGACCGTTTCGACAAAGCGCATCAGTTCCACCGGCTGGCCGCCGCCAATATTGACGACGCGGAAGGGCGCATGTTTCGACAGCGTGTCGGTCACGCCCTCTTGCGTGACACGGTTGTCTTCCGATGGCGCAATGTGGCTCAGCCGGATGATGCCTTCAACGAGATCGTCGATATAGGTGAAGTCACGGCTCATCCTGCCTTCGCCGTAGATATCGATGGGCTGACCCTTCAGGATCGCATCTACGAATTTGAACAGCGCCATATCCGGGCGGCCCCATGGGCCGTAGACGGTGAAGAAGCGGAAGGCAGTGGTCGGCACCTTGTGCAGATGGGCGTAGCTATGCGCCATCAGCTCCATGGATTTCTTGGTAGCGGCATAGATCGTCATCGGCTCATCGGCCCGGTCGCTCTCGGCGAAAGGCACTTTTTCATTGGAGCCGTAGATGGAAGAGGTCGATGCCAGCAGCAGATGCTTTGGCTGGAGCGTCTTGGCCAATTCCAGAATATTCCATGAACCGACGAGGTTCGAGTTCACGTAGTCCTTCGGGCATTCGATGCTGTAGCGGACACCGGCCTGGGCGGCGAGGTGGATGATGACCTCAGGCTCGGCGAGATCTGCGGCGCGGTTCAGCGCATCGGCATCTTCCAGCATTCCGATCTGGGCCTTGAAGCCGTTGGAGCGCGCAAGAATGGCGTGGCGTTTTTCCTTCAGGGCAACATCGTAATATTGCGTCATTCCATCGAAGCCGACGACGAAATGGCCGTCGTCCAGCAAACGCTTTGCCAGATGAAAGCCGATGAAGCCAGCCGTTCCGGTAATCAGATATCGCATGTTATCGCCTTGTTATGATGAACGGCCAATGCCGGCATAGGTGAAGCCGTGGGCGGTGACCTCTTCCGGGCGGTAGATGTTGCGCAGATCCACGAAAACGGGCGCTGCCATGATCGATTTGAGGCGGTCGAGATCGAGCGCACGGAACTGGTTCCACTCGGTAACGATAACCACGGCATCGGCACCCTGCGCCGCCTCGTAAGGGCCTGCGGCATAGTGCATGCCATCCATCAGGGGACGTGCGTTTGCCATGCCTTCAGGATCGTAACCGGTTACTTTCGCTCCGGCATCCTGCAATGTCTGAACAACGGCAATGGCCGGGCTGTCGCGCATGTCATCCGTATTCGGCTTGAACGTCAGGCCCAGCACAGCAATCTTCTTGCCTCTGATATCGCCACCCACGGCGGCAATCACCTTGCGGCCCATGGCGCGCTTGCGGTTGTCATTGATGGCAATGGTCGTTTCGATGAGACGCACGGGGCTGTCGTAATCCTGCGCCGTCTTGGCCAGCGCCAGCGTGTCCTTCGGGAAGCAGGAGCCGCCATAGCCGGGACCTGCGTGCAGGAACTTTGCGCCGATACGGCCATCAAGCCCGATGCCGCGCGAGACATCCTGAATGTCGCCGCCGACCTTTTCGCACAGATCGGCCATTTCGTTGATGAAGGTTATCTTCATGGCGAGAAACGCATTGGCGGCGTATTTGATGAGTTCCGATGTGCGGCGCGTCGTAAACAAGAGCGGCGACTGGTTGAGGTAAAGCGGACGATAGACTTCGGTCATGACCGGGCGGGCACGCTCGTCCGAAAGACCGACGACGATGCGATCCGGACGCTTGAAGTCATCGATCGCAGCGCCTTCACGCAGGAATTCCGGGTTGGATACGACGGCGATATCGGCTTGCGGATTTTCCTCGCGGATGATGCGCTCCACCTCGTCACCGGTGCCGACAGGCACGGTGGACTTGGTTACGATGACCGTAAATCCGGTAACCGCTGCGGCAATTTCGCGGGCTGCGGCATAGACATAGCCCAGATCAGCATGGCCATCGCCACGGCGCGACGGCGTCCCGACAGCAATGAAGACCACATCGGCATCGGCAACGGCGCTTTTCAGATCAGTCGTAAAGCTCAGGCGGCCAGCCTTGGCATTATTGGCAACGATGACATCCAGGCCCGGTTCGAAAATCGGGATCTGCCCATTCTTCAATGCCTCGATCTTTTCCGGCATCTTGTCGACGCAGATGACGTCGTGGCCGAAATCGGCAAAGCAGGCACCGGAAACAAGCCCGACATAACCGGAGCCAATCATTACTATACGCATCGAAAAACCTTTCGGGATCAGGGCTGGAAATCGTCCAGCCGTGCTTGTGCGTCAAACAGAATTTTGAGTAGCTGTTTAACCGTCTTCACCGCCGTGGCCAAGCGTAGCGCCATACTGCAAGGGTCGATTTCCAGAATTTCTTGCCTGTCACGCCAAAATAGCGGCACCGTCGCTCTTGCGAAGCGTTGATCAACCGTATCTCATCAGGTTTCCCGTTAAGGACAAAGGCACTCATGGTCGATCAATCCCGCCTTTCGGACATTTCACTCTGGCTTTCGCAGCAGGGATACGAAGGGGTGGCGGAAGAAGCGCTGCTTTCCGGCTTTTGCGAGCGATGCAACGCCGCCGGCATCAGCATTTCCTCGGCGCTTATCCTGATGGATACGCTGCATCCCGATTTCGAAGGGCACGCTTTCCGCTGGGACAGCCACGATGTTTTCGACCCATCGACCGTCTATGACTTTACCGATGATGGAAAGGCGCGCGAGGACTGGGAAAGTTCGGTGTTTTTCCATCTCATCAAGGAAAATGCCCATGAAGCCAGACACCGGTTTCATCTGGACGACGAACTCAAATTTCCGAAGCTTTCCGAGCTGAAGAGCGCGGGACACACCGATTATCTGGCGGCGATCCACCGCTTTACGGATCGCGGCAGCATCGGCGAAATGAATGCGTTCTATTCTCAGTGGCTGACGCGGCATCCGGAAGGCTTTCATGATGATGAGCTGGCAGCACTGCGTATATTGCTGCCGACACTCGCGCTGGCCTTCAAGGCGGCCTGCTGCATGAGGATCATAGAAACCATCAGCGATGTCTATCTGGGCCGGGATGCTGGCCGAAAGGTCATGAGCGGCACGATCACCAGAGGCGAGGTGGAAAAGATAGAGGCCGTTCTCTGGTTTTCGGACCTGCGGGATTTTACCGGCATTTCCGACAGGGCGGAGCCTGACCAGATCATCCCCTTCCTCAACGACTATGCCGGTCTGGTCATCGATGCCATTCACGCGCATGGCGGCAGTGTCTTGAAACTGATCGGCGATGGCGTTCTGGCGATCTTTCGTGACGGTGACCAGCAATCCGACTGTGCATCGGCGCTGGCGGCCGAGATCACCATGCGAACCAACCTGACCGTGCTCAACCATCGCCGCAAAATGGAAGGTCTGCCGACGACGGATGTTTATCTCGGCCTGCATGTGGGTGAAGTTTTCTACGGCAATATCGGCAGCCGAAATCGCCTCGATTTCACGGTCGTGGGACCGGCGGTCAACATGGTCAGCCGCATCAGCGGCCTGTGCAGCTCGGTCGACCGGGATACCGTCATGTCGCGCGAATTTACCGCCTCCTGTCCCGAAGAGATGCGGGGCCTCATGGTTTCAATCGGGCGCTATGCCTTGCGCGGTTTTGCCCGGGCGCACGAGCTTTTCACCATCGATCCTGAAATTTCCTGACGCAACGACTGGCTTGCGACTCGAGGGAACGATTTTTCCGCTTTCGTGCCTTGTGAATCAACGATGTCAGGCGTAGCGAGGTGAGGGGGCTATCGTCACATCACCGTCAACTTGGCATCGTTTCGCTGTCGGGCGGTTACCTTTTCTCCGGTCGGGATCGGTCGCCATGCAAAGAGGTTTTCTACTGGGATTGCTTGCCTATGCCAGCTTTTCCTGGGGAGATGCCACCATCAAGTCGCTCGGCTCTCAGGTCAGCGTCTTCGAAATCGGCTTTTTCAGTATCCTGTCTTCAGCATCGCTGATCTTCTTCCTGAAACCGAAAGAGGAAAGATGGCGCCATTTCTGGCGCATGAGCCGACCCTTTGCGGTGCACGGGCGGGCAATATCGGGCCTTTTTGCAGGAATTCTCGGTATCTATGCCTTCACGAGCGTGCCGTTGGCCGAAGCCTATGCGCTTATCTTTCTCTCGCCGCTCTTCGTTACCATTCTCTCGGCGCTGGTGCTGAAGGAGGATATCGGCCTTTGGCGCTGGTCTGCCGTCATGGCCGGAATTGTCGGTGTGCTCCTGGTGGTGCGCCCCGGCTTCAAGACGCTGGAGCTTGGCCACATCGCGGCTCTGTGCGTGGCCTTTCTGGCCGGGCTTACCATCGTCCTGTTGCGCTCGCTTGCCGGGCGGGAAAAACGCACGTCGATCATGGGTGTGCTGATCATCTACGGCCTGACATTCAACGGTGTCTTGATGATACCGGAGTTTCAGGTGCCGACGCTTCACCAGATTGCCGCCTTCATCATCATCGGCCTGTGCACCGCGGTTGGCCAGATGACCTTGCTGACGGCAACGAAGATTGCACCCGCAAGCCAGATTGCGCCATCGCATTATTCCCAGATTCTGTGGGCGGTGGCGATTGGTGCGTTCTTCTTCGCAGAGTACCCGGATACGCTGGCGATCTGCGGACTTGTGGTCATCGCCTCGGCGGGCCTTTTGACGATGATGCGCGAGAGAATTCGCCTTGGGGTCGTCCGCTGGAACCCTTTTTTCCGCAACCGCCTGTAAACGCTCGCCTCAGCCCGCCTGAACGGGCCTGCCGACCTCTTCCAGCAGCCAGTTCTGGAAGGCGCGCGCCAGAACATTGTCCTGTCGGCCTTCGGGCAGGGCGATGTAATAGCTGTTTTCCGTCTGCAGCGGCACATCGAAAACCACCTGCAGGAGACCGGATTTCAGCTCGGCTTCGATGAGGTACTTCGGAAGCAGCGCAAATCCAAGGCTGCTGACGGCAGCTTCGATGAGCATTGAAAACTGGTCGAAACGGCTGCCGCGATAAGCCTGATCCGACGCAATGCCGTTCATTTCGAACCACTCCGTCCACAGCTTAGGGCGTGTTGTCACGTGCAGCAACGGACCTTCGATCAGCTTTTCATGATTTTCGACAGGGCGCGATGCCAAGAGCGCTGGGCTCGCAACCGGCACAATCACCTCATCACAGAGGAAAGTGCAGGTCCCATGCGCCCAGACAGGCTGACCATAGTGAATGGCGATGTCGAAGCCTTCCTCGTCGAAATCGAAGGGCTGGGACCGCGATCCCACGGTCAGCACCGTTTCCGGCTGCGCGGCGAGGAACTTGTGCAAGCGCGGCGTAAGCCAGCGGCTGCCGAAGGTTGGCAGTGTCGCTATTGTCAGCGACGCGCTTGACGCGCCTGACGTTACCGCGCGCACCATCAACTGTTCCGATTGCTGCAGCAGCTTCTGAACGCCGGGCAGGAATTTGCGTCCTGCATCGGAGAGAACCACGCGGCGGCGAATGCGCTCGAACAGCAGCATCCCCGTCTGGGCCTCGAGATCGCTGATCTGGCGGCTGACGGCGCTCTGCGTCAGGTTCAGTTCTTCCGCAGCGCGCGTAAAGTTGCCGTGCCGTGCGGCACACTCAAATGCCTGCAGGGTGACAATGTCGGGAACCAGCCGTCTGCGTGTGTCCATTCCAGTCTCGCATCAACCCAACCGCTTTACTCATTTGAAAACGGCGCTTGAAGCCGTATATCATCAGGAAAGAGAATGAAACGGGTATTGCGTCGCGTCAATGTCCTGTCAGCGCAACCAAGGAGCCATTGTCATGAGCCAATCAGCAACGAAGGTCGATGTCGTCAAGGAAGCCGCAGCGCTTCTGGCAAAGATGGGCGTTTCCCCTGAACTCTATCAGGGTGGCGACATGGCGTCTTTCAGCCCTGTCAGCGGCGAAGAGATCGCACGGCTGAAAACGGTATCGGCTGGCGATGTCGCTGCCATCATCGAAAAGGCCGACACTGCTTTCAAGACATGGCGTCTGGTGCCAGCGCCAAAGCGCGGCGAGCTGGTGCGCCTTCTGGGTGAAGAACTGCGTGCCGCGAAAGATGACCTTGGTCGTCTCGTCTCGCTTGAAGCGGGCAAGATCCCGTCCGAAGGTCTGGGTGAAGTGCAGGAAATGATCGACATCTGCGATTTCGCGGTCGGCCTGTCCCGCCAGCTTTACGGCCTGACCATCGCCACGGAACGTCCCGGCCACCGCATGATGGAAACCTGGCATCCCCTTGGTGTCGTCGGCGTCATCTCCGCCTTCAACTTCCCCGTTGCTGTCTGGTCTTGGAATGCAGCACTTGCGCTGGTCTGCGGCAACTCGGTCGTCTGGAAACCATCGGAAAAGACACCGCTGACGGCGCTTGCCGTTCAGGGCATTTTCGAGCGTGCCGTCGCCCGCTTCGGTGATGCGCCTGATGGTTTGAGCCAGCTTATCATCGGTGATCGCACCGTTGGCGAAGCGCTCGTCGATCATCCCAAGGTGCCGCTGGTTTCGGCCACCGGTTCCACCCGCATGGGCCGTGACGTGGGTCCGCGCCTTGCCAAGCGTTTCGCCCGCGCCATTCTGGAACTTGGCGGCAACAATGCCGGTATCGTCTGCCCTTCCGCCGATCTCGACATGGCGTTGCGCGCCATCGCCTTCGGCGCGATGGGCACCGCCGGTCAGCGCTGCACGACGCTTCGCCGTCTTTTCGTGCATGACAGCGTCTATGACCAGCTCGTTCCGCGCCTGAAGAAGGCCTATTCATCTGTCTCCGTTGGCAACCCGCTGGAAACCTCCGCACTTGTCGGCCCGCTGATCGACAAGGGTGCTTTCGACGGCATGCAGAAGGCACTGGAAGAAGCCAAGGCTCATGGTGGTGTCATCGCTGGTGGCGAACGTGTTGCCGACGCGGGCAAGGACACGGCCTATTACGTCAAGCCAGCATTGGTCGAAATGCCGAAACAGGTCGGACCTGTGCTGGAAGAAACCTTCGCGCCCATTCTCTATGTGATGAAATACAGCGATTTCGACCAGGCCGTCGCCGATCACAACGCTGTTGCCGCTGGCCTGTCCTCCTCCATTTTCACCCGCGATCTGCAGGAAGCCGAGCGTTTCCTGGCGGCTGACGGTTCCGATTGCGGTATCGCCAACGTCAATATCGGCACATCGGGTGCGGAAATCGGCGGGGCCTTTGGCGGTGAGAAGGAAACGGGCGGCGGTCGCGAATCCGGTTCTGACTCGTGGAAAGCCTATATGCGCCGCGCCACCAACACCGTGAACTATTCCAAGGCGCTGCCGCTGGCGCAGGGCGTGACATTCGATATCGAGTAATCTGGCGACATCGAATACGCTTCGAAACAGCCGCTGGCGAGATTGGGTTCTCGCCAGCGGTTTTTTTTAGCCTATCGACATCAGGCTGGCATTGCCGCCCGCTGCCGTCGTGTTGACGCTGACGGAGACTTCCTCAAGCAACCAGTTGAGATTGTAGGACTGCTGGCCTGTCTCCAGCATCGCAGTCGTTGCGGTCTGAACGAGAACCAGAGGGCCTGGCAGCTCGGCGATGCGGGCATTGACCTGCCGCACCCGGTCCGCATCGCCCTCAACCAAGGCGCCTGCGAATGGGCCGGAGCCCGCCCAGTCATCCGACCACGTAACAAGCGTCGCCACGTTGGCTGGCAAGCCCTTCAGCTCTGCCTCCAGACCGGATGCCCTGTCGATTGTGACCCTGTTACCTGTCGCAAGTGCCGCCGCCAGCTGGCAAAACAGCCCGTTTGCCGTCAGCGGGGCCAGAAGAACATGGCCACGCGGATGCAGGGCATAGAGATTGCGTTCGCCCACTGGTCCGGCAAGCTCGGTTTCGAAGCCAAGCCCGGAAATCTGTCCCTGATGGCGGGCGGCCTGCGCGGCTTGTGTCTCACCCTTCTCCTCAAGCCAGCGGATCAGTTCCGCAAGAGCGGCATTATCCTGCGCGCCGTCGAAGCCGGTGAGGGGCGGCGTAACCGTCAACCGTCCCAGATAGAGCGGTCCACCGGCTTTCGGCCCGGTGCCGGAAAGTCCACGCCCGCCGAAAGGCTGCACACCCACGACCGCACCGATGATGTTGCGATTGACGTAGAGATTGCCAGCCTTCACTCGCGACAGCACATGCGCGATCGTGGTGTCGAGGCGGGTGTGCAGGCCGAAGGTCAGGCCATAGCCCGTTGCGTTGATATCGTCGATGAGGCGGTCGAGCTTATCGCGCTTGAAGCGGATGACATGCAGCACAGGCCCGAAGACTTCGCGCTTGAGGTCGGAGAGCGCCCGCAATTCGATGATGGTGGGGGGAACGAATGTGCCCTTGTCGGTCTCACCGGCAAGCGTGATCTGCTCGATTGAATTGCCAAGCGCGCGCATCGCCTCAATGTGCTTTTCGATATTGTCCTTGGCTTCCTGCGTGATCACAGGCCCGACATCGACCGAAAGCCGGTCCGTCCTGCCGATGCGCAATTCGTGTAGCGCGCCTTTCAGCATCGTCAGCGTTCTGTCAGCCACATCGTCCTGAAGGCAGAGAACGCGCAGTGCCGAGCATCGCTGCCCTGCGCTGTCGAAGGCCGATGCAATCACGTCTGCCACCACCTGTTCGGCCAGAGCAGAGGAATCGACGATCATGGCGTTCTGTCCACCCGTTTCCGCGATCAATGGAATGGGCTGTCCGTTTCGTGAAACGCGCGCGGCCAACTGCTTCTGGATCAACCGGGCAACCTCGGTGGAGCCGGTAAACATGACGCCTGCCGTTTGCGAAGCGCCGACAAGCTGCGCACCGGTCTTGCCGTCACCCGGCAGCAGTTGCACCGCATCTGTGGGAATGCCTGCGGCGTGCAGCAGGCGAATACCCTCTGCGGCAATCAGCGGTGTTTCCTCAGCAGGCTTTGCAAGAACCGGATTTCCGGCCACCAGTGCTGCCGCTACCTGTCCGATGAAGATGGCGAGCGGAAAATTCCATGGGCTGATGCAGACCACCGGCCCAAGGGCTTGTTGCTCCGCGCTGAACGTTTTGCGCGCCTCGGCAGCATAATAGCGCAGGAAGTCGATGGCCTCGCGGACTTCGGAAATGGCGTTGGGGGCGGATTTTCCGGCTTCGCGCATGATCAGGCCAAGCAGGACGGGAAGCTTTGCCTGCATCATGTCGGCTGCCTTTTCAAGGCAGGCTGCACGCTCTTGCGCGCTGGTGTGCGGCCATGTGGAAGCAGCGGCGGCTTCAAGTGCCGCATCAACATCGCCGGGCGTGGGTTCGGTCACATAGCCCACGACATCGTTGAGGTCGCCGGGGTTCAATATGGGCCTTGTTGGGCCGGAAGCGTTTCGCGATGCAGCCTTCCACTCGATCTGTGCACTGGCACGAAGGGCATCACCCAGCAAAGCAAGTGTCTCTTCGTTGGAAAGATCAAGCCCGGACGAATTCTCCCGCGTGCCATAGAGACGGGCGGGTTTGACGATCTTGTCATGCTGCGCACCCGGCGTCGCCATGGATCTGACAACTGCGACAGGGTCTTCCAGCAAGGAATCGACGGCTACGTTGGGGTCGGCTATGCGGTTGACGAAGGAAGAGTTCGCACCGTTTTCCAGCAGGCGACGGACCAAATAGGCAAGCAGCGTTTCGTGGGTTCCAACCGGCGCGTAGAAGCGGCACGGCCGGTCAAGGTTCTGCTTGCCGACGACCTCGCCATAGAGCGGCTCTCCCATGCCATGCAGGCACTGGAATTCGTAGTCGCCGATTTTGAAGTCTGGCCCAGCAAGGTGATAGATCGTTGCCAACGACTGCGCATTGTGGGTGGCGAATTGCGGGAAGATCACATCGCGGGCGGCCAGAAGCTTGCGGGCGCAGGCGATATAGGACACATCCGTGTGCACCTTGCGTGTAAAAACGGGGAAGTCTTGGAGACCATCCAGCTGCGCGCGCTTGATTTCCGCGTCCCAATAGGCACCCTTGACCAGCCGAACCATGATGCGACGGTTGGAGCGTCTGGCGAGATCAACTATGTAGTCCAGCACGAAGGGGCAGCGGCGGCTATAGGCCTGGACCACAAAGCCAAGGCCGTGCCAGTTGTCCAGCTCCGGGTCCAGCGAAAGCGTTTCCAGAAGGTCGAGCGACAGTTCCAGCCGGTCTGCCTCTTCCGCGTCGATGTTGAGGCCGATGTCGTAGCGTTTTGCCAGCAACATCAGCGATTTGACCTTGGGCAAAAGCTCGGCCATGACGCGTTCGACCTGCGAACGGCTATAGCGCGGATGGAGGGCGGACAGCTTGATGGAAATGCCCGGGCCGCCGTAGACGCCGCGACCAGCGGAAGCCTTGCCGATGGCGTGGATGGCGTTCTCGTAATCGCGGTAGTAGCGCTGCGCATCCTTTGCCGTGGTCGCGGCCTCGCCCAGCATGTCATAGGAATATTGGAAGCCCTGCGCCTCCAGCGGCTTGGAACGGTTGATGGCTTCGCCAATCGTCTGTCCGGTCACGAACTGCTCGCCCATCATCCGCATGGCCATATCGACGCCGCGGCGGATGACCGGCTCTCCGGCCCGCGAGATGAGCTTGGTCAGAGCCGCCGATAGCCCCTTGTCATTGACCGTCGATGTCAGCTTGCCGGTAATCACCAGCCCCCAGGTAGCGGCGTTGACGAAGAGCGACCGGCCACCACCCAGATGCGAGCGCCAGTCTCCGGTGGCGATCTTGTCGCGGATCAGCGCATCCCGGGTAGCGGCATCGGGAATACGCAGCAGCGCTTCGGCAAGGCACATCAGCGCCACGCCCTCCTGGCTGGACAGCGAATATTCCTGCACCAGCCCTTCGACGCCAGTGCCCTTTGCCTTGGAGCGAAGCGCCTGCACCAGCTTGCGCGCCGTCGTGCGGATGGTGGCGACCTGCTCTGGCGAGACGTCTGCAGCTTCAAGCAGCGGCACTATGCATTCGGGCTCGGCCCGGCGATAGGCGGCGGTTATGGCTTGACGGAGCGCGCTTTGCGGTTGCGCTGGCGGTGCGAAATGCTCGAAGAGCCCGCCGGTGTCATTTGTCTCATGTGTCGTGATGATCGCTGCGTTTTCCGACATGGCCCTGTCCCTGAAGTTCTGCCGCGAGCGCACATTTCCGTCGCTCCGTTTCAGCACTCAGAATATCATTGCTGCGAAAATTGCTATGGTCCTATTTTAGCGATATATCAGGACGAAATAACTTATAATTCGCATCAGAAAAGGCAATATGGATGCCAAAAACGCTAGAAACAGGCAATCTCGATCACTTCGATATGAAGATACTGGAAGCGATGAGCGACGATGGCCGCATGTCCATTCTCGAGCTTTCCAGACGGGTCGGCCTTTCCAAGACACCCTGCCAGACACGGCTGAAGCGGCTGGTCGATGAGGGTTACATCCTTGGCTTTCGTGCGATGCTGAACCCTGCAAAGCTCGGGCTGGAGCACATTGCCTTTACCGAAGTGAAACTATCGGACACGCGGGAAAAGGCGTTGGAGGATTTCAACGCTGCTGTTCGCAAGATCAAGGAAGTGGAAGAGTGCCACATGATCGCAGGCGCGTTCGATTATCTCTTGAAGGTGCGCACGACCGATATACGCAAATACCGCCGCGTTCTGGGGGAGAAAATCTCCAGCCTGCCAAGCGTGGCCAACACGTCGACCTTTGTCGTCATGCAATCGGTCAAGGATGTCGGGATGTAAAAAAACGGCGCAGCCTTGGGCTACGCCGTTTCATATTCTGACTGCCGAAGGTTAGCGCACGGCAGCAGCAGCCGTGACTGCGGTCATCTGTGCGTCCGGGCCAAACTCGTTCTCGTCCTCGATGCCAAGCAGTTCCTGCAGGCGAAGGCGGGCACGGCTGACACGACTTTTGATTGTGCCGACGGGGCAACCGCAGATTTCCGCAGCTTCCTCATAGGCAAAGCCGGATGCACCGATCAGCAGAATAGCTTCGCGTTGGTCTTCAGGAAGCTTGGCAAGCGCAGTCTTGAAGTCTGCAAGATCGACAGAGCCATGCTGTTCCGGAGGCACGGACAGGCGCGATGTGTATGCGCCGTCGGTATCCTGAACTTCGCGGCCGGATTTTCTGATCTGGCTATAAAACTCGTTGCGCAGGATTGTCACAAGCCATGCACGCATGTTTGTGCCAGGCTGATAGCTTTCCTGTTTTGCCCAGGCCTTCATGATCGTATCTTGTACGAGGTCGTCAGCACGGTCGCGGGATCTGATGAGAGAGATGGCAAATGCGCGGAGATTTGGCAGAGCGGCCAGCATTTCGCGCTTGAAATTGTATTCGTTCTTGCTCGGATCTGTGGCCATCATCCCCTCGAAGCTTTTGCGTTGTTTTCAGCTTCGTCGAGCTTTTCGAGAAGATCGAGAAATTTGTCCGGAATGCCTTCATCCTGCACTGCGTCATATAATTCACGTAATTTTCGCGAGATAACAGCGCGACCCGAATCGGGGACGGTCGGCGACGTTCCCTTGTCAGATGGATCCTGGTCCGATTGAAACATGCTCATGATTTCCGGTATTCCTCTGGTGACGTCGTCTATAATGCATGGCAATAAAAATAGTTCCAGGAAAAGGGAACTATTTTCGCAACGCCGCGTTTTTTCGTTCAGGTTTGCGCTGCAAACCGCATGAACAGGGGAGAATTCCATGTCAGTTTCTACACGCATCGCACCGCATCTGCCCTACCTCCGCAGGTTTGCCCGTGCTGTTTGCGGTTCTCAGTCCACCGGCGACGCATATGTGGCTGCCAGCCTTGAAGCATTGATTGCCGATGTCAGCATTTTTCCGCAGACAAGCAGCGATCGTGTTTCGCTTTACCAATTGTTTGTCTCCATCTTTAGTTCCGTCACCATCAACATTAAGAATGACGAGAACCTCACAGGCTGGGAAAAGCGCGCTTCCGCGAACCTTTCCGCCGTGCCCGCCGTCCCGCGCCAGGCGTTCCTGCTGACGACGGTCGAGGAATTTTCTCTTGCAGAAGTGGCCGAAGTGCTGCGCGTGCCGGAAAGCGAAGTCAGCCAGTTGATCGATGAAGCCGCGTCCGAGATTGCACGTCAGGTTGCTACCGATATCATGATCATCGAGGACGAGCCTCTGATCGCCATGGATATCGAGCAGATGGTGACCGACCTCGGCCACAACGTGACGGGCATTGCGCGCACCCACAAGGAAGCGCTCGAACTCTTCCATCGCACGCAGCCAAAGATGATCCTTGCCGATATCCAGCTTGCAGACGGAAGCTCGGGTCTCGAAGCAATGAAGGAAATTCTGCAGATGACGACGCTGCCGGTCATCTTCATCACGGCCTTCCCGGAACGCCTTCTGACGGGCGAGCGCCCTGAGCCGACCTTCCTTGTTACCAAGCCGTTCAACCCGGATATGGTCAAGGCACTCATCAGCCAGGCTCTTTTCTTCAATGAAAGTTCACGTGTCGCCGCTTAAACTTCACTGATTCGGAAAAGATTTGGAACTCGGGTTCAGGCCCGGCGTTGACGTCGGAATGTTTCACAGGCATCGCGACACTCTTCGCCGCTTCCCCGTTAGGAGACCATATTGCATCGGCTGGCGTGGCATAATGCGGAGCGGGACGAGGGCGATCTGCACGATTCTCTCGTGCTTGCCCTGCTGGACTCTGATGAGACGGTCATGCTTCAGGACCGCGATAGAGAGTATATCTTTATCGCCAACCTTCCCGACGTGTGGAGCCTGCCGACTGAGACCGGCGAAGACCCTACCGATCTGACGATGTTCGGTAAGGATCTTGCTCTCCGCCTGGCAGAGTTGAAGAAGGACCTGACATCGGCGGGCAGCCGTGGAATGCTGGAGGTCAGTGCCGGCAAGGATCGCGTGTTCCAGTTCCATGTCTACTCGACGGTCAATATGTCAGGACAGCGTGTTCTCAAGACGACGATCCGTGAAATCACGGTTGAGCGACGGCGCGAGCAATTGCTTCGCTCGCTTCTGCGGGAAGTCAGTCACCGCTCCAAGAACCTCCTCGCTATCATCCAAAGTCTTTCCGCCCAGACAGCCCGTTTCAGCTTCACCAAGGAAGATTTCTTGCGTAAGTTCCGCGGCAGGCTTCACGCCTTGGCGCAGTCGCAGGATTTGATCACGGATTCCGACTGGCGTGGTGCTGAGATATTCGACCTGCTTCGCCAGCAGTCCGATCTGTACCTGCCGGAATATCCCAACCTGATCAAAATGGTGGGAGAAAACCTGCTGCTCAACCCCAATGGCGCTCTCTATGTGGGGCTGGCGTTCCACGAGCTCGTGGTCAACACCGTCAGCCACGGCGGCAACCTCTCACGCCACCTTCCCATCACGCTCGATTGTCGCAAGGATGTCGATTTCTTCGAAGTGCGTTGGACAGAGCCGCTTGCCATAGACGTTTCGCAACCGGTTTCCGCTGATGGAGACAAACGCAGCCACTTTGGCAGCGTGGTGCTTGAAAAGGTCGTTCCTGCAGCCCTAGGGGGCGAGGCGACCTATTCCGTGAGCGGCGATAACATCGACTATTTCCTGAGATTTCCAGCGCCTCTACCGACCTGATCTTCGACATGCACCGAAACCTGGCTTTCAGGTTTGGTGCATGTGAGGAACTCACATGGCGGGAGCGTTCATCTTCTTGAAAACCAGCCCCAGAAACGCAAAAGCACGGCTCCGTAGAGCCGTGCTATCTGTGGCAGGTTTTCAGGGGCAAAACCTGCATCGCCAAGCCTCAGGCGGGGACGGGGAGTGGCTTGGCTTGCAGGAATAACGCGAAACCTCTTTTTCCGTTCCCGCCAGGATTAATTATTTTCGACGGTCGCAGAATTTTTCCGGGTGATGAAATGGCGCAGTGGAGCGGTTAGCGTCCATCTGAAGCCGTCCTCGGCGTAATCCATTGTAATATTTGCGGAAAATGAGCTTTCGGCGTGACGTTTGATAATGGTTGACCCAAAGCCGCTCCGGGTCGGGGCCACGGCTGCGGGGCCGCCAACCTCGTTCCAGTCGACCGTCAGCATGTCATGGGCGCCGTCCTGATGCCGCGTCCAGCTAAGCTCTACATGTGCGGTTTTCCGGGAAAGGGCGCCGTATTTGATGGAATTCGTCGTCAGCTCATGCAGCACCAGTCCCAGGTTCTGCGCTGCCTCGGGCGAGAGCATGAAGTCTTCGCCGCTTAACCGCACCTGATCTGCGGCGGGCCCGAACACATTGATATGGGTTTCGATCAAGCGACGCATGGGCAGGCCCTGCCATTGAACCTCGGAAAGCGCGGTGATCGACATTCCAAGGCCGCGAAGACGGTGATCAACGGCTTTCTGAAATTCCGGGATAGTGGTGTTTTCCCGCGCGAGCTGACGCATCATGGCCTGCACAAGGGTCAGCATGTTTTTCGAGCGATGGACGAGCTCGTGCAAAATGAGATGCGTGTGGTCTTCCGCCTGACTGCGGTCGAAGGAGGCGTTGGAAAGCGCGACGGCAACCTGATTGGCCTCCTTGATCTTGGTATCGACCGGCGCAACGATCTCGCCTTTGCCGATCCGTTGGGCCATCGCCACCAGCGCTCTGATGGAGCCGCGCATTTGTCGTCCGACGAGATAGGCACCGGCGATGGCAATCATGATGAGGAGGAAACTGCCGATCATCATCTTGCGCCAGGTGCTCATCAGGGCAGACTGGCTGTTGTCAGCCGGTCCCCAGATCACCGCCTTCCATGACCAGCCCGGAAGCTGGGAGTGGGCGTAGATGATGCCATTGTCATCTTCAAAGCTGCCGCTGAAAGATGTCATCCGGCTGGTCGCATCGCTGTTGGCAAAGGGCGCTCCGGCAGCATTGGCCTCCGGCGCACTGGAGGCGACGATATGATTGCCTCCATCGAGGATCGCCACGGACCATCCCGGCGGCAGACCGTCGGTCGATGTCAGCCCCATCAGGTCTTCGGCATTCTGAGTCATGATCAAGGCATCGCCCGCCGCCGAGAGCGCCTTGGGCAGGGGCCGCATGACGTTGAATACCCATTGCTTGCTGGTATTCCCGAAGAAGATGTTGGAGACAGCGGTCCTTCCACCCGCAATCACTTCCGCAAGCTTGAGGTGTTGGGGCACTGGACCGAGAGGTTGATCGAAGGCAACGCGGCTGTTCAGGCGCTGCTTCCCATCGAGATTTGCGATGATGACATAGAGACCCTGTTTTTCCAGGCTCTCGCTCACTCGCTTGTGAAAAGCCGAGAGGTCGCCGTTTTCCAGCTCTGGAAACTGCGAGAGCAGATTGAGGGAGGTCGACATTTCCTGCAGCCGCCGCTCGACGTTCCGGCTGATTGCTCTGGCGTCCTCAACGGCTTCGCGCTGGAGGTCGTCGCGCTCGTTGGCTTCCAGCCTCAGCATCAGATAACCAACGAAGATGACAAGAGGCAGGGTAATTACCGTTGTCATTACAACGAGATAAACGCTTATGGGCGCGGTCGGGAAGAATCCAGCAAGCCGTTGTCTCAGTCTTGAAATGATTCGGTTCTGCATGTTTTCGCTGGAATTCACCGGGTGCGCAAATCGTGTCTGGCATATGCAGAATGGCTTAAGCGTGGCGGCTGCGCAATGCAATTCATTGCCTTAAGAAGCATCATTTCTTGTCGTTGATTTCGTCCTGATTGCCTAAAAAGGTGGCGGAACCATTTTTGACCTGTCGTCGTTTGCAAACCAACAGGCTCACACAGAAACGGAAAAACCGTCACGAGCAGGTTTTCGAAAAGATACAATAGGAAGGCACGAAATGAAAAAGACACTCACCACGATCGTTACCGCCGCTCTCTTGGGTTCCACGACATTCGCACCCCTTGCTATGGCCCAGACGTCTACCCAGCCAGCACCGGCAGCGCCAAGCACGGCTGCACCAGCAACGACAGCTGAACCTGCAGCGCCAGCCATGACCGGCACAACATCCGCGGCCTCTGGCAGCTACCTCACCGAGCAGGCTGCAAACCAGATCAGCGCGAATGACTATATCGGCAATGCCGTTTACACCTCGGCTGACGAAAGCATCGGCAGCGTCACCAACCTGATCATGGAAGAAAATGGCGGCATTGTCGCAGCCGTGGTCGGCGTCGGTGGTTTCCTGGGCCTCGGTGCCAAGGATGTGGCAGTGCCGATGGACAAGATTACGGTCACCCGTGACACGGAAAACGGCACGATCCGTCTGACGACGACGGAAACAGCTGAAACCCTCAAGGCCGCGCCGGAATTCGTCACGATGAAGGACAAGAGCGCTGGCGAGGGTGCTGCCGCTCCTGCTGCCCCGGCAACGAATGGTGCAGCGACCACTGCGCCCAAGAACTAACCTTTCCTGGGAGAGAGGAGCTACGACACATATCGTAGCGGAACACCGGTCCATCGGGGCCGGTGTTTTCTTTTGCAGGAACTTTAGTTGTCGCAGCCTAAAACTGCGCTGGTCCCGGTCACATTGTTTCGTTGCGGGAAGAATGCCAGCGCCACGCCGAACGAATGATGTCGGTCAGCGTATATTGTGGCTCCCAGCCCAACACCTCACGCGCCTTGTCGTTATTGGCAACCAGCGTGGTGGAATCGCCCTCGCGGCGTTCCGTATATTCGACCGGGAAAGGTCTGCCGGAGACCTCAGATATCGTGTCCAGCAATTCCTTCACGGTCGTGCCCGTTCCGGTGCCAAGATTAAGCTCAACCGTCTCGCCTCCAGCCAGAAGATAGTCGACAGCGCGAACATGCGCGTCGGCGAGATCCAGGATGTGAATATAGTCGCGCACGCATGTTCCGTCGCGCGTATCGTAGTCCGTACCGAAAACCTTGAAGCCTTGGCGACGGCCGAGCGCCGCCTCGATGGCGAGCGGGATGGCATGGGTTTCAGGCTTGTGCCACTCGCCGATACGGCCTTCAAAATCCGCACCCGCCGCGTTGAAATAGCGCAACATCACGGATTTTAGACCCTTGTAGGTGCTGAAATCCTTGAGCGCCTGCTCCACGACCCACTTTGTGCGACCATAGGGATTGATGGGCGCCTGGGGATGGGTTTCGTCGAGTGGAACGCGCTCTGGCAAGCCATAGGTGGCGCAAGTCGACGAAAAGACGAATGCCTTGACGCCCGCATCCATCGTTGCAGACAGGAGGGTCAGGGCACCGAGGACGTTGTTGTCGTAAAACGCCACCGGGTTCTTTACCGATTCACCCACCTCGATCAGCGCTGCGAAATGCAGAACGGCTTCCGGCTGGTGTTTGGAAAAGACCTCATCAAGCCGGGCGCGATCGCGAATATCTCCGTGCTCGAACGGTCCCCAGCGGACGAATTCCTCGTGTCCATTGGACAGGTTGTCGAAAACGACAGGTTCATAGCCCCGTTCGGCAAGCAGCAGGCATGTATGTGAACCGATATAACCGGCTCCGCCGACAACAAGAACTTTCTTCCGCATCCAGCATTTTCTCCGTTGAACAGACGTCTGGGAAACTGCCTATCATTTTGTCGGCAGAAGGGCAGTGGAAATTTATCGCACGCAACGCACAAAGGCCGCCCTGCGAAGGGGCGGCCTTTGTAATCGTCGGCATGTGCCGATTATTTTTTCTTCAGTACTGTGGTGCGAGAAGCGATGTAGCCCAGCGCAAGCGCCGTCAGCAAGGTCACATAGGGACGGTTTCTGAGGGCACCCGCCGCAACGGCCTGAACCGCAAGAGGTGCGGCCGCAAGCGGTGCAAAGGGGCTGACGACAGGTCGCGTCGCATAGACCCTTGGCCTGCGCATGATCGCCAGACTGACGAGCATGACGACCCCAAGGAAAAAGGCAACGCCGCCAATGACGAAAGCCGCTGGCCCCGCACCGAGTTCCTTGGCCAGGTAAATGGCGCCGCCGACGCAGAGCGCAATGAAAGCGATTGCGAAGAACACCCCGGCCAGCGTCCACAGCAGCAGCTTGGTCTTGATGCGTCTGGTAACGAGTTGGCCTTCTCGCTGGGTATCGCCAAGATAGAGCAGCAGCGCTTCAATCATGGTGAAGCCTTAACGCCGTGTGACGAGGGCGATAAGGAAACCTGCGGCAACCGCAATACCAAGAGATTGAAGAGGGTTTTTCTGCACCTGATAGACCAGATTGTCGTTAATCGACTGAATTTCGTGGCGAACATTGTCAACGGTCTCTTCGCCAGCAGCCATCGCGTCATCTGCAACGCGCGATGCGCGCGCCTTGACCTCGGAAGAAACGCCAACGCCCAGCGCTTTTACGCTGCCGGCGAGGTTTGCAAGGTCTTCACGCAGTTGCGAAAGCTGTGCGGAAACATCAGCCACATCGCCGCCTTCGAGGGTTTCACGTACTTTATCGTCCACGTTGCGAACCGTCGCCATGATATTTCCTTTTCTGAAGTGATGACACAAAATGCCGTGTAAACGGCCCACGCGTAGTTTCACAACGTGCCGGGCAAGGTTTGGTTCCCCAGCTTCCCTCTGCCGACAGAAAAAAGAACGGTCGCACAGAATCTTCTCTGCGGGTTTGTTTTCCTGTCACAAGCATCATATAAGGCCGGTCATTCAGAACCGTCTTTGACTTCCATCAACATGTGATCCGCCAATGCTTCAGACACCGTATTACCTCATCGACAAGACCAGGCTTCTCCGCAACATGGAGAAGATTGCCTATGTGCGCGAAAAATCCGGTGCCAAGGCCCTGCTGGCGCTGAAGTGCTTTGCAACGTGGTCCGTGTTCGATTTCATGTCGCAATATATGGATGGCACAACCTCATCTTCGCTTTACGAAGTTCGGTTGGGCCGCGAGAAATTCGGCGGCGAGACGCACGCCTATAGCGTTGCCTATGCCGATTACGAGATCGATGAGGTCATCTCCAACGCCGACAAGATCATCTTCAATTCCATCAGCCAGCTGGAGCGTTTTGCCGACAAGGCATCCGGGATCACGCGCGGTCTGCGGCTCAACCCGCAGGTCAGCTCCTCCACCTTCGATCTGGCCGATCCGGCCCGGCCCTTCAGCCGTCTGGGCGAATGGGATGTGGCGAAGGTCGAAAAGGTCATGGACCGCATTTCCGGCTTCATGATCCACAACAATTGCGAAAACGGTGATTTCGAACTGTTCGACCGCATGTTGTCGCAGATCGAGGAAAAATTCGGCACGCTTCTGTCGCGGGCGGAATGGGTCAGCCTTGGTGGTGGCATTCACTTCACCGGCGACAATTATCCGATCGACCGTTTCTGCGATCGCCTCAAGGCGTTTTCGGAGAAATATGGCGTACAGGTCTATCTTGAGCCCGGCGAAGCCTCGATCACCAAGAGCACGACGCTTGAGGTAACGGTGCTCGACACGCTGTTTAACGGCAAGAACCTTGCCATCGTCGACAGTTCCATCGAAGCGCACATGCTTGATCTCTTGATCTACCGCGAAAGCGCCAAGGTTTCGCCCAATGAAGGCGACCATGCCTATATGGTATGTGGCAAGTCCTGCCTTGCGGGCGATGTGTTCGGCGAATTCCGTTTTGACCATGAACTGAAGGTTGGTGACCGCGTGTCCTTCCAGGATGCGGCCGGTTACACCATGGTCAAGAAGAACTGGTTCAATGGCGTCAAAATGCCGACAATCGCCATCAAGGAACTCGATGGCACGGTTCGTACAGTCCGTGTATTCGACTTTGCCGATTTCCAGCAAAGTCTGTCTTGATCTATCCACAAACTCACCCCTGCGGGGAAAAGGAGGCATCACCTGAAATGAAGAAGAACGTTCTCATCATCGGCGCCGGTGGCGTAGCACAGGTCGTGGCGCATAAGTGCGCCCAGAACAGCGATGTATTGGGAGACATTCATATTGCGTCACGCACGCTTGAAAAGTGCCGCAAGATTGTCGAATCCGTACGCGAAAAGAAGAGCCTCAAGACAGACGTAAAGCTTGAGGCCCATGCGCTTGACGCGATGGATATCGAGGCGACGAAAGCCTTGATTGCTAAGACCGGCGTTCAGATCGTCATCAATGTCGGCTCGGCCTTCGTCAACATGTCCGTTCTTCGTGCCTGCATGGACACAGGTGTTGCCTATATGGATACGGCGATCCACGAGGATCCGACCAAGATCTGCGAAAATCCGCCATGGTATGGAAATTACGAATGGCAGCGTGCTGCCGAATGCAAGGAAAAGGGCGTCACCGCCATTCTGGGTGTCGGCTTCGATCCCGGCGTCGTCAACGCCTATGCGCGTCTTGCCAAGGATGAGTATTTCGACAAGGTCACGTCAGTCGATATCGTCGATATCAACGCCGGCAGCCATGGTCGCTGGTTCTCCACCAACTTCGATCCGGAAATCAATTTCCGTGAATTTACCGGCGTCGTCTATTCCTGGCAGAACAACCAGTGGCAGACGAACCAGATGTTCGAAGTCGGCCAGGAATTCGATCTGCCCGTCGTCGGCAAGCAGAAGGCCTATATGACGGGCCATGACGAAGTGCATTCGCTGTCCAAGAACATGGATGGCGCAGACGTGCGGTTCTGGATGGGCTTCGGCGACCATTACATCAACGTCTTCACGGTGCTGAAGAACCTCGGCCTACTCTCGGAAAAGCCGGTCAAGACGGCGGAAGGTCTGGAAGTCGTGCCGCTCAAGGTCGTAAAGGCCGTGCTGCCCGATCCGTCCTCGCTTGCGCCTGATTATGTCGGCAAGACCTGCATTGGCGATATCGTCAAGGGCACCAAGGATGGTAAGGAGCGGGAAGTCTTCATCTACAACGTGGCTGACCACAAGGAAGCCTATGAAGAGGTGGGCAGCCAGGGCATTTCCTACACGGCCGGCGTGCCACCGGTTGCTGCAGCCATGCTGATCGCGACGGGCGAGTGGGATGTCAAGCAGATGGCGAATGTGGAAGAGCTTCCACCACAGCCATTCCTCAACATTCTCAACCGGATCGGCCTGCCGAGCCGCATCAAGGATGAGAACGGCGATCGCGCCCTGTCATTCTGATCCAATGAGCACAAAAAAGCCCCGGTCAGTTCATCTGCCGGGGCTTTTTGTATCATCGGGCCCGTAAACTGCTTGGGAGGAACTTACTTAGCGGAAGCGCGTCGCGCCTTCGTCTTCGGCTTTGCCGCTTCTGCCGCCAGAGCCAAATCGACATCTGCCTTCTTGCGGTGTGCGGGCTTGGTGGCCTTGGAATTTTGCAGCAGTGAATATTCCTGCTTTGCCTGCGCCCAATGGTCGGAGTCGCGTCCATGCGGACGTCCCTCATTCTCCCACAGGGTGTAAGCGCGTTTACTGATCCAATCATTTTCTGAAACCGGCATATCTATCTCCCATTAGAACCATCAGCCAGGGGATGGCTGTCTGTATGCAGCCGGCTGCAACGCTTGACTAAGATAGCGCGCCGGTATTTCACCAACTCATTACATGCCATGCCAGGCAGGGACGTCAAGTGAAATTGCTGCACTGCGACAACCTGGCAAAGTTGTTTTTCTGAATGTTTTCAACCGTGTTTGCGCCGAGACTGTCGAGAACAAAACAATAAATGTTGCGTGAAGTTCCCGCGAGCTTCAAACTGATGCCGCAGCGCATTGTTTTTGAGGAGGAGCATGATGCAGCAGAGCTCGGATCAGGGCGAAATCATCATCGAAAGCCTCGGCAGTGCCGGGGTGATTCGTCTCAATCGGGCAAAGGCCATCAACAGTCTCAATGAAGCGATGGTCCGTGATATCAAGGCAGGCCTTGGCGCATTTGCTCGAAACCCTGAGATAACCAGCGTCATCCTGTGCGGGGAGGGTGAGCGCGGGCTTTGCGCAGGAGGCGATGTCCGCCAGATCTACGCGGCGAGGACAGCAAGCGAGGCGGACCGCACACGCTTCTGGCGTGAGGAATTTCCGCTCAACTATGCCATCTCGCATTACCCCAAACCCTTCATCGCCTTCATGGACGGTATCGTGATGGGCGGTGGCGTCGGGGTTTCCGCACATGGCCGGTATCGCATCGTGACCGAGCGGACCCGGCTTGCCATGCCTGAAACGGCCATCGGCTATTTTCCCGATGTCGGTGCAACATGGCTTTTGCCCAAGGCGCCGGGAGAGGCGGGCACCTGGCTTGGCCTGACGGGCCGCGAAGTTGGCGCGGCCGATGCCATCTATCTCGGTCTTGGCGACTACCACATCCCCTCTGCCCGCCTTTTGGAGCTGATGGACGCGCTTGGGCGAGTGTCTTTCTCGGCAGACATCGGTGCGGTCATAGAGAGCTTCGCAACCCCGCCTGAAGGGACAGGTCAGCTTGCTGGGAACCGCGACATGATCGATGCTGCCTTTGCTGGCGAGAGCGTCGAGGCGATCATCATGGCACTGTCGGCCCTGGACAATGATTTCGCGCGCGAAACGCTGGCCACGCTTCAATCCCGGTCTCCGACAAGTCTCAAGCTGACGCTTCGCCTGTTGCGTATGGGAGGGCAAAGCTCCGGCCTGGTGGAGTGTCTCGAGCGTGAATTTGTGGCTGGCTGCGAGGTTCTTCGCAACCATGATTTCTACGAGGGTGTGCGTGCCGCATTGATCGACAAGGACCGTGACCCGAAATGGCGTCCCGACACTCTGCAGGCGGTAAGCAGTGAGGCACTGGACCGGTACTTCGTTTCCTCGCTCACGCCACTTTTTCCTGATCACCGGCTTTGATGCCGCAAGCCGCGCAACATCCGTTTCACAGCGTGCGGCAACGGGGTAAAAAAATCTAACTTCGCGGCGGCTCGCGGAGCAGGATTCCTCGCTGCGAAGAGACCTGTTGCCTATTGTGTGCCCCATATCTGGTGCTTTGGGGTTTTTCATGAAACGGATCATGCTAGTCGGTGCCGCCTTGGCGGCGCTTCTGTCCACGTCTGCATTTGCGCAGGAGCCGAAGACGCTTCTCAATGCCTCCTATGACGTTGCGCGCGAAGTCTTCGCTGCGGAGAACGAAGCCTTCGTCAAGACGCATCCCGGCGTAACCATCGACCAGTCACATGCCGGTACCTCCAAGCAGGCCCGCGCCATTGTGGAGGGTCTTGAGGCCGATGTCGTCACCTTCAATCAGGTCACCGACATCGATTTCCTCGTCAAGCAGGGTTTCGTGTCGGCGGACTGGCAGAAGGGCTTTGCCAACAACGCCTCGCCTTTCTATTCCTTTCCGTCCTTTCTGGTGCGCGCAGGCAATCCCAAGAACATCAAGGACTGGGACGATCTGGTGCGTGACGACGTAAAGATCGTTTTCCCTAATCCCAAGACATCCGGCAACGCCCGCTACACCTATCTGGCGGCAACCGCTTTCGCGAAAGAGAAGTTTGGCGGCGATGACGCCAAGGTGCAGGACTTCATCAAGAAGGTCTTCGCCAACACGCCGGTTTTCGATACCGGGGGACGCGCTGCGACAACAACCTTCGTGGAGCGTGAAGTCGGCGACGTGCTTATTACGTTTGAGGCCGAAACGCGCGGTATTGCCAAGCAGTATGGGACGGACAAATTCGAAAGCGTCGTGCCTTCGGTCAGCCTTCTGGCGGAATTTCCGGTTGCGATCGTAGACAAGGTCGTCGACAAGCGCGGTTCGCGCGCGCTGGCAAAGACCTACCTCGATTTCCTTTACACGGAAGAGGGACAGCGCGTTGCTGCGCAGTTCGGCCACCGCGTCCATGACCCGAAGGTGGCCGCCGAGTTCAAGGACCAGTTCCCTGAAATTCGTCTGGTCAATGTCGACGATGTCTTCGGCGGCTGGGACAAGATCCAGAAAGATCATTTCGCGTCGGGTGCGGTGCTTGATACGCTCTACGGCAGCCGCTAATCGCTGAATGGCTGATTTTGATATCGATCCGGTGGCTTGTCCGCCGGATCGATTTTTCCGTGATGGGGGATGGGTTTGAAACGCAATGTTCTGCCGGGGCTTCGGTTATCCCTTGGCGTTACCCTGCTTTATGTGGGCATCATCGTCGTTCTTCCGCTGGCGGCGCTGGTCTTCAAGGCAGCAAGTCTGGGCCCGGCTGAGTACTGGGCAATCGTATCGTCTCCCCGTGCGGTCGCAAGCTACCGGGTTACCGTGCTGTGCGCGCTTGCGGCAACGTTGTTCAATGTCGTGTTCGGCCTTGCGCTGGCATGGGTGCTGACGCGCTATCGCTTCCCCGGCTGGCGCATTGTCGATGCGATCGTTGATCTTCCCTTTGCCTTGCCCACCGCCGTTGCAGGCATTGCGCTGACCGCCCTGTTTGCCGGTAATGGCTGGTTCGGCTCCGTGCTTGCCCATGCCGGTATCAAGGTCGCCTATACGCCGCTCGGCATCATCATCGCCATGGCCTTTACCAGCCTGCCCTTCATCGTCCGCACGGTTCAGCCGGTGCTGGAAGATATGGATCCCGCCCTTGAGGAAGCCGCGCAATCGCTTGGCGGATCGGATCTGCAGATCTTCCGGAAGGTCATGCTGCCTTTGCTGACTCCCGCCATTCTCGCGGGCCTGTCGCTCTCCTTTGCCAGAAGTCTCGGCGAGTTCGGGGCGATCATCTTCATCGCTGGCAACCAGCCATTCTCGACGGAAATCACCTCGCTTCTCGTCTTCATCCGGCTGGAAGAATATGATTATCAGGCCGCCGCCGCGATTGCCTCCGTGCTTCTGATTACGGCATTCATCATGCTGGCTGTCACCAACTACCTTCAATCCCGCGCATTGCGCTATACGGTAAGGAGCTGAGTGGATGGACGTTCATTCATCCCGTCGCAAGCCACCGCGCGTGGGGGACGCAGCATGGGTGCGGCGTTCGCTCATCGCCTTCGTGCTTGTGGTCGGCGCATTGCTCATCGTGGCGCCTCTGGTGGTCATTGGCGTGGAAGCCTTTTCCCAGGGGTGGAAAACCTACTCGGCGACCATCGGCCACCCGGATACGCGTCACGCGATCATGCTGACGGTCGTCACCGCGCTGATTGCCGTTCCCGTCAACACGGCCTTTGGCATTGCCGCCGCATGGGCCATCACCAAATTCGATTTTCGGGGAAGGCGCTTCCTGCTGGTGCTCATCGAAATCCCGTTTTCCATATCCCCAATCGTTGCTGGTGTGGCCTATCTCTTCGTCTATGGCCTGCAGGGGCTGCTCGGACCCTTCTTTGCCGCTTATGACATCAAGGTGCTGTTTGCCCTGCCGGGCATCGTCATCGCATCCATGTTCGTCACCGCGCCCTTTGTTGCCCGTGAACTGATACCCCTGATGCAGGCGCAGGGGCGCGATCTGGAAGAAGCGGCCACATCGCTCGGTGCATCCGGCTGGAGAACCTTCATGTCGGTGACGCTGCCCAATATCAAATGGGCGCTGCTTTACGGCGTTGTGCTGTGCAACGCCCGTGTGATGGGGGAATTCGGCGCGGTATCGGTCGTCTCGGGCAATATTCGCGGCCAGACCAACACGCTGCCGCTGCATATCGAACTTCTTTATCATGATTATCAGGCCGCTGGCGCTTTCGCCTCGGCCTCCATACTCGCGGCTCTCGCCGTCGTCACGATCATCGCCAAGGTGGCGCTCGAAAAGCGCGGTGCGGGCCGTGGCGCCAGACGCGCGGCCGACAAGACCGACACCGTTACGGAGATACATGCATGAAAATCCGCCTCGAAAACGTGGTGAAAACCTTCGACACGTTCCGCGCGGTGCGCGATGTGTCGCTCGATATCGAAAGCGGCGAATTGCTGGCCCTGCTTGGTCCTTCCGGCTCCGGCAAGACGACGATCCTGCGCATGGTGGCGGGGCTGGAATATGCCGATGGCGGCCAGATCTATTTCGGTGATGAAGACGCCACCAACATCCCGGTGCGTGATCGCGGTGTGGGCTTCGTCTTCCAGCATTACGCGCTTTTCCCGCATATGACGCTCCATGAGAATATCGCCTTCGGCATGAAGGTCTCCAAGGTCAAGCGCGACAAGACCGCCATTGATGCGCGGGTGGATGAATTGCTGCGGCTGGTCAAGCTGGACGGTTTGGGAGATCGGTTCCCGGCGCAGATTTCCGGCGGCCAGCGCCAGCGCGTGGCTTTGGCCCGTGCGCTTTCGGTCGATCCCAAGGTCCTTTTGCTGGACGAGCCCTTCGGCGCGCTTGACGCCAATGTGCGCCGCGACCTGCGCCGCTGGCTTCGCGAGATCCACAACGAGCTTGGCATTACCACTATCTTCGTGACGCATGACCAGGAAGAGGCACTCGATCTCGCCGACCGCGTCGTCATCCTCAATCAGGGTGAAATCGTGCAGCAGGGTACGCCGAAGGAGGTCTGCCGCCAGCCAAACTCGTCCTTCGTCATGCGCTTTCTGGGAGATGCCAATCGAATTTCAGGCATCGCGCGTGGGGGCAAAATTTTCGTCGGCAAGGCAGAAGTGCCGTTTGCCTATAGCCGTGACGATGGCCCCGTCGATATTTATGCCCGCCCCAATGATCTGGAATGGGAAGATTTGCATGATGGTATCCCGGCGCAGGTCACCCGGGTGCTGGACCGCGCAGGCGACCGCCGCGTGATTGCGTCCACGATGGAAGGCGACCAGCTGGAATTCGACGTTCCCCCGGAAACCGCCGTCGAGGCGGGCGACCACGGCCATATCGTCATCCGAAGGGCGAAGATTTTTCCGGCTGACCGGACGTAAGCGAAAGTACTTTAAACGAACCTCACGCACGTCATGTCAGGGCTTGGCCCGGGATTTGTCCGCGTCTGGTGTCGTGGATCGTCATGATCGGGACAGGCCCGGGGTTGAAGGTCGTTCATGCAAAAAGCCCGGTGTTTCCACCGGGCCTTGTCTTATTTTCTATCAGTTCATCTGGCTGACGAAGCGGGTTTCGAGATAGGCCTGAACAGCCTCCGAACCGCCTTCGGTGCCGTAGCCCGAATCCTTGACGCCGCCGAACGGTACTTCCGGCAGGGCAAGGCCGTTGTGGTTGATGGTCAGCATGCCAGCCTCAACCTGACGGCCAAGCGCGTGTGCGGTCTTGACCGAGCCGGTGAAGGCGTAGGATGCAAGGCCGAAGGGCAGGCGGTTGGCTTCGGTGATGGCGTCGTCATAGGTCTTGAAGCGGTTGACGATGGCGACCGGGCCAAATGGCTCGTCGTTCATGATCTTGGCAGACACAGGCACATTCGCCAGAACGGTCGGCTCGAAGAAGTTGCCCTTGTTGCCGATACGCTTGCCGCCGGTCTTCAGTTCGGCACCGTTGGACACGGCGTCCTGAATGAGAGCTTCCATGGCGGGGATGCGGCGTTCATTGGCAAGCGGGCCCATGCCGACGCCCTCTTCGAGGCCGTTTCCGACCTTGATCGCCTTTGCCGCTTCAACGAAGCCTTCAAGGAAACGATCGGCAACACCTTCCTGCACGAGGAAGCGGGTTGGCGCGACGCAGACCTGGCCAGCATTGCGGAATTTGGACATGGACGTGACTTCGATGGCCTTTTCGATATCGGCGTCGTCGAAAATCATCACAGGTGCATGGCCGCCCAGCTCCATCGTGGCGCGCTTCATGTGCTTGCCAGCCAATGCCGCCAGATGCTTGCCGACCGGCGTCGAGCCGGTGAAGGAAATCTTGCGGATCACCGGATGCGGGATCAGATATTCGGAGATTTCGGCTGGAACGCCGTAAACGAGGTTGACGACACCAGCAGGCACGCCAGCATCCACGAAAGCGCGGATCAGCTCAGCCGGAGAGGCCGGTGTTTCCTCAGGTGCCTTGACGATGATGGAGCAGCCGGTTGCAAGCGCTGCGGAAAGCTTGCGCACGATCTGGTTGATCGGGAAGTTCCAGGGCGTGAAGGCGGCAACAGGGCCGACCGGCAGCTTGATGGCAAGCTGCGAAACGCCGGTTGCGCGGGCAGGGATGACTTGGCCGTAGGTGCGGCGCGCTTCTTCGGCAAACCAGTCGATGGTGTCGGCAGCGCCCATGACTTCCATGGCAGATTGTGCCAGCGGCTTGCCCTGTTCGCGGGTCATCAGCCAGGCGATCTTGTCCTTGCGTTCACGCAGCAGATCGGCGGCCTTGCGCATGATCTTGGAACGGTCATAGGGCGACGTATCGCGCCAGATCTTGAAGCCCTTGTCGGCAGCATCCAGCGCCAGATCCAGGTCTGCCTTCTCCGCATGGGCGATTGCACCGATGATTTCGTCGGTGGCTGGATCGGAAACGGCGATGGTCTTGCCCGAAAGGGCATCGCGCCATTCGCCGTTGATGAGGAGCTTGATGTCGGGATAGCTGTGCATTCGAAATACCTTCGTGACTTGACCGACCGGCAGGGATGCCGGAGCCTTCGTTTAATATGCGGTCTCGGAATTTACCGGCGCTGCATGACATGTCTTCCGTGGTGGGACTATCGAAGGCAGCGAAACCGGATATGGCAAATGAATTGCCAGAGACGATGATGACGTCTCTATATTAATTCGTATAGCGGCGGTTTCAACCGCCAGCCGGATTAAAAAGTATTATTTATTTCGCGTCGCAGCAAAACCGGCGGCAGGGTGCCGCCGGTTGCTCAAATCAGCGATCTTAGAAGAAAGCCTGAAGGCCGGTCTGGGCGCGGCCCAGGATCAGCGCATGAACGTCATGGGTGCCTTCGTAGGTGTTGACCGTTTCCAGGTTCTGCGCGTGGCGCATGACATGGTATTCGATCTGGATGCCGTTGCCGCCATGCATGTCGCGAGCCTGACGGGCAATATCCAGCGCCTTGCCGCAATTGTTGCGCTTGACGATGGAGATCATTTCCGGCGCCATCTTGTGCTCATCAAACAGGCGACCGACGCGCAGCGATGCCTGAAGGCCGAGCGTGATTTCCGTCTGCATATCCGCCAGCTTCTTCTGGTAAAGCTGCATGCCGGCCAGCGGCTTGCCGAATTGCTTGCGGTCCATGCCATATTGGTGGGCGCGGAACCAGCAATCTTCGGCAGCGCCCAGAACACCCCAGGAGATGCCATAGCGGGCGCGGTTGAGGCAACCGAACGGACCCTTGAGGCCCGAAACGTTAGGCAGCAGGGCGTCTTCGCCCACTTCCACGCCGTCCATGACGATTTCGCCTGTGATGGAGGCGCGCAGCGACAGCTTGCCGCCGATCTTGGGGGCGGACAGGCCCTTCATGCCCTTTTCAAGAATGAATCCGCGGATCTGATTGTCATGGGCTTCCGATTTTGCCCAGACGACGAAGACGTCGGCAATCGGCGAGTTGGAAATCCACATCTTGGAGCCGCGCAGGCGATATCCGCCTTCGATCTTCTCAGCGCGGGTCTTCATGCCGTTCGGGTCGGAACCGGCGTCAGGCTCCGTCAGGCCGAAGCAGCCGATCAGTTCGCCGGAGACGAGGCCGGGCAGATACTTGTCCTTCTGCTCTTCCGAGCCATAGGCAAAGATCGGGTAGATGACGAGCGACGACTGCACGCTCATCATCGAGCGATAGCCGCTATCGATACGCTCGACTTCGCGGGCCACAAGGCCGTAGGCCACGTAGCTGGCTTCGGCTGCGCCGTATTTTTCAGGCAGCGTCACTCCCAGAAGGCCGGTCTGGCCCATCAGACGGAAAAGCTCAGGTTCGGTCGTTTCGCCGAGATAGGCTTCATTGATGCGTGGCAGAAGCTCGGATTGGGCAAAGGCTGCCGCCGTATCGCGGATCATCCGCTCGTCTTCGGTCAGCTGGTCTTCCAGCAGAAACGGATCCTGCCAATTGAATGATGCGCGTTCGCTCACAGTAAATCTCCACAATTGCTGGGGCAAGTATTGGCATTTGTGTGTGAAGCGGCAAGCCATGTTTACTCATTTTGCTATTACAGATAGGAATGCGCCATGACCTCGCTCAGCCGCAAACTCCTGCCGTCCACCAGCGCTCTCGCCGCATTCGATTCCGTGGCGCGGCTGGGCAGCTTTTCGCTGGCCGCAGATGAGCTTTCACTAACGCAAGGCGCTATCAGCCGGCAGGTTATGTCGCTGGAGGAGCAGCTTGGGGTGCGGCTGTTCGAGCGCGGCGCGCGTGGCGTGGCGCTGACAGCAGAAGGGCAGACCTATGCCAAGGCCGTCGGCACCGCGCTTGGTGATATCCGCTCCGCCTCCCTGCAGATTATGACCAAAACGCATGGCAACACGCTCAACCTTGCCATGCTGCCCACCTTCGGCACGCGCTGGCTGTTGCCGCGCATTCCCAAATTCGTGGCGGCCCATCCGGAAATCACGCTCAATTTCGCAACCCGCATCGGCCAGTTCGATTTCGAGAAGGAAGGGCTGGATATGGCGATCCATATCGGCCAGCCGGATTGGCCCGCGGCTGAAAGCACGTTCCTGATGGACGAGATGGTGGCACCCGTCTGCAGCCCGTCCTTTCTGGCGCAGCACCCCATTTCAAGGGCGCAGGATATTTCCACCCTGCCATTGCTGCATATGGCCTCGCGCCCTGGCGCGTGGGATCACTGGTTCCAGAGCCTCGGGCTCGCCGTCCAGAATGCGCCTGCGATGCGGTTCGAGCAGTTTTCCAGCGTCGCCCAGGGCTGCATTGCCGGGCTTGGCGTTGCGCTCATGCCTCTCTTTCTCATCGATATCGAACTGAAGGCCGGGCAACTGGTTGCCGCCTTCGATCATCAGGTCAAAAGCCCCAGCTCATATTACGCGGTGGCGCCGCTTTCGCGCATCAACCACGCGCCTGTGGTCCTGTTCAGACAGTGGTTACTGGCAGAAGTCGAGGGCTTTCGCGCCGACAACGAGCGATAATTTCCTTGTTCCTGCCGCTACTTAGGGTTTTCTCCCGACGACCCGCCCGCTGCCGACTCGACAAGAATGGCTTTTGCCGTTAAGTCTGATTAAACGTTTAATCACGAGAGTGGCGCGCCATGACTTCGGGTCGTGCAGGAGCAAATCTGACGGCAATCGCTTCGGCACTGGGTGTGTCGGCAGCGACGGTGTCGAATGCGCTTTCCGGCAAGGGCCGGGTCTCCAACGAGCTGTCCGAAAAAATCCGCCTCAAGGCTGGCGAGTTGGGTTATGTCCCAAGCGTTGCCGGTCGTGCGCTGCGCACCGGCAAAAGCGGTGTTCTCGGCCTTGTGCTGCCTGACATCGCCAATCCGCTTTTCCCGCAGATCGCGCAGGCCATCGAAAAGGCCGCCGACAAAGCCGGCTACGGCGTGCTGATTGCGGACAGCCACGGTGATGTCGCCAAGCAGACGGATGCCATCAACCGGCTGATCGAGCGCGGCGTCGAGGGCATGGTGGTGGTGCCGCGTCGCGGCACGCGCATAGGCAATGTCGGTTGCCCGGTTGCGGTGATCGATTCTCCCTCTACCCCCGGCAACACGGTCGCGGCCGATCATTGGGACGGCGGCGTCCAGATCGGTCGTCATCTGGCGCAGCTTTGCCACCGCAAGGTGGTGATCATCGGCAATAATCCTGACTCCAATGTGCAGAACGACCGCGTCGGCGGCATCCGCTCTGGTCTTTCCGGCGTGGCCGAAACAGAGACGCTGTGGATTGCCTCCTTGGAAAAGCAGAATGGCGCGGGCTGCCCTCTGGGTGTTGCGGCCAAGGTCTTGCAGGGATTTACGGCTTTCGCTGCAGTCTCCGATCTTCACGCGCTTCGCGTTCTCACCGAGCTGCAGCAGGGTGGCATCACCGTGCCGGAACAGGTCAGTGTCACCGGTTTCGACGACCTCATCTGGGCACCCGTCGTTACCCCCGCGCTAACGACCATCCGCATGGACATGCTGCGGATTGCCGATCTCGCGATTACGGCACTGGTCCGCAGCATCGATGCGGAAAACCCGGCGGACCGCACGGCCACGGGTGGTGTTGTGGCCGATATATCAAAAGTTGCGATGGAACTGGTCATACGCCATTCTTCCGGGCCAAATAAGAAGACGCAGACGTCAAAGAAAACCTCGACAGCAGGAGAACTCACATCATGAAGAAGATCATTCTGGCATCCGGCACGGCGCTGATGCTGTCCATGGGTGCCGCGCAGGCGCAGGACAAGACGCTCACCATTTCCGTCTATGCCTTTGCGCAGGACGAATTCAAGGAACTGGTCTACACGCCGTTTGAAGCCAAATGCGGCTGCAAGCTGGTGGTGGAAACCGGCAACAGCGTCGAGCGTCTCGCCAAGATGGAAGCCAACAAGGCAAGCCCGGTCATCGACCTCGCCATCGTTTCCATGGCCGACGCACTGTCCGCCGCCCGCAAGGATCTGGTCCAGAAGATCGATGCGAGCAAGGTGCCGAATATCGAAAAGCTCTACGATATCGCCAAGGACCCGAATGGCGACGGCATGAGCGTCGGCGTCAACTTCTACGCCACCTCCATCGTCTATCGCACTGACAAGATGAAGATCGACAGCTGGGCCGATCTTCTGAAGGACGGCGTGGTCGATCACGTCGCCTTCCCGAACGTCACCACCAATCAGGGCCCGCCAGCGCTTTATATGCTGGGCAAGGCGCTCGGCAAGGATACGCCTGACCTCTCCGGCGCCATCGAGGCTGTCGGTGAAAAGAAGGACGAGATCGTCACCTTCTACGTCAAGTCCTCGCAGCTGGTGCAACTCATGCAGCAGGAAGAAATCTGGGCCGCCCCGATCGGACGTTTCTCCTGGGCGCCTTTTACAAAGCTTGACCTGCCGCTGGCATGGGCAACGCCGAAAGAAGGCCAGACGGGCGGCATGAATGTTTTGATCGTTCCCAAGAACGGCAAAAACGAAGATCTGGCGCTTCAGTTTATGGATTTCTGGCTCTCCACCGATGTGCAGAAGGCGCTGGCCGAAAAGCTGGTCGATAGCCCGACCAACAAGGAGGTGAAAGTCTCCGACGAGATCGCCAACAACATCACCTATGGCGATGAAACGGCGAAAAGCCTGCAACTGATTCCATCCGCTGCGACGCTGGATAACCGCGACAAGTGGTTGTCGGAGTGGAATGCGAAGGTTGGTCAGTAAATAAACACGGGGCTGCGACCGAACGCGACGTCGCGCCTTTCCTCAACGCCATGCTCGGGGCCCGAATTTAATTCGGGCCCCGAGCATGACGAAGTTGATGGTTTGGAACGGCCGACGTGCCGGTCAAAGGATAAAGTGAATGTTTCAAAACCGGGCTGAAGCCTTGGCGCTTGCCTTGCCCGCCGCGATCTTTGCGGCGGCGGTGTTTCTGGTGCCCGTTTTCATTCTGCTGTCGGAAGGGTTCCGCACGGCCGATGGCTGGACGTTTCGCGCCTACACGGATTTCTTTCTCGATCCGCTGAACCGGGCCGTGTTTCTACGCACCCTGAAGCTGGGTGCGCTGGTCACCGTTGTGTCGGCCGTCATCGGCTATGCCGCGGCCTTTGCCATCGTCAACCTGCCGGCCAGTTCCAAGGGCCATATGATCAATCTGGTCATCCTGCCGTTGATGATCTCGCCGGTTGCCCGCACCTATGCGTGGATCGTCATTCTGGGCCGCACCGGCATTGTCAACGAAGCCTTGAAGGCGGTTGGACTGACCGATGCGCCAATCCGCATCCTGTTTTCCGAAACGGCAGTCTTCATCGGGCTTTTGCAACTCTTCCTGCCGCTCATGATCATCTCGCTCATCAGCGCGCTGGAAAACATGCCGAAAGACGTCATCGCGGCGTCGCGGGTGCTGGGTGCGAACTGGCTGCAGGTGTTCTGGAAGGTCATTCTGCCCTTGACCAAGGAAGGCCTTGTCGTTGGTGGCACGCTGGTCTTTACCGGCTCGCTCACGGCCTATATCACGCCCGCCATTCTGGGCGGCTCCAAGGTGCTGATGCTGGAAACGCTGCTCTACCAGCAGGTCACGGTCTCCAACAATTTCGTCGCGGCCAGCGTCATCGCCTTCATCCTCATCGTCATGAGCTTTGCGGCCAATATCCTGCTCAAGCGCATTGCCACGGCAAGGAACAAGAAATGACCCGCAACCTCTTCATTCCGCTGACGCTGGCGCTGGTCATCGGCTTTCTGATCGGCCCCTTTCTCATCATCGTCGCCGCCTCCTTTTCGGCGGGCGATACGCTGGCCTTTCCGCCGCAGGGCTTTTCGCTGAAATGGATCGCCAAGGTCTTTACGGTCGAGAGCTTTCGCGAAAGCTTTGCCATGTCGATGTTTCTGGCCATTGGCGGCACATTCGCCGCTCTCATTCTCGGCATTCCCGCAGCTTATGCCATGTCGCGCTACAAGCTGCCCTTTTCGGAAACCATCCGCACCATCGTTTCTGCTCCCATCATCGTTCCCGGCATCATCGTTGGTCTGGCGTTGCTGCGTTATTTCGTCGTGCCCTTCGGCATCGGCATAACGCTTGCGCTGTTTCTGGCCCACACCGCGCTGATCCTGCCCTATGCGGTGCGGGTGGTGTCGGCCAGTCTCACCAATCTGCGCTCGGATATCGAGGAAGCAGCCGTGCTGCTCGGCTCGTCGCGCATAGGGGCGTTTTTCCGGGTGGTGCTGCCAAATATCCGGGGTGGCATTCTCTCAGCCTTCATTCTGGGCTTCGTTACCAGCTTCAATCAGGTGCCGGTCTCGCTGTTCCTGTCTGGTCCCGGCGTGCGCACCCTGCCCATCGATATGCTGGGTTACATGGAAATCGTGTTCGACCCATCCGTTGCGGCGCTTTCTTCGCTGCTCGCCTTCCTGTCCATCGGCATTGTCTTCATGGCCGAACGTTTTCTGGGGTTCTCCCGTTATGTCTGATGCAAAATACCTCTCGCTGCAGAACCTGTCGCTGGCCTATGGCAATTCGATAGCCGTCAAGGACCTCAATCTCGATATCCGCAAGGGTGAACTTCTGGCGCTGCTTGGCCCCTCCGGCTGCGGCAAGACAACCACCATGCGCGCCATTGCCGGGCTGATGCCGGTGGCGGGTGGCCGCATCGACCTCGACGGTGCAGATATCACCCGGGTCTCCGCAAACAAGCGGGCGGTCGGGCTTGTCTTCCAGTCCTACGCGCTGTTTCCGCATCTCACCGTCTATGAGAATGTCGCCTTCGGTTTGAAGCTCAAGGGCATGAAGGGTTCGGCCCTGGATGACAAAGTCGCCTCCGGCCTGAAATCCGTCGGCCTGTCCTCCTTCGCCTCCCGTAAACCGGCGGAACTCTCCGGCGGCCAGCAACAGCGCGTGGCGCTGGCCCGCTCCATGGTCATGGACCCCAAGGTGCTGCTTCTGGATGAGCCACTGTCGAATCTCGATGCACGGCTGCGACTGGAAATGCGCACCGAGCTTCAGCGCGTGCAGAAGGCCACCGGCGTGACGATGATTTTCGTTACCCATGATCAGGTCGAGGCGCTGGCGCTGGCTGACCGCATCGTGGTGATGAAGAGCGGCGCCATCGAGCAGATCGGCACGCCGGAAGAAATTTACAACGCGCCCGTTTCGTCCTTCGTGGCTGATTTCGTTGGCTTTGAGAACATCTTCCGTCTGGAAGGTTCGGAGCTTAAGACGGACAATGGACGTATTGCCCTTTCTGGCCATGTTCCGAGTACGGCGGGACTGGCATGGAGGCCGCGCATGGTAACCCTCGGTTCAGGACCTTTCGAGGGAACCGTGCGCGGCGCATCATTTGCCGGCAACACCCGGGAATATCTGCTGGACACAGTGCTTGGGCCCATCAAGGCTGAAACGGATGCGGCCCTGCCGCTGCATGATCTGGGTACGCGGCTTGCTTTCGATCTGCCTGTCGAAAAAGCAGCCAGCCTCAAGGTGTTCAGCTGATCATGGGTATCTGGATCGATACCGATATGGGCTTTGACGACATTGCCGCCATTCTGGTGGTCAGTGCGTCTGCCGTGCCGATCGATGGCCTGTCGCTGGTTTTCGGCAATGCGCCGCTCGCCCAGGTTTGCCGCAACGCCGCGGGTGCGGCTGCGGCTTTCGGCTGGAGCTTCCCTATCCATATCGGGCGGCAGCACCCGGTTCTGGGCAAGCTGGAGACAGCACAGACTATTCTTGGTGAAACCGGAATTCCCACCAGCGGCACCACTCTGCCCGATGCCGGCGATCTGCATCCAAGCGATGCCTTTGACGCACTGTGCGACTGGTTGGGAGATGCGACGGGGGACCAGCGTGTTCTGGCGCTTGGGCCGCTTACCAATATTGCTGCATTGTGCCTTGCACGGCCCGATCTTGCCGCACGCATAACCGAGCTTGTCTGGATGGGTGGCGGTGTAACAGCCGGAAACCATACCGCATCCGCCGAATTCAATGCTTTCGCCGATCCGGAGGCGCTCGCCATCGTCCTCGCCCATGGTTTGCCCTTGCGCATGGTCGATCTTGATCTTTGCCGCAAGGTGACGGCCCGACCGGACGATGTCGCGCCTGTCCGCGCCGCTGGCGGCAGGAATGCCGAACTGCTTGCAGACATGCTGGAAGGCTTTATCCGGATAGCCACGGTCAGGGGCAGGGATGCCATGGCGCTTTACGATCCCTGCGCCGCCGTTGCTCTTGTCGCACCAGACAGCATCGTCTGGAAAGACGCGCATATCGAGGTCGAGCTTCACGGCACCCTGACGCGGGGACGCACGGTTGTCGAAACACGTCAGGCCCATGCGGCCCGTTTCAACGCGCGCTATGCCGAAACGGTCGATGCCGCAGCCGCAAAATCCATCATTCTCGACGCCCTGCGTCAGGAGGCCAGCCGATGAAAGAACAGAGCATTATCGTTGATCGCGACGGAATGAACGAGGATACGTTGCGCGCCCGCACCGTGGCTGCCGCGCGCGGCGACCAGCCCTTCGATATCCTGATTGCAGGCGGCACGCTTGTCGACATGGTCACGGGCGAGCTTCGTGCGGTCGATATCGGCATCGTCGGGCCGCTGATTGCCAGCGTGCATGAAACCGGCAGCCGCAAGGACGCCGGGCTCGTGCTCGATGCCTCCGGCGCCTTCGTGTCGCCCGGCCTGATCGACACCCACATGCATGTCGAAAGCTCCATGGTCAGCCCGGCAGCCTACGCCGCAGCGGTCGTTCCGCGCGGCGTGACGACGGTTGTCTGGGACCCGCACGAATTTGGCAACGTCCACGGTATTGATGGTGTCTGCTGGGCTGCGCGCACGTCGAAGGGCCTTCCCTTGCGGGCGCTAATCCTTGCACCCTCTTCGGTACCGTCCGCCCCGGGTCTGGAAATGGCCGGTGCCGATTTCGATGCCTCTGCCATGGCCGAAATGTTGTTCTGGCCCGAGGTGGCCGGTGTTGCCGAGGTCATGAATATGCGCGGCGTCATAGAGCGTGATCCACGCATGAGCGCTATCCTGCAGGAAGGACTGTTTGCCGACAAGCTGATTTGCGGCCATGCGCGCGGGCTGGAAGGTGCCGATCTCAACGCCTTCATGGCGGCGGGCATCACCTCGGATCATGAGCTGACCTCGGCTGCCGATCTCATGGCGAAGTTGCGGGCAGGGCTGACAATCGAGTTGCGGGGTTCGCACGATCATCTGCTGCCGGAATTCGTGGAAGCCTTGAACACGCTCGGCCATCTGCCGCAAACGCTGACACTCTGTACCGACGATGTCTTTCCCGATGATCTCCTGAAAAGTGGCGGTCTCGATGATGTCGTGCGTCGTCTGGTGCGCTATGGCCTCAAACCCGAATGGGCGCTTCGCGCCGCCACGCTGAATGCGGCGATGCGGCTGCTTCGCGGCGATCTGGGCCTGATTGCTGCGGGCAGGCGCGCAGACATTGCCGTCTTTGAGGATCTGGCGCAATTTTCCGCCCGGCATGTACTGGCCAGCGGCACACCGGTCGCAAAGGATGGCAAGCTGCTGGTCGAGATGGAGCAGATGGATGCGGCACCTCTCAAGAACTCCATGAAGCTTACGCCGCGCACTCCTTCGGATTTCAAGGTCCCGGCAGAGGGAAAACGGGTCCGGCTTGCAACGATCGACCAGCCGCGCTTTACCCGCTGGGCACAGGCGGAGGCGGCGGTGGAAGACGGTTTCGTCGTGCCGCCGCAGGACGCAACCATGATTTCCGTAACCCATCGGCACGGCAAGGCTGACCCTGTCACCAGAACGGGATTCCTGACGGGCTGGGGCAAATGGAACGGGGCTTTTGCAACGACGGTTGCGCATGACAGCCATAACCTGACCGTGTTCGGCGGCAATGCCGCGGATATGGCTATAGCGGCCAATGCCGTCATCAAGGCGGGCGGCGGCATGGCTGCGGCGTCGGGCGGCAAGGTCACGGCGTTGTTGCCGCTGCCACTGTCAGGTCTCGTATCGGGTGCAGCCTTGGAAGATGTCGCATCCGGCTTTGAGGCTGTTCGCGAGGCGGTCGGGCAGATCGTGGAATGGCAGCCGCCCTATCTCGTGTTCAAGGCCTGCTTCGGCGCAACGCTCGCCTGCAACATCGGCCCGCATCAGACCGATATGGGCATCGCAGATGTGCTGACGGGCAGGGTGATGGAAACGCCGGTGCTTGAGGTGTTGGACTAGGCGTGCACAACCGTAACTCCTACTTCGATGCTGGCCCCAGTCAGGCCAAGTCTCTGGTCTGAGAGAACCTTTCTCGCCGCGCAGACCCGTGTCGGCTGGACCCCGCAGCAAGCGCGGGGTGACGGAATATGAGGGGAAGTTCGCGTCCTACTCCCCCGCCAGTTCCTGTTCCACCAGCGTTGTCCAGAAGGCGACGCCTGCGGCAATCGCATCGTCGTTGAAATCGTAGGACGTGTTGTGGTGCAGCGCCCCGTCGATTGCCGGGCCATTGCCCAGCCACACGTAGCAGCCGGGTGCTTCTGCGGCAAAGAATGAGAAGTCGTCCCCTGCCGTCGAGGGTGGAAATGCGGTTCTGGCCTTCTCGCCAAACACGGTTCGCGCTGCCGTCAATGCGCGTCGTGTTGCGTCTGCATCATTGATGACGGGCGGAATGCGGCGAATGAAATCGTAATGGACTTCGATGCCGAACATGGCGGCGGTGCCATGCGCCAGCCGTCCGATCTCTTCTTCCAGCTGGTCGCGAACATGGGCGGAATAGGCACGGGCCGTTCCGCCGATTTCGACCAGATCGGGAATGACATTGAGCGCCTGTGGATCACCGGCCTGTACGGAGCAGGCGCTGACGACAGCGGGTTGCAGCGGGTCGACCACGCGCCCGACAATGCTTTGCAAGGCGGCCAGAAAACTGCCCGCCGCCGTGATCGGGTCACGCCCCAGATGTGGCTTTGCGCCATGGGTACCGATACCTTTGAAGGTCACCCGCCAGCTGTCGGAAGAGGCCAGTTGCGGACCCTCGACCACGGCCATCTCGTCCACATCAAGGCCCGGCATATTGTGCAGGCCATAGACCGCATCGCAGGGGAAACGGTCAAACAGCCCGTCCTCCACCATCTTTCTCGCGCCGCCGCGCCCCTCTTCGGCAGGCTGGAACATGAAATGCACCGTGCCGGAAAAGTTGCGGCTTGTCGCAAGATGGCGGGCAGCACCCAGCAGCATGGTCGTGTGGCCATCATGTCCGCAGGCATGCATCTTGCCGGGAACGGTAGATTTGTAGGGCCGGTCCGGTTTTTCCGGCATGGCAAGGGCGTCCATGTCGGCGCGAAGACCAATGCGCCTCTGGCCGTTGCCAACCTGCAGCGTTGCGACGACGCCGGTTTTGCCGAGGCCGCGATGGACGGTCAGGCCCGCTTCCTCCAGATGTCTTGCCACAATCGCGCTCGTGCGTTCCTCCTCGAAACCCAGTTCCGGATGGGCGTGCAGATCGCGCCGCAAAGCGGTCAGAAAGGGCAGGTCGTTTCCAAACCGGGAGAGCGGTGACATGGGCAAATCATCCTTGCGATGCGAGACAGCTTTTTTCTAATGCACAAACCCCTCAAAATTAATAGGAACCTCCTGACGAACTCAATTTTATTGTCCGGGGAAGGAATGGTCATGACACCGCACGAATTCTGGCAGGAAATCCACGCGCCTGACAGCTTCGATGTCGACGGTCCGCATTCCACTTTCTATCCGGCTGTTTTCGAGGATGGCCGTCAACTGCAACTGCCGATCCGGCCCTTCGCGGATGGTCAGCACGCATTGGCATCGCTCATCATCAATCAGGCATCCTTTGCGGTTGTGGAAGCGCTGGCGAAGGAGTTGGCGCGAAAGCTTGAGAGCTGCAATGTCGACGTTGTCGTCGGCCTTCCCACGCTTGGGCTTACGCTTGCCAGCGAGGTGGCGCGGCATCTGGGTCACAGCCGGTATGTGCCGCTGGGGACGTCGCGAAAGTTCTGGTACTTGGACGACCTCTCCGTGCCGATGTCGTCCATCACCACGCAACAGCCAAAGCGGCTCTATATCGATCCGCGCATGTTGCCGCTGCTTCAGGGCAAGCGGGTTGCCCTTGTGGATGATGTGATTTCAAGCGGAGCCTCCATCATCGCCGGTCTTTCCCTGCTCTCCGCATCCGGTATCGAGCCCGTGGTGATCGGCGCCGCCATGTTGCAATCGGACAGATGGCGTGAAAGCCTCTCCGCCGTTTCCGCCAAATGGCCGGACCGAATAAGAGGCGTTTTTGCAACGCCACTTCTCAAACATGCAGGTGACGGTTGGCTGGCATGAGCCGCTGACAATCGCCGATTGGCGACATGTGGTTATTTTTTAGTCCTGCATAATTTCTGACTTGCGGAAGGCCAAATGTTGGGCCTAGGATCGTTCGCGGCGCAAGAGGCTCGTGATAGGCCAAATATCGCAATCCTGGCGCCGGAAACTCCTTGTCTTTGCGCAAGCCTCTGTTTTCTATCCACAATTCTCTACCTGCCCCCTTGGAATATATTGCATGCAACTGGTTTTTGATGGTCACAATGATGTTCTCCTTCGCCTGTGGCGCAACAGCAAAAAGGGGAGCGATCCCGTTGCGGAATTCATGCAGGGAACGTGGGAAGGCCATATCGATGCGCCGCGCGCCAGGGCAGGCGGGTTGGCCGGTGGTATCTGCGCCATCTATATTCCTTCCGGAGACCTGATCCTTCAGGAACCGGATGCATCCGGCCATTACGTCACCCCGCTTGCCGCGCCGCTGGAGCGCCAGCCGTCGCTCGATATCGCGCTGGAAAAGGCAGCGATTGCCCTTCGGTTGGAGCGGTCGGGCGGCTGGAAACTCTGTCGCTCCACGGCAGATATTCGCAAAGCGATGGCGGATGGCATCTTTGCTGCCGTTCTGCACATTGAGGGTTGCGAACCGATCGCCGCGGATCTCGACGCGCTGGATGTGTTTTACGCGGCAGGCTTGCGCTCCTTGGGGCCGGTCTGGAGCCGCCACAATATTTTTGGCCATGGCGTGCCCTTCGCCTATCCCATGTCGCCGGATACCGCGCCGGGTCTGACGGATGCGGGATTTGAACTGGTCAAACGCTGCAACCAGCTCGGCATTCTCATCGATCTCGCCCATATCACCGAAAAGGGCTTCTGGGACGTGGCAAAGACCACGGATCAACCGCTCGTATCCAGCCATTCCAATGTACACGCCCTGACACCTGTCGCGCGAAATCTCACCGACAGGCAACTGGACGCCATCAAGGACAGCAACGGCCTTGTCGGCCTCAACTATGCCGTGACAATGCTGCGCCCGGATGCGCGCGATGATGCCAATACGCCGCTTTCTCTGATGGTTCAGCACATCGATTACATGGTCGAGCGCATGGGCATCGATTGCGTGGCGCTCGGTTCCGACTTCGACGGAGCAACGGTTCCGGCGGAAATTCGCGATGCTGGCGGCAACAACAATCTTGTTGCGGCTCTGAAATCCGCAGGATACGCTGATACAGAACTTGCTAAAATTTGCCGGGAAAACTGGCTGCGCGTTTTGGCTCAGGCATGGCACGAGCCCGCCTGAGACAAGGGAACCAAAGAAAAGACAACAGGGGAAGACGATGAACAAATCGCTTAACAAAGCCGCCCGCATCCTCGCCACAAGCGTGGCTCTCTCGATGCTCACTCTGGCCGCGCCACAGGCCTTTGCCGCAACCCCCGCCGATACGCTGGTCGAAGGTTTCGCCATCGATGACATCATCTCGCTCGATCCGGGCGAAGCCTTCGAGATCACGACTGCTGAGGTCACCGGCAACACCTATAGCAAGCTCGTTTCCATCGATATCACCGATACGTCCAAGGTCGTGGGCGATCTGGCCGAGAGCTGGACGACATCGGATGATGGCCTGACCTATACCTTCAAGCTGAAGCAGGGCCTCAAATTCGCGTCCGGCAACCCGGTAACGGCAGAAGACGTCGCCTTCTCCATGGAGCGCGCGGTCAAGCTGGACAAGTCGCCAGCATTTCTCCTGACGCAATTTGGCCTGAACGGCGATAACGTCACCGAAAAGGCCAAGGCAACGGATGCCAACACATTCGTGCTGACGGTCGACAAGCCCTATGCACCAAGCTTCGTTCTCAACGTTCTGACGGCAACCGTTGCCTCCGTGGTGGACAAGAAGCTGGTCATGGAAAAGGCCAAGCCCGTTACGCCAAGCGCCGATTACAAATATGAAAGCGACTTCGGCAACGAGTTCCTCAAGACCGGTTATGCCGGTTCAGGCCCTTACAAGATCCTTGGCTGGAAGGCCAATGAGGCCGTCATTCTGGAAGTGAACCCGAATTATTACGGCGAAAAGCCAAAGCTCAAGCGCGTCATTTATCGCCACATGAAGGAAAGCTCCGGCCAGCGTCTGGCGCTTGAAAACGGCGATATCGACGTTGCCCGCAACCTTGAGCCCGGCGATATGGATGCTGTTTCCAAGAAGGAAGGCTTCACCGTCATTTCTGCGCCGAAAGGCACCGTCTATTATCTCGGCCTCAACCAGAAGAACGAATATCTGAAGAAGCCTGAAGTTGTTGAAGCCTTCAAATATCTCATCGATTACGAAGGCATTGGCGCAACCATCATCAAGGGCATTGGTGAAATCCACCAGACCTTCCTGCCGAAGGGTCAGCTTGGCGCACTGGACGAGAACCCATTCAAGCTGGATGTCGCCAAGGCCAAGGAATTGCTGGCAAAGGCTGGCCTGAAAGACGGCTTTACCGTTTCCATGGATGTGCGCAACACCCAGCCGGTCACGGGCATTGCCGAAAACATCCAGCAGACCTTGGCGCAGGCGGGCATCAAGCTGGAAATCATTCCCGGCGATGGCAAGCAGACGCTGACGAAGTACCGCGCACGCCAGCATGACATCTATATCGGTGACTGGGGTTCGGACTATTTCGATCCGAACTCGAATGCTGAAACCTTCACCATCAACTACGACAATTCCGATGCGGGCAAGACCAAGACGCTGGCCTGGCGCAATGCCTGGGACGTTCCTGAACTGACGAAGCAGACACAGGCTGCACTGCTGGAAAAAGACAACGACAAGCGCGCCGCCATGTATCAGGATCTGCAGAAGAAGGTTCTGGAAAGCGGGCCTTTCGTGGTGCTTGAGCAGAAAACGGAAATTGCCGGTTTCTCCAATAAGGTCAAAGGTTTGAAGCTCGGACCAAGCTTCGATACCAACTATGTCTTCCCGGTCTCCAAGGAATGATCCGGCAGGATTGATCCAGTGACCATCATCGACACAGTACCAAGGGCAAGGCGCGGCAAGAGCCGCGCCAACAGGCGCTTGACGGCCGTTCTCGGCTTTCTCGTTACCGTCATCACCACCTTTTTAGGGTTGCTGGCGGTCACATTCTTCATTGGTCGCGTCATTCCCATCGATCCCGCTCTGGCGATCGTGGGCGATCGTGCGCCTGCCCATGTGGTGGAGCGTGTGCGCGAGGAACTCGGCCTCAACCTGCCGCTCTGGCAGCAATTTTTCTTCTATATCAAGCAGGCTCTGTCAGGCGATTTCGGCACATCGGTGCTGACCACCAACCCTGTGATGGCCGATATCATCCGCGTCTTTCCCGCCACCATCGAGCTTGCCACCATCGGCACGCTGATCGGTGCCGTCTTCGGCATTCCGCTCGGTGTTCTCGCCGCCGTCAAGCGTGGCAGCATCATCGACCAGATCGTGCGCATCATCGGCCTTGTCGGTTATTCCGTGCCGATTTTCTGGCTCGGCCTGCTGGCGCTTCTGGTGTTTTATGCCAAGCTGAACTGGGTCGCCTATCCCGGTCGAATGGATATCGTCTACGAGTTCACCTTCACGCCCGTAACCGGCTTTTATTTGCTGGATGCCTTCTGGCAGGGGCAGTGGGATGTGCTGTGGGATCTTTTTCGCCACATCATTCTGCCTGCCGGTCTGCTCGGCTATTTTTCGCTGGCCTATATCAGCCGCATGACGCGCTCCTTCATGCTCAACGAACTCGCGCAGGAATATATCGTGGCGGCGCGGGCCAAGGGTCTGTCGGAAACCCGCATCATCTGGTTCCACGCGCTTCGCAATGCCGCCGTGCCGCTGCTCACCGTCATCGTGCTCTCCTATGCCGGTCTGCTGGAAGGCTCGGTGCTGACGGAAACCATCTTCTCCTGGCCGGGGCTTGGCCTTTACATCACCAACTCCCTGCAGAATGCGGATATGAATGCTGTTCTCGGCGGTACCATCGTGATTGGCGCTGTGTTCATCAGCATCAATCTCCTGTCCGATCTGCTCTACCGGACGCTCGATCCAAGGACGCGCAGCCGATGACGACAGCTTCGACACCTTTGAAACCCTATAGCCGCGAATGGCTGCTCTCAGACCGTCCGGCATCGCGTGGTCAGGCAAGGCTTGGTCGCGCCTATGTCATCTGGCGGCGCTTTTCGGAAAACCGGCTGGCGCTGGCCGGTCTCGGCATTATCCTCGCGCTGGTTCTCGTCGCCATCTTTGCCGATGTGCTTGCCCCGCATTCCGCCGTGCAGGGTGATCTGCGCAATGCCCGCCTGCTGGCCCCCGGCAGCGACGGCTATCTGCTCGGCACGGATGATCAGGGTCGCGATATTCTCTCGCGCCTCATCCATGGTTCTCGCCTGACGCTGTTCGTGGTGCTGCTGGTTGCCATCATCGCAGCCCCCGTCGGCCTCATCGTCGGCACCGTTGCCGGTTATGCCGGTGGCTGGGTGGATGCGGTCTTGATGCGCATCACCGATATCTTTCTGGCCTTCCCGAAACTCGTTCTGGCACTGGCGCTGGTTGCGGCTCTCGGGCCCGGCATCGAGAACGCGGTGCTCGCCATCGCCATCACCTCATGGCCGCCCTATGCCCGTATCGCACGCGCTGAAACCATGACCTTCCGCAATTCCGATTTTATCGCCGCGGTGCAATTGATGGGTGCGTCGCCGTGGCGCATCGTGCTCAAACACGTCATGCCGCTCTGCATGTCCTCGCTCATCGTGCGCGTCACGCTGGATATGGCGGGCATCATTCTCACCGCCGCCGGTCTTGGCTTCCTCGGCCTCGGCGCACAGCCGCCGCTGCCGGAATGGGGCGCGATGATCGCATCCGGTCGCCGCTTCATTCTCGACCAGTGGTGGGTTGCGGCCATGCCCGGCATCGCCATCCTCATCGTCAGCCTCGGCTTCAACTTGCTGGGCGATGGGCTGCGGGATGCTCTCGACCCGAAGGAGGCTGGCCAATGAGCGCGCCGCTTCTGACCGTCGAAAACCTGCGCGTCTCCTTTCCCACCCGCACCGGGCTGGTGGAAGCGGTGCGCGGCGTTTCCTTTACGCTCGGCAAGGAGCGTCTCGGCATCGTCGGCGAATCCGGCTCCGGCAAATCCCAGACCGGACGCGCCATCATGGGGCTGACGCCATCGGCCGCAAGGATAGAGGCGGATGCGTTGCGTTTCGGCGATATCGATCTCCTGACAGCATCGGCCAAACAACGCCGCAGCATTCGCGGCAAGCGCATCGGCATGATCCTGCAGGACCCGAAATATTCGCTTAACCCGGTCATGACCATCGGTCGCCAGATTGTCGAGACCCTGAAAACCCATGAGCGCATCAGCACTTCGGCTGCCAAACAGCGGGCGCTGGATATGCTGGAGGCCGTGCAGATCCGCGAGCCGGAGCGCGTCTTCGGTCTCTATCCGCATGAAGTCTCAGGCGGCATGGGCCAGCGCGTGATGATTGCCATGATGCTGGTCTGCGGCCCGGAACTCTTGATTGCCGACGAGCCGACATCGGCGCTCGATGTGACCGTGCAGCTGGAAGTCCTCGATATCCTCGACAGACTGGTGCGGGATCGTGGCATGGGCCTCATCTTCATCTCGCATGATCTGCGGCTTGTCTCATCCTTCTGCGACCGCGTCCTCGTCATGTATGCGGGGCGTGTGGTGGAGGAGCTTCAGGCCTCCAATCTGGACAATGCCCAGCATCCCTATACGCGCGGGCTGCTTAATTGCCTGCCGAAGATCGGCGAGAACAGGCATCCGCTGCCGGTTCTTGATCGCAAGCCGGAGTGGCGCGCATGACCACAGTTCTTTCCGTCAAAGACATGGTCGTGGATTTCGATGGCCACATCGCGCTCGATGGTGTCAGCATCGGTGTGGCCCAAGGCGAATCCTTCGGTCTGGTCGGGGAGTCCGGCTCGGGCAAATCCACACTGTTGCGGGCCATTGCCGGTCTCAACCATTTCGATGAGGGCAGCCTCATGGTCGAGGGGCGGACCTACAAGAGCAAGTTCCGCGAAAAGAGCTTCTACCGCGATGTGCAGATGGTGTTCCAGGACCCCTATGGCTCGCTGCACCCGCGCCAGACGGTGGATGCGCTGCTTCTGGAGCCTCTGACCATCCACGGTATGGACAACAAGGAAAGCCGCATCACCCGGGCACTGGATGAAGTGGGTCTGGGAACCGGCTTCCGCTTTCGCTATTCGCACCAGCTGTCTGGCGGCCAGCGCCAGCGCATTGCCATTGCCCGTGCACTCATTCTGGAGCCAAAAATCCTGCTGCTGGACGAACCGACCTCGGCGCTCGACGCCTCCATTCAGGCGGAAATCCTCAACCTCTTGGAACAGGCCCGGCATGACCGAAACCTCACCTTCCTCATGGTCAGCCACGATCTTGGCGTCATCAGCCACATGTGCGACCGCCTGGCCGTCATGAAAAGCGGCAAGGTGGTGGAAACGCTGGAGGTGGGCGCGCTGGAAAGCCGGACTTTCGCAGCGGATTACACACGGCAGTTGCTGGTGGCGAGTGAGGGTTTTGTGCGCGATTGATAGTAGGGGCTGTGGTAGCCGCCCTTCCGTCACCGGACTTATCCGGGGTCCAGCCGTCTTGCGTCCGCAAGGCGAATAGAGTCTTCTGCGATCAAGGACTTGATCGCACTGGATACCGGGTTTAGCCCGGTATGACGGCTCAATAGAAAACGGAACGGCCACCATGAATCTTCGCGCATTGATGTATTTCGACGAGCTTGTCCGCACCAGTTCGATGCGGGCGGCGGCGGAAAACCTCAATGTTGCGCCCACCGCCATCAGCCGTCAGATCGAAAATCTGGAGGAATATTTCGGCACGCCGCTGGTGGAGCGGTCGAGCCGCGGCGTGACCCTGACGGCGGCGGGAGAGCTTCTGGCGGAACGGGCAGGCAAGACGCTGCGCGAGCTGGGTCACGTCCATCAGCTGATCGATGATCTCAAGGGGCTGGAGCGCGGGCGGGCCACGATCTATGCCAATGGCGCAACCGTTGCCAGCCTGCTGGCACCGGCGCTCGCGCAGTTTGCCCAGACCTATCCAAAGCTGCGGTTCGAGGTGCATATCACCTCGGCACGGCAGGCCATCGATGCGCTGGTGTCGGCGCAGGCGGATATCGCCATCACCCTGTTTGCGCCGAAAACGTCAGAGGTCAAAATCCTTGCAAAACGCGAACTCGTCTATGATGTCATCCTTCCCACGGATCATCCGCTGGCGGCCAAGCCATCGATTTCGCTGAACGAACTCGCCGATTTCCCGCTTGCCCTGCCGGAAAAGACGTTTGCGACCAGACAGGAATTCGATGCCCTGTTCGAGCAGGCAGGCATTCCGCTTGACCCGGTCTTTACCGCAAGCTCGCTGGAACTTCTGAAAGAACTCGTGCTGGACCGCGCCGCCGTCACCGTCCTGCCCGCCCTTTCCGTTGCGCGCGAAATCAAGTCCGGCCAGATGGTCGCAATCCCGCTTGCTGCCACAAGGGGCGTTCGCGCGAATATGGAGCTGTGTGTTGCCCCGGACCGCGACCTGTCCTTCGCCGCAGCCACGCTTGCCAGCTTCATCGAGACCTTTATGGGCAATCTGCCAAAATAGGCGGTTGATTTTGCCCCCAGATATCGTGTAGCGATTTTTGCAACGCGCTGAACACAAAATGTTTGCGCCACTCGATCGGAGACAATAGAGATGCGCAGCACTTTTCTGCAGTCCTTAAACCTCACCCGCCGTCTGGCCATTGGCCTTGCCGTGACGACTGTTCTTTCCGCCGTGCTGCCTGCCACCGCAGCCCTTGCGGCACCGAAAAACTCCATCACCATCGGCATGGGTACAGAACCGGCAGGGCTTGATCCGACAGCCGGCGCCAATGTTTTCATTGGACAGGTCACGTGGCAGAATATTTTCGAAGGTCTCGTCACCATTGACGAAGAGGGCAAGATCCAGCCGCAGCTGGCGTCAGGCTGGGAAATCTCCGAGGACGGCAGGACCTATACGTTCAAGCTGCATGACGGCGTGAAATTCCACGATGGCGAGGTGTTCGACTCCTCCGTTGCCAAGGCATCGCTGGACCGCGCGCGGGGTGAGGCTTCCATCAATCCGCAGAAACGCTTTTTTGCCGCCATCGACAGCATCGAAACGCCTGACGCGACGACGCTTGTTCTGAAGCTCAAGCAGCCCTCCGGCAGCCTGCTTTATTGGCTGGGCTGGCCTGCCTCGGTCATGGTCGGCACAAAGTCCGCCGACACCAACAAGACGACGCCTGTCGGCACCGGCCCGTTCAAATTCGTCAACTGGGCCAAGGGCGAAAAAGTCGAGCTGGCACGCAACATGGATTACTGGAACAAGGATGTGACGGTTGCGCTCGACAAGGCGACCTTCCGCTTCGTCCCCGATGCGCAGGCGCAGGCCGCAGCTTTGCAGTCCGGTGATGTCGATGCCTTTCCTGAATTCGGCGCACCGGAATTGATGGGCTCCTTCGACGGCCACGAGCGGCTTGGCACCTTCATCGGCAATACGGAATTGAAGGTTGTGGCTGGCATGAACAATGCCACCAAGCCCTTCAACGACAAGCGCGTGCGCCAGGCGCTGATGATGGCCGTGGATCGTGCTACCGTCGTAGAGGGGGCGTGGTCCGGATTCGGAACGCCCATCGGCAGCCATTATACGCCCAACGACCCCGGCTATACCGACATGACGGGCGTTTTGCCCTACAATGCGGAAAAGGCAAAAGCGCTTCTGGCCGAAGCCGGTTATGCCAACGGTCTGACCTTCACCATCAAGGCCCCGCAAATGGCCTATGCTCAGCGCAGCGCCCAGATTCTCCAGGCCATGTTCGCTGAAATCGGTGTGACGATGAAGATCGAAACCACCGAGTTTCCGGGCAAGTGGGTGTCGGATGTGATGAAGGGCGGCAATTATGAAATGACCATCGTTGCACATGCCGAGCCGATGGATATCGATATTTTCTCGCGCGATCCCTATTACTTCAACTACAAGAACCCGACTTTCAACGAGATTATCAAGAATATCGAGCTGACCACCGATCTGGAGCAGCGGGAGCAGCTCTATCAGGATGCCCAGAAAATTCTGGCCGAAGATGTCCCGGCGCTATTTCTGTTCGTCATGCCGAAGCTCGGCGTGTGGGACAAGAGGATCAAGGGCCTGTGGCAAAACGAGCCCATCCCCTCCAACGTGCTGACGGATGTGCATTGGGAAGAATGATCTTATGTCCGCGTCATCTGGATGTCAGAGGCGGGTGAGCCCCACCCACCGCCATGAAGACGGGGCCTCGACTTGATAGCCCTCGTCTCCAGACGCATTGTTGCGTTGATGATCACCCTTTTGGCCGTATCCTTCCTCATCTATTTCGTGATGGGTCTGCTGCCGGGCGATCCAGCCGCCATCATGCTCGGCACCTCGGCCAGTCCCGATACGCTCGCGGCACTGCAAAAACAGATGGGCCTCGATCAGCCCCTTATCCTGCGCTATCTGCAATGGCTTGCGGCCCTCGCGCGTGGCGATCTTGGGCAGTCCTACACATATGGCGTGCCGGTGGCGGGGCTCATTCTGGAGAGGCTTTTCGTCACCTTGCCGCTTGCCCTCATGGCGGTGGGGCTGTCCGTCGTTATCGCCCTGCCTTTGGGTGTTACGGCGGCGCGGTACCGGGGAGGGGTGATCGATCTTGCCTGCGGGTTGTTTACCCATGCCGGTATTTCCGTTCCCGGCTTCTGGGTCGGGCTGCTTCTGATCCTGCTGTTTTCGTCACATCTTGGCTGGATGCCAGCCGGTGGCTTTCCGGGCTGGGGTGCGGGGGCGGCTGTTTCGCTGAAGGCCTTGGTGCTGCCGGCCTTGGCGCTTGCCTTTTCGCAGGCCAGCGTCCTGACGCGTGTCTGCCGTTCCGCCGTGCTGGAGGTCCTCAACGAGGATTTCGTCCGTGCCGTCAGGGCGAAGGGTATCGGTGAAACCGCGACCATCTGGAAACATGTGCTGCCCAATGCGCTCATTCCCGTTGTCACCATGGTGGGGCTGCAATTCACCTTCCTGATTGCCGGAACGGTTCTGGTCGAGAACGTCTTCAATCTGCCCGGGCTCGGGCGGCTGGCCTATCAGGCGCTGACGCAGCGCGATATCATCGTCATGCAAGCGGTCGTGCTTATGTTCTGCGCGCTGGTGATCGTGATGAATTTTCTGGTGGACATGATCTATCTGCTGATCGATCCACGCTTGCGCTCGGGTGCCGCATGATGCCCTTTGCGAAGCGTCATATGGGGTTTCTGGCGGGTGCCGTCATCACCGGCACGTTGCTGCTGACCGCAGTGCTGTCACTCGTCTGGACACCGGAAGCGCCAGCGAAGATGCAGATCCTGCACCGGCTCAAGCCGCCCATGGTGCATGGTCTGCTGGGCACCGATCAGTTTGGCCGCGATATCCTGTCGATGTTGATGGTCGGTGCCTGGAATTCGCTTTCCACGGCCTTTGCGGCGGTGGCAATCGGCGCAGCGCTTGGCACGCTGGTCGGGGTCTTCGCCGCCGCAAGGCGCGGCATCGTCGAAGTGTTTCTGATGCGTCTTTGCGATGTGGTTTTCGCATTGCCGCCCATCCTTTCGGCCATGATGCTGGGGGCTTTCATCGGGTCGGGACCGCTGACCGCCATCATCGCGATTGCCACCTTCATGGTGCCGGTCTTTGCCCGCCTGACCTGCGGTGCCGCCCTGCAATTATGGGCGCGGGACTTCGTGCTGGCTGCAGAAAGTCTGGGCAGAAGCAATGCTGGCATTACGATAACGCATATTCTGCCAAACCTTATCAATCTTGTGGTCGTGCAGATCAGCATCCAGCTCGGACTTGCCATCCTCACGGAGGCGGGCTTGAGTTTTCTCGGCCTTGGAATGCCGCCGCCAGCGCCAACATGGGGCCGTATGTTGTGGGATTCGCAGACATTTCTGTCGACAGCGCCCTGGCTTGCCATCCTTCCCGGCCTAGCCATCGCGCTTGCGGTTCTGGGTTTCAATCTCTTGGGCGACGGGCTTCAGGATTTGCTTGACCCGAGACGGCGACGATAGCGGAACAAGGTTGCAACGCGACGGTTGTCGTAATGCTGCCGCCATTCTTCTGTTACAGCATGGCCAATTCTGGAGATCCACAATCTATGCTGCGCCTTTCCGATAATCCCGCTCTGCCCGGTCCGGTTGATAATGATGACGCCGATCCGCACGCAACGGAGGCTTCCAGCGCGCCTGTGGGTCTTGTCGAGATTCTGCGCGCACTTGCCGGAGATGAGAGCCGGGAGCGCATTTCCGTAGGCGATCTGCTGTGCGCCATGGGAGACAGGGCATTCGGCGCCCTGATGCTGGTCTTTGCGCTTCCCAACATCGTGCCCACCCCGCCGGGCACATCCGCCATAACCGGTGCGCCGCTGGTCCTGCTTTCTGCCCAGCTTTTCGCCGGAAAGACGCCCTGGCTGCCCCGCTTCATCTCCGACAGATCGCTTGCCAGAGAGGATTTCGCCCGCGTGGTGGAAAAGATCGTGCCTATTCTGCTGTGGGTGCAAAAATTGCTCAAACCGCGAATGGAAGGGCTTCTTTCACCTGCGAGCGAGCGGGTGATAGGGCTGATCTGTCTGTTGCTCGCGGTCATCCTTGCCTTGCCCATTCCGCTTGGCAACATTCTCCCCGCCGTTGCAATCTGTTGTTTTGCCTTTGCAATTCTGGAGCGTGACGGGCTTTTCGCCCTGCTTGGCGGCCTCCTGTCGGTGGTCTCCGTCGCCATTGTCAGCGGTGTCATCTATGGCATTTCCAAAGCCGTGGTTTATTTTATCCTGGCGCCATTCTGGGCCTGAGCGTGCCTTGGCATCGTTTGACATCCGGCCTAGAGCGTTTCCATTTATCAGGGAAACGCTCTAGAACAGTGGAGGCACTGAGGGCGATAATGTGAGGACGGGCATATGGCCAGACGATCCGAAACTGGTGGGCGACTGGACGACGCGGCAAGAGCCGGGTGGCTCTATTACGTCGCCGGTCGCACGCAGGATGAGATCGCCTCTGCCATGGGCATTTCCCGCCAGTCCGCACAGCGCCTGGTGTCGCTGGCCGTTGCCGAGCGGCTGATCAAGGTGCGGCTCGATCATCCCATTGCGGCCTGCCTCGAAAAAGCCGAAGCCCTGCGGGACCGCTTTTCGCTGAAATATGTCGAGGTGGTGCCGAGCGATCCGGCGGGCGTGTCTTCCACCGTCGGTATTGCCGAAGCGGGGGCGGCGGAAATCGAACGCTGGCTGCGCAAGCCCGATCCCATCGTGCTGGCCATCGGCACGGGCCGGACGCTGAAGGCGGCGGTGGATCAGTTGCCGCCGATGGAATGCCCGCAGCATCGCATCGTGTCGCTGACCGGCAATATCGGGCCGGATGGGTCTGCGGCCTATTACAACGTCATCTTCTCCATGGCAGATGCGATCAAGGCGCGGCATTTTCCCATGCCCCTGCCGGTCCTGTGTTCCTCTGCCGACGAGCGGGAACTGCTGCATGAGCAGGCTCTGGTGCGCTCCACGCTGGCGCTTGGCGCTGCTGCCGACGTCACCTTCGTTGGCGTTGGTCAATTGGGAGAGGATGCCCCTCTTTGCGTTGACGGTTTCCTTGAGGTTCAGGAGATGCAGGACCTTATTGCCAAGGGTGCAGCGGGCGAAATCTGCGGCTGGTCGTTTGATCGGGATGGCCGGATTCTCGACAATCCCATCAACGACCGCGTTGCCTCCGTTCCCCTGCCACCGCGCGAGACCAGCACGGTCATTGGCATTGCGCAGGGAGAGCGGAAATCACCCGCCATTCTTGCCGCATTGCGTGGCGGGCTGCTCAATGGCGTGATTACGGACGAGGCCTCGGCTGAGTATTTGCTCAGAGATTGAGCAGAAATATCATCATTTTTTCAGTATGTTAGCTATTCCTTGTGCATCGCAGCGCAGGTTAACGCTTGACTTTTCCCAGCCGTAAGTGAGTAATTGCCCTAGAGCAAAGCGAATGCTCACTAACTTCTTCTGGGAGGAAGATCATGACTTTGAAGACAATTCTGCTGGGCGCCTGCTCGGCTCTCGCCTTTTCGGGCCTCGCTTCCGCAGAAACGCTGACGATCGCGACCGTGAACAATGGCGACATGATCCGTATGCAGGGGCTGACATCCGAATTTACCGCCAAGAACCCCGATATCCAGGTTGAATGGGTTACGCTGGAAGAAAACGTCCTGCGTGAACGCGTTACGACAGATATCGCCACCAGCGGCGGCCAGTACGACATCATGACCATCGGCAACTACGAAGTTCCGATCTGGGCCAAGCAGGGCTGGCTTCTGCCACTCGAAAAGCTCGGCGATAACTACGATGTCGATGACATGCTGCCATCCATCCGTGGCGGCCTGACGGTTGATTCCAAGCTTTATGCCGCACCGTTCTACGGTGAATCCGCCATGATCATGTATCGCAAGGACCTGTTTGAAAAAGCCGGTCTGAAGATGCCGGAAAACCCGACCTGGGAATTCATCGGCGATGCTGCCCGCAAGATCACCGACCGCAATGCCGACATCAATGGCATGTGCCTTCGTGGCAAGGCCGGTTGGGGCGAGAACATGGCCTTCATCACGGCGCTGACCAACTCCTTTGGCGGTCGCTGGTTCGATGAGAACTGGAAGCCACAATTCGATCAGCCTGAATGGAAAAACGCGCTTCAGTTCTACGTTGACCTGATGAAGGATGCCGGTCCATCCGGCGCATCCTCCAACGGCTTCAACGAAAACCTGACGCTGTTCCAGCAGGGCAAATGCGGCATGTGGATTGATGCCACGGTTGCGGCATCCTTCGTATCGAACCCGAAGGACAGCAAGGTTGCTGACAAGGTTGGCTACGCGCTGTTCCCGACGCAGGGCGAAATGAAGAACCATGGCAACTGGCTCTGGTCCTGGAACCTTGCCATCCCAAAGAGCTCGCAGAAGGCTGAAGCCGCCGAGAAGTTCATTGCCTGGGCAACCAGCAAGGAATACACGCAGCTCGTCGCTTCCAAGGAAGGCTGGGCCAACGTTCCTCCGGGCACGCGCACCTCGCTCTACAAGAACGCCGACTATGAAAAGGCCGCAGGCTTTGCAGCACCGACGCTTGCTGCCATGAATGCTGCCGATATCACCAAGCCAACGGTCAAGCCCGTGCCTTACACAGGCGGTCAGTTCGTGGCGATCCCTGAGTTCCAGTCGCTCGGCACCACGGTCGGTCAGCTGTTCTCGGCGGTTGTTGCCGGTCAGTCCAGCGTTGACGATGCTCTTGCAAGCGCCCAGTCCACGGCAACCCGTGAAATGACGCGCTCGGGATACATCAAGTAATCCTCCCGAAGATCGCCGTCCGGTCTCCAAGGCCGGGCGGCGCTTTTGCCAGACAATCGTTTTTCACCAAGATATTGCTACCCATTCAGAACAAGAAAAATGCCAAGCGTTTCCGCGCAACTGAAGGCGCGGTTCGGAATTGGGAGGGAGCCGCATGGCAACGCAAAATACAAAAAATCTGGCGCGGATCATGATGGCGCCGTCGGTCATCCTGCTTCTTGTGTGGATGATCGTGCCACTGTCCATGACGCTGTGGTTCTCTTTCCAGAATTACAATCTGCTGAACCCGGCCAATGTCAGCTTTGCCGGCCTGTTCAATTACCAGTATTTCTACACCGACCCGGCCTTTTTCCAGTCCATCTGGAACACGCTCGTCATCGTCGGCGGCGTGTTGTTGATTACGATCATCGGCGGCATCGGTCTTGCGCTGTTGCTGGACCAGCCGATTTTCGGGCAGGGCATCGTGCGCATTCTCGTCATCTCGCCCTTCTTCGTCATGCCACCGGTTGCGGCTCTCGTCTGGAAGAACATGATCATGCATCCCGGTTATGGGGTGCTGGCGGACCTGTCACGGTTCTTCGGGCTTCAACCGGTGGACTGGTTCTCGCAGTTTCCGCTTCTGTCCATCGTCATCATCGTCGCCTGGCAGTGGCTGCCCTTCGCAACGCTGATCCTGCTGACAGCCCTTCAGTCGCTGGATGGCGAGCAGAAGGAAGCCGCCGAAATGGATGGCGCAAGCTTCTTCAGCCGCTTCATCTATCTCACGCTGCCGCACCTGGCACGCGCCATCACCGTCGTCATTCTCATCCAGACGATCTTCCTGCTCGGCGTCTACGCGGAAATCCTCGTCACCACGAATGGTGGCCCGGGCTACGCCTCGACCAATCTCGCCTTCCTCATCTACCGCACGGCGCTGCTTGGCTATGATGTGGGTGGAGCGTCCGCAGGCGGTATCATCGCCGTCATCCTTGCCAATATCGTCGCCATCTTCCTGATGCGCGCCGTCGGCAAAAACCTCGATCGATAGGAGTACGGATCATGGCTCGTAATGTCTCGACGCGCTCCAAAATCGGCTTCACCATTGTTGCCTGGGCTATAGCACTTCTGCTGTTTTTCCCGATCCTCTATGCGTTTCTCACGTCCCTGAAGACGGAGCCGGAAGCCATTGCGGGCTTTAGCCTGTGGCCATCGGGCACGTTTGAAAACTACATCACGGTCAACACGCAGCGTGATTACTTCAAGCCCTTCATGAACTCGGTCGTGCTGTCGGTCGGCTCCACCATTGTGGCACTTCTCATCGCGATCCCTGCTGCCTGGGCCATGGCCTTTTCGCCGACAAAGCGCACCAAGGATATTCTGATGTGGATGCTCTCCACCAAGATGATGCCTGCTGTCGCCGTGCTGGTGCCGATCTATCTGATGTTCCGTAATGCTGGTCTGCTCGATACGCGCATTGGTCTCACCATCATGCTCACCTTCATCAACCTGCCGATCGTGGTGTGGATGCTCTACACCTACTTCAGGGAAATTCCCGGTGAGATTCTGGAAGCTGCCCGCATGGATGGCGCGTCGCTGTGGAACGAGATCGTCTATGTGCTGACGCCGATGGCGATCCCCGGCATTGCCTCGACGCTTCTTCTCAACATCATTCTGGCGTGGAACGAATCCTTCTGGACCATTCGTCTCACCACCACCAACGCCGCACCGCTGACAGCCTTCATCGCCTCCTTCTCCAGCCCACAGGGTCTGTTCTGGGCCAAGCTGTCTGCGGCCTCGATGATGGCGATTGCGCCGATCCTCGTGCTTGGCTGGTTCTCCCAGAAACAACTCGTTCGCGGCCTGACCTTTGGCGCGGTGAAATAAGGAATAAGAAAATGGGCAGCATTTCCCTTAAAAAAGTTTCCAAGGTCTTTGGTGAAGCCAAGGTCATTCCGTCCATCGATCTCGATATTGAAGACGGCGAGTTCGTGGTCTTCGTCGGCCCGTCCGGCTGCGGCAAGTCCACGCTGCTGCGCCTCATTGCAGGTCTCGAAGATGTCACCGGCGGCCAGATCATCATCGATGGCAAGGATGTGAGCGAGAAGGCACCGGCAGAACGCGGCCTTGCCATGGTGTTCCAGTCCTATGCGCTTTATCCGCATATGAGCGTGCGCAACAATATCGGCTTTCCGCTTAAAATGGCCAAGCTCGACAAGGCCGTCATCGACAAGAAGGTCAATGATGCCGCAAGCGTGCTGAACCTCACCGACTACCTCGACCGTCGCCCATCGCAACTGTCAGGCGGCCAGCGCCAGCGCGTCGCCATCGGTCGTGCCATTGTGCGCGAGCCCTCGGCGTTTCTCTTCGATGAACCGCTGTCCAACCTCGATGCGTCGCTTCGCGGCACCATGCGGCTGGAAATCTCCGAGCTGCACAATACGCTGAAGACGACGATGATATACGTGACGCACGATCAGGTCGAAGCCATGACCATGGCCGACAAGATCGTCGTGCTCAATCGCGGCAATATCGAGCAGGTCGGCTCGCCCATGGAGCTTTACAAGTCGCCGCGCAATCTCTTCGTTGCGGGCTTCATCGGCTCGCCGCGCATGAACTTCGTCAAAGGTGAGTATGCTGCGGCCAAGGGTGCCGATACCATCGGCGTTCGCCCGGAACATCTGCTGCTGTCCAAGGAAAGCGGCTTGTGGAAGGGTACCGTAACGGTTGCCGAACACCTGGGCTCCGATACCTTCCTCCACATCAAGGTCGATGGCATCGGCATGATCACCGCGCGTGCGGGCGGCGAATTTGCCTGCCAGCATGGCGATACGGTTTTCCTCACGCCTGACGAGACCAAGATCCACACATTCGATAGCAAGGGCCTGGCCATATGACATGCAAACTCTCGCTCGCAACGCTTGAACAGGCAAAGGCGACGGCTGCCGTCCCGGCCTATTCCCGCAGCGATCTGTCCGCTGGCATCGTGCATTTCGGCGTCGGCAATTTCCACCGCGCCCATCAGGCCATCTATCTGGATGACCTGTTCAACACTGGTGCCGATCATGACTTCGCCATCATCGGTGCTGGCGTTCTGCCGTCCGATGCTGTGATGCGCGAAAAGCTTGCGGCCCAGGATTTCCTTACCACCGTGGTGGAACAGGATAACAACCGCACCGGCGCACGCGTGACCGGCCCGATGGTCGATATCCTTCCGATTGGCGATACAAACGCCATCGTTGCAACCCTTGCTGATCCGAACATCCGCATCGTCTCGATGACGATTACCGAAGGCGGCTATTTCATCGACGCCTCTGGCAAATTCAATCCGCAGCATCCGGCAATAGCCGAAGATGGCCGAAACCCTACTGCGCCAAAGACAGTGTTCGGCCTCATCGTCGCTGGCCTCAAAGCCCGCAAGGACAAGGGCATCCAGCCCTTCACCGTCATGTCCTGCGATAATATTCCGCATAACGGCAAGGTCACCAAGAACGCCGTGGTCGGCGTGGCGGCGCTGTCTGATCCGGCCTTTGCCACATGGATCAGTGAAAACGTCGCTTTCCCCAATTCCATGGTGGACCGCATCACGCCGGCCACCGGTCAGCGCGAACGCGATATCGCCCGCGATGATTTCGGCATTGATGATAACTGGCCGGTCTTCTGCGAAGAGTTCAAGCAATGGGTCATGGAAGACAATTTCCCGGCTGGTCGTCCGGCGCTGGAAAAGGTCGGCGTGCAGTTCGTGCCCGAAGTTGCGCCCTACGAGCATATGAAGATCCGTATCCTCAATGGCGGTCATGCGGCGATTGCCTATCCGGCAGCTCTTCTCGATATCCACTTCGTGCATGAGGCGATGGAGCATCCGCTCATCCGCGCCTTCCTTGCCAAGCTGGAGAAGGAAGAGATCATCCCGATCATTCCGCCGGTACCCAATACCGACCTCAACGAATATTTCGACCTGATCGAGCGGCGTTTCCTCAACCCGAAGATCGGCGATACGATCCCACGTCTGGCGCAGGATGGCTCCAATCGCCAGCCGAAATTCATCCTGCCGTCTACGTCAGATCGGCTTGAAAAGGGTGATGATATCGTCGGTCTCTCGCTGGTGTCGGCGCTATGGTGCCGGTATTTCGCAGGCACATCCGATAGTGGCGCGCAGATCGTCTTCAATGACGCCAGTGCCGAGCGTCTGCAGGCCGCCGCCATCAAGGCCAAGGATGATCCGATGGCGTTTCTGGCGCTCGACGATATCTTCGGTGACGTCGCCAAATCGGACCTGTTCCAGAAACGCTTCGCCCATGCCTTGAAGACATTGTGGGAGAAGGGTACCGCTGAGACGCTTGAACTTTACCTGCAAAACAAACTCGTCAGCTGACGAAAAGAGATGGGCCATGCAAACCGGGAACGCGCCTCTGCTGATCTTTGATTGCGACGGCGTTCTCGTGGATAGCGAGCCGGTTTCGATTGCTGTTCTCATCGACATGGTGGCCCATCAGGGCGTCGAAATCACCGAGGAAGAAGCCTATCAGCGCTTCCTCGGTCGCAGCGTCGCCAGCATGACGGCGACGCTGTGGGAAGAATACGGCATCGAAACCGATATCGATTTTCTCGAGCATATGCGCAGCGTCCTTTTCGAACGCTTCCGGCAAGAGCTGAAAGCGATCACCGGCATCGCAGATACGCTCGACCAACTGCCAGCCGCCCGCTGCGTTGCATCCTCCAGCCAGCCGGAGCGTATCCGTTATTCGCTGGGGCTGACGGGACTTCTGGAGAAGTTCGAGCCGCATATCTTCAGCGCCACGATGGTTACGCATGGCAAGCCCGCGCCCGATCTCTTCCTCCATGCCGCACGGCAGATGCAGGCCGACCCTGGCGACTGCATCGTGATCGAAGACAGTCCTGCGGGCATCGCTGCGGCGAAGGCCGCGGGAATGCGGGTCTTTGCCTTTACCGGTGGCTCTCACGCGCGGTTCCCGGCATTTCGTGATCATATCGCCAGCCTTGAGCCGGATCTGGTGTTTGACGCCATGCCGGATTTGGTCCACCTTGTGGCCGATCAAACTGCGCGAAATTAGTGGCTGCGGGGTCTGTGCACCCTTGCTGAGTGGCTGCGACCGAGGGATGGGAATTTAGCTTCATGCGTGAATATCTTGTTGCTGTCGATGTCGGCACGGGCAGCGCGCGGGCTGGCGTTTTCGATGCATCCGGCGGTCTCATTGCGCGTGCAACCCATCCCATTGTCATGCAGCGGCCAAAAGAGAACCATGCAGAGCATGATTCCGCCGATATCTGGAACGCCGTCTGTGTCGTCGTCCGCCGTGCCGTTGCGGATGCCGCTATTGGCGCTGCGTCGGTCGCCGCAATCGGGTTCGATGCAACCTGTTCGCTGGTCGTGCGCGGACCTCAGGGCCAGCAGGTCAGCGTGTCCACCACCGGCCAGGAGCGGTTCGATACGATTGTCTGGCTCGATCACCGCGCCATAGCACAGGCCGATTTTCTGACCGTATCGCGCCATCCGGTGCTGGATTTCGCCGGTGGCTCGATCTCGCCGGAAATGCAGATGCCGAAGTTGATGTGGCTGAAGAAGAACCTGCCTGAAAGCTGGGCGAAGGCGGGTTATTTCTTCGATCTGGCCGATTTCCTGACATGGAAGGCCAGCGGCAGTGCGAAGCGGTCCAACTGCACGCTCACCGCCAAGTGGAATTTTCTGGCGCATGAGACGCCGGGCTGGAGCCAGGATTATCTGGAACTGGCCGGTGTCGAAGACTTGCTTGCACGTGGCGGCCTGCCCGCATCGACGGTGGCGCCGGGTAAAAGCGTCGGCAGGCTTTCCCCGCAGGCAGCAGAAGAGCTTGGGCTCGATACAGGCTGCGAGGTGGCAGCAGGCATGATCGATGCCTATGCCGGTGCGCTCGGTGCGCTTGGCGGCAGCCTGCAATCGGATGTCGGCAGCAATGTCGCGCTGATTGCCGGAACCTCCAGTTGCCTTGTCACGCTCACGCCCAAGCTGATGCCCGGCCACAGCCTGTGGGGTCCCTATTGGCAGGCCGTTCTTCCCGGCCACTGGCTGGTGGAAGGCGGGCAATCGGCAACCGGTGCGCTTCTGGATCATGTGGTGCGGATGCATGCCGCAGGTGGCGATCCAACCTCCGCCCTTCATCAAAGGATCGTGGAGCGGGTCCAGCATCTTCGCCGTTGCGAAGGGGAGGGCTTTGCCGATCACCTGCATGTCCTGCCCGATTTCCATGGCAACCGTTCCCCGCTTGCAGATCCCCACGCGCGCGGTGTCGTCAGCGGGCTGACGCTCGATACGTCATTCGACAGTCTCTGCCGGCTTTACTGGCGCACTGCCGTGTCCATTGCGCTCGGCGCGCGCCATGTGCTCGATGCCATGCAAGGTTTCGGTTACGGGGTGGACACGCTGCATGTGACCGGCGGCCATGTGCATAATCCATTGCTGATGGAGCTTTATGCCGACGTAACCGGCAAGCGCATCATCGTGCCGGCGACCGTCGATGCGGTGCTTCTCGGCACAGCCATGACTGCTGCAAGCGCTGGCGGTGTTCATGAAGGGCTGGCAGCCGCCGGTGCGGCCATGTATCCGGGCGGGGAGGAAAAGCAGTCCAGCGGGGCAGACAGGCAACGCTATGATCGCGACTATCGTCGCTTTCTTGCCATGTACCGGCACAGGGAAGAACTGGAAAAGATCTGATCTGGCGTCTGGAGCGGCAGCAGCCGCTCCATGGAGGTTGTAAACCTGTTATGATCAGGCGTTCAGTGTGCGCTGGATATCGCCAATGCGGCGGTTGCGGTCGCGGCGGTTGCTCTCACCCTTTTGCGAAAGCGAATGCAGCATGAATTCGGTAATTGCCACCAGCTGCAACATGCTGTGCCCGCCATTCTGGCCAAGCGGAATGGTCAGGCAGATATCGGCACTGTCCGGGCCCCATTCGTAAAAGCGGGTGGTGATCAGGACGGTCTTGTAACCCGCCTTCATCGCCATCTTCCCCAGCTTCTGCAGGGCTGCGAGATTGCCGCCGCAATCCATCAGCACCAGCAGCGTGCCTTCCGCAGGCTCGTCCATCAGGGCGATGTAGCTCGAGCCATCGTGATGCAGATAGTGCACATGTTCCCGGCTTTCGAGAAGCTTGGTGTAGAAGTAACGGCAGATACCGAACCCTTCCGCGGAGGAGGCGACAAAGACCTCTCTGCTCTCCGTGATGTTGCTCAGCGCTGTTTTCCAAACCGACTGCCCCGCCAGATCGTAGACGGCCTGCACAGCCTGAATCTGCTGAAGCATCAAGGAAGAAAGCGGTGTCTGCGGTGCTTCCTGGGCTGTCGCCGGTGCCGGCTCTGTACGATGAGACTCATCGCGCAGATGTTCGCGAATGTCGCTCAATTGCCGGTATCCGAGAGACCGGAGAAAACGGCCGACTGTCATCGGGCTCAAGTTCAGCTTTTCCGCGAGAGTCGCGGCTGTTTCAAATGGCAATTCGGCCAAATGTTCGATCAGATACTTCGCAATCCGTCGTTCCGACGGTGTGCCGGTCTTCAGCGAACGGGTAAGATCAATCAACAACTTTTCCAACGACGCCTCGTTATTTTTCTCTTTAGCGGACGATGGTTGTAAAACGAGATATCTCGCAGCCAATCGTTTCGGCTAGTTTGTCCTTCAGGCGAAGCGTCATCTCGTAAACCCCCGCTTCGAGAACATACGACTTTTTGCCTGTTTGTTTTTATAGTTTAGCGGTCACTTTTCTTCAAGCGCAAAATAACAGGACGCCATTTTTCTTTCGCGGATGGGTCGCGATTATTGTTTAAGGGGGTGCAAGTGCCTATTTTTCGTGCGGTGGAAGTCCTCTCCAGGGATTTTCGAAATCCCTTACAATGGAGGCAATTTGATGATTTTTGACGCCGCTCGACGTGCTTTCGGCAACCTTTTTGCCGCCGAATCACGGTCGGTTCTGTGGAAGTCGTTGGGGCTGACGATTCTGGTGCTGATCGGCCTGTGGTTCTCTATCCGCGCCGTCTTCATATGGCTGGCATTGCCGTGGTTTGATTCGCTGTTTCCGGGGATGCCGGAATGGGCGGGATGGATGAGCTTCGTGTTCGCCATTCTGGCGGGAATAGGCCTTGCGCTGGCGCTTGCCCTTCTGATTTCGCCGGTCACCGCCATCATTGCCAGCCTGTTTCTGGATGATGTGGCGGAGGTCATCGAGAAGAACGACTATCCCAACGACAGGCCCGGCACCGCCATGCCCCTGCGCGAGGCCATTCCGTCATCGCTGAAGTTCTTTGGCGTCGTCATTGTCGGCAACTGCGTGGCCCTGCTGCTGCTCCTCGTTCCCGGCGTCAATCTCATCGCGTTTTTTCTGGTCAACGGCTATCTGCTGGGTCGCGAATTTTTTGAATTTGCCGCGATGCGGTTTCGCACGCCCGCCGATGCGCGTGCCTTCCGCTCCAAGCACGGCACAACCGTCTTCATGGCCGGGCTTGTGATTGCCGCCTTCCTCGCCGTGCCGTTCCTCAACCTGCTCACACCGCTGTTTGCGGCATCGCTGATGGTGCATCTACACAAGTCGGTTTCCGCGCGCGACCCGTCATTCTCCAATCAGCTGAGCCGGTAGTTCCACCAGTGGCGCCGGGATGTCGCAGGTCTTTTCCGGCGATTTGCACAGATCGGCAATCACGCAACGCTCGCATTCCGGCTTGCGCGCCTTGCAACAGTACCGGCCATGCAGGATCAGCCAGTGATGCGCGTGGAAAAGATACTCGTCTGGAATGATCTTCACCAGCCGGTCCTCCACCTCATCGGGGGTCTTGCCCGGTGCAAGGCGAAGCCTGTTGGCGATACGAAAGACGTGCGTGTCGACAGCAAGCGTCGGAATGCCGAAGGCCATGGACATCACCACATTGGCGGTCTTGCGGCCAACACCGGGCAGCATTATCAGCTCTTCGCGCGAGCGTGGTACTTCGCCGCCAAAGCTGTCGATCAGCATCTGCGACAGCGCCATCACATTCTTGGCCTTGTTGCGGTAAAGGCCGATGGTCTTGATGTGTTCGATGAGCTTTTCCTCGCCCAGATCAAGCATTTTCTGCGGCGTATCGGCCACGGCAAACAGGCCGCGTGTTGCCCTGTTGACGCCCACATCCGTTGCCTGCGCCGATAGGGCGACGGCAACGACCAGCGTAAACGGATTGGAGTGCTCCAGTTCGCCCTTGGGTTCCGGTCGCTGAACGGAAAAGCGCCGGAACATTTCCTTAAGCTCGTCCTTCGAATAGATCGTGCGTGTCCGCACAGGCTTGCGGGCAGACATTGAATTTGACTTTTTCAACGTTTGGGCGCTGGATCGTGTCTTGATATTTGTCATAGTCTGATGTCAGCTTTTTGTTTCGCACGGAACGACCGAGCCCAGTCTCACGCCGTTCGCTCCGATGCCCATCGAGGACGGCAAGGTGGACAGCATAAACGAGCAGCCGGTTTTTGCAGCGGAACTTGTTCCTCATCGCTCCCTCGGACGCAAGGGCTTTCGCGTTCTTCTGGCGCTTTCGGGCGCCGTCTGCCTGTTTTACGGAATCTTCTTCACCGTCACCGGTGCCTGGCCCATCGGCCTGTTTCTGGGAGCGGACTTCCTGCTGCTCTATATCGCCTTTCGCGCCAATTACCGGGCGGCAAAGGCGCGGGAGGAGGTGTTTGTGTCACGCACCAGCCTTTCCATTCGCAAGTTTTCTCCGGCAGGCCGCATGGTCGAGCATCGGTTCAATCCGTTCTGGGCCCGCTTTCGCGTCAACCGGCATGAGGAGATCGGCATTTTGTCCATGCATGTCTCGGGCGAGGGGCGTATGACGGATGTCGGCTCCTTTCTCAACCCGGATGACAGGGAAAGCTTTGCAAAAGCCTTTCGCGGTGCTCTGGCCACGGTCCGGCGTTGAATCTGGTCGCCCGGGCAAGAAACGGGTGGCGATGGACAGGCCCGCGTGGTTTTCTCCGCAGCCAAGGAGATACGCCATGAACGCCAATATCATGCTGAAGGAAGACATCACCCCTGTTGGATCGGATTACGAGACCGTGCGCCGGGTGATCGAGATCATGACGACGGACTATCGCGATCAGCCTTCGCTTGACGCAATCGCCGCCCGGCTCTCCCAGTCTCCCACACAATTGCAGAAGACATTCACCCGCTGGGCCGGCCTGTCGCCCAAGGCTTTCCTGCAGGCGGTTACGCTTGATCATGCCAAGCGGTTGCTGCGGGAAGAAAGCCTGCCGCTGCTCGAAACCTCCATTGAGGTCGGCATGTCGGGGCCGGGCCGGTTGCATGATCTTTTCGTCACCCATGAGGCGATGTCGCCGGGGGAGTGGAAGGCCAAGGGCTCGGGTCTGCGCATCCGCTACGGTTTCCACCCATCGCCCTTCGGGCTGGCACTGATCATGATCACGGATCGGGGGCTCGCGGGTTGCGCCTTTAGCGATGAGGGTGGCGAGACGGCCTGTTTTGAAGATATGGCCCGTCGCTGGCCCAATGCCTGCTATGTGGAGGACAGTGCGGCGACGGCGCCCTATGCCTCGCGCATTTTCGACTCCGGCCAGTGGAAAAGCGAACAGCCGCTGCGCGTCGTCCTGCTCGGCACCGATTTTCAGGTGCGGGTGTGGCAGAGCCTGCTCAAGATACCGCTCGGCAGGGCCGTGACCTATTCCCATGTGGCCAAGGATATCGGCCAGCCAACCGCGTCGCGCGCCGTGGGCGCTGCCATCGGCGCCAACCCCATCTCCTTCGTCGTTCCCTGCCACCGTGCCGTCGGCAAAAGCGGCGCATTGACGGGCTATCACTGGGGCCTGACCCGCAAGCGTGCCATGCTGGGCTGGGAAACGGGCAAGATATGAACGTGGCACTGGCGCGAGGTTTCGCTCTCCGGGCGCAGAAGTTCCGTTTTACTATTGTGTTGTGCCTGAGGCCAGATCCAGCAACGCCCGCGCTGCCGCCTCATCGGTAATCAACGTGTTGCAGCCGATCCGCTTGATGGTGGCGCGTATGGCAATCGCACGGTGGGCCCCGCCGGAGGCCAGCACGATGTGTTTTGCCTTTTTCAGCGTATCGAGACCGATGGCCATGGCGCGCCCGTTAATGGGATGGTCGACGGAGCGCCCTTCGGCATCGATGAAGTTGAACATGGTGTCGCAGACGCAGCCTGCGCTCACCAGTTCCGCATGGGTTTCCCTTGAAATGAAGCCTTCCGAAAGGGATGTGGAGTGGGGGCCGATATCGCCGCAGCTGACGATTGCAAGGTCGAGGTTCTCAGCCAGCTCGAACAGGGTGTTGAGGCCGCATTTTTCGATGAGCGCGCGGCGCGTCTCTTCTGAATCCACCAGAAGCGGTGCCAGAAACATGTAGCATTCCGCCCCAAGCGCGCTTGCCAGCCGCCATGTATAATCGAGCGGGTTGGTCTGGTGGACCGCAACGATCCCGCCCAGCAGGGAGACGACCTTGCAGTTTTCCCGGCGCGGCGGGCGAAAGCTGGAGAGCGAGGCCGTCATGGTGCGGCCCCAGCCGACACCGATTGTGGCATTGTCTGGCACGGCTTCGGACAGGAATTGCCCAAGCGCGAGGCCAACGGCCTTGGCAATGTCTTGTGCATTGGCGGAGGCCGAGGGAATGATGATGGCCTCGTCCAGCCCATAGGCGCCTTCGAGCTTTATCGCCAGCTCGACCAGATCCTCAATGCCTTCGTTGATCCAGATCTGCACCTCGGACCGCTTCATCGCCTCGTCCAGAAGGCGGATGACGGTGGAACGGCTGATCCCGAGTTTCTCCGCGACATCCTTCTGCGTCATGCCCTGGTTATAATAGAGCCAGGCCGCTCTCAGGCGCAGTGATGCAGCCTCGGAATAGGACGTATGGGTGTCTCTTCGCAGTTTTGCCACTGTTTTCGCCATCATCTGTTGTGCTGCGAGTATGGCCGCTGTGAAACTTATGTCAATTGGATTGCGCAAATGTCTTGACTTTACATTTTGCAGCGCGCGATACTCCGCCATCAAAAGCAACCGGTTTCGCCCTGAGCAAGCAAATGGAACGGAAGCCGGCGCAAGCAGTTTTCAAGAGATCACGAGGATCACACGGCATGACGTCCAAACTTGACCAACTTCGCAAAATCACGACTGTTGTTGCCGATACGGGTGACATCGAGGCGGTTGCCCGCCTGAAGCCAGTTGATTGCACCACCAATCCTTCCATCGTTCTAAAAGCGCTCGGCACGCCGATGTTTGCCGATGCCGTCAAGGAAGCGGTGACATGGGGCAAGAAGCAGGGTGGCCAGTCCGATGCCGTCGTCGGCGCGGTAGCAGACCGTCTCGCCATTTCGGTTGGCGCGGCCCTTGTCGATCTCGTGCCCGGCCGCGTGTCGACGGAAGTCGATGCCGACCTCTCTTTTGATACCAAGGCTTCGATTGAAAAGGCGCATCAGATCATCGCCGGTTACAAGGAGCGCGGCATCGAGCGCGATCGCATCCTCATCAAGCTTGCATCGACTTGGGAAGGCATCAAGGCCGCCGAAGCGTTGCAGGCAGAAGGCATCGATTGCAATCTGACACTGCTCTTCTCGCAGGCGCAGGCAATCGCATGTGCCGAAGCCAAGGCCTTCCTCATCTCGCCCTTCGTTGGCCGTATTCTTGACTGGTACAAGAAGTCGACCGGTGAAAACTACACCGCAGAGACCGATCCGGGCGTCGTTTCCGTGCGCAAGATCTACAACTACTACAAGGCCAACGGCATTCAGACTGTGGTGATGGGCGCATCCTTCCGCAATGCTGGCGAGATCGAAGCGCTGGCCGGTTGCGACCGCCTGACCATCAGCCCGGCTCTTCTGGAAGAACTCGACAAGGACACCGGCACGCTGGAGCGCAAGCTGTCTGCTGACGATGCCAAGGCCGAGCCTTTGCAGTCGCTGGATGAAAAGGCGTTCCGCTGGCACCTGAACGAAGACGCGATGGCCACGGAAAAGCTTTCCGAAGGCATCCGCCAGTTCGCCAAGGATCTCGAATCCCTGCGCGGCATTGTCCGCAAGGAACTCAGCGCGGCAGCGGCCTGAAATAATCCTGGAACCTTTGCGGGATTTGCCCGTTATTGAAGTATAATATCTCCAGTCTTGAAAAGCGCGATCGGTCCCCTGCCGGTCGCGTTTTTCATTGTCCGGCTGCAATTTCCGAAATCTTGGCTGCGGCTTGGCGGATTAGAACGACGCAGTCCTCAGCACTTGGAGCCTCGCTGTTCATGGGCGTGATGTAAGGGCACGTGATGGCGGCAAGCGCCGTTCCGTCCACTGTCAGAACAGGTGCAGAGATGTTGCGCACACCAGCGGTCTGAAGGCTGTTCATGCTCTCATAGCCATTGTCCCGCACCTCATCCAGCCGCTCGATTAGCCCTTCGGGCACGCCGTCCTCGTTGCCACCGCGCAGCTGCTCTGCCATCATTCTGTCGCGCTGGGCGTCGTTTTGAAATGCCAGAAGAACGTGTCCCGAACCGGTGTTGAACAGGCTCATCTGCGCGCCAACGCGAATGGAAAGCGCCCAGTAGGTGGATGAGTCCTGCTGGGCGATCACCACAACCGAACCGCGGTCATAGACCGCCAGATGGCAGGCCTGCCCGGCCTTGTTGGCGAAATCCCGCATGACGGGGGCGGCAAAGGAAACCAGCCGGCGCAGCGGCGCGTGAAAATGGGCAAGGCCGAAGAGTTTGAGCGTCAGGAAGAAGCGGTCTCCGTCCTGCCGCTGGACATAGCCGCGACGCACCAGCCGGTCCAGCATTCGGTAAAACTCGTTCGGGCTTTTGCCGATGGCCTTGGCAATCTCCACCTGCGTCAACCCGCCATCGGTGCTGGCCAAGAGCTCAAGAATGTCGAGGCCCTTGTCGAGCGCCGGTGCGCGGTACTTCTCGCTGTCTTCTTCACTCATTGCGTCTCTTTACCGCTGGCTGTCAGCCGCGCCCCGACGGGGCTGGCCAAGTTGACTTGACGTTATATAAATACACTGTTTACATATGAATTGTCGATCTACATTCGATTTATATGCGCGCCAGCGCGGGAGGAGCATAGCATGAGCCAGGATTTCAGCGGCCAGACGGTCGTCATTACGGCGGCAGGGCAGGGGATTGGCCGCGCGACGGCGGAGCGCTTCATCGGGCTTGGCGCAAGGGTTATCGCCACGGACATCAACGAAGCGGCACTGGAGACGCTGAGCGGTGCTGAAACGCGCGTTCTCAATGTTCTCGATGGTGCGGCTGTTTCAGCGCTCGCCGCCGAAATCGGGCGGGCGGATGTTCTCTTCAATTGCGCCGGCTTCGTCCATGCGGGCACCATTCTGGACTGTGAGGAAAAGGACTGGGATTTCTCTTTCGACCTGAATGCGAAAGCCATGTACCGCACCTGCCGCGCGTTTTTGCCTGCCATGCTGGAAAAGGGCAAAGGCGCCATCGTCAACATGTCCTCGGTCGCATCCAGCGTCAAAGGCGTTCCTAACCGCTTTGCCTACACCGCGTCAAAGGCAGCCGTCATTGGATTGACCAAGTCTATCGCGGCGGATTTCGTGACCAAGGGCATTCGCTGCAATGCCATCTGCCCCGGGACCGTCGATAGTCCGTCCCTGCATGAACGTTTGCGGGCAACGGGAAATTATGAGCAGGCGCTGGCGGATTTCATCGCCCGTCAGCCCATGGGCCGCATCGCCAAGCCGGAGGAAGTCGCGGCCCTCGTCACCTATCTCGCGTCAGACGAAGCGGGCTTCACCACCGGCCAGATCCACGTCATCGACGGTGGCTGGACGGCATAGCGCCGCCTTTCGAGCATCCAGACAAGACAACGAAAAACGGCGGGCCTTGCGGACCGCCGTCTTTGTTACGTCTGTTGATTAGAGGATAGCCTGGCCGGCCATCAGTGCAAGCACGAGGAAGATCAGGAACACGACCACGGCGATGAAGAACAGAATCCGTGCGATGCCGGCAGTCGCCGCCGAAATGCCCGTAAAGCCGAATACACCGGCAATCAGTGAGATAACGAAGAATATAAGAGCCCACTTCAACATGGCCGGTCCTCTTTCTGATCAATTGATGCGGTCGAGCGCCCACGCAATCGACCTGCACCTATTGACGCGAAACGGTGCCAGCTAGTTCCGAACTTTGTGAAATAATCTTTTCAATCGCGCACAATCGTCTTTCAAGCCGTGCCTTGGGCCTTGTCGGTGGCCCTGGCTTGCAGCGTGGTGCGGATGAAGGCGAGGATGAAGAACAGGGTCATGATCAGAACGATGGTCGGCGCAGGCGCGCTGTCGATCAGGAAACTTGCCCATATGCCCGTGATGGATGCGATGACGGCAACGCCAATGGCGACCAGCATCATGCTGGAAAAACGACGGGTCAGCAGAAAGGCGATGGCACCGGGTGCCACCAGCATCGCTACTGATAAAATGATGCCGATGGCCTGCAGCGCGCCCACCACCGTCAGGGAGAGCACGGCCAAGAGGCCATAATGCAGAAGGCGCACCGGCAGGCCGATGGCTTTTGCGTGCTGCGCATCGAAGGCATTGACCAGCAGGTCCTTGCGCAGCACCACCAGAAAAGCGGTGGCGGCGAGCGCAATCAGGCCGGTTTCCACGATGTCGCCCAGAGCGACGCCCAGCATGTCGCCAAACAGGATGTGGTCCAGATGCACGTCGCTCTGCACCTTGACGTAAAGCACCAGCCCCAGCCCGAACATGCCGGAAAAAACAATGCCGAGAACCGTGTCTTCCTTTATGCGGCTGTTTTCCTTCAGAAAGCCGGTTGCCAGCGCACAGATCATTCCCGCCACAAATGCGCCGATGGAGAAGGGAATGCCGATGATATAGGCGATGACAACACCCGGCAGCACGGCATGGGAAACCGCGTCTCCCATCAACGACCAGCCCTTCAGCACCAGCAGACAGGACAGCATGGCCATGGGAACGGCAATCATCAGCGTGATGATGAAAGCATATTGCATGAAGGGCAGCTGGAACGGCAGAATTGCCAATTGCATGTTTTCGCTCATGGCGCGGTCTCCAGCGCCGCTTTCGCCTTGGCGCGTGAAGCGAGGTAGCCGTGCTTGGGCGCAAAGATGAAGGCGGTGAGGAAGATCAGGGTCTGCAGCACGACGATGATGCCGCCGGTCGCGCCATCCAGGAAATAGCTGAGATAGGCGCCGGTGAAACTCGTGGCCGCGCCGATGCCGAAGCTCATGCCGATCAGCCGCTCGAAACGGTCCGTCAGGAGATAGGCGGTCGCGCCTGGGGTAACGACCATCGCAACCACCAGAAACGCGCCAACCGTCTGCAACGCAGCGACGGTGGACGCCGCCAGAAGCGTGAAGAAGATGATTTTCAGCAGGTCCGGGTTCAGCCCCACCGTGCGGGCGTGGTTTTCATCGAAGAACACCACCATGAAGTCCCGCCATTTCAGCGACAGCACAGCCAGGCTGATGCCGCCGATCAGCGCCAGTTGCAGCGTATCCTCAGGCGTAATCGCCAGAATGTTTCCAAGGACGATGGTCTGGATGTTGATGGAGGTGGGCGACAGCGACACCATGAACAGGCCAAGGCCGAAAAAGGAAGTGAAGATCAGCCCGATGATCGCATCTTCCTTCAGCCGTGTCTTCTGGTTGAGAAACAGCATGGATCCCGCCGCCAGTCCGCCGGAAATGAAGGCTCCCAGTGAGAAGGGCAGGCCCAGCATATAGGCACCGGCAACGCCGGGCACGATGGCATGGGACAGGGCATCGCCGATCAGAGACCAGCCTTTCAGCATGAGATAGGCAGACAGGAAGCCGCAGACGCCCCCCACAAGCGCGCTCACCCATATGGCGTTCAGCATGTAGGAATAGGTGAAGGGCTCAAGCAGGGTATCAATCATGGCCCTTGTCTTTCAGCGTCTTTTTGGCCTTCGCGCTCTTGTCGTAAATCACGAAGGGCCGCTCGTCATCGGTAATGACCTTTACCCGCCGCGGGTCGGCATCGTCGTGCAGATCGGCCCCGCCAAGAATGAAGTGGCGCAGGCTTCCACCGAATGCCTTTTGCAGATTGTCTTCGGTAAAGGTCTTTTCGGTCTTGCCGGCAGCAATCACCGTTCCCTTTACGAAGACCGTGCGGTCGCAGAAATCCGGCACGCTGCCGAGATTATGGGTTGAAACCAGCATCACGCGGCCTTCGTCACGCAATGCCTTCAATAGCGCGACGATCTGCTCTTCGGTGTTGACATCGACGCCGGTGAAGGGCTCATCGAGAAGAATGACCTGGCCTTCCTGCGCCAGTGCCCGCGCCAGAAACACCCGTTTCTTCTGGCCACCGGAGAGTTCGCCGATCTGGCGCTTGCGGTACTCCACCATGTTGACGCGTGCCAGCGCCTCATCCACCATCTGGTGGTCGCGTCTGGAGGGAATGCGCAGAAAATTCATGTGGCCGTAGCGGCCCATCATAACCACGTCTTCCACCAGGACGGGGAAGCTCCAGTCCACTTCCTCCGCCTGCGGAACATAGGCAACGAGGTTCTTGCGAAGGGCGTCGCGGGCTGGCATGTCAAATATGGAAACGGTGCCAGCCGCAAGCGGTACGAAGCCCATGATCGCCTTGAAGATCGTGGATTTTCCCGCGCCATTGACGCCCACAAGTGCTGTGATGGTGCCGCGAGGGATGGAGAAGCTGGCGTTGCGGAGCGCCGTGTGGCCATTGCGATAGGTAACGGTCACATCCGCAACCGTCAGTCCCGTTTCGCTTCCCTTGCGTTTTCCCATCATCATTTGGAAAGGCCTTTCACAACGGTCTGCGTGGTTACGCGCAAAAGGTCGAGATAGGTCGGGACAGGCCCATCCGCCTCGCTCAGCGAATCCACGTAGAGGATGCCGCCATAGGCCGCACCCGTTTCCTTCGCCACTTGCTTTGCCGGGTCCGGGGAAACCGTGCTCTCACTGAAAATCACATGAATGTTGTTTGCGCGCATGGCGTCGATGACACCGCGCACCTGCTGCGGAGTGCCCTGGCTGTCGGCATTGACCGGCCAGAGAAACAGTTCCTTCAGCCCGAAATCGCGGGCGAGGTAGGAAAAGGCGCCTTCGCTCGTCACCAGCCACCGCTTTGCCTCGGGCAGCGCCGCAATGGCATCGCGCATGGGCTGGATTTCGCTTCTGATCTTGTCGGAATAGGCCTTGGCATTGGCAGCGTAGAGCGCCGCATGGTCAGGATCGATCTGGGTCAGGCCCTTTCTGATGTTCTCGACGTAGATCAAGGCATTGTCGGGTGACATCCAGGCATGGGGGTTGGGCTTGCCCTGATAGGCCCCGCCGCTGATCGATATTGGCTGAACGCCATCGCTGACGGTCACGTTGGGAACGTCCGCAAGGTTTGCCAGAAACTTCTGGAACCACAATTCAAGGTTGAGTCCGTTCCACAGAACGAGATTGGCATTGCGGGCCTTGAGGATGTCGCGCGGCGTTGGCTGGTAATTGTGAATTTCAGCGCCGGGCTTGGTGATGCTTTCCACATCTGCGGCATCACCTGCAACGTTGCGGGCCATGTCGGCGATGATGGTAAAGGTGGTGACGACCTTTGGCTTGTCGCTTGCCGCAGCCGCAAATGGCAGAAAAACCGTTGCAATACAGAGGAAAAGCCGAAGCGCCATTGATGTCATAGGCCTATAAAACTCCTAATGCGATTAATTCGCAATATCAATTTGGGAATTTTGTCGGGCATTGTCAATGATATTGCAAATCATTCGCAATAATCGCGTCGATCGCTTGTCCAAGTCTTTTTTTCTCGGAATCCAAAAATGGTCCAACCGAAGGGCCAGATTTGTATGTGAGTTAAATCTTCTTCAATGAGAACACGTCAGAATTGATGCCTGCACGGAAGCAGCATTGCTGCCCCGCGCTATATCGTTTCGCAGTTCGCTGCTTTGGCGATCCGCAGATGATGGGCATTGAACGGGGTAGTGAATGTCGGGACGTTCGACGTGAAAGCAGTGTTCAAGAGAATACGGTTTTCTCGAAAGTTCGTATTGATAAGTGGCGGGATCCTCCTTCTTGGCGGAGCGTCCGGCGTTGCCGCCGTTTTTGTGGGCAAGGAACGCCTGTTTGGCCCTGCCGAAGCGTCGATCAATGGCCTTGAATGTCAGATGGTGCAGACCGTCAATATCCGGAAAAACGGCGCAGTCTGGGTGCGCAAATTCATTCGCACCGAAGGCGGAGATGGCACGGAGCGTGTCAGGACTGCGCTGCGCGTTGCCAAGGCCGTTTACGACAAGCAGAAGCCGGATCTCGTTCAGGTCTCTGTGCTCGACAAGAACGGACCGACCATGCGCGCAGACATGCGCGGACGCGCAATTGCAGCACAGGTCGTCTATATCGCTGACGTGAAGAAGCTGCCGGAAGACGCGGATGCCAAGTCCTATTCCGCCTATTATTACGATGGCGATCCGAATGGCGAAGGGCTTTTCTACGGTTTGAGGATCGATCTTCCGCTGGAAGATACCGAACATCTTTCCGCCAGCCTCAATGATTTCTCAGACTGTGTCGAACCGGTGGTCGAAACGCCATCCGATGGTCATGGCGCTGCGGCGGACGGACACGGAAAGGCGGGCGACGGCCATGGCGAAACCAAGAGCGATGGCCATGGAGACGGCGGCGGTCATGGCGAAAAGGCGCCTGCGGGCGACCATGGAGAGGCCGCGCCTGAATCCGCTCATGGCGAAACCCCTGCCGCCCATGGCGATCATGCAGCGCCTGACGATCCCGGCCTCGTAACCTCTACCCCGGAGCAGGACAATGTCAGCATGTTCAGCTTCGCTTACATCAAGTCGTTGATCTTCGGAAAAGGCTCCACCACGGCGGTCGCCGCGGAACAACATCAACCACCTGCCGAAGAGCCAGCCGCTGCTCATGGAGCGGATGCGGCAGAAGGCGATGCAGCGGCGCAACACGCGCCAGCCGCGCCTGCGCCAGAACATTGATCGCCGTCCGTCGGCGTTAAACGCTATCCCTCACACCCGTCCTCGCCGCAGCCACCCACCCGTTTGCCGGAAACAAAAAAGCCGAAGGCTTTGGGGCCTCCGGCTTTAAAATCAAGATGATCGTGGTCTGATCAATCGGCCTTCTGGCGACGGGCCGGGAAGAGGATGACGTCGCGGATGGACGGCGCGTTGGTCAGCAGCATCACCAGACGGTCGACGCCGATGCCGAGGCCACCGGCTGGCGGCATTCCCTGGTCGATGGCGTCGAGGAATTCGTCGTCCAGCTGCTTGTCCTTTTCGCCACGGGCATGGGCCTGTTCCAGCTGCTCCACCATGCGGCGGCGCTGTTCTTCCGGGTCGTTCAACTCGGAAAACGCGTTGCCCACTTCCCAGGCGTTGCAATAGCTTTCGAAACGCTCGACCAGACGCGGTTCGCCCGGAACTTCCTTGGCAAAGGGCGAAATGTCCTTGGGGAAATGCGTGACGTGGCTCGGCTGGATCAGCGTGCCCTCGACCTTTTCTTCAAAGATGAAGGCAAGGCATTCGCCCCATGTCCAGTCTTTCTCGACTTCGAAACCGGCAGCCTTTGCGGCAGCGCGAGCCTCTTCGTCGGTCTTGATGGCCAGGAAGTCGATGCCCGTCGCTTCCTTCACGGCGTCAGGCATCGGCACGCGCTTGAACGGACCCTTGAAGGAAATGGTCTTGCCCTGGAAGTCCAGTTCCGTCGTGCCATGGATGGCAATGGCCAGCGTCTCGAACATGCGCTCGACCAGACCCATAATGTCTTCGTAGTCGGCATAGGCCCAGTAGCATTCCAGCATGGTGAATTCCGGATTGTGCCGGGTGGAAACACCTTCATTGCGGAAATTGCGGTTGATTTCGAAGACCTTGTCGGACAGGCCAGATACCAGCGTACGCTTCAAAAACAGTTCCGGCGCGATGCGCAGATACATGTCCTGCTTCAGCGTGTTGTGGAATGTCTTGAACGGGTCAGCCGTCGCGCCGCCATAGACGGTCTGCAACATCGGCGTTTCCACTTCGAGGAAAGCCTCGTTTTCCATGAAGCGGCGAATGCCGGAAATGATCTTGGAACGCTGCTGGAAGCGCAGCTTGGATTCCTCGTTGGAGAGAATATCCAGATGGCGCTTGCGATAGCGGATTTCGATGTCAGAAATCCCGCTCCACTTCTCTGGCATCGGCAGGAGAGACTTGGTCAGCATGGTGATTTCTTCGGCATTGATCGTCAGCTCACCGCGCTTGGTGCGGCGCACCTTGCCGGTCACGCCGATGATGTCGCCGATATCGATCATCGGCAGCAGGTCACGCGCCTCTTCCGGCGTCGTATCCTTGTGGGAGAAGATCTGCACCTTGCCCGAGGCATCATGAATATCCATGAACATGCCGGAGTTGCGCGAGGAGTAAACGCGACCCGCAACCGTCACCGTATCGCCGGTTTCCACGTCAGGCTCGATATCCGCATATTTCTCGGCCAGCTCGGCATTGGTCAGCGTGCGGTGAAAATGGGCAGGGTAAACATCGCCGATCTTCTCACGCAGCATCGCCAGCTTCTGGCGGCGCACTTCGGTCACATCGGAGGAGAGGGCGGTCGTTTCGGTTGTCTTGTCGGTCATCTCTATCGCCTTTTGGCAAGTTGTTCTGTGTGCTGGTGTGGCACTATTATTTTTCGTCGCAACACCCGCCTCCGTCATCCTCAGACCTCTCCGTCGTCATCCTCGGGGTTGTCCCGAGGATCTACAAACGGAGCAGCACGTTCGACGTCCAATACCTGGCACCCAAGGCAGATCCTCGGGACAAGCCCGAGGATGACGGGGTGCGGCGGATGACGAGCGTGGGGACGGGTGGCAGGACCAAGCCGCGTCCCCCGCTTTACGTTCCAGCGCCAACCATGGACGCCGCGACCGCAATCGCCACCTTCAACCGCTGACGCACCACCGAGCGGCCCAGAAGCGCCATTGTGTCGAACAGCGGCAACGAACGAGACGAGCCGGACATGGCAACGAAGAGCGGCGGTGTCACTACGCGCAGCTTCTTGCCGGTGCGTTCGGCCACATCACGCAGTTCCTGTTCGATGGATTCCAGCGTCCAGTCCGGCATCTTTTCCAGGTCAGCGGCAACCGTGGTCAGGATTTCGTGGATCTCTTCTGGCTTGCTCTTCAGGCCAGCGAAGGATGCGGGCGTGAGGCCGACATCGCTCGACAGCAGGAAGCCTGCCAGGTTCGGCAGATCGCCGAGCTTGGAAATGCGGCTCTGGGAAAGCTTCAAGCCCTCGGTCAGACGCGCATTTTCCATCGCCCATTCCAGCGTGCGGGCAATGAATTCGTCCTGGGTCAGCTTTTCACGCAGCCAGCGGCCATTCAGCCAGTCCAGCTTCTGAATGTCGAAGATAGCACCGGCCTTGGACAAGGCTTCGGGATCGAACTTTCCTGCCAGTTCTTCCATGGTCAAAAGCTCTTCGCCTTCACCGATCTGGATGAAGAACAGGCCGAGGAAGTTCATCAGCGCTTCCGGCAGATAGCCGAGTGCGGAGTAGTACGAGATGGATGTGGGGTTCTTGCGTTTCGACAGCTTGGATTTGTCGGCATTGCGCATCAGCGACAGATGCATGAATACCGGTTCCTGCCAGCCGAAATAGCGATAGAGAAGAATGTGCTTTGGCACGGAGGCAAGCCATTCTTCGCCACGCGCCACATGGGTGATCTTCATCAGATGGTCGTCGATGACATTGGCCATGTGATAGGTCGGCATGCCATCGGCCTTCATCAGAACCTGCATGTCGACGCTGTCCCAGGGGATCGAAACATCGCCGTAGACGCCATCGTTGAAGTCGCAGGAGCCTTCTGCGGGGATCTTCATGCGCACGACAGAAGCTTCACCGGCGGCAACGCGGGCGGTCACTTCCTCGGCCTTCAGATGCAGGCAAAGCCCGTCATATTTCGGTGGCTTGCCAGCGGCGCGCTGCGCCTCGCGCATCTCGGCCAGCCGCTCTGCCGAACAGAAGCAACGGAAGGCATGGCCCTTTTCCAGCAGTTCCTCGGCGTAAGGCTGGTACATGTCCTTGCGCTCGGACTGGCGGTAGGGACCATAGGGGCCGCCGACATCAGGGCCTTCGGACCATTTCAGGCCGGTCCATTTCAGCGCCTCCAGCACTTTTTCCTCATATTCGCGCGTAGAGCGCGTCGCATCGGTGTCTTCGATGCGCAGAATGAATTCACCACCATGCTTCTGGGCGAAGAGGTAGTTGAAAAGCGCGATATAGGCTGTGCCGACATGCGGCTCGCCGGTGGGGGAAGGTGCAATGCGGACGCGGACGCCGGAAGTGGTCATAAGGGCCTGCTCAATGAAAATACGCGCCAAAAGGGGCGATTGCTTCAATCTCGGAATGAATTGGCCTTAGCACATATTCTTGGGCGAGCGTCAAGGTTTTTAGGGTTTTTGTGGCGGCGGCGCGGGTTCCCATTCCAGCAAAGCGAGTTTGGCCTCTGCCCTGCGCACTGCATTGGTAACGACGTCCTGATACGTCTTCGTACCTGTTTCCAAAAAGACGGAAAGCATCCTGTCGGCGAGCTCCTTGCCTTTTGTGAGCATCTCGATGCGCTGTTGCTTGGTCAGTTGCGTCGCCTCTGCCTCGCCATAGCGGATGAAGCTCACCGCCAGTTTCATGTTCACATAATTCTTGCCAGCTTGTGAATTGTCCGATGCGGCCTTCGCCAAGGCCTGCTGCTGAATGTCGAGGCCTTCGCGAAGATCGTCTTCCGCGCCGAACACCTCGCCACGCAACATGTGGGAATCGCCAAGATTGGAAAGCGTTTCCCAACTGACCTCGCCATCGAGCTGCTTCTGTTCGTCTGCCGACATCTGGTCGAAGCGAAGCGCTTTTTCCACATCCGCCCTGTCGCGGGAAATGAAGGCAACGCGGCCATAGATGGTCCCAAGGCTTCCCGTCAGCGATTGCTGCACCTGCGCGTCCACCTTGTCCTTGTAGCGTCTTTCAGCCTCTTCCAGCGCAGCAACGCCGCGACGCAGATAGGTCAGCTTTTCATCGCCCTTAACAATTTCAGACGCATAGCCGTAGCTGCCGGCCAGATCCTGCGCGTAGTAGATTTCAGAATAAGGTTCCCCGGTCGTATCCCTGTCATGCGCTATCTGCGCCAGTTCTATGCTCAGCAGCAGCTTGCCGATATCCGATGACCAGCGCCCGATGGTTTCCACCGCTCCACCGGCATTTCGAGCGGCATTTATCATGCAGTTTAGATCGTTGACCAACCGGCACAAGGCCATTCGCGCCTCGACAATCTCGGTCGTGAAGGCATCCTTGAAGAGGAAGGCCGGATTATAATAGCGCTCCGGCTGCTTGATGAGGCTTGCAATCCAGTACTGGTCGAGAACGGAAAGGGCTGCCTGCGGCGCGTTGCGTGGTGCGGTTTCGATGGCTTCACGCAGGGCAGCAACCCCCAATGCCACGGCGTTCTCCTGCCCGGACTGCTTTTCCGGGTCGTCATCCGTCATCAACAGCAGCGGCAGCTGCGATGCAGCCTCTGCCAGTTTTGCCGTTCTTTCAAGGGGTGAGAGGGTTTCTGGCTTTTCACAAAATCCTAACGCAACGTCATTCTCTACGCTGTCCTTCAACAGCTCGCCGGCCCTCGCGCAAAAAGCGACATCGCCGGGATAGTGAAACCGCTGCAGAATGGGCATCGAAATATCGGCTTCTCTGCCGTTCTCGCCAATGAAGGTCCATTTGTCCGGCATGGCCGCTTCGGTGCGCGTGTCGGCCACCGGCTGGGGCACGTGAAGTTTTCCCCAGAAGGCCGCGCCGAGAAACAGGACCAGCAGGCTAGCGAAGACCACATGCGGCACATATTTCATCGTTTCCCGCCATCTTTGAAAAAGGCCCGCCGTGAAGCGAGCCTTTGCCTATTGTGAAAGGTGCTGTCGCAGCTAGTGCAGGGTGCCCTGCTTTTTCTTGCGACGTGCATTGCGCGATACCATGTTGAGCACTTCCACAAGTGCTGAGAAGGCCATGGCGGCGTAGACGTAGCCCTTGGGAACATGGAAGCCCATGCCTTCGGCAATCAGCGTCGTACCGATCATCAGCAGGAAGGCCAGCGCCAGCATGACGACGGTGGGGTTCTTTTCGATGAAGTTGGCAAGCGGGTTGGCGGCTAGAAGCATCACGGTGACGGCGAAGACGACAGCGACGACCATGATCGGCACATGCGGTGTCATCCCCACTGCGGTGATGATGCTGTCGAGCGAGAAGACCAGGTCGAGCAGAAGTATCTGCGCAATGGCCGACGAGAAGCTGGCAACAGCCGTGCCGACCATGTCTTCCTTGTGGTCTTCCGGGTCCACATTGTGGTGAATTTCCTTGGTCGCTTTCCAGACCAGGAACAGGCCACCGCCGATGAGGATCATGTCCTTCCAGGAGAAGCCGTGACCGAAGAGTTCGAAAACAGGCTCGGTCAGCTGTACGATCCATGCCACCGTGCCCAGAAGGCCAAGGCGCATGATCAGCGCAAGGCCGATACCGATGCGCCGTGCCTTTTCCCGCTGATGCTCGGGCAATTTATTGGTGAGAATGGAAATGAAAATCAGGTTGTCGATGCCAAGCACAACCTCCATGACGATAAGGGTGACGAGGGCCACCCACGCAGCGGGGTCGGATAAGAGAGGGATTATGGAATCCACGAGCCAGTGTTCCTTTTCAGCTTTTGTGCTTCGACAATTCGAAATGCCGCAGTTTATATTCGATTACGCGAGAAACAAGCGTGTGACATTACCCTAATGCCACATTTTCAAGCTATTTCGCGCAATGCGAGAAACCCGGTTGCTGAATGGTGTCAGGCCTTCTTGGTTCCGTAAGCCGCCATAAAAACCTCGATTGCGCTGGAGAGAACCCTTCCGGCCTCTTCCGGTGGCGTATCGCCGGTCAATTCGCCAAACAGGCGCATCTTGAAAAACGTGCCCGTGGCGAGTTCTATGAACTGGCGGGCGGCAAGGTCCACGTCATCGGTCTGCAACGTTCCCTGGTCGATGTGATGCTGGAGAAAGTCCCGCAGAACAACCCGCACGTTGTTCGGTGCGGCCACGAAAAAACGCTGCGAGAGTTTGGGCATACGGTCGATGACGCCAAGCGCTGAGCGCATGGCAGGTATCATGTCCGTGCACGTCACCTTGTGAATGAATGCCTCGCCAAACTGCCGCAGGCCGTCTCGAACCTCCTCGGTTCCAGCCAGAATGTCACGCATGGAATGGGCAAACTGCGCGCGGTGACGGTCGATCAGGGCGGCAAAAAGCTCGTCCTTGTTCTCAAAGTAAACGTAGATCGTTCCCTTGGAAACGCCGGCTTCGCGGGTAATGTCGTTCATGCTGGCGGCATCGAAGCCCTTTCGCTTGAACACCCGCCAGGCACCGTCGATGATCTGTTCCCGCTTTGCCGGATCTTCGCCCGCAGCAAATCGGCCCGCAGGATTTGCGGCGCAGATGTCGTCCGTTGGCTTGTCGTCGGTCACTTTCAGATCCGTCCGCTGTTTTAGATTCTGTTCAATATATCGAACCAAACGGTTCGATGCGACTTGATATGTGTCACAAAACAGATTAAGTCAATCGAACCGAACGGTTCAGTTCGACGTTGTTTCTTTTTCACATTGAATGGTGTTCCCATGTCCGCTCAGAAAAGTGGTGCAGTCCGCGCAGTCGATGCGTCCGATGAGGCCGAGGCCCGCACGCTGGATGCAAAGCCCGCTTCGGCGCAGGAGGCACCTCAGGCTGCCAAGGCCGCAGAGCCGGAGAAGAAAAAGCGCAAGTCTTTCGTCCTGCCCATTGTTGCCCTGGCGCTTCTGGGTGCTGCGGGCTGGTATGGATATAACTGGTGGACAGACGGGCGCTTTCTGGTTTCCACCGATGATGCCTATGTCGAAGGCGATATCGCCGTCATCGCGCCGAAGGTCTCCGGCTATGTCGCCAAGGTCGAGGTTGTCGCCAACCAGGAAGTCAAGTCAGGCGATGTCCTGCTGACGCTCGACGATGGCGATTATCGCAATGCGCTTGAGCAGGCGCAGGCCCAGCTTCAGACTCAGCAGCTCTCGCTTGCGCGCATCGATGCCCAGATTGCCGGTGCGCAGGCCTCGCTTCAGCAGGCCGTGGCACAAAAGGGCTCGCTGGATGCGGCCTTGCGCGGAGCAGACATCAATCTCAAGCGCGCCAGCGAACTCCAGTCCAAGGATGTCGGCACCGTCGCCTCCACCGACAATGCGCAGATCGCCATGGAACAGGCCAAGGCAAACCTTGTTGCCGGTGAAGCCAGCGTCGTTTCGGCCCAGGCCAATATCGATCTGTTGAAGGCGCAGCGCAAGGAAGCCGAAGGTTCGGTCAAGACGCTGGAGCTTGCCCGTGACAAGGCCGCCCGCGACCTGTCCTTTACCGTTCTGCGCGCACCCTATGACGGCGTCATCGGCAATCTGTCGGTCCAGACCGGCGATCTCGTCTCGGTCGGCAAGCGCCTCGCTTCGCTGGTGCCGATGGATGATCTCTATATCGATGCCAATTTCAAGGAAACGCAGCTGGCGCAGATCGAGCCGGGCTCCAAGGTGCGCGTGCATGTGGATGCCTTTGGCGATCACGACATAGAAGGCACCGTGCAGTCCATTTCGCCAGCGTCCGGCTCGGTCTTTTCGATGCTGCCGCCTGAAAATGCCACGGGCAACTTCACCAAGGTCATCCAGCGCGTTCCCGTGCGGATTGTCTTTTCGAAGGAAGATCTGGCCAAGCACCGGCTGCGCGCGGGTCTGAGCGTCGTCGTCGATGTCGATACGCGCACTGCGCCGGATGCGACGCGCACGGCGCAGGCGCAGAATTCGTCGAAGTAGTTTGATTTCATGCCGTTTCCCGCGCAGGGCCGTCTGATGCCCGCGCTGGAATTGCCCTAAGGACCAGGAATATGGCGGTAACAGCCAATATGGCGGGCGGAAACGCTGCTGCGATTGATCCTCCGATGGATCGCCGCCGCCTCATCGCGTTCTTCGCGATGGTCTTCGGCATGTTCATGTCGATCCTCGACATTCAGATCGTCTCGGCGTCGCTGGCGGAAATTCAGGCCGGGCTTGGCGCCGGGTCCGATGAAATCGCCTGGGTGCAGACATCCTACCTGATTGCGGAAGTCATCATGATCCCGCTGTCGGGAACACTGGCGCGCATATTGTCGACACGGGTGCTGTTTGCCACCTGTGCTGCCGGTTTTACCCTTTCCAGTGCCCTGTGTGCAACGGCAACGAACATCGACCAGATGATCGTCTACCGCGCCATACAGGGCTTCATAGGCGGCGGCATGATCCCATCCGTCTTTGCCGCCGCCTTCACCATCTTTCCGCCGTCCAAGCGGGCTGTGGTGTCGCCCATCATCGGCCTTGTGGCCACGCTTGCCCCCACCATCGGACCGACTGTCGGTGGCTATCTGTCGAATGCGTTTTCGTGGCACTGGCTGTTTCTCGTCAACATCATTCCCGGCATCATCGTCACCATCGTCACCTGGAATTTCATCGATTTCGACAAGCCGGAACGGTCGCTCCTGAAGAGGTTCGACTGGTGGGGCCTGTTGTCCATGGGCGTGTTCCTGGGCTCGATGGAATATGTGCTGGAAGAGGGCAACAACAACGACTGGTTCAATGACAGCCACATCGTCATCGGAACGCTTGCCATGGTCATGGGCGGCTTCGTGTTCTTCTGGCGCGCCTTCAAGGTGGACTTTCCGGTGGTGGACCTCAAAGCGTTTGCCGACCGGAATTTCTCGATCGGATCGCTGTTCTCCTTCGTCATGGGCATCGGGCTTTACGGCCTGACCTATATGTATCCGCTCTATCTGGGTCGCGTGCGCGGCTATGATGCCCTGATGATCGGGGAGACCATGTTCGTGTCCGGTCTGGCCATGTTCGTCACGGCACCGATTGCGGGCAAGGTCTCCACCAAGATCGACCTGCGCGCCATGATGGTCATCGGCTTCGTCAGCTTTGCGGCGGGTACATGGATCATGACCTATGTGACGGCGGACTGGGATTTCTATGAATTGCTGATCCCGCAGATCCTGCGCGGCTTTGGCCTGATGATGTGCATGGTGCCGATCAACAACATTGCGCTCGGCACATTGCCGCCAGCCCGTATGAAGAATGCGTCCGGCCTGTTCAATCTTACCCGCAACCTTGGCGGCGCGGTCGGCCTTGCGCTCATCAACACCATGCTCAGCCAGCGCACGGATGAGCATTATTTCAAGATTGCCGAACACGTGAACTACGGCAACCCGGCAGCCATGGAATGGCTGAACAGTGTCGGTGCGAATTATGATTCCTACGGGCTGGATGGCGCTTCGGTCGCGGTCAAGAAACTGGTCGGCGTCGTGTCGCAACAGGCGTGGCTGCAGGCCTTTGCGGATGTGTTCCTGGCGCTGACCATCCTTTTCAGCGGCCTGATCATCCTCACGCTTCTGATCAACAAGCCGAAGGCGGCACCGCCGCCGGATGCCGGACACTGATTTTTTCAGATCCACCGCAGCGCTGAGGGTCGCCGGAAATGGCGGCCCTCTGTCGTTTGTGGGGGATGGGTCAGACCTTCGCGGCAGAAACCGTGACTTCGATATGCTCTACCAACTGGTCCGGCAGACCAAGGCGACCGGCGAGCAGGTCGAGATAACCGCGCTCCGCCCGGCTGTCGGGCTCGATGGTCAGGCGGGAAGCCGTGTAGAGCTCCACCTTCTGTTCCTCCGTCTTGGCTGCAGCCACCAGCGCATCGATGTCGAGTGGATCGGCCAGTTCCTTTTCGATGAAGGCTTCCGCCTCGCGGTCTAGTTCGGAGACCTGCAGCTTTTCCATGATGCGGGCGCGTTCCGCCGCATCGATGTGGCCGTCTGCCTTGGCGGCGGCGATCATCGCCTGCACCAGCGTCATCGCGAAATTGTTCGAAAGCGCAGGGGATTCAGGGTGGAATGGAGAGTCCTTGGGCGGCGGCAGCAGTTCCTGCGTCGGCTGGGGTTGTTGCACGGCCTGCGGCGTCTTGCCGGACTGGTAATTCTTGTAGGCGAGGTAGCCCAGACCGGCGATTGCGGCGATGCCGCCGACAGCTGCGGCGTTGCCCGCCAGCTTGCGCCCGGTCTTGGTACCGAAAATGGCGGCAGCTATCGCGCCCGCCTTCATCGGATTGTTCTTCGCAATCTCGGTGGCCTGTCCGGCCCGGTCCCGCACGCTTCCGGACAGGCCCGGCACCTGCGAACCCAAAAACTGGTCAAGAAGCTTCTTTGCGTCGAACATTCAAATCTCCTGTGTCAATCAATCGTGAAACAGGAGATAGGAAGTCGGAATGCGAATACAAATGGCCGTGCCGTTCACGCAGTCGTGAAGGCAGGGCTTATCCGCGCAGCGCGGCGGCTTCGGCGGCCAGTTTGGTAATGCCAGCCCAGTCACCGGCTGCGATCAGTTCCTTTGGTGCAACCCAGGAGCCGCCGACGCAAACGACGTTTGGCAGGGATAGGTAATCCTTGGCGTTTTTCAGCGAAACGCTGCCGGTCGGGCAGAACATGACATCGGCGATTGGCGAGGACAGCGCCTTGAGGTAGGGCGCGCCGCCTGCCTGTTCGGCGGGGAAGAATTTCAGCACCCTGTAGCCCTTGTCACGCAGATGCATGACTTCGCTGGCGGTCGCCGCACCGGGAAGAAGCGGAACCTTGGAACCCTTTGCGGCTTCCAGAACGCTCTTGTTGACGCCGGGGCTGACGATGAAGGTGGAGCCTGCTTTCACGGCGGCTTCGAAATCCTTGGCGTTGAGAATGGTGCCTGCACCCACATGGGCGCCTTCCACCTCATCGGCCACGGCGCGGATGGCATCCAGTGCGGCCGGCGTGCGCATGGTGATTTCGATGGCCTTCAATCCACCTTCGACCAGTGCGCGTGCCAACGGCACGGCAGAGGCTGCGTCTTCAACGATGAGGACAGGCACCACCGGCTGCAGTTTCAGGATGGAAAGCAGCTTTTCGGAATCCTGGGCCATGATGATGTCTCCTCTTTTGAAACGATTGAATTGCGTCTCAATTACCGCGCAAAGCCGCAGGTGTCGAGGCAAAATGAAATATTTCAGTTTGATTACTTTTTCATGACAACAGCTTGCGCTAGGCTCACACCAAAACGGGCAGGTTATTGAATGGCAAAAGAAATTGAACGCAAGTTTCTGGTCGCGGATGACAGCTGGCGCGAGGCCATCGCGTCACGGACGCGCTTTCGCCAAGGCTATATCGTATCGCTGGATGACCGGTCGGTGCGGGTCCGCATCAAGGGCGAGGATGCGGCAACGCTGACCATCAAGGTCGGGGTCGGCGTCCTTGTGCGGGACGAATATGAATATGATATCCCCGTTGCCGATGCCGAGGAACTGATCGCCACCGCGCCCGGCATCATCATTGAAAAGATCCGTTATACCGTCGAACATGAGGGGTTTTTGTGGGAAATCGATGTGTTCGATGGCATTTACCGGGGGCTGACGGTGGCCGAGGTGGAGCTGAAGTCGGAGAGTGATCAGCCCGCCTTGCCAAAGTGGCTCGGCGCGGAGGTGACGGGCGACCGGCGATATTCCAACCAGCATCTTGCGACAGACGATCTCAGTTCAGAGCTTTGCCATGCCATTCAGATTTGATCCCCGAAAGCCCTTTCCCGACGAATTGCAGCGCATTGGGATCGAATTGATCGACGACGCCATGGCGGCGCTGTCGCAACAGCCCGATGGCCCCCATGCGGCGGTGCATGGCGCGCGCAAGAAATTCAAGCGCCTTCGTGCCCTCTATCGTTTTGTGAAAAGCGACGATCCGGCCTTTCGCACCACCGAAAATCTGCGGTTTCGAGATGTTGCGCGGTCGCTCTCGCAGGCGCGTGAGGCCGCAGCCCTTGTCGAGACGATCCAGTATCTTCAAGGCTTCAGCCGTTCGGAGGCGGAAAGCAAGGCCCTGTCCTCAGCCCTCGTCACGCTTGAAAAGCGGCGCGACGAGGTGACGGGTGATGATGGCGGGCTTTCTGACAATATCGCTCTGGCGCTTGTCGAATGCGATAAGGCCAGGCAAGCCCTCATGCAGCTATCCCTGCCGGATGGCAGGAAGGCCGCCACGAGGCGTGTAAAGAAAACGTGGCGCAAGCAGCGGCAGACGGCGCTCGATGCCTTGAGCCGCTGTCACGGCGAGGCCCATGACGAGGATTTTCACGATCTTCGCAAGAGCGGGCAGGTCTACTGGATGCATCTTGCCCTGCTGCGGCGCATCTGGCCTTCCGCCATGCGCGCCAAGAAGGCGGATGCCAAGCGCCTCGTCGATCTGCTCGGACATGAGCACGACCTGTCCGTTCTCACCGCCCTTGTCGATCAGGAGCCGGAACGCTTTGACGATGCAGATACGCTGGCGCTGGTTCTGGAGGCCATCATCCACCGGCAGCAAGCCCTGCGGCAGGAGTGCCTTGATCTGGCGGATCGCGTGTTTTCCGACGCGGCCAAGACCGAGAGCCGGATTGTCGCACATCTGTGGGACGACGCTGCGCGATAGGGCATCGGGCATATTTTGACGAAATTCAAAACTTTGCTTCGGCGGGTTTCGGGCACGAAATAAGATTGCGCAAAAGCGCATCTGGCTGTATTTCAGCCGCCATGACCGACACCTTGACCCTGTCCACCCCGGATGCCGCACCGGGGGCCGCTGGCGATTTTCTCGTGGCAGCGCTTTACCACTTCGCTCGCTTTGCGCGATACGAGAGTGTGCGTGAACCCTTGTTTACCCTGTGTCAACAAAACGGCGTCAAGGGCACGCTGCTTCTGGCAGCCGAAGGCATCAACGGCACCATCGCGGGAACGGATGAGGGCATTGCCAATGTGCTGGCCTATCTGCGCGCCCAGCCGGAATTTGCGGCCCTTGAGCACAAGGAAAGCCGTGCTTCCAAGATGCCCTTCGTGCGCATGAAGGTGAAGCTGAAGCAGGAAATCGTCACGATGGGCGTGCCGGATATCGATCCGAACCAGATCGTCGGCACCTATGTCGATCCCAAAGACTGGAACGATCTGATTTCCGACCCGGATACGATCCTGATCGACACCCGCAATGACTATGAAACCGCCATTGGCGTGTTCAAGGGCGCGGTTGATCCGCAGACCAAGACGTTTCGCGAATTTCCGGACTGGGTAAAGAACAATCCGGGCCTGCACAACAAGCCGAAGATCGCCATGTATTGCACCGGCGGCATTCGCTGCGAAAAGGCCACGGCCTTCATGAAGGAACAGGGCTTCGATGAGGTTTACCACCTCAAGGGCGGTATTCTGAAGTATCTGGAAGAGGTTCCTGAGGAAGACAGCCTGTGGGAAGGTGCCTGCTTCGTGTTCGATGAGCGCGTTTCCGTCGTCCATGGCCTTGCCGAAGGTGACCACAAGCTGTGCCACGCCTGCCGCAACCCGATCACGGCAGAAGTGCGCCAGTCACCGCAGTTCGAGGAAGGCGTGTCCTGCCCCAGCTGCTATGACAGCCGCACCGAAGAAGACCGCCAGCGTTTCCGCAATCGGCAGAAGCAGATCGACCTCGCAAAGAAGCGTGGCGAGAAGCATATCGGCCGTTAAGGCTCGCCCGGCTTGCAAGCCCGCTTGACCGTTACCTTCGGGCGCGTCCCGCGGGCGTCACGTGCAAAGCTGCAAGACGTGGCAGTTGCTCAAGTCTGACGCTGACACAGCAAGGTCTCGCTTGCACCAGCCTCTCGGCTCAAGAAACCTTCAATTGCCGGACTGGCGTTTCCTGCTGCGCAAGCATTGTGGTGACCTGATCGGCTGGCATCGGCTTGGCGAAGAGATAGCCCTGAAGTTCATCGCAGCCGCAGAGCTGGAGAATGGCGGCCTGGTCCTCGGTTTCAATACCTTCTGCGGTCACGGGAATGCCGAGTGAGCGTGCAAGCGCGACTGTGGCTGTCAGCATTTCCAGCGAGCGACCGCCTTCATCCAGCGCCACCACCAGTGACTTGTCGATCTTCATGCGGTTGAAGCCGAAGCGCCGCAGATAGCCGATGCTGGCAAAGCCGGAACCGAAGTCATCCAGCGCAATGCTGACGCCGATCTGCTTGAGCTTTTCAATGGCCGTGCCGGCCCGCTCGGGATGGTGGATGAAGTAGCCTTCGGTCATCTCCAGCATCACTCTTGCGGGCGGAATGTCGTGTTCTTCGAGGATGGAGAGGACCTGCGCTGCGAAAAACGGGTTTCTGAACTGCACCGGCGATACGTTGACGGCAAGCTTGACATGCGGCCATTCGGTTGCGGCGTGGCAGGCCTTTTGCAGGACGGCCAGACCAAGCTGATCGATCAGGCCACTGCTTTCCGCGGCTGCAATGAAGACATCAGGCGAAACCGGTCCGTAGCCCGCGCGGTTCCAGCGGGCAAGCGCCTCGACACCGGAAATCCGTCTGGTCAGCGTGTTGACGACAGGCTGGAAAACGACGCTGATCTCGTCATGCTCGATGGCATATTTGAGATCGGCTTCGAGCTGGTTCTTCTCTTCGCGGCGCGTGTCCATATAGGGCTCATAGGCCATGAAGCGGCCACGGCCATTCTCCTTGGCCTCGTACATGGCCATGTCGGCCCGCCGCAACAGCTCCTCGCCGTCGATATCTCCAGCTTTCGAGACAGCGGTGCCGATGCTGCATCCGATGGCGGCAACACGCTCGCCGATCATGAAGGGTTCGGAAAACAGTGCCAGAAGGTCCTCGCAGAGCTTTCGACCGGCGATGCGGGCATCGTTGCCTTTGAGAGCAATAGCGAATTCGTCGCCGCCCAGCCGCGCCAGCAGCGCATTTTTGGGCACCATAACCTTCAGCGCCGCTGCAACGCCCTTGATCAGCAGGTCGCCTGCGCCATGGCCGAAGGAATCGTTGACCTCCTTGAAGCCATCCAGATCAAGATAGATCAGGTTGACATAGGAGTCGTCGCCCTGCGACTGCTCCAGTCTTTCATTCAACCCTAAAAACAGGCCTGGCCGGTTGTGAAGACCGGTCAGCCGGTCCTGCAACAGTTCGTGGCGTGCCAGTGCCTCGTCCGCCTTGAGTTTGCGAAGGGCGGCCGTGCCGATGATGAGCAGGGCCAGAAGAAACAGCCCGATCAGCCCAACGGCGGTAAGGATGCGCGGCTTGACGTCGCGAAGGCTGACATCGCCCGGCATCTGGGAGTGCCATGTCAGCATTCCCAGCACCGTGCCGCGCGGGTTGACGATGTTGACGAAGAAGGCCGCAGGGCTATCGGCGGGCAACAGCGAAAGACCGTTGAGCACATAGGTTTGGGCAAGGCCGTCCACCTTTTCAGGGGTCAGGTGCCTTGCAAAGATGAGATAGCGGCGTTCGCCATCGGCAGACGAAAGAAGGCCGTTCTTGTTGCGCACCAGCGCAACTCCGGTCGCGGCAATGCCATCCCTGGTCTTGACGAAACCGCTGGCTTCCGGCACCGCGCCCACAGACATGCCCTCGACCCTGGCAATCATGTCTGCAAGTCCGTCGCCGAAATAATCCGTCAAGGTCCAGTTGACCGGCGAGCCGTTGTGGTAGGCGAGCAGAATGTGCCGCTCGCTATCGATCAGGACTGCGGTGTCGAAGAGTTCGCTGTTGACGGTCATGTCGCCGTAGTTGTTGATCAGCCACTCCGACCCGTCCGGTGAATAGGCATGATCGGCTGCATCGTCCCAGGCTGCGTAGTCGTTGAGCGTGGCGGCAAGCTGGTTCTGGAATGTCTTCAGCGCGCCTGTGGTCGTTTCGAGCGACCGCTGGTCATCCAGCGCGTTGACATTATGACTGACCTCGCCAAGAGCCGAGAGCACAAGGGCAGTAACAATGACAACAACAATCGCGAAAGCAAAGAGAACTCCGGCAACAGCCACTCTTCGACCGATCGACGGCTTTCTGATATTCCTGTGCGGCATCAATCGGCATCTTTTCCCACGAAATATCTCATCTTCCGCGGGAATTCTTCACAAGCCCTTAATATAAGCGGTGGCTTTGAACCTATCTTGTGCCGCTTCGGGATTGCCGTAACGCTTTGTGTTTCAAGACTAACAGAAAGTAAAAAACCTCCCCCATTTACATGGGAGAGGTTGTAAAAAATACTCGCGGGACAACTTACCAGGAAGGGATGACGGTGCCGTTGTACTTTTCGAGAATGAAGGTCTTCACTTCCGGGCTGTGATAGGATTCGACAAGCGTCTTCACCCATGGCGCATCCTTGTCCTTCGCGTTGATGGCGATGACGTTGGCATAGGGAGACTTCTCGCTTTCAATCGCGATGGAGTCCTTCTTCGGGTTCAGACCGGCAGCGGTCGCGTAGTTGGTGTTGATGACGGAAATATCGGTATCATCGAGCGAACGGGGAAGCTGGGCGGCATCGAGTTCAACGAACTGGATGTTCTTCGGATTCTCGGTAACATCGGCTGGCGTGACCTTCAGGCCAGCATCGGGATTGACCTTGACGAGACCCTTGGATGCCAGAACCAGAATGGCACGGCCACCATTGGTGGGGTCGTTCGGAATGCCGACGGTCGCGCCGTCCTTCAACTCGTCAAGGCTCTTCACCTTCTTGGAATAGACGCCCATGGGCGTGGTGATGGTGGTGCCGACGCTGACAAGATCGAACTTGCGGTCAGCGATCTGGTTGTCGAGGTATGGCTGATGCTGGAAGGAGTTGGCCTGAAGCTCGCCATCTGCCAGCGCCTGGTTTGGCACGACATAGTCGGAGAATTCGAGGATTTCGAGGTCAAGACCCTTGGTGGCTGCAACCTTCTTGACCTGCTCCATGATCTGCGCATGTTCAGCCGGTGTCACACCGATCTTGATGGTTTCAGCCAGTGCGCTGCCTGCGAAAAGGGCGGCAAGCGAAGCGGCGATGATGAGTTTCTTCATGAGTGTCTCCTGCGTTTGTTATTTTAAGAAAGGAAATCAGTTTTTGCGGTTGCGCTTGTCGAAGCTGCGCGCCAGCGCGTCACCGGCGCTCTGGACGATCTGGACAAGCACGATGAGAACGACGACGACGACCAGCATGACGTCAGGCATGAAGCGCTGGTAGCCGTAGCGAATTCCGAGATCCCCCAGCCCGCCGCCGCCGACAGCACCGACCATGGCCGAGTAGCCGATGAGGCTGACCAGCGTCAGCGTGAGCGCAAGGGTGATGCCAGGCTTGGCTTCGGCCAGAAGCACCTTGGTCACGATCTGCAACGGTGTCGCACCCATGGCGCGCGCCGCCTCGATCAGCCCCTTGTCGACTTCGCGAATGGCCGCTTCCACCAGACGCGCCACGAAGGGCACGGTGGCGACTGTGAGTGGCACGATGGCAGCCGAGGTGCCAATCGAGGTTCCTGCAATCAGCCGGGTAAAGGGAATGATGGCCACGACGAGAATGATGAAGGGCGTGGAGCGGGCGGCATTGACGATCAGCCCGATGATCCGGTTCACCATAGGCGCTTCAAAAAGCTCGCCCTTGCCGCTGGTGGCAAGGAAGATGCCGATGGGCAGGCCAAGCAGCGAACCGACGAGACCGGAGACGGCAACCATGTGCAGCGTCTGCACCAGACCCTTCCAGAGAACAGCAAACAGCATATCAGGCGACATAACCGAGGACCTCCGTTGTCAGGCCGGTTTCGGCATAGAACCTGTTAGCGCGGGCCGTAATTTCTGGTGTGGCCGGATAGGATACGACCAGCGAACCAAAGGGCTGGCCGGAAATTTCTTCGATGGTCCCCGCCAGAATATTCACATCCGGACCTATTTCAGCCACCAGCCGGGCGGTGAGCGGTTGAAACGCCGTGTCTCCAAAGAAGACGAGGCGCACAAGCACGCGGTCGCCGTCTGTCGCTTCCGCTTTCAGGCCCGAGGTCACCCAATGTGGCAGCTTCACGCCAACGGCCGATGACAGAAGGCTGCGGGTCGTTTCGTGGCGCGGGTTGGTGAAGATATCGAAGGTCGTTCCCTGCTCGACGATCAGGCCCTTGTCGATGACGGCAACCTGTGAGGCAATTGTCTTTACGACTTCCATCTCGTGGGTGATGAGGAGAACAGTCAGGCCAAGCTCGGCATTGATCGTCTTCAACAGTTCCAGAATGGACTGCGTCGTTTCCGGGTCCAGCGCCGAGGTCGCTTCGTCGGAAAGCAAAAGCTTCGGCTCGGTTGCCAAGGCACGGGCGATGCCGACGCGCTGCTTTTGCCCACCCGAGAGTTCGGCAGGGTAGCGACTGGCCTTGTCACCGAGGCCCACCAGATCGAGCAACGGCGCGACCTTCTGTCTGATCTCGGCTTTCGACAGACCGGCGATTTCCAGGGGCAGGGCCACATTGTCAAAGGCGGTGCGGGAGGACAGAAGGTTGAAATGCTGGAAGATCATGCCGACGGAACGCCGCAGATCGCGAAGCCCGGACTGTTCCAGCGCGCCTACATCCACGCCATCGACGATAACCTTGCCGGTGCTGGGGAGTTCAAGCCCGTTGACGAGGCGGATGAGGGTGGACTTGCCCGCGCCCGAGCGACCTATGATGCCGGAGATCGAACCGCGCGGCACGATGTAATCGACACCACCGAGTGCGGTAAAGGAGGTCTGGCTTTTTGGATCGCCAAAGGTCTTGGTCACCGCCTGAAACGCGACCATGGGATCGTTGGCCGGTTGACCTGCGGGCAGGGGGCTCGCCGCTGAATTTTGAGGTATCATCTATTGCTCTTCGGACTGTGTCTGTTCGGTCGAAAACCCGGCGGCAAGTCGAGCCGCGTTTGCTCATGCAGCCATTTGGCACATTCGACAACGGAAGACGTTCCGGAGCATTACGTTGAACTTTCCTTGAGAAAGCCGGGGATCGGCCATCTGTGTATCGCAAACATGCCTGTCTGCGATACCGTTTGACAGGTAATATATTGCAATTATCGAAAAGAGCCGGAAAAATCGACCTCTTTCGAATGAAATCCTTACGAAACCGTTGTGACGAATTCGTCGAGTGGACGGCGGACCTTCTTGAGGTTGGCCAGCCAGTCGCCGTCTGCCTGACGATAGCCGAGCGGCAGGATGGTAACGGACCGCAGGCCCTTTTCGCGAAGGCCGAGGATTTCATCGAGCTTGGCCGGGTCGAAGCCTTCCATCGGCGTGGAATCGACACCTTCAAAGGCAGCCTGAGCAACGGCCATGCCAAAGGCGATATAGGCCTGACGGGCGGCGTGTTCGAAATTGACCTCCGGATCACGCTGCGGATAGGAGCCGAGCAGCTTCTGGCGATAGGCTTCGAAACCTTCGTTCTTGAACCCGCGTTCGTCATTGGTCAGGTCGAACATGTGGTTGATGCGGTCTGCGGTGTAGTTGTCCCACGCGGCAAACACCAGAAGGTGCGAGCCTTCGGTGACCTGTGCCTGGTTCCAGGCGATTTCCTGAATCTTGGCGCGGGTTTCCGGGTTGGTAACGACAATGATTTCAAAAGGCTGCAGGCCGCTCGATGTCGGGGCAAGGCGTGCTGCTTCGATGATGCGGTCGATCTTGTCCTGCGAAACGGATTTGGAAGGGTCCATCTTCTTGGTGGCATAACGCCAGTTCAATTTTTCAATCAGCATAGAAATCTCCTTGGGGGCGCTGGACTCCGGCTCTTTGATGGCGTGCCCAGTCGCCATAAAACCCCACACAGATAGGTTATGTTGCAGCGCACACAAGACGGCACAGAAAACTAACCGCGCAAAATCCTCTCCGGCCCACTTTGCAAAAGCGGACCGGAGGGGAAAGATGGAATGCCCGGCAAATGCATGTTGCATTGGCAGGTATGGTCAAGGTCTTGCATTTGCCGGACCCGGTACAACAGCACTGTCACGATACCTATCGGAACGCCCGGTCCCTTGCCTGGCCAGCGGCAAGAGGTGGGTTCACGGAAACGGCTCTCTTGTTGAGCAACCGCTTGTCGATACCGGCTTTGAAAACACCGGGACGCCGCGCGTTGCATCCCGTTGCTCTCAAAGCAGCCGCATTATGCGGTGGGCGGGAAGCGTGTGAATGAAATGCAGAAATTTTTTTGGGGGGCTGGAATTGGAGGCCTTTTTTGTCTGGGACCTCCAGATTTTTCCGTCATGACGGGCTCGACCCGGCATCCGGCAGCACTGCTTCTGCAGTGCGAAAGATCTTTTTGCTATCAAGGACTTGATCGCGCTGGACCCCGGCTCAAGGCCGGGGTGACAGCATTTCAGGGCCGTCAAGGCAGGCTACACCCTTAGACGTAGCGGTTGACGACGTTTTCGAGATATTCCTGACGACCGGACTTCGGCTCAGGGTTGATGTTGTCGCGCTCGACCATGGCGGCGATCTCGTCCAGCTTCATCTCGCCGCGCAGCAGCTTCTGGGCTTCCGGCGCATCCCACTTGGCGTAGCGGTCTGCGAGCGGCTGCGACAGGGCCTTGTCCTCGATCATCTTGGCAGCGGCCTTCAGGCCTCGGGCGCAGCAATCCATGCCGCCGATATGGCCGATCAGCAGATCGGCTGGGTCGAGCGACTGACGACGCAGCTTGCTGTCGAAGTTGGTGCCGCCATTCTTGAAGCCGCCACCTGCCAAGACGTGGTAATAGGCCAGCGCCATTTCCGGCACGTTGTTGGGGAACTGGTCGGTATCCCAGCCGGACTGGTAATCGTTGCGGTTCATGTCGATGGAGCCGAAAATGCCGAAGGCATTGGCCATGGCCAGCTCATGCTCGAAGGAGTGACCGGCGAGGATTGCGTGGCCCTGCTCGATATTGACCTTCACTTCCTTGTCCAGACCATGCTTTTGAAGGAAGGCATAGACGGTGGCGACGTCGTAATCATACTGGTGCTTGGTGGGTTCCTGCGGCTTTGGCTCGATGAGGATCGTGCCTTCAAAACCGATCTTGTACTTGTATTCCACCACCAGATTGAGGAAGCGGCCAAGCTGATCCAGCTCGCGCTTCACATCGGTGTTGAGCAGGGTTTCATAGCCTTCACGACCGCCCCACAGAACATAGTTCGCGCCGCCGAGTTTCTTCGTGGCGTCCATGCAGGTCTTCACCGTCGCAGCCGAATAGGCAAAGACGTCAGGATCCGGATTGGTCGCGGCACCCGACATGAAGCGGCGGTTGGAGAAAAGGTTGGCGGTGCCCCACAGAAGCTTGACGCCGGTATCGGCCTGCTTCTGGCCGAAGTAATCGACGATCTCGTTGAGGTTCTTCGTGTTCTCGGCAAAGGTCTTGCCTTCAGGACGCACATCGGCATCGTGGAAGCAATAGAAGGGCGAACCGAGCAGCGAGAAGAATTCAAAGGCAACATCAGCCTTCAGCTTGGCGGCCTGCATCGTGTCTTCGAACCATGGACGCTCGAATGTCTGGCCACCGAAGGGATCACCACCCGGCCATGTGAAGGTGTGCCAATAGGCAACAGCAAAGCGCAGATGATCTTCCATGCGCTTGCCGCCGACGATTTCATCGGGGTTGTAATGACGGAAGGCCAGCGGATTGGTGCTGTCTGGACCTTCATATTTGATTTTCTGGATGTCGCCGAAAAAGCCGGTGGTCATGGTTGGTTTCTCCCTTGGATTGGTCGTGTGTTTGGTGCCGGTGGGTGTCGCTCACCCCCCGGAAAGCTCAATGCGAAAGCGGCCTGATGGCCGGGTAAAGCGCCCGGTAACGCCCGTAGGCATCCTCATAGGGCTCAGCGAGCGCCGCGACCGGCTCTATGGTTTCTTCCGTTTCCGGCTGGGTGCAGACGGCAACCGGGTCCGCGCCCGTCGCTGCGATCAGCCCAAGGCGGGCCGCACCGAAGGCTGCGCCGAAATCGCCTTCCGCCGGAATATCCACGGAGACGCCGAGCGAGGTTGCGATGGAGGCCAGCCAGTAGCGGGAGCGCGAACCGCCGCCGATGGCGGTGACGCGGGAAATGGAGGTGCCTGCGGATTTGAGCGCTTCCAGATTGTCCCTGATGGCGAAGGTCACGCCTTCCATGACAGCCTGGGTCAGCGCCTTGCGGTCGCTTTCATGGGAAAGGCCTATGAAGGAGCCGCGAATGGCGGCGTCATTGTGCGGTGTGCGTTCACCGGAGAGGTAAGGCGCGAAGGTGACGCCTGTCGGAGCCTTCAAATCATCGCCGAGCTCGATGGAAAGATCGGCTGCGGATTTGCCTGTAATGCCGGAATACCAGTTCAGCGCATCTGTCGCAGACAGAATGACGCCCATCTGGTGCCATGTATCGGGCAGCGCGTGGCAGAAGGCGTGAACGGCACTCTCAGGCTTTGGCAGATAGGAGGCATTGGCGGCAAACAGAACGCCCGATGTGCCGAGCGAAACGAAGGCGTGGCCTTCCGAGACCGTGCCCATGCCGCAGGCGGAAGCGGCATTATCACCCGCGCCACCGGCGACAACGACCTTGCCTGAAATACCCCAGGCAGAGGCAAGTTCGGAGCGTAGCGTTCCGGCTTCATCCGTGCCTTCGACCAGCGATGGCATATGGTCTTCCGTCAGGCCGGTGGCGTCCAGCAGCTCGGATGACCATTTGCGCGCGCCGGTATCGAGCCATGAGGTGCCAGCGGAGTCGGACATTTCGGAGATATATTCGCCCGTCAGCCACAGCCGCAGATAGTCTTTCGGCAGAAGTACCTTGGCAACCTTGGCAAAGATCTCCGGCTCGTTATTGGCGACCCAGACGAGTTTCGGTGCGGTAAAGCCGGGAAACACGATATTGCCGGTGATCTTGCGGAACCGCGGATCGGCGTCGAGCTTTGCAGCTTCCGCATAAGAGCGGGTGTCGTTCCACAGGATGCAGGGGCGAAGCACATCGCCAGCCGCATCCACCAGTGTTGCGCCATGCATGTGGCCGGAGAGGCCGATGCCCTTCACCGCCGAAAGCTCCTTCGGAAACTTGGCTTTCAAGCCGGAGATGGCGGTTTCCGTTGCCTTGATCCAATGGGCCGGGTCCTGTTCCGACCAGCCATGGTGCAGGCGGGACACGTCGAGCGCGCCATTGGCCGAACCGATGACGTTTTGATCGCCATCGATCAGCAGCGCCTTGACGCCTGATGTTCCCAAATCGAGACCGAGATACATGTTTCCTCCAGTGCTTAAGTCAGTGTCAGGGGAGATTATCCCGCAAGAATATGTCGATACGAATGCGTTCCTGCGCGTCGATGACCGCAAGCCCATCGGCGCGCGCTTTCAGCACCCTGATAGCGCTGCGCACCTCATGGCCCGCATCCTGGTTCAGCACCGCATCCAGCACGCCTTCCGCCAGCGCGCTGGAGGTGTTTTCGGTCAGCTCATGGGCGATGACGCAGGGACGGGTTTGCTGGCGTGACGATTTCAGCGCCTTGATGAGCCCGCGATTGCCCGCGCCCAGACTGTAAAGGCCCAGAAGATCAGGATTGGCGTTTAGGCATTCGGAAACCAGTCGTTGCACCGTTTCCGGATCGTCGCGGCCTTCGAGAACCGGAAGCAGGTTGAGATCGGGGAACTCGTCTTCGATGACGGAGCGAAAACCGGCGAGGCGCTCGCGGTGGTCCTTGACCAGCATGGAGCCGGCGAGAACCGCGACATCGCCGCCTTTTTCCGGCAGGAAGCGTCCCATCAGGCTTGCGGCGGTGCGCCCGGCAGCGACATTGTCGATGCCGGCAAAATGATCGCGGCGGGAGCCGGTGAGGTCGGAAACAAGGGTAACGGCGGCAATGCCGCTATCGGCCAGCCGGTCTGCTGCCTCCACCACATCCTCGGCGTCGATGGCGACGAAGGCGACGCCTGACGGCTTCTCCAGCCGCGCCACATCCAGCGCCTGGCTCAATGCCGCAGCATCGAAAGGCGGCACCTCGATGATGCGAATGGAGGTTCTGTCGATGTAGGATCGCGAAGCCGCGGCCCTGACTTCGGCCCGCAGGCCCGCCATGAAGGAATTGTCATTGTTGGGCAGGATGAAGACCAGCGCGTAACTGCGGCCCTTGGCCAGATTGGCGGCGGCCATATCCCGCACATAGCCAAGCTCCACGATAGCCGCCTCGACCTTGGCGCGCGTTACGGCGTGCACGCCCGGACGCAGGTTGATGACCCGGTCAACGGTGGCAAGGCTGACGCCCGCTTTCGACGCAATATCGTGAACTGTCGGCTTCATGTTTTCTCCCGCTAGCGTGCATAGAGCAAATATTGAGGTACGTAAATCAGAAAATGATGTACGTACCTCAATATCATGCCTCACCGTGGGAACGCCGGGGAGGTGGACAGGTTACCTGCCGGTTTCGCCTGACGTTTTTGCCCTGCGGCAGCCATTGCCTCCTGCGCTGTTGTTTTTGGAAAGGGGGTCGGTTAAATCTGGACGTTCATGTCATGGGGAAGAGAATGCGCGATCTGTCTACATTCACGGGATGTCCCGCACCGCAGCCGGTGACGCTGGAGGGGCGCTTCGTCAAGGCGGTGCCGTTCGACCGCGCAATGCATCTGGAAAGGCTCTGGGATGCGCTCGGTGGGCTTGGCATCAACGATCTCCTGAAATACTTCCCGCAGGACGGTTTTCTCAATTCACAGGCATTCGGAGACTGGGTCGAGGGTGCGCAGACCGCATTTGGTTGGGTCACGCTCGTCTTCATCGAGAAGGCCACAGACGAGGTTGTCGGCATGGCGAGCTATATGCGCCCGGACCCGAAGAACGGCGTGGTGGAAGTCGGTTCCGTCGCCCATGGCGTGAAGATGAAGCGCTCACCGCTTTCGACAGAGGCTCATTATCTGATGGCGCGCCATGTTTTCGACGATCTCGAATATCGCCGCTACGAATGGAAATGCCACAATGAGAACGAGGCATCCAAGGCAACAGCGAAACGCTACGGCTTCATGTTCGAAGGCCTGTTTCGTCAGCACATGGTCTCCAAAGGCGCAAACCGCGATACCGCCTGGTTCTCGATGATCGACCGCGAATGGCCGCCGATCAGGCAATCCTTCGAGACATGGCTGTCGCCCGACAATTTCGACGCCGATGGCGTGCAGAAGGAAAAGCTGGAAGATATCCGCGCAAGGATCATGGCATGAGCGGCTCCGGCACCACCCGATCAACGGCCCTTGCGGCGCTCGCCATCGTCCTCGGCTTCGGCCTGCTGTTCTTCATCCTGCCGACCGTGACGCTGTGGCTGGCCAACCACTATTCCGTATGGGTGGCCGCAATCTTCGACGCCATCGCCGTGCTTGGCTTCTTCCTGATTTTCTGGCTGAGGGCGCGGTATCAGCGGCGCAACCGCTAGGGTAGCTACAGCATGTCTCCAAAAAACATGCCGTAAAAGACACCAGAAAAGAGAGCTCGGCCAATCTTTCCGCTGGGGCTGCCGTCTGTTGATCTGAGTGCTAGGTATAAATCTGCGGCATTGATCATGCCAAGAATGATCACCACTGCCACGATTGCCCAGATGCCGATCAGAAAAAGCAGACCGATGATCGAAGCGATGGCAACAAGCACCACAACGCCGTTTTCGGCACGCTGATATTCGTCATCTGTCCTGTCACCTCTGAAACGCTGCTCTATAGACCTACGGAAATTCTGGATTCCCGTTCCAGTTTGCGGCGGTGTCGATGGCGTGCGAAATTTGCCGACCAGAAATTCACTCATCAACCCCACGACAAAAGCCGCACTGAGGCACGCGGTTACAAGAAACCAAAGATGGCCATATGCCGCGAGAGATAAATCGGCTTGATTGATTAAAGCAAATCCCAAGACAAAGCCCACGGCGGCGCAGGCGATTGCGCTTGATGTGACCACGATGTCTTTCATCAATCGACTGCTGAGCAAAGGCAATCCTACTTTCGCTTCATCGGCAGAGCGCAACCTAACGCTCGACAGGTAAAATGGCAGCGTGAAATCGTAGCTTCACGCCTGTAGCGCGGCCCCCAGCAAGCCAAGTCCCATCAACAGCACGAAGACGGCGCCTGCGATTTCGATGGCGTGGGTGATGCCTGCGGCTTTGCGGCTGCCGGAACCGGCGAGGCGGATGGCGACATCCTTTGCCTTGACTGCGATGATGGCAAGCAGCGACACGGTGATGGCGGTGCCGATGGACATGGCCAGCACCGACATGACGCCGCCCATCAGCAGGCCGTTCAGCATGGAAAAGCTCATGACGATGATGGCGCCGGAGCAGGGGCGAAGGCCGACTGCGACGATGGCCGACCATGCTTCCGGCAAGCTGAAATCACGCGACTGCAACAGCGATGGGTCCGGCGCATGGGCCTTGCCGCAGGCGTCGCAGATATCGCCGGTTCCGCTTAGGGCATGATCGGCAAAGACGGGCTGGCCCTGAAAGCGCAGACCGCTTCCCATTCCGGTTTTAAGCGGGCCGGTTTTGAGCGGGCCGGTTTTAAGCGGGCCTGTCTTGAGCGTTTCTGATGTGAACTGGTCTTTCGCTGGCGTTGCGGGACCGGAGGGAACGGCTGCTTCGAAGGCCAGTGCGGGGGAGGGACGGGCGGTAGCCATCAGGCTGCGGATCTTGCGAAACAGCAGCCATGCGCCAAACAGCGCCACCATGGCAAAACTTGCGATTTCCATGGCCTGCGTGGCCCTGGTCATGGTGATGGAGGTGCCGCGCAGCACGAGATAGGCCGCACCGACGAGGGCGATGGCAACCGCGCCCTGCAGCAGGGCGGAAACGAAGGAGATGACGATGCCGCGTCTCAGCTGGGTTTCATTGGCAATCATATAGGAAGAGATGACCGCCTTGCCGTGGCCGGGGCCTGCGGCATGAAAGACGCCATAGGCAAAGGACAGCGCGATCAGTGACGACAGCGCCCAGGGGTCCTGACGCATCGCCCGCAAGGCGCCGGTCAGCGCGCGGTAGAATGTCTGCTGGTGGACGTTGATCCACTGGAACAGCGGCGCAAGGGGACCGCCGACGGAAATCGAAGGTTCCGCCGATCCTATTCCCAGCGGCGACTGGGCATGGGCAAATGTTGCGGCGGTGAGGACTATTCCCAGCGTGATGAAAGCGCGGCCAGGCGTTTTCAGCATGTCAGCTCCATGCGGGTGGCAAACAGTTTGGTCATGTCGGTGCCGGTCGGATCGTTGAAGAAGGCGTCGGTCAGGTTGCTCTGGTTCTGGGCGATGATCTCATCCGGATCGGGGCGCACAACCTTGTGCTTGCAGGCGGCAAGATGCGTGCCCTTGATGACGATGTCACTGTCCTTGGCGAAATCGATGGCCGTATAGAGCGTCGGGTCCCATGCGCCGAAGGTCAGCGTACCCTTTGCCAAAAGCGGGGCTTTCGGCTTGACGGAGAAGAACATCAGAACCTGATTGTCCTTGTAGTCCACGTGGATGGCATCCGGCTTGCCGAAATCCACCTGTTTTCCGTTCTGCGTGATGAATGTGTAATAGGAAAATTCCGCCAGCGATTCGTGCACGGTCGCGCCGATCTCCGCGAGCTCCTCCTTGTCGAGCTTGGCATCGCTATTCTTGTCATAGTCCAGCACCACGCTTGCGGAAAACATCTCGTCGAAGCGCCAGATGTTGCGCACTTCCTGCACATTGCCATCGGCACCTTCGATGATTTCCATGCGGGCTTCGGCAAAAATATGCGGATGCGCCATGGCGGCGATGGGCGCAAGGCAGGCGGACAGGCATACAGCCAAAGGTAAAATCGCGGTTTTCATGGATGCTGACTGTCTCGATTATCGAATCTGTTGGCGGATAGTAGCGTCAAATGGGACCGAATTTCGGCCCCTCTTTTCTGGCTGCGGGTCAACCCTGCTTTTTGAACCAGTTGGAAAGGTAGTCCACGAAGCTGCGGACCTTGGCGGGAAGATAGCGCCGATGCGGATAGACGGCATAGATGCCACGATCTCGCGAGATGTAGTCATCGAACAGCGTTACGAGTTCGCCGGAGTGGATATGGGGTTTTGCAATGAAGTCCGGGACGATGGCGACGCCGAGGCCTGAACGGGCGGCGCGCAGCGTTGCCTGCGGGCTGTTGACTTCGATCGGCCCGGTAATGGCCACCGAGTTGGTGCCGCCGCCGGGTTCGAAATAACGGATGTGATTGTGAAAGCGGGAATTGGTATCGACAATGCAAGGCACTTTCGCCAGATCCTGCGGCGAGTTGAGCGGCCCATATTGTTCGACAAAAGCGGGCGTGGCGACGGCATGGACGCGGAAATCGGCAAGCTTCCTTGCAATCATGCCGGAATCCTCGAGCTTGGTGATGCGGATCGCCATATCAAAGTTTTCCTCGATCAGGTCCACGAACCTGTCTTCGGCAACGATTTCCAGCGAAAGCTCGGGGTTCTCCTTGGCAAAATCGATCAGGCTCTGGCCAACATCCGCATCGATGAAAGTCCGCGGTACGGACAGCCGCAGCTTGCCTTTTAAATCGGCATTGTTCTCGCGCACGAGGTCCGCAAGATTGTCGATTTCCTTGAGGATGTCGGAGGCGGTGCGGTAATAGGTATGGCCCGCTTCCGTCATGGAAAATTGCCGTGTCGTGCGGTTGAGGAGAAGCGCACCCAGATCGTCTTCCAACTCGCGCACATATTTGGACAGAAGCGCCTTGGAACGACCTGTCTTGCGGGCGGCTGCGGAAAATCCCTCCGCTTCGACAACATCGATAAAGGCTCTGATACGGGTGAGAGTGTCCATCGAAGTCTCCAGTTTGTTCCGCATAATTGAACGCTCATGCCCCAGCGTTCAAGAATAAAATGGTGTGCCGAAAAAATCCGCAAAATGGTGAAAAATTCCCTTGATTATGACTGCGAATATTCTTATCTCCCGGTTGCCCAAAGTCGCACGTGCCCATGTGTGTCCGCCGACCCTCGATGTGGTGAGGAAATCGGTAAGGTACCTGGAATTAACCCCTCCAGTCGCTATTCCGGCCAACCGGAAAATGCGAGGACATACGAAGCAACGACGGTGCGGGCCTTTCTGGTTCTCTGCCGGCTTTCCATCAGCCGGGGTACTGAAGAGGCACACCATCATTGCCGTAAGTGCGGTTGGGAACTTTCCCTCCAATCCCATGGCAGACAAAGCCGAATAATGCTCTGGCAGGGCGTTGTTCATATTTGCGCCTTGAGCGTATGCGAATGATTCTGCGCCTCCACCGGCTGAATCGTGCCGCATATCTTGAGCGCCCTTTGTCCTCCGGAATTTTTCCGGGGTCGGAACATTCGAGGGAATATAACGATGACGACTGCACGCATCCTCGACTTCATCAAGACCCGCCGTCCAGAAGGTCCCTGCCTTGTGGTTGACCTCGACGTCGTGCGCGATAACTTCGACGCGTTCCGGCACGCTTTGCCAAACAGTGCGATCTATTATGCCGTAAAGGCAAATCCTGCTCCTGAAATCCTCAAGCTTCTGGCTTCGATGGGTTCCAACTTCGACTGCGCCTCCGTGGCCGAAATCCAGATGGCGCTTGATGCAGGCGCAACCTCTGATCGTATTTCCTACGGCAACACGATCAAGAAGGAACGCGATGTTGCGCGCGCCCATGCGCTCGGCATCGATCTCTTCGCCGTTGACAGCCATGAGGAAGTGGAAAAGGTTGCCCGTGCAGCTCCTGGCGCTCGTGTATTCTGCCGCGTTCTGACCGATGGTGAAGGCGCCGAATGGCCGCTGTCGCGCAAGTTCGGCTGCGTGCCGCAGATGGCTGTCGATGTTCTCGTCTATGCCCATCAGCTGGGTCTGGAATCCTATGGCGTTTCCTTCCATGTCGGTTCGCAGATGATGAATCTCGATGCATGGGATGCAGCACTTGGTGACGCAAAGCGGGTCTTCGCTTCGCTTGCCAAGCAGGGCATCCACCTGCAGATGGTCAATATGGGCGGTGGTTTCCCGACGAAGTACCTGCGCGACGTGCCTGCTGCCGAAGAATATGGCCATGCCATCGACACAGCGCTTCGCAAGCACTTCGGCAACCAGATTCCGAAGACCATCATCGAGCCGGGTCGCGGCATGGTCGGCAATGCCGGCGTCATCAAGGCGGAAGTCGTTCTTGTCTCGCGCAAGTCCGACAACGACAATCACCGCTGGGTGTTTCTCGACATCGGCAAGTTCGGCGGTCTGGCCGAAACCATGGACGAAGCCATTCGTTACCCGATCCGCACCGAGCGTGACGGCGACGAGATGGAAGCTTGCGTTCTGGCCGGTCCGACCTGCGACAGCGCCGATGTGCTCTATGAGAAGAACATGTATCCGCTTCCGGTCTCCCTGACCATTGGCGATGAAGTTCTGATCGAAGGCACGGGCGCCTATACGACGACCTATTCGGCGGTCGCTTTCAACGGTTTCGAGCCGCTGAAGTCCTATGTGATCTGAAAAAATCGCCGCTTGTCTGGGGGCAGGCGGCGTTGCGACGGATCCTCCCGTTCCGGCTTTTGCAGAAGCGCCAAGGCGCAACCCTGCTTGCCACAGCCTCTGCCCAGCCGAGGAAAAGGCGTTGCAGCAGGCCGGAACGGTTCACACTATCATTCAGGTGCCGCTATCCGTGGGCGGCTTGGTGACGGGAGGCCGTGATGGCCGCTGTTCTCAACTCTGTACGTGCATTCTTTACGCCGCAGACATTTCATATCGACGTGGAAACACCGGCCGACGTTGTTGCCCGCGAGACTTTGCTGGACCGCGTCATGGGTCCGGGCCGTCGCCGCAAATCCTCTGAAAAGCTGCGTGCCGGACGGGTGCCAGCCGAAGGCTTGGCGCTGGTTGCGCGCGACGAGGACGGCCATGTCATCGGCACGGTACGCCTGTGGAATGTTCAGGCCGGTGTGACGCGCGAAGGGCGCGGCGTCGAAGCTCTGCTGCTTGGACCGCTGGCGGTCGATTGCGCCCATGAAGGCAAGGGCATTGGCTCGGCGCTGATGCGCGCGGCGATCACTGAGGCAGCGCAGCGCGGCCACGGTGCCGTTCTTCTGGTGGGCGATGCGCCCTATTATGAGCGTTTCGGCTTTCAGGCCGACCTAACGCAGCATCTGGTCATGCCAGGACCGTTCGAGCGGGGCCGCTTTCTGGCGCTGGAGCTGAAAAAAGGCTGGCTGGAAGGTGCGGCGGGAATGCTGGTCGCCACCGGACGCAAGTTTTCCTGAGTGCATCGTGCGGTGGTGAGCAACCGCCAGAAAATCCGACGCTCTTGTTGGTATCGAGGCGGGCCCATCGGCCCGCCTTTTTGCGTTTGGCCAGGTCGAGATCGCCGCTCAGGCAGCGCGGCGAGATGCGCTTTGCGTTGGTTCCACCCTGAAACGCCCGATCATGTTGGAAAGGCTTGCGGTGGCATTGGCTATCGATTGGCTGACGGCGTTGGTTTCCTCAACCATGGCCGCGTTCTGCTGGGTCATCTGGTCGAGCGAATTGACGCTGGCGCTGATTTCCTGAAGCCCGACCGACTGTTCGCGCGCCGCGGTGGTGATGCTGTCTATGTTGACATCGATTCGCGAAACGAAATCGCCGATCTTGTTGAGCACGGTGCCAGCCGACTGGACAAGCTGCACACCGCTTTCCACCTCTTCATTCGACTTGCCGATCAGATCCCGGATTTCACGCGATGCCTTTGCAGAGCGCTGGGCAAGTTCGCGGACCTCCTGGGCAACCACGGCAAATCCCTTGCCCGCTTCCCCCGCACGGGCCGCTTCCACACCGGCATTCAGCGCCAGCAGGTTCGTCTGGAAGGCGATTTCATCGATGACACCGATGATCGACCTGATTTCTCCAGCGGCAGTCTCAATGCGGTGCATTGCAGAAACCGCTTCGTCAACCACGCCTGAGGACTGGGCTGCCGAACGGCTAGCTTCCTTGATGAGATCGCGGGTCTCGTTTACCCGTGCCTCAGATGTCTTGACGGTGGATGAGACCTGTTCCAGAGCGGCGGCCGTCTCCTCAAGCGCCGCGGCCTGCCTCTCGGTGCGACGCGACAGATCATCGGCGGAACTGTGCATTTCGTGGCCCTGATCGCGCAGGCTGTCGGCTTCCTTGAGGATTTGCCCCATTGTTCCCTGAAGGGAGCGGACGGAAGCATTGAAATTTAGCCGCAGGGTTTCGAATTTCTGATCGAAGGCGCGCTCAAGCGTGGTGCTCAGATCGCCCCTGGAGAGATTCTCCAGGCCATATCCCAGCTCCTCAATGGCGAAGCGCAGCGCCTCCGCTTCCGCAAGACGCTCCCTCTCACGTCTCTCGCGATCTGCATTGGCGGAATGTCGGGATTGCTCCGCTTCGCTCTCCAGCTGAAGTTTGGCCAGTCCGGCATCCCTGAAAATCGCCAGCGCACGCGCCATTGCGCCGATTTCGTCGTGGCGGCCTAGATGCGGCGGTGCGTCCTGGAGGTTGCCCCCGGCCATGCTGGTCATGCTGCCGGTTATGTGCCGGATGGGCGCAATGGCGCGGCGGCGCAGAAAGATGGTCGAGCAGATGCTGAGCGCGACAAGCAGGCCACCAAGCATATAGGTGGTATGTTCGAGAAGACTTGTCTGTTCGGCCGCGTAAAGTTCCTTTTCCTTGCCATACAGTGTCGCCATTTCTACAAGCTGGTTGACGGCAGTCTCGTGGTCGTGGAACGTCAGGCTCAGCTTGTCGAGTTCGCCGGTTATCTTCGCCCTGTCCAGCGACGCGAGGGCAGGCAGCGTAGCGGAGTCAAGTATCGCCCAGAACGCATCTCCCTTGGCAAGCACATCGTTCTCGATCTTCTTTTTCAAGCTGTCGGGAAGAGTGCTCGTCTTCCAGTACTGGCGTCTGTCGTCATACTGGGTTTTCAGAAGGCGAACACGCTCGATATTCCTGGAAAGTACGTCAGGGTGAAGCGCACCTTCGTTGATCAGCGCGTAGGCCTCGATCAGATAGAGCGGCGGCGGCAGAATATCTGCGACGAGATCCTTTCCGTCGACAATTTCTTTGTAGATGGCTCCATTGACCTTCAGCCTGTCGAGTGCGTAGGCGCTGGTCAGAAGCGTAAGAATGATGCCACCCGCGAGTGCGACGCCAATTGCCGTAAATATTGCTGAAATCGAAAGTTTCATGAACAGAAGTCCGAAGGTCGTAGCGGAGAGCGATGATCGGGACTGCCTGGGTCGATGGGCGCGATCAATCACGTATTTGTTGCAGCTACGTAACCTGGAAGGCAGTACGTCGTTCTTGCATCAGCGTGTCAAAACTGCGGCCATGATCTGAGGGCAGGTATAATTCTTCACTATTACTTCAATATATTGATTTTCCATTAATGTTAATTTTATGCTAAAATCATTCATATTATCTAATATGCTAATGTATTAGATTCCAATAATTCTGGATATTGTTTTTAATTGCTCAGGAGTTGATCTAAGGCAAATACCTGCTCTCCAGCTTGTGATTACTGACGAAACAGATGTGCTCCGTGTCTGCCATGGAAGTCCGCGAGGCTGAAGAATGCCAGCCGGATCTGGGTGGAGCACATCTTTCGACAGATCAAGGAGAGAGACATGCCTGCCACATTCCTGAAAGCCGTCCTGTTAGCATCGACAGTCTGCCTGTCGCTTCCAGTGCTTTCCCACGCCGCCGACATGGCGCCTGCTGCGCCTGAGCCAACCGCCGAAGAAGCGATTGCCGCGTCAAGCCCATGGATGCTGCGCGTGCGCGGCCTTGGCGTCATCACCCATGACAGCGGAACAATCAACGGCGTTCCAGGCGCAGGTCTCGACTATTCGGACACCGTCATTCCGGAACTCGACGTCAGCTATTTCTTCACCGACAACATTGCCGCAGAACTTATTCTCGGCACCACCTTCGCGAAGATCAACACCAACGGATCGCTGGGCGAGATCGATGTCGGCAAGGCATGGCTGCTGCCGCCAACACTGACGCTGCAGTACCACTTCACCAATTTCGGCGCGTTCAAGCCCTATGTCGGTGCTGGCGTCAACTACTCGATGTTCTACAATCAGTCTGAAAAGGCCGGTTTCCATAACCTCGACGTGAAGAATGATTTCGGCGCAGCGGTGCAGGTCGGCTTCGACTACATGCTGACCAAGAATTGGGGTGTGAACTTCGACGTGAAGAAGATCTTCCTCGAAACCAAGTGGAGCGCCACGCACGACGCTCTGGGTGATATCAGCGGCAAGGCCAAGATCGATCCATGGCTGGTCGGCGCCGGTGTGACCTACCGCTTCTAAGCCGTCACGGCATCTGGGCCATCGCGCTGGGAGACCCGACAAGCTGTTGCCACGCGGGGGGCAGCAGCTTCGGACTTTTACAAGGCTCAGAAGTCATTGCCCGGGCGGCGGCGCGCTCGGGCAATGTGTTTAGAAACAGGCCAATTGGTAGCTGGTCAAGCTGGCGCGCCGACGGTGCCGGACCGCTATGGCGTTCCGCCTTTCGACATTCTCAGGACGAGATATCCACAATACCGCAATCGCCCGCTTCGGATGCGAAGGCCAGCAGATTGCCGCTTGCGCTCCACGACATGGAGGTGATGGCACCCTTGCCCGGACGGCGCAGCAATGCCTCCTTCTGGTCTGCCACGCGCACGCCAAGGATCATTCCATCGATGAAGCCGATGGCAAGAACATCCTCTATGGGATGAAAGGCAACGTTGGTGACCATGATGTTGGCGCGGGTGCCAAGCTCCAGCGGTGCCTTGCCCATGGGGCCATCCTTGCCGACGAAGGGCCAGACGATGGCGGCAGGCGCGCCTGAAGATGCCAGCCATTTGCCCTTGTTGGACCAGGAAATGGATTTCACCTTGGCGGGATAGCCGGTCATGCGCATATGGCGCGTGTCCATGCCACCCTTGGTGGCCTCCATCTTCCAGCCGTGCAGCGCGTTTTCCTGCATGGTGGTAACCAGGAATTTTCCGTCCGAAGAGAAGGTCACGCCGGTATGGGCACCTTTCCAGTCCAGATCGATCGGATCGCCCGCACTTGCCACCCAATGCAGGGTGACGCCATTGTAGCGGGCAGCGGCAATGCGCAGACCTTTTGGCGCAAAGGCAATGGCCTCGACGGTGCGTTCTTCCTTGAATTCCTTTACCGTGCCATCGGCAAGGCGCACGAAGCTGGATTTGCCAACGCCATATGCAATGGCGTTCTGCGGACCGCCCGCGACAACGCTGATCCATTTACGGGGAACATGGGCGAGCTCCTGCGCCGTGCCGTCATGGCTTACACGCAGGACCTTGCCATCTTCGCCGCCGGTGATGAGCGTGGTGCTGTGGGGATCGCGAATACAGGTGAGCAAGCCCTCGTGGATTTCCGTGACCTTCTCGCCGCCGTCCAGCCGGTGAATGGTTCCGGCAGCGGTGGCAAACATGGGAATATCGCCCAGAAAATGCGTCGCAACGACGTGGCCTTCGAGGTCAAGAGGGGCAACGGTGGGCATCGGTAAAAGGTCTTTCTGTCGTAAGGCAGGCGCGTTCGCCTTTGGTTGCTGTAAGCGTCTGGGCAAGACACTCGGTCTTCCGTCACCCCGGCCTTAAGCCGGGGGCACCCGCCGCGCAGCTGCGCGGCTTCAACTGTCTTTTGCGACCAGGGACCTGATCGCAAAAGATGCCGGATCACGTCCGGTATGGCGGAAAGAAACGTATCAAGCCGCTGCAAGGCAGGCGTTGAAACTGTTTTCCAGCTTCTCACGGTCGAGGTTGCGACCGATGAAGACGAGGCGGGATTCGTGCTTTTCGCCTTCCTTCCATGGGCGCTGATGATCGCCCTCGATAATCATGTGAACGCCCTGCACGACGTAGCGTTCCGCATCGCCCTTGAATGCGATGATGCCTTTCAGCCGCAGGATGTTCGGGCCATCGGTCTGCGTGACCTTCTGGATCCATGGGAAGAACCGCTCGGGGTTCATCTCGCCACCGCGCAGCGAAACCGACTGAACCGTGATGTCATGGATCGCAGAGACTTCGCCGTGGTGATGGTGATGCCCATGGTCATGGCTGTGATCATGATCGTGGTGATGATGGTCGTGGTCATGATCGTGATGGTGGTGATCATGCCCATGGTCGTGATCGCAGTCGGGGCCGCAGACATGATCGTCATGGCCGTGTTCGAGAAAATGTGGATCGTTTTCCAAGGCACGTTCGAGGTTGAACGCACCCTGATCCAGAACGCGGGCAAGATCGACGCCGGAGCGGGTTGCCTTATAGACGCGGGCGGATGGGTTGATGGCGCGCACGATGTCTTCGATGACAGCCAGTTCCTGCTCTGTCACAAGGTCGGTCTTGTTGATGATGACGACATCGGCAAAGGCGATCTGGTCTTCGGCCTCGCGGCTGTCTTTCAGGCGCAGCGGCAGATGCTTGGCATCGACAAGCGCAACGACCGCGTCAAGCTCGGTCTTGGCGCGGACATCGTCATCCATGAAGAAGGTCTGGGCAACGGGAACCGGATCGGCAAGGCCGGTGGTTTCCACGATGATGCCGTCGAAACGGCCAGGGCGGCGCATCAGGCCTTCCACGACGCGGATCAGGTCTCCGCGCACGGTGCAGCAGACGCAGCCATTGTTCATTTCGTAGATTTCCTCGTCGGATTCGACGATGAGATCATTATCGATGCCGATTTCGCCGAATTCATTGACGATGACGGCGTATTTCTTGCCGTGGTTTTCAGACAGGATGCGGTTGAGGAGCGTGGTCTTGCCCGCGCCCAGATAGCCGGTCAACACGGTGACGGGAATTGGCTTGATGGTGGCTGCTGCTGCTTCGGTCATGAGAACCTCTGGGAAATGATGGGCCGCGATACGGCTTTGAAAGCGTTGTCGTTCATATAGGCGTGTGGCGGAACGAGTTCAAAGAGAATCTGCCGAAGTTTTCTGAACGCTGCTTTCAAGCAAATTCATGTCGAAGGCATCGACATCTGCTAGAAGCTCCACGAGCCCCGCAATGGCGTGGGCGATGATTTTCTCACCCTTTTGCGCGCTCGCCGCGGCTGCGTTGCCTGCCACGCCCTGTTTGTTGAGGTCGGACATGCGCCATCCGAAGGCGTGTGGGCCATAGGCGCGCAGGTGCCTGTATTGCCGCATGAAATCCGACTGCTTCGAGGGGAAATTCCCCGCTTTTTCCATATCGACGTGCTGCGGGCAGAGAGCCAGCATAACGGAGGTTTCGATATCGCCGCCATGGATGTCGATGGCCTTGTCTTCTGGGGCAACCACCTCCTGCGGTATGCCAAAGCGTGTCCAGCTGGTGGCAACAGCCAGCATGTCGAAGCGAATGCGGGCCTCGGTTGCGACAATGGTCATGAGCGGTGAATTGCCGCCATGGGCGTTCAGCATCACGAATTTGCGGATGCCGCTTCTGTGTTGCTGCTCGGCAATGCCAAGCCAGCGATGGACCGCTTCATCGAAAGAAAGCGTTTTTGTGCCCGCCACGTCCATATGCTCCACGGAATAGCCGACCGGCTCTACCGGAAGGAACGTAACCGGCAATGTCGTCGGCAGGGCCGGCTTCAAACGGGCAACAATGCCTTGCGCAATCAGCGTGTCCGTCTCAAACGGCAGATGCGGCCCGTGCTGTTCATGCGCGCCGAGCGGCAGCACCGCAATCGCGCCATTTGGCTGCGCCGACGGCGATGTTACGTTGTTGTCGTGAAAATGCGTATATGTGTCTGGCATCTGGCGATCCGCGCCTGCATTCGTTAAGTAATACCAAGACCATATCGTTGTCCGGGATTTCAGAAAAGGCATTTGCTGATGAGCAAGGATAAGCTGGCCAAAAAGACTAAATCCGCGAAAAAAGCGAAATCCGGTAAGAAAAAGGATCTGACCTTCAGCCCCGACGAGTTGGCGCAGTCCATTACCCAGGCGGCACGGTCCATGCGCACGGCACTCAGCCACAACCTTGCGGCAACCGGTCTCTATGCCGGTCAGGACGGGGTTATTCTGGCGCTGGCGCAGGAAGGCAGCATGACGCCCGGCCAGATCGCGCAGAAGCTTGGCGTCAAGGCACCCACCATGACGCGCACCATCGGCCGCATGGAGGCGCAGGGCTTCGTGGAGCGGGGTGCGGGTGACGGTGACGGGCGTCTGACCATGGTCAAGCTGACAGAAGCCGGGCTGAAAAGTGTGGAGCAAATCACGACGTCGCTCGCCGATTGCAACGCCCGCGCCGTCGATGGCCTGTCGGCGAAAGAGATCAAGACGGTGGTCAAAGTGCTGCGCGCAATCGATGCCAACTTGCAGGCACTTGAATTAATCGATTAAAATTTCGCATGGATAATCTTGAAAGCGGTTGAAATCCTTAAAATGGTTGCGTCTTTTGTTTAAATTGTTTAGTCACAATTTAAACGCCGCCGAGGCGGCTTGCGTGACCGTAGGAGGGGACCGTGGCGCAAAAGATCAAACTTTCAACCATCGCAGAAAGCCTTGGCTTGTCCACCGCGACCATATCGCTGGCGCTGCGTGACAGCCCGCTGGTGGCTGCCGACACGCGCGAGAAGATCAAGGAGCAGGCGAGGGCGCTGGGCTATATCTACAATCGCCGCGCTGCCAGTCTTCGCACCTCCCGCTCGGGCATTATCGGCGTGGTGTTTCATGATGTCATGAACCCGTTCTACGGTGAAATTCTGAAAGCCATCGAAAGCGAGCTGGACCGCAGCCGTCAGACCTTCATTCTGTCCAACCATTACGACTCCGTCGAAAAGCAGCGCACCTTCATCGAAACGCTGCTGCAGCTTGGCAGCGATGGCATCATCATGTCTCCCGCCATCGGCACGCCGCTGGAGGATATGACGCTTGCCGAGGAAAACGGTATGCCCGCCATCCTCGTTGCCCGTTCCATGGATGGGGTCGATATGCCGACCTTTCGCGGCGACGATAGCTACGGCATTTCGCTTGCCACCAATCACCTCATCAGCCTTGGCCATCGCACCATTGCCATGGTGGGGGGAACGGACCAGACATCGACCGGGCGCGACCGCTATCAGGGCTATGTCAACGCGCTGCGCAAGGCAGGCATCGAGGTGGATCCGAACCTGCGTATTCCCGGCGCGCGCTCCAAGCAGGGTGGTTTCGAGGCTGCGGTGAACTTCCTGTCGCTGCCGCAGAAGCCGACGGCTGCCGTGTGCTGGAACGATCTTGTCGCGATTGGCTTGATGAACGGCATTTCGCGGGCGGGCTTCGTACCGGGCAAGGATATTTCCGTGACGGGCTACGACGATCTGGAAGAGGCAGCCATTGCCACACCAGCCCTGACGACGGTGTCGAACGGGCAGGCGGAAGTGGGACGACTTGCTGCGCGGGCACTGCTGGACAGGCTGGCCGGAAGCCATGAGCCCGACGGTATCCACCTTATCAAGCCGGAAATGCGCATTCGGCAATCCACCAGCCCCTGCATTCCGCGAAGCTAGGCAAAAGCGCTGAGCCCATCATGCAAAGATGGGTTCCGCTTTTGGAATCGATCGGCTAGCTTGGCCTCATGCATAGCAGGAGGATACCCAAGCATGTCAGATAGCAAAGCCGCCGTTCTCGTCCCGGGAAAAATTCACGCTCGCGTTCTCGAACGTTTCGAGGGCAAGGTAGACGTCATAACCGCTCCTGCCGGGCCAGAGCCGTCGCTTTCCGAGGAAGACGCGCAGCGCATCACCGCCGTTGCCGTTTCCGGCAGCTTCAACGCAAGCTGGATCGATGCCCTGCCGAAGCTGGAAGTCATCGCCAATTTCGGCGTCGGCTATGATGGCGTCGATGCCAAACATGCGGCGTCGCGCGGCATTGTCGTAACCAATACGCCCGATGTTCTCAATGACGAGGTTGCTGACACGACGATTGCATTGCTGATCGGCACGGTGCGGCGTCTCTATCAGGCCGAATCGCATCTTCGTGCGGGCAAGTGGGAAGCCGAAGGTCCCTTCATGCTGTCACCGTTTTCGTTGCGCAACCGCAAGGTCGGACTGTTCGGCATGGGGCGCATTGGTCAGGAAATTGCCAAGCGGCTGGAGCCGTTCAAGGTTGAAATCGGCTATCATACCCGCAGCAAGCGCCCCGAACTGTCCTACACCTATTACGGTTCCTTGAAGGAAATGGCGCAGGCCGTCGATATCCTGATCTGCATCGTGCCCGGTACGCCGGAAACCCACAAAGCCATCAATGCCGATATTCTCTCCGCACTGGGCCCGAACGGCGTGTTCATCAATGTCGGACGCGGATCGAGCGTGGATGAGGAAGCGCTTCTGAAGGCCTTGCAGGACGGCACGATCGGTGCAGCGGGTCTGGATGTGTTTTACGCCGAGCCCAAGGTGCCGGCAGGCTTCCTGTCCTTGCCGAACGTTACCCTGTTGCCGCATGTCGCCTCTGCCTCGGTCCCGACGCGCAATGCCATGGCCGATCTGGTGGCCGACAACGTGCTGGGCTGGCTGAGCGAGCGCAAGGTGGTGACACCGGTGCCGGAAACGCCCGTCAAGGGCTGAGGTCCGGGTTGCCCGGTTCGTTGGCCCCGCAGAGGATGCGGGGCTGACAGGCTTTGGTCTTGGGCGGCTCCGCAGAAGAATAGCGGCGGAGAAGCGGGATGACGGCAGCGCAGCTGGCGCTGCCATGAGTGCATCAAGCCCTGCTGGCCTTATAGTCCCGAACAGCCGTTCCGAATGCCTTAAACAGCGCGCGCGATGGTGCGTCCGTCTCCGCCCAATATTCCGGGTGCCACTGCACGCCCACGGCAAAGCCCTTCGCATCGATGACGGAAACGGCTTCGATGGTGCCGTCCTCTGCCGTCGCCTCGACCTGAAGCCGGGGCGCTGTCTTTGCGATGGCCTGGCGATGCAGGGAATTGATCTGCACTTCGCCCGTCATGCCCAGATGCTGCGCAATACATGAGCCTTCGCGGATATAGACGGGCTGGCGGATGGCAAATGCCTTGTCGCGGTCGATATCGTCAGGCTTGCGGTGGTCCCAGATGCCGGGCTGCTCCTGGATTTCGCTGGCGAGCGTGCCGCCGAGCGCAACGTTCAACTCCTGAATGCCGCGGCATATGGCCAGCATCGGAACGCCCCTGTCGATGGCACGGCGGATGAGCGGCAGGCTGGTGGCGTCGCGCGCGGGATCGAACGGACCGTCGCTTTCCTTTGCTTCGACACCATAAAGCGAGGGGTGAACATTGGTGGCGGAACCGGAGACCAGCAGCCCGTCGACCCGGTCAAGAATGGCATCGATATCGTTGCCCTCCTCAAAGGCAGGCACGATGAAACTCATGACATCTGCCACCTTGAGGGCTGCGGCAAGATATTGTGTCTGGGCTGCGTGCCATTCTGCGCCATCAAGGCTTCTGATATCGGCGGGAATGGCGATAATGGGTTTGGACATGGCGGCTCCGGCTTGCTGTACAGCCTCTTGTGCGACCGGAAAGGGCCGCTCGTCAAGCGTCTGGCACCGGCATCTCCTTGGGTTTCTTCGCCTAAAGTATAAGTCTGCCTACCAATATTCCAGTTGACTATAATGTCCGAGATGGAAGCAGCCGCCACTGTGCTTTGACAATCAATTTATTCTTCCGATGACGCTTGTCAGTCTGGTAGCCCCGTGCTTTCTTCTTGCCATGCCTGATAGCGGAGGGGAATTCGGCTACCGGCAAGATTCGTATCTGGGAGGATATTCATGGATCGTCGTTCGTTCATCAAAAAAGGCGCTGTTTCAGGTGCGGGCGCGGCTGCTGCAACAGTCCTGGCTGCTCCGGCCATCGCGCAACAGAATACCAAGATCACCTGGCGGCTGACCTCGTCGTTTCCGAAATCTCTGGATACGATCTTTGGTGGCGCGCAGGATGTCGCCAACCACGTCAACGCAGCCACGGATGGAAACTTCAACATCCAGGTCTTTGCGGCGGGCGAAATCGTTCCAGGCCTGCAGGCCGCCGACGCCGTGTCTTCGGGCACGGTCGAAATGTGCCACACCTGCTCCTACTATTATGTCGGCAAGGACCCGACCTTTGCCATCGGCACGGCCATTCCCTTCGGCCTCAACGCCCGCCTGACCAATGCGTGGTTCTATGAGGGCAATGGCAACAAGCTGCTCAACGAATTCTATGCCAAGCATAATCTCTACGGCATGATTTCGGGCAATACCGGCGTGCAGATGGGTGGCTGGTTCCGCAAGGAAATCAACACCGTCGAAGACTTCAAGGGCGTGAAGATGCGCATTGCCGGTCTGGCCGGCAAGGTGGTGGAAAAGCTGGGAGTCGTTCCCCAGCAGATCGCCGGTGGCGATATCTACCCGGCGCTGGAAAAAGGCACCATCGATGCGGCGGAATGGGTTGGTCCCTATGACGACCACAAGCTTGGCTTCCAGAAGGTGGCGAAATTCTACTATTACCCGGCCTTCTGGGAAGGTGGCCCGGTCATCCACTCCTTCGTCAATCTGGACAAGTGGAACAACCTGCCCAAGCACTATCAGGCCGTTCTGCAGGATGCCTGCGCCTTCGCCAATACCAACATGATGGCGAAATACGACACCAAGAACCCGACGGCGATCAAGCAGATCGTTTCGGAAGGCGCGACGCTGCGGCCTTTCAGCCAGGATATTCTGGACGCCTGCTACAAGGCAGCACTGGAAGTCTATGCCGAGATTTCAGCCGTCAACCCCGATTTCAAGAAGGTCTATGACGATCAGGTGGCCTTTAAGCGCGAGGGTTATCTCTGGATGCAGCTCGCCGAATATACCTTCGACACCTTCATGATGATCCAGCAGCGTAACGGCAAGCTGTAGGCAGTCTGAGCAATAAGTGGAATGCAAACCCGGATCGAAAGGTCCGGGTTTTATTTTGCGCTGTATCGGCGGAGACGGGCCCCGCCGACCTCAAGCGCTTTCTTGTTACATGGAAGCGTTCTGCCGGTTCCATGTAACAAGGAAATGCTGAAGGCAGCGGCCTTGCTGTTGAACTGTGGAGGTGATGCGATGCGAAAGCCGCTGAGCATTACGCTCATGTTTAGAAAAAGCCGGACAGGCTGGTTGATAGCTGTCCGGCTGACATTTCTGAGCACGTCGTAAACGGAGGGCAGAGTTGCAGCTCTGCCTTCCACTTCACCGATATAACGGGTTATTCAGCACGTAACAGTGTCGCGCCTTACTGACCGATTTTCGGCGGCTCGTTGAGGTTTGGCATTCCGGGCAGGCCGTTTCCGCCCGGCTGTGCGGGTGCGCCATCCATGGGGGGCAGGCCGAAATTGGGCAAGGTGTTGCCACCCGGATTGCCGAAGGCGGGGACCTCGATCTTGATGGTGTTGAGATCGACCTCCGGGGCCTTGTCGAGCCAGTAGGTGACCGATTCAGGCCAGAAGATCACGACAGCGACGAGAATGAGCTGCATTCCCAGCCATGGTATGGCGCCCATGTAGATGTCCGAGGTCTTCACGCTGCGAGGCGCAATGGAGCGCAGGTAGAACAGGGCGAAGCCGAAGGGCGGGTGCATGAAGCTCGTCTGCATGTTGATGCAGATCAGCACGCCGAACCAGATAAGATCGATTCCCAGCGAATGGGCAATCGGTGCCAGCATGGGCACGACGATGAAGGCGATTTCGAAGAAATCGAGGAAGAACGCCAGGAAGAAGATGAAGATGTTGACGAAGATCAGGAAGCCGATCGGACCGCCTGGAATTCCCGACAGCATATGCTCGATCCAGAGCGACCCGTCCATGCCCTGAAAGACGAGGCTGAAGCAGGTAGCGCCCACCAGAATGAACACGACCATGGAGGTAATGTGCATGGTGGAATGCATGCCCTGCTTGACCAGATCCCATGTCAGGCGACGATGTGCGGCGGCCAGCGCCATCGCACCGACCACGCCCAGTGCGCCCGCTTCCGTGGGTGTGGCGAGGCCCATGAAGATTGTGCCGAGCACAAGGAAGATGAGCACGATGGATGGCACCATGCCCGCCAGCACGCGAAAGACCAGTGCCCGGTTCAGCTCGCCGCGCGCTTCCGGCGGCAGTGCAGGCAGGTCTTTCGGGCGCACAAGCGACATGACGAAGATGAAGATCATGAAGATGAGGATCTGCAGGATCGACGGGCCGATGGCGCCGAGATACATGTCGCCCACCGACCGGCCGAGCTGGTCTGCGAGAACGATTAGCACCAGCGATGGCGGAATGACCTGCGTGATGGTGCCGGATGCGGCGATGACGCCGGTGGCAAGACGCGGATTATATCCGTATTTCAGCATGATGGGCAGAGAGATGACGCCCATGGTGATGACGGATGCGGCAACCGTGCCGGTGATGGCACCCAGAATGGCGCCGACGAGGATGACGGCGTAAGCCAGACCACCGGGAATGGCGCCGAACAGCTTGCCCGTACCCTCCAGCAGATCCTCGGCAAGGCCGCACCGTTCCAGAATGGCACCCATGAAGGTGAAGAAGGGGATGGCCAGCAGCAGATCGTTGGACACGATGCCGAAAATGCGCAGGGGCAGCGCCTGCAGGAAGGCGGGCGAGAAATGCTCCGTAAAGATGCCGATGACACCGAACAGCAGGCCGACAGATGCGAGAGAGAAGGCCACCGGGAAACCGTAGAGCATGAAGATGATCATGCCCAGGAACATCAGCGGCGGCAGAATACCGTATTCAAACATGGGAATATCCTTAGCGATCAGCGCCTGATTTACTGGAGCGGTTTTTCGTATTTGGTGTCGAGCTGATAGAGCCCGCCCAAAGCGCCTATGCGCTTCACCAGTTCGGATATTCCCTGCAGGACGAGCAGTGCGAAACCGGCGAAAATGATGAATTTCACCGGCCAGCGAATGAGGCCGCCCGCATTGGAAGAGGTTTCGTTCTGCGCAAAGGACAGCGCAAATTCCGGCCAGCTCAGCCATGCCAGATAGGCGCAGGCCGGAAGCAGGAAGAAGACGAGGCCGATAATATCGACCCACAGCCGTGCACGGGGCGAGATCGCGCCGTAGATGATGTCGACGCGCACATGTTCGTTCATCCGCAACGTATAGGATGCGCCGATCAGAACGATGAACGCGAACATGTACCACTGGATTTCAAGCCAGCCGTTTGAACTGTAGTTGAAGACGTAACGCACGATGGCGTTGCCAGCGCTGACAAGGCAGCATATCAGCACGAGATAGCCTGCGAATTTGCCAAGGACTTCGCTGATCCCGTCGATAAGAGCGCTCAGATGTAGCAGAGCTTTCATTGTTTTCCCCTCCTCGATCCCTTTGCGGGTTTGGTGGGAGGAATAGCCCGGCCTGCCCGCATTTACCCATGCTGACACTCGTCGATTGAAACCGGAAATTCCCTCCACACTGATTCGTGTATGGGGAGAACCTGCCAAATGCAACTGTCCCGGCGCTTGCGGCTCGTTAATCACAAGGTTTGCGAAGCATTGTCAGACCCAATGTTGCGCCGCTGCATGATTTTGGGCTTTCCGCGGTCTCTTTTGCCGCTTCAAACCATTTTTGACGACAGCGCAGAAGCCCGCTGTTCTCTGCGTTGCGTTTTTAAATGATTCCATGTTAGGTCTTTTGCCGGAGCGTTCCGCAAAGGAATTCGTTCGCAAGGGAGCCGTGATCAGCGAGCGGAGTTGCGGACAGCCAGCGGATCTATGAAGGGGAATTTGCATGAGCGAACATCACACGGGTCCGATCGAAGTCGGTGCGCCGATGAATTATTCCGAGCACGAGAAGACCTATAGCGGTTTTCTGAACGCTGCCAAATTCGGCACCATGCTCGTTTGTGTGCTTCTGCTTGCCATGCTGGTCGGTTTCTTCACGACCGGCGGCTTTTTCGGTGGCCTGCTTGTTTTCGTCATCCTGTCGGTCGCTGGCTTCGTGCTTCTGCGCTAACTGATTTATCGAACAGGTCAGCATGTCCGATGGGAGCGCACGCTTCCGTCGGATTTCGCGCGTGGGTACAATGAGCTCTCCGGCTGCTATGACCGGTGACACAGCTTCCATCGCCGCACTGTTTTTCTGCAATCAGCGATAATTTTTTGAACCATGGAGCAATCCATGGTTAAATCCTGGCGATTCTCCTCGTTCATCCAGTCATTTGGATCGGTGTGTGAATGCCATGGCTTTTGCAGATTTTATGTATGGTCGGTTCGAGCGTCTGATCCGTCCGCTTGATATTCCCTACAAGCCGCTGCCATCGAAGGGCCCTTTTCAGCTCCTGATGCATTTTGTTCGGCTGTTCCGGTCCGTGCTGATCGCGATTTCGGTTTTTGCGGTCCTGATCGAGATGACCAATCTGTTTCTGGTCTGGAGCTTCTCTACCATTGTCGATGGCGTGACGGCACGGGGCGCTAAAGCCTTTCTGGAACAGGAGTGGCCCTTGCTGGCCACCATGGCCATCCTGCTCTTTCCCCTGCAGCCGTTTTTCTCCTTCATGGCAAACACGCTTTCATCGCAGGTGGTGACGGTTTGTATGCCGGCCTCCATTCAATGGCAGGGGCACAAGGCTGTCGAGCGCCAGGACCTGCGCTTCTTTCATGAATTGTTTGCGGGCCAGGTCGCATCCCGGCTCGGTCAGGTGGCGACGGCTGTCCAGCAGCAGGTCTCCGTCGCATTTTTCTCGGTTCCCTATTTCGCGGTCCAGTTCGTCGGCTCGCTCGTGCTGTTGACCAGCGTGGCATGGCCGCTGGCACTGCCGGTGCTTGTCTGGATTATTCTCAGCGTCTGGATTGCCGTAAAGGCCGTGCCGAATTTTTCGGAATATGCCCGTCGTTCTGCCAAGAAGCGCAGTTTTCTGGTGGGCTCCATGACCGATCTTTATTCCAACATGCAGATGGTCAAGCAGTTTGCCGCTGAAGACAGCGAGGCAGGCTCCCTGCGCAGGGTTTTTGCCGATGCCATTCAGGCGCAACACCGCGAGCGGCGGGTTTACCTGACGACCAGCATGGAAATACTGCTTCTCAATGTTGCGCTGTGGATTGCCATGCTGTCGATCGGCTTCTGGGGCATGATCGACGGTTTCGTGAGCACCGGCCAGTTTGCAGGCGCGCTCTATCTGACGCAGCGTCTATCCACCAATGCCCGCGCATTTCTGGATATGGGGCAGCAATTGTTTCAGGCTGCCGGCACCATCAGGGATGCCATGCCTGTTATGACGACGCCACCCGAAATTGTCGATGTGGACCGCGCCAGACCGCTTGTGGTGCGTGCAGGCGAGATAGAGTTCGACCAGATCCACTTCGAATATCAGCGGGAGAAAGCTGTGATCGCGGATCTGAACCTGCGGGTCAAAGCCGGAGAAAAGGTCGGGCTAGTGGGCCTTTCCGGTGCGGGAAAGACGACGCTGGTCAACCTGTTGCTGCGATTTTACGAGTTGAAGCAGGGCGCAGTCCGGATCGACGGGCAGGATATTCGCATGGTCACGCAGGGCAGTCTGCGGGAAAATATCGGCGTGATTTCACAGGATGTTTCGTTGCTGCACCGCTCGGTGGGCGACAACATCCGCTACGGCAAGCCAGGTGCCGACATGGACGAGATACGCGGTGCGGCACAGGCAGCGCAGGCCGACGGCTTCATTGCCGAGCTGACCGATAGTGAGGGCCGCAGCAGCTATGAGGCCTTTGTTGGCGACAGGGGCGTCAAGCTTTCCGGTGGCCAGCGTCAGCGGGTGGCAATTGCCCGGGTTCTTCTCAAGGACGCGCCCATTCTGGTTCTTGATGAAGCGACGTCGGCGCTCGACAGCGAATCCGAAGCCGCCATCCAGGAGAAGCTGGATGTGCTGATGGCGGGCAAGACGGTTATCGCCATTGCGCACCGGCTGTCGACCATTTCCCGAATGGACCGGATCATCGTTCTCGACAGGGGGCAGATTGTGGAGGAGGGCACGCCGTCTGCACTTCTGGAGCAGAATGGGCTTTATGCGCAACTGTGGAACAGGCAAACGGGCGGCTACATCGCTGATACGAGCGCGTGATGGTCGCCAAATGGAGCGGCATGGGCCAAGGGGAGCAGGCGGGGTCAGCCTGCCGGGCTTGGCGCTGCCGGTGCTTGCGCAGGGCGCTGTGCCGGTAGCGGCACGACCGGCGCTATCTCGGTCTGCCATGTGGCGATGGTGTGAATCTGGCCCGGTATCTGGTCTTTCAGGAAGGATTCGTGGCCGGGCAGGCCCATGGGATAGAGTGCTTCCCGCTCGGCCTCATAGGCAACGCTCTTGTCGGTGCAGAGACGGACGCGCATGTCCTGTGGTGCGAGATCGGTGCGGTTGGCGATTGTTTCCACCGGCGCGGACGGTGAGAGGCGACCTTCGAAGGCCTCTTGCAGATACTGGGCTGCACGCTCGTCGCGCTCGCGCTCTGTCGTTGCACCCATGATCACCACCATCAACCGCTTGCCGTTGCGCGTGGCAAGCCCGACATAATTGCGGCCAGACGCGCACAGAAAGCCTGTCTTCATGCCCACCGTGCCGGTGAAGCGGGTGAGCAGCGTATTGTTGGATTTGATCTCCTTGCCGTCGATGGTGACGGCGGAGCCCTGGAAGAAACGGGCATATTCCGGAAAGGCCCGATCAATCGCCATTCCGAGGACAGCCATGTCGCGGGCCGTGGTGTAATTGGTCTTGTTGAAAAGTCCGTTCGGGCTGGAAAAATGCGTTCCCGTCATTCCCAGACGCGCGGCTGTCGCATTCATGCGCTGGACGAAGGTGGCTTCATTGGGGGCAATCGTTTCCGCCAGGGCAACGGCAACATCATTAGCGGACGCCGTCAGCGTGGCAAAGAGGGCGTCCTCAAGCGTCATGGTCCGCCCCAGCGTGAGGCCGGATTCCAGAAAGGCCTGTTTTGTGGCGTTGGGCGTCATGACCACGGGGGTCGAGAGCGTAACCTCGCCTGAACGCAGCGCTTCAAACACCACCAGCGCTGTCATCAGCTTGGTTGTGGAGGCAGGATACCACGGCGCGCCCGCGTCTTCCTGATGCAGGACCTGATGGGTTGCGGTATCGATGACCAGCACAGGCGTCGCGGTGGCGGTGCCGCTGACGAAAAGCGATGCCGCGCAAGCAAAATGGGCCAATAGCCGCCGGGCCGATACTGTCTTGGTCATGTGCCACTCTCCACGAAGGCCCTCCTCATGACATGGGAGCGTGTGGGAGTACAAGCGTCTACTGATTCATAGGTGGGTTGAGGCAGACGCGTTTCTCGTCGGCAGGCCCCTTTTGCCTCCGCTGCAGCCATGCGTGACAGGGTGAATTGCGGGGCGGGAGGCGGGCGGCATCAGGCAGCGACTTGTTCAAAACAGCGTGATGCCGCCCGAAGGCTTATTTGGTTACCGTCAGCTGGGCGTGCATACCGGCCTGATAATGGCCCTTGATATTGCACAGCAGGACGTATGAGCCCGGTGTCAGCCTGGCCTTCAGCTCACCTTCTGCGCCGGGTTTGAGATCGGAGACTTCGCCCAAGCTTTTGAGCTTCTTCTCATCGATCCGGTCCTTGCCCGCGACGACCTCAATTTTCTGATCCGGCGATTTCAGCTTCACCAGCACCATTTCATGCTCTTCAGACATGGCGTCATTGTGCACCATGAATGTCGTTTCGCCGGCCTTGATGGTGGCCTTGTCCAGTGTCAACGTCATCGGCCCACCGGCTTCGCCGCCTTCGACGACCTTGACGATGGTGGCGGCAAAGCTCGGCGTTGCCATCTGCAGAATGACGGCGGCGGCAAACATGTATCGCATATACTTCATGTCGGTTCTCTCCCTGTGGATGCAGGCAGGGTTATGGCTCTATTCTGACACGAAGCTGAACGGGAGAGGCCGGTGAATGACCGATGTCAGGCTGCGGTTTCCATCGACAGCGGACATGAAAAAAGCCGGGACATGCCCGGCTTCGATGTGGTGAGGGAAACGTGCCTCAGGAAGCGCTGGCGCCACGGGTGCGGGCAACGCCATCAACGGCAGGCTTGTATTTCGGGTCGAGACGGGCGGCGTGGCCGTAGGATTTCGCGGCCTTGTCTCTTTCGCCACGGCGCTCATAGACCAGCGCCTGGTTCGCCCAGGATTCTGCCAGATCGCCGTTCAGCGCAATCGCATGGTTGAAGTCTGCAAAGGCATTTTCATCGTCGTTCAGCGCGACGTAGGAGATGCCGCGACCATTATAGGGCTCTGGCGAGTTCGGCGACAGCGAGATGGCCTTGGAGAAGTCCTCGATGGCCTGTGCGTGCTGGTTGCGCAGCTGATAGATCAGGCCGCGATTGTGCCATGCGCGTCCGTCGGTGGTGTCGAGATTGATGGCGGCGGAGAAGTCGTTGAAGGCTTCGTTGACGCGGCCGGTCTGGCGATAAAGATTGCCTCGGCCGATCAAAGCCACGTCGTAGCTGGGGTTGATCTGCAGCGCGCTGTTGTAGTCCTGAAGCGCCTGCTGCTGCTGGCCCATGTTGCGGTAGACGAGCGCGCGGTTGGCGTAGGCCTGATAAAAGCGTGGATTGAGCTGCAGCGCCCGCTCGAAATCTGCGATGGCGCGCTTGCTGTCACCGGCGCGTCCATAGGCGGAGCCGCGAACGTTGTAGCCTTCGGGATCCTGTGGATTGGCGTTGATGACCGAGGTCAGAGAGGTGATGTTTTCCGCCGAGCCCTGGGCACGATCCAGCTGGAAAACGTCATTGGTCTGGGAGCTTGTAGCGCAACCGGACAGCGCGGCAATGACGCCGCACAGGATCAAGGAGGAACGAAACCGCATCTTATCTCTCTGGGATACACCGCTTGAAAACGGATTTCTGGAATCACGGGTATCAACAGCGTTCATGCGATATGGGTTCCCTTTAACGAGCCGGTTCCACGGTCATAAACTCAAAGAGCGGCGGCGAAAAATTCGCCCCCGCCCCAAAAGCATTCAAAAACGTCGAAAAGACGGCCTATCAGCGTGCCGGAGCGCGCGGGCCAGCAATCAGACCTTCGCGCTGCATGCGCTTGCGTGCCAGCTTGCGAACGCGGCGAACGGCTTCAGCCTTTTCGCGTGCGCGCTTCTGAGATGGCTTTTCGTAGTAATCACGCATCTTCATTTCGCGGAAAATGCCTTCGCGCTGCATCTTCTTCTTGAGAGCGCGAAGCGCCTGATCAACGTTGTTGTCGCGGACTAGTACCTGCACGTGAATCCCGTTCCTTTGGTTGGTTATTTTGCCGTGTGAATAATGGCATTCGCAAGCAAACAAAAAATCGTTCGGTTGGCCGTGTGGCCGCGCGATTGGTGACGTGCAATATCAGATCATTTTTGCGAAGTCCAGACGTTAACTGTGCAAGACCCCCTAAAAAGCGAGCTTTGAAGCTTTCCGAGCGGCCATGTCGATACTTTATGTCGGCACGTCGCAAAATGAACATTCCCGCTCTATTTCATTTGCCATGTGTAAGGTTCTGCCGGAAGACTATGGAGCCGGGTTTCCCGACCGGTATTTAAGGAGTGGATTGCCAATGCGCAAATATTCGGTCTTCGCCGTCGCTCGTGAGGCTTTGCGCGGGCACAAGGGCTGGGATGCGCAATGGGCCTCTCCCGAACCACGGGCGTCCTATGATGTCATCATCATTGGCGGTGGCGGGCACGGGCTGGGTGCGGCCTATTATCTGGCCAAGGAACACGGCATTACCAATATTGCGGTTCTGGAAAAGGGCTGGATTGGCGGCGGCAACAGCGGGCGCAACACCACCATCATCCGCTCCAATTATCTCTATGAAGAGAGCATGGATATTTACGAGCATTCCCTGAAGCTGTGGGAAGGCTTGAGCCAGGATCTCAACTACAATGTGATGTATTCGGCGCGTGGCGTGATGATGCTGTCGCACAATGTGCATGACCAGCAGAGCTTCAAGCGCCATATCAATGCCAACAGGCTCTATGGCATCGACAATGAATGGCTGACGCCGGAACAGGCGAAGGCCTACTGTCCGCCGCTCGATATTTCCGCCAATGCCCGTTATGCCATCAACGGTGCAGCGCTTCAGCGCCGTGGCGGCACGGCGCGGCATGATGCTGTCAATTGGGGTTATGCGCGTGCGGCATCCGACCGTGGCGTACATGTGATCCAGAACTGCGAAGTCACGGCCATCCGGCGCGGGCCTGACGGTGCGGTGACGGGTGTTGAGACGAACAGGGGCTTTATCGGTGCCAAGAAGATCGGCGTTTCGGCGGCGGGCCATTCCTCCGTCGTCATGAAGATGGCCGATGTGCGGGTGCCGTTGGCGTCCAACCCGTTGCAGGCGCTGGTTTCGGAGCCGCTCAAGCCGATTTTCCCTTGCGTGGTCATGTCCAACACGGTGCATGCCTATATTTCGCAATCCGACAAGGGCGAGCTGGTGATTGGTGCGGGTACGGACCAGTATAATTCCTATTCCCAGACCGGCGGTTTGCAGATCATCACCCACACGCTGGATGCGATCTGCGAGCTGTTCCCGATTTTCCGGCGGGTGAAGATGATGCGGCAATGGGGCGGCATTACCGACAACACGCCCGACCGTTCCGCGATTCAGAGCCTGACGCCGGTGCCGAACCTCTTCCTTAATTGCGGTTGGGGCACGGGCGGGTTCAAGGCGACGCCGGGGTCTGCACATCTCTTTGCGCATCTGATCGCACGTGGCGAGCCGCACCCGTTGGCAGCGGGGCTGACGCTGGATCGTTTCCGCACCGGACGGCTGATCGATGAGGCAGCGGCTGCGGCGGTGGCGCATTGATGATGCCGGGCGCACTTCTTGCGGCTGTTGTGGCAACTGCGCCTCTGCAGGTCAGCAAGCTTGTGCCCGAGGTGGGAGATTTCCGTATGCAGACGATCCGCAAGGCGCAGGGTGAAACCGGCTGGCCCTTTGCGGCGAATGAGGGAATTTTGCTCTGCGCGCCCGTGATTGGCGACAAGGCGGTCTATTTCGTGGCGGAAAAGGAGGATGGCGGGCAGGAAGAGCCTGTTGTTCTCAACATCAACCCGATGATGATGGCCGTCGTCAATCTCGGCAAGACCAAGGTTTTCCGCGACTTCAAGACCGTCGATGAACTGATGAACAGGCTTTATCCCTATATCACCATGGGAAAGCGCCTGTGTGACCAACCCGCCGGAACCATCGTTCCGGAAAGCTCTCTTTGAGGCAAGACCATGCTGTTGATCCGTTGTCCCTATTGTGAAGATGAGCGTTCCGAGCTGGAGTTCCGCTGGGCGGGCGAGGCGCATATTGCGCGGCCTCAAAACATCTCGGCCATTTCCGACGAGGAATTTTCCGAATTTTTCTTCATGCGCGACAATGACAAGGGCATGGTGTTTGAGCGCTGGCGGCATATTCAGGGCTGCGGCCGCTTCTTCAATGCGGCGCGCCACTCCGTAACCGACAAGATCCATCTGACCTACAAGGCGGGTGAGCCGAAGCCCGATGAGGCGACGATCATGGCGGCGAGTGAAGGAGCGGCACGATGAGCGGCGGTTACCGTATCAAGGGCGCTGGCCGCCTGACGCCTGCGCGCACCGCGCGGTTTACCTTCGACGGCAAGATCCACACGGCTTATCAGGGTGACACGGTTGCCTCCGCACTTCTGGCCGATGGCGTGCATCTGATTGGCCGCTCGTTCAAATATCACCGTCCACGCGGGTTCTTGTCCGCCGGGCCGGAAGAGCCGAATGCGCTGATCGATGTTTCCCGAGACAGCAGCCGCAAGCAACCCAATGTGCGCGCCACGGTGCAGGAAGTGTTCGATGGCGCCATCGTCTCGTCGCAGAACCGCTTTCCATCGCTCTCCTTCGACGTGGGGGCAATCAATGATGTCTTCTCGCCCATGTTTGTGGCGGGCTTCTACTACAAGACCTTCATGTGGCCGAGGGCTGCCTGGGACAAGCTCTATGAACCGATCATCCGCCGGGCGGCGGGCCTTGGCAGCGCGCCGAAGGAAGGTGACAACGACCATTATTCCAGCCGCTTTGCCCATTGCGACGTGCTGGTGGCGGGCGGTGGCGTGGCTGGTTTGACGGCAGCGCTTTCCGCCGCAAAGACCGGCGCAAAGGTCATGCTGGTTGATGAGAATGCCGATATTGGCGGTGCATTGCGGTTCGATAACGGCGCGACCATTGATGGCCTCAACGGATATGATTGGGCGCAGAGGACTTTGGCCGAGCTGAAAGCCATGCCGAATGTGCAGGTTTTGCAGCGCACGACGGTATTCGGCTATTACAACCACAATTTCATCGGCCTTGCCGAGCGCGTGACCGACCATCTGGCCACACCGGGACATGAACCGCGCGAACGCCTGTGGCAGGTGCGGGCCAAAAAGGTTGTGCTGGCGACGGGTGCGATCGAGCGGCACATGGTGTTTGCCAATAATGACCGGCCGGGTATCATGCTGGCATCGGCTGCGCGCACATATCTCAACCATTATGGCGTCGCCGTTGGCCACAATGTCGGTGTCTATACCGCGCATGACTCGGCTTATGAGACGGCGTTTGACCTGAAGCGGGCGGGCGTCGCCATTGCCGCCATCGTGGATTGCCGCGCCAGCCCGGATGCAAAGCTTCTGGATGAGGCGCGCACACTCGGCATCGAGGTGCTGGCGGGTCATAGCGTTTATGATACGACGGGGCGTCTGCGGGTTTCCTCCATTACGGTTGGTCGCAATGGCGGGTCATCCAAGCGCAAGATCAAGGTGGATGCGCTCATCGTTTCCGCAGGCTGGACGCCATCGGTGCATCTCTTCTCGCAATCTCGCGGCAAGCTCAAATATGACGCGGAAAATCAGCGTTTTCTGCCAGACGTGCATGTGCAGGAGTGCGTTTCGATCGGTGCCTGCAACGGCACGGATGACCTCGGCGCTCTCATTGCCGAGGCGGCGAGTGCTGGCGGTGGAGCGGTGGAGTTTTCCGCCAGCAACGCGCATGCTTGGACCGGCGGCATGATCGGTGCTGCCGAAGGCGCGGGCGAAGGCGATAATGTCAAAGCCTTCATCGATTTCCAGCACGATGTCTGCGCCAAGGATATCCGCCTTGCCGTGCGCGAAGGCATGCATTCCATCGAGCACATCAAGCGCTTCACCACCAATGGCATGGCGTCCGATCAGGGCAAGATGTCCAACATGCATGGTCTGGCAATCGCGTCCGAGGCCTTGGGCCGCCCGCTGCCGACGGTGGGTCTGACGACCTTCCGCGCGCCCTATACGCCTGTGACGTTCGGCACGCTGGTTGGTCATTCCAGAGGCAAGCTGTTCGACCCCGCCCGCAAGACGCCGATGCATGCGCTGGAAGAGGCAGCGGGGGCCGCTTTCGAAGATGTGGGCAACTGGAAGCGTGCGTGGTTCTACCCACGTGCTGGCGAAGACATGCACCAGGCCGTGAACCGCGAATGCAAGACGGTGCGCGAAACGGTTGGCGTGTTCGATGCGTCAACATTGGGCAAGATCGAGGTTGTCGGGCCGGATGCGGCCAAGTTCCTCAACCTGCTCTACACCAATGCCTGGGACACGCTGAAACCCGGCCGCTGCCGCTATGGCATCATGACCCGCGAAGATGGCTTCGTCTATGATGACGGCGTTGTCGGGCGTCTGGCCGAAGACCGTTTCCATGTGACGACGACAACCGGCGGTGCGCCGCGCGTGCTGCACCATATGGAAGACTATCTCCAGACGGAATTCCCGGAGCTGAATGTGTGGCTGACATCGGCCACCGAGCAATGGGCCGTTATTGCCGTGCAGGGGCCAAAGGCGCGGGAAGTGATTGCGCCGCTGGTCGAGGGCATCGATCTTTCGCCGGAAGCATTCCCGCATATGGCCATTGCCGAGGGCACGATATGCGGCGTGCCGACGCGGCTGTTCCGCGTTTCCTTTACGGGCGAACTTGGTTTCGAAATCAACGTTCCCGCCGATTTCGGCCCGGCTGTGTGGAAAGAGATTGCGCAGCGGGCTGAAGCTGTCGGCGGTTGCCTTTATGGTACCGAGGCCATGCATATTCTGCGTGCCGAGAAGGGCTATATCATCGTGGGGCAGGATACGGATGGGACCGTGACGCCTGACGATGCGGGGCTTGGCTGGGCGGTTTCCAAGAAAAAGACGGATTTTGTCGGTATCCGCGGCTTGCAGCGCCCTGATCTAACGCGTGAAGGGCGCAAGCAGCTTGTTGGCCTGCTGCCAAAAAATCCGCATGAGGTGCCGGAAGAGGGTGGGCAGATCGTGGCCGATCCAAACCAGCCAAAACCGATGACGATGCTGGGCCATGTGACGTCATCCTATTGGTCTGAAAATCTTGGCCGCTCCATCGCCTTCGGGCTGGTGGCCGGTGGCCGGGCGCGGATGGGCGAAACGCTGTATATTCCGCTCGCCGACAAGACGATTGCCGTTGAGGTGACGGACATGGTGTTCTTCGACAAGGAAGGGGGCCGCATCAATGGCTGATCTCATAGTGGCAAACCGCACACTGGTTCTTGAAGGCGCTCGCGCCGGTTCCGCAAATGTTTCGATCAAGGTTGCGGCGCCCGCCTACAGGCTTTCGCTGCGCGCCAGGGCCGATGCGGTTGCAGAGCTTTCGCAGACGCTGGATATCAGCCTGCCGCAGACGCCCAAAACGTCCACCACGTCAGGCCTCCGCGCCGCACTCTGGCTCGGGCCGGATGAGTGGCTGGTTATAGACCAGGGCGAAAGCAACCTGATGGAAGCCTGCGCAAGCGTTACCGCCGCCCATTCCGCCACCGACGTTTCTCACCGCAACGTGGCCATGACAGTCTCGGGCGAAGGCGCGGAAGCGACGCTGAACGCGGGATGCCCGCAGGATCTCTCGCTGGAAGCCTTCCCCGTGGGAGCTTGCTCGCGCACGCTGTTCGGCAAGGCAGAAGTGGTGCTTTTGCGGGTTACGGAAGATACGTTCCGGGTGGAGTGCTGGCGGTCTTTTGCGGACTATGTGTTCGGCTTGCTGGAAGAGGGCGCGCGGGACGCCTGAGGCGTTTTGTTGCCGACAAGCGTCAGGCAGAGGTTACGCTCCGCCTGACATATTTTCTCAAGGTCTGCTTCCCAATGCCAGACGGCATGCCAAGCCGGTAAATACGCTCGCCAGCAAATATTGCGGCAGCTTCGGAAAACGGCTGACTGCGGAGAGCCGGTGACGGATGCTGGTGCCCAGCAGAATGACCGCACCATTCACCAGAAACCCTACGCCATTCAGGATGCTGGCGAGGGCCACGGTCTGGATCAGTATGGAGCCATTCGGATCGATGAATTGCGGGAAGAGAGCCAGCACGAACAGTGCCATTTTCGGGTTGAGGATGTTGGTCGCCAGACCCTCGCTGAAAATGCGTTTTCCCGACAGTTTTTTAAGACCCGCCGATGGGGCAAAGGCTGAACTTTTCGAACGAATTGTCTTATATGCGAGATAGAGCAGGTAGGCGCATCCCGCCCAGCGTACGATCTCATAGGCAAGGGGCACAGTCACAAACAGCTGGGACAGACCAAGGGCTGCAGCGATTGCGTGGCAATATGTGCCCGCGGCTATTCCCGCATAGGTGAGAAAACCGGCTGAGCGGCCTTGGCTGACACTGCGTGATGCAATCAGCAGCATATCAGGACCAGGCGTTGCCGTCAGCACGACTGCGGCGGCAGAGAACAGCATGAGGGTGGAGAAGTCCGGCATGGAATTTCCTTTGAAATGGGAGCCGGAATTCCGATTTATCACCGTGGGTATGGAATGCAACCATGCCCACGGCGTATTTGCGTTCTTTAAACTGCTTTACGCTGCATCTTCATGAAGCTGATCGTGGCAAGCCATAGCAGCACTCCGATGAAGAGCAGCACACCGGCAATCGAGTACTGAACCGGGTCGCGGCCTGTCCATGGTCCCACGAGGAAGAAGCAGCTGGCCGCGCCGATGATGGGGACGATGGTCGGGGTGCGGAAATGCTTGTGCGCCACCTTGTCCTTGCGCAGCACCAGCACCGCGATGTTGACGATGGTGAAGACACCGAGCAGCAGCAGCGCCGTGGTGCCACCCAGTGCTGGCACGCCGCCCGCAAAGGCGATGAGGCCAATGGCGATGATGGATGTGAAGACGATGGCGATATAGGGGGTCTGGCGGGCCTTGTGGACCTTGCCGAGTGCTGGCGGCAGCACGTTCTCGCGGCTCATGCCGTAGATCAGACGGCTGGCCATCATCATGTTGATGAGTGCGGAATTGGCGACGGCAAACATGGTAATGATGCCGAAAATGCCGATGGGGAAGTTGGGCGCACCGGCGGCTACCACCTTCAGAAGGGGCGTTTCGCCTTCGCCAAGCTCGGCTGCGGGAACCAGCGTGATGGCCGAGATGGCGACGAGAATGTAGATGACGCCGGTGATGGCGAGGCCGCCCAGCAGCACCTTCGGGAAGATGCGGGCCGGTTGCTTGCACTCCTCGGCCATATTGACCGAATCCTCGAACCCGACCATGGCGAAGAAGGCAAGCGTGGTGGCGGCAACGACTGACCACATGACGCCGGTATCGCCAGCAGGCTCGAAGGTCCAGACGCGTGAGACATCGCCCTGACCGTTGCCGATGGCCCAGAAACCGATGCCGATGATGATGAGCAGACCGGTCAGTTCAACGACGGTGAGCACCACATTCATCTTCACGCTTTCGCCCACCCCGCGAAAATTGATGAGCCCGATGGCGGCGATGAAGGCGATGGCGACCCCGGTGACGCCGAAGGCGCCAAAATCAAAGCCGGTGACTGTCGTGAAATTGGCGGCAAAAGCGCGTGATGCCGTGGCGGCAGAAGTGACGCCTGACGACATGACGGTGAAAGCGACCAGAAACGTGATGAAGTGCACGCCGAACGCCTTATGGGTGTAAAGTGCAGCACCTGCGGCCTTCGGGTATTTGGTGACGAGTTCCAGATAGGAGCAGGCGGTGAGCAGCGCCACGCCGAAAGCAATGAGGAAGGGAAGCCAGACAACACCGCCGACTTTTGCGGCCACCTGACCCGTTAGCGCGTAAATTCCGGTCCCGAGAATATCACCGACGATGAACAGGAGCAGAAGCCCCGGCCCGATTACGCGTTTAAGTTCAGTTTTCGGCTCTGCTGAATCAATCGGCTGCGTTACCGGTGTTGCCATGGACGTTCCCCCTCAAGCGTGTGGTATTGAACGCAGAGCAAAAGCAGAGGTTCCCGCGACAGTGGCATGCGGCGGTACTCGCAAGTTTGCTGTATTAACAATCATTTAAATGTGGACTGGTTTTCCTGGCTTAACCTGCTTATTGCTGGCGCGGGCCAAGCGCCTGTTGTGACGCATGCAGTGATAGATCATGCACCGCAAGCGCCACAGCATCAGGAGCAAGGGCAAAGTGAAGCCCTCTCGCTCGATGAAAGAATGATGTCTGCAATTTGCAGACGCAGAATAAGCAGGAGTATCACCATGTCGAACACGAAAAACATCCTGGCTGCAGCCGTCGTTGCTGTTGTCGTCGGTGGCGGGTTCATGGCCTATGACAAGACGAGAGGCGCAGAATGGGTCGTCTCGCCCCAGGAGATTGCCGAGGCGAAGGCGCAGGGCAAGCCTGGCGTCGAGTCGCGCCCTGGCACCGTTACCGTCCTGCCCATTCGCAGCGAAACGGCAGATGTTCTTCCGATGAAATGGGCGCTCTATGGCTTGATTGCCGGCCTGTTGGTGTTCGTTTCCCTGCGAAAGAAGCAGAAATCTGCCTGATAGAAACGGCTCCGTTCGTTTCATGAGACAGCGGAGCCACATCACCTTACGCGCCTGCCTGATATCAGGCTTACGGTTCAATCACCCTCCGGTCGGTCTTCCGGGTTGAACTGGCTGATGGTGGTCCAGCGGGCTGTCAGCGCTGGTTTTTTCTCGTTTTCGATTTCCACCGTCACGTCATAGGTGTTCATCAGCATAGCTGCACCGCGAAAGCGGGCCTCGGCCAGGGTGAAATGACCGCGAATGCGGGCACCGCTTTTGACCGGCGTGACGAAGTGCAGCTTTTCGAAGCCGTAATTGATGCCCATGGTTTGTTCGCGGATTTTGGGCAGGGCACTGTAATTCATCGCAGACAGCAGCGACACCGTGAGGAAGCCGTGGGCGATGGTGCCGCCAAAGGGGCTTTCGGCTTTCGCCCGCTCAGGATCTGTGTGGATGAACTGGTCATCCAGGGTTGCCTTGGCAAAGGCATCGATCATGGCCTGATCGACCGTAATCCAGTCCGATGTTCCGACTTCGGTACCGACAAGACCTTTGACCTCGGCCAGAGAGATTTCCTTGGACATGGTTCCTCGCGACGTGGTTGAAGGCTGGTATCAGCGGGTGAAGCTTACATCCCTCTGATGAAAGAACAATTGCCTTTTTGCAGTGCAATATTCATGTCTGAAGGTAAAAAACCACTGACCGTGCGGGCAGGAAGGCGGGGTTGCCGAAATCCGTACCCAGCGGCTGCCACGCGCCTGGAAGCTGGAAGGGCACGACCTCGCGCGTGCGGTTAAAGAGAATGGCAAGACGCACGTCCTCGCCGGTTTCCCGGTCATTGGTTTTCAGCACCATGGCAAGCGGCGTTCCCTCCGGTCTTTGCCAGTCCTCCAGCGTCATGGGCAGACCCGTCGGCGACAGCCACTCGACATCCTTCGTGTGGGGAGAGAAGAACGCGGTTTCCTGGAAGACGTCGAACCGCTTTCGCAGCGCACACAGAAATGCGGTGTGGTCGATCAGGTCAGCCGAAAGGCCCGCCCAATCCACGAACGTAATGTCATTGTCCTGGCAATAGGCATTGTTGTTGCCCCGCTGGCTGCGGCCACCCTCATCTCCCGCCGTCAGCATGATGGTGCCACGCGTCACGAACAGGGTGGAAAGCAGCGCCTTCACATCATCGATGCGCGCAGCAAGGATAGCGGCATCGTCGGTTTCGCCTTCCTGGCCGTTGTTCCAGGAATAGTTCTCATTGTGCCCGTCGCGATTGTCTTCGCCATTCGCTTCATTGTGCTTGGTCTCATGGGAGACGAGATCATGCAGCGTAAAGCCATCATGCGCGGCAAGAAAGTTGACGCTGCGGGTGGCGGTCCGGTTGTGGCGCGAAAAGATGGCGGAGGAACCGGCCAGTGCATCGGCCAGTGTGCCGGTCGTGCTGGCATCGCCGCGCCAGTAGCGACGCAGATCATCCCGTGCACGGTCGTTCCATTCGAGGAAGTTTTCCGGGAAGTTGCCGAGTTGGTAGCCGCCGGGGCCGATATCCCAGGGTTCGGCGATCATGATGCGGTCATGCAGCAACGGGTCGGCATGGATGGCGGCAAGGGTTTCGCTGGCGGCGTCAAAGCCCGCTGCCGTGCGGGCGAGAATGGGGGCGAGATCGAAGCGGAAACCATCTACGCCCGCATGGGCCACGAAGTGTCGCAACGTATCGATAACCAGTTGGCGAACCTGCGGATGGTCGCAGGCCACGGTATTACCGGTGCCGGTATCATTGACCAGCGTTCCGGGGTCATCCGGCAGGTGGCGGTAATAGCTGAGATTGTCCAGCCCGCGCAGGGAGAGCGTCGTGCCGAAGCGGTCGCTTTCGCCTGTGTGATTGAACACGAGATCGAGAATGATGCCGATGCCTGCTTCGCGCAGTGTGGCAACCGTATCGCGCAATTCTTCCACACCGCCGGGGCACAGGCGCGGATCAAGCGCCATGAAGCCAACGGGGTTATAACCCCAGCCATTGGTAAGGCCGAGCGGGGGCAGATGGCGCTCATCGATCCAGGCGGTGATGGGCATCAGCTCGATCGCATCGACACCAATGGTTTTGAGATGCGCAATGATCGCGGGGTGAGCGAGGGCTGCGACCGTTCCCTTGATGCTGTCTGGAACATCCGGGTGCAGGATGGTGAAAGGCCTTACGGCGACTTCATAGATCAGGCCGGTTGACGAAAAAAGCGGAGGAAGGCGTTTGACCGGCTGGTACTGCGAGACGATGGCTTTCGGCACGATATGCGCCGTTTCCGCTCCGAAGGCAAAAAGGGCAGGTTCCTGCGTGAAAGGTCGGTCGATCTGCGTGGCATAGGGGTCGAGCAGGAGTTTCGACGGATCGAACCACAGGCCGTGATCAGGTGCGTAGACGCCATGAGCGCGAAAGCCGTAGCGGGTGCCGATGGGGGCCTCCGTTGTGACGACGTGGATGTCGTTTTCATCGCGCTGCATGGGCAGGCGGGCAGTCTCAATGTTGCCGGTGGCATCGAAAAGGCAGAGGTCGATCTGCGAGGCGTGGCGGGAATAGACAGAAAATGCCGTGCCGTTTGCCGTGGGAACGGCGCCTGATGGGGAAACGGTGGGGGGCATGATGTGTCCGTTCGTCTTTATGGTTTTTGGGTGGGGCTTATCCCTGTGCCCTGCCGGGCATCTACCCCCGCGAGCAAGGGAGATTCAAATCGTGGATAGCTTTTGCCCCGCTTCACCCTTTAATATGAACTCAGTCGCGGCGTCTTGCCGATCTTCTTCCTGTGGAGGAGAGGTACAGCATAGGGCAGGGCAGAGGCGGACGGAGGCCCACCCACTGCGCTGACCTTAATTCAATGCATCACGTAATCACGGTTGGCGCATCGCGCCCCGTGTGCTTCTTGATGCCAGCAATCGCGTCGGCTGCCGAAATCAGATCGGCCAGTGCCTCCTGTGTTTCGATGTTGTGACGCGAAGGGTCCTTCTCGTAGCGTTCCACGTAAAGGCGCAGGGTCGCGCCCGCCGTGCCTGTGCCGGACAGGCGCAGGACGATGCGAGAGCCGCCTTCGAAGAGGATGCGGATGCCCTGGTTCTTGCTGACGGACTGGTCGACCGGGTCGTTATAGGCGAAGTCGTCTGCCGCCTTCACTTTCAGCGCGCCGTAGGTGGTGCCGGGCAGGGTTGCCAGCTTTTCTCGCAGGATGGACACCAGCGTGTTGGCAGCATCGCTATCGACCTCTTCGTAGTCGTGGCGCGAATAGTAATTGCGGCCATATTCGGCCCAATGCCTGGTGACGATATCCTTTACGCTTTCCTTGCGGCTTGCCACAATGTTCAGCCAGAACAGCACGGCCCAGAGGCCATCCTTTTCGCGCACGTGGTTGGAGCCGGTGCCGAAGCTTTCTTCACCGCAGATGGTTACCTTGCCGGCATCCAGCAGGTTGCCGAAGAATTTCCAGCCGGTCGGCGTCTCAAACATGCCGATGCCGAGCTTTTCGGCCACGCGGTCTGCGGCGGCACTGGTTGGCATGGAGCGGGCAATGCCCGCAATGCCGGATGCATAGCCCGGCGCCAGAGTGGCATTGGCGGCAATGATGGCCAGGCTGTCGGATGGCGTGACGAACATGCCCTTTCCAACGACCATGTTGCGGTCGCCGTCACCGTCGGAAGCCGCGCCGAAATCAGGGCCATCGGCGCTCATCACATCGTCATACATTTCCTTGGCATGGACAAGGTTTGGGTCCGGGTGGTGGCCGCCAAAATCAGGCAGGGGAACCGAGTTGCGCACAGAGCCCGCAGGCGCGCCCAGGCGCTTTTCGATGATCTCGACCGCATAAGGGCCGGTGACCGCGCTCATCGAGTCGACCACGACCTTGAAGCCGCCTGCGATCAGCGCGCGAATCGCGGGGAAATCGAACAGTTCTTCCATCAATGTCGCATAATCGGCGACGGGATCGACAATCTCGACCACCATATCATCGACCTTTGCAGTGCCGATGGCATCCAGATCGACATCGGCAGCATCCGAAATGCGGTAGCTGTCGATTGTCTTGGTGCGGGCAAAGATCGCATCGGTGATCTTCTCCGGTGCAGGACCGCCATTGCCGATATTGTACTTGATGCCGAAATCTTCGTTCGGGCCGCCCGGATTGTGGCTTGCAGACAGGACGATACCGCCGAATGCCTTGTATTTCCGGATGATGTTGGAAGCAGCAGGCGTCGACAGAATGCCGCCCTGACCGACCATGACCTTGCCGAAGCCAGCGGCAGCGGCCATCTTGATGGCCTTCTGGATGACTTCACGGTTGTAATAGCGACCGTCGCCGCCGATCACCAGAGTCTGACCCTCAAAGCCTTCCAGGCTGTCGAAGATCGACTGGATGAAGTTTTCCGCGTAATTTTCCTGAGCGAAAACCGGCACCTTCTTGCGAAGACCCGAGGTGCCCGGCTTCTGATCCTGGAAGGGTGTGGTCTGGACGGTGTTGATCGTCATTTATTGGCCTTTCGAAATAAGTTGGGCGTAAAGCTCGGCGTAAAGGCCGGCACTCTTTTCCCAGGAAACATCAGATTTCATGCCTTGCTTTTGCATCTGCGTCCACAGTTTCGGCTCGGCGTAAAAGCGAACCGTGCGGCGAATGGCGTGTCGCAGACCCTCGGCGGTGATGGATGAGAACTGCACACCGGTCGCCACCTTTGCCGCCATTGCGGCATGGTTGGCGTCGATGACGGTATCGTTGAGGCCGCCATTGCGGGCAACGACGGGAATGCAGCCGTAACGAAGCGCATAGAGCTGCGTCAGTCCGCAGGGCTCGAAGCGCGAGGGGATAATGATGGCATCGCAGCCCGCCTGCATGAGGTGCGATAGCGGCTCGTTGTAGCCGATTGCTACACCGACGCGGCCCGGATGGCGCGAGGCAGCGGCAAGCAAGGCGCCTTCAAGCGAGATTTCGCCCGCGCCGAGCACCACAAGGCGCCCACCCATGGCCACGATGTCGTCCACGACTTCGCTGACGAGGTCGATGCCTTTCTGCCAGGTGAGGCGGGAGATGACACAGAAAAGGGGACCGTTGTCCTGATCGATGCGGAAATGGCTGGCGACAGCCGCCTTGTTCAGCGTACGCAGCTTGAGATTGGCCTGCGAATAATTGTGGTTGACCAGATGATCGGTCGCCGGGTTCCAGACATCGGCATCGATGCCGTTGACGATGCCATGCATGACATGGGCACGACTGCGGATGACACCATCCAGCCCCATGCCGAATTCCGGGGTCAGGATTTCCTCGGCGTAGGAGGGGCTGACGGTGGTAATCGCCGTCGACGTCTGGATGCCGCCCTTGAGGAAGCTGACGTCATTATAATATTCGATGCTTTCCGTGCTGAAGGCATGGGCGGGAAGGCCGAGCTGGCTGAAAATATTGGCGCCAAACTGCCCCTGGAACGCAATGTTGTGGATGGTCAGGATGCTTGGAATCTCGGGTGTTTCGGCATAGCGCATGTAGACCGGCGCCATGGCCGCCTGCCAGTCATGGGCGTGCAGCAGGTCCGGTTTCCACCCCGGCAACTTGCCGATGGCGATTTCCGCCGCCGCCAGCGAAAGCGCGGCAAAGCGCTTCCAGTTGTCGTCGAAATCCTTGCCGGTCGAATCGAGGTAAGGTCCGGCCGGACGATCGTAGTAATTCGGCGCGTCGAGGATCAGGAGATCCAGACCCTCGTGGTGAGCCTCGAGAATATCGGCGTGCTCACCCAGAAGGTTCATTTCCGCGATCTTGACCGCATCCGTAACGACGGATTTGACGGCCGGATAACCGGGTATGAGCGTGCGGGTGGTAACGCCGAATGTCTTGAGCGTGATGGGCAGCGCGCCGGCAACATCGGCGAGCCCCCCGGTCTTGATGAGTGGATAGATTTCGGACGCAACCGAAAGAACATTCATGAGGTCTATAGATCCAGCTTGTCGATCATCGATTGGGTTATCAGGCAAATGCCCTTGTCCGTGCGACGGAAACGTTTTGCATCGAGTTCCGGGTCCTCTCCGACGACAAGTCCCTCAGGGATCACGACACCATGGTCGATCACCACATTGCTGAGCTGGGCGTGACGCCCGATCTTTACACTCGGCAGCACTACGGCATTCTCAAGGCGCGAGTATGAATTTGCCCGGACCCCTGTGAACAGCAGGCTTCGGTTGAGCGACGACCCCGAGATGATGCAGTCACCGGCGACGACCGAGGAGGTCGCGGAGCCACGACGCTTGTCATCGTCATGGACGAACTTCGCAGGCGGCAGGATTTCCGCATAGGTCCAGATGGGCCACGACTTGTCGTAGATATCGAGATCCGGGACGATATCGGTGAGGTCGATATTGGCCTGCCAGTAGGCATCGATGGTTCCGACATCGCGCCAATAGGGCTCGTGCTCGAAGTCCGAACGCACGCAGGACGCTGCAAAGCGGTGGGCGACGGCTTTGCCGTGCTGGACGATATGCGGAATGATGTCCTTGCCGAAGTCGCGGCTGGAATTGGGATCGCTGGCATCGCGGCGCAGGCAGTCCATCAGGAACTTCGTGTGGAAGACGTAGATGCCCATCGAGGCCAGCGCGTAATTCTCGTTTCCGGGAATGCCTGGCGGGTCAGCGGGCTTCTCGATGAAGTTGATGATCTCGTCCTTCTCGTTCACATGCATGACGCCGAAGCCGGTGGCTTCCATGCGTGGAACTTCCAGGCAGCCGATGGTCACATCCGCACCGCTGTCCACATGCTGCTGGAGCATGTATTCGTAGTCCATCTTGTAGATGTGATCGCCCGCCAGAATGACCATGTATTCAGGGCCATGCGACTCGATGATATCGATGTTCTGATAGACGGCGTCAGCCGTGCCTTCGTACCACTGCGTTTCCGACACGCGCTGGGAGGCGGGCAGAATGTCGAAGCTCTCGTTACGTTCCGGGCGGAAGAAGTCCCAGCCGCGCTGAAGGTGGCGAATGAGCGAATGGGCCTTGTATTGCGTGGCGACACCAATGCGGCGAATACCGGAATTCAGGGCGTTCGACAGCGCAAAGTCGATGATGCGTGCCTTGCCGCCGAAATAGACCGCTGGCTTTGCACGACGATCCGTCAGTTCCTTGAGGCGGCTGCCACGGCCGCCGGCAAGCACGTAGGCCATCGCATCGCGCGCCAGTGGCTGAATTCTTTTCTCACTCATTGCAGTCCTCCCATAAAAAGTCTTAGGTCCCTTAATTCGAAGCTTAGTCCGGCGGACATTGCTTAATTCTCCGGCTCCAGCATGATCACGGCCAACGGCGGCAGTGTCAGCGTGGCTCCAATCGTGCCGCCTGCATCCACCGCCTGCACGCGGCCGCCATTGCCCTTGCCGCTGCCGCCGTAGATCTCGGCATCCGTGTTCAACACTTCGCGCCAGCGACCGGCTGTCGGCAGTGGCACGTAGAAATTCTCCCGATAGACCGGCGTCAGATTACAGATGACGGCAACCGGCTTTTCGCCCGGTGCAAGACGAAGCCACGCAAAGACGGAGTTCTCGTGATCATCCGCCGAGAGCCACTGGAAGCCTTCCGGCTCACAATCGCGGGCATGGAGCGCACCCTTGGAGCGATACATGAAGTTGAGATCGCGCACGAGGCGGCGCATTCCCTCATGCATATGATATTGCAGCAGGTTCCAGTCCAGCGATGTCTTTTCGTTCCACTCGCTCCACTGGGCAAATTCCTGGCCCATGAACAGCAGTTTCTTGCCGGGATAACCCCACATCAGGGCATAATAGGCGCGCAGATTGGCAAATTTCTGCCAATCGTCGCCCGGCATCTTGGCAATCATCGAGCCTTTGCCGTGCACCACCTCGTCATGGGAAATGGGCAGAACGAAGTTTTCGCTGAAGGCGTAAAGCAGGCCGAAGCTGAGTTCCTGATGGTGGTATTTGCGGTGCACAGGTTCGCGCTGGAAATAGCTCAGCGTATCGTGCATGAAGCCCATGTTCCACTTGAAGCCGAAGCCAAGCCCGCCCTCATGCACCGGCTGCGACACCTTTGGCCAGGAGGTCGATTCCTCGGCAATGGTCATGACGCCGGGATGGGCGCCATAGATCAGCGTGTTCATCTGCTGCAGGAAGCGCACGGATTCGAGGTTTTCCCGACCGCCATATTCATTGGGGACCCATTCGCCTTCCTTGCGCGAATAATCCAGATAGAGCATCGAGGCGACGGCATCGACGCGCAGGCCATCGAGATGGAATTTCTCGGCCCAGTAGAGCGCGTTGTTGACGAGATAGGACATGACCTCGACGCGACCGAAATTATAGATCGCAGTGTTCCAGTCCGGATGGAAGCCCTGACGCGGGTCGGCATGTTCGTAGAGCGCAGTGCCATCGAACCACTTCAGACCGTGCTCATCGACGGGAAAATGCGCCGGTACCCAGTCAAGGATGACGCCGATGCCCACCTTGTGTGCGCCATTGACGAAGCGCGCAAAACCTTCCGGTTCGCCAAAGCGGGCGGTCGGTGCATAGAGACCGGTTGTCTGGTAGCCCCAGGAGGGATCGTAGGGATGCTCCGATATCGGCATGAACTCGATATGCGTAAAGCCCATATCCGTGCAGTAGGGGATGAGCCGTGCGGCCAGTTCGTCCCATGTCAGAAACGAGCCATCTTCGCCATACTGCCAGGAGGATGCATGGACTTCGTAGATCGTGATCGGCTGGCGGCGCTGATCGATGCTGGCCCAATGCTTGCGGTGCGCTTCGTCGCTCCATTCCTGGACCAGTTCCGGCGTCGTGACCGATGCATTCTTCGGGCGAAGCTCTGCCCGACGTGCATAGGGGTCGGCCTTTAGCGGCAACAATTCGCCATGCGGGCCGATGATCTCGAATTTGTAGCTGCAGCCGGAATAGACATCCGGCGCAAAGATTTCCCAGATGCCGGTGTCCTTACGGAACCGCATGACATGGCGGCGGCCATCCCAGTTGTTGAAATCGCCAACGACCGAGACGCGCCGTGCATTGGGTGCCCATACAGCGAAATGAAAACCTTCGACACCTTCGTGCTTCAGCGGATGGGCGCCCATCTTGTCGAAAAGGCGCAGATGCGATCCTTCCCGAACATAATAGTCATCCATTGGCCCAAGCACGGGACCAAAGCTATAGGGATCGGTCACAGCCCATTCAGCATCCTCGCGCAGGGCGCGATAACGGATCGGCTGGCGCTTTGACAGCTCCACGGGGCCTTCGAAGAAGCCTGCCTCGTCGGTGCGCACCAGTTCGCCGGCAACAGTGCCGTCCAGCGTCATGGCGGTCACCTCTTCGGCACCGGGAATGAAGCACCGCGCGACAAAGCCGCCCGGCGTCTGGTGGACGCCGAGCACAGCAAAGGGGTTGGAATGCAAACCGCTCTTGATTGCCTCGATTTCAGCCTTGCTTATGGCAACAGTCTTTTTCTCTTCGGCAGAATTGAGCGGTTTCTTCATCAAGCTCTCCAGATGTCGGTGGCATATTGCCGGATCGTCCGGTCGGACGAGAACCAGCCCATGCGTGCCGTATTGTGTACTGTTTTTTGGTACCAGCTCTTCGGGTCGCTCCACATGGCGTCGACGTCACGCTGGGCTTGCGCGTAGGCGTCGAAATCTGCTGCGACCATGAACCAGTCATTGCTGTAGATACCGTCCATCAGTGCCGAAAAACGGGATCGGTCATCTGGCGAAAAGACGCCGGATGCGATGGAGGACACTGCCTGTGACAGTTCGGCAGAGTTTTCGATGATGGCACGGGGATTGTGGCCTTCGCTGCGGGCTTGGGCGACCTCATCTGCGGTCTTGCCGAAAATCACGATGTTTTCCTTGCCGACATGCTCGAGCATCTCGACATTGGCACCATCGAGCGTGCCGATGGTTAGCGCGCCATTCAGACCAAACTTCATGTTGCCTGTCCCGGATGCTTCCATGCCAGCCGTCGAAATCTGCTCCGACAGGTCAGCCGCCGGAACCATGATCTCGGCAAGGGACACGTTATAATTCGGAATGAATACCACTTTCAGAAGCCCGCGCACCGCCGGATCGTTATTGATGACACGCGCGATATCGTTTGCGAGCTTTATGATGAGCTTTGCGTTGTGATAACTCGGTGCTGCCTTGCCAGCGAAGAACTTAACGCGCGGCACCCAATCCAGTTCCGGGCGGGAACGAATTTGATCATAAAGCGCGACGGCCTCGATCAGGTTGAGCAGTTGACGCTTGTATTCGTGTATCCGCTTGATCTGTATGTCGAACATGGCGGAGGGATCGACACGGATGCCCATGCGCTGGGCCACCGTATTGGCCAGGCGAACCTTGTTCTGGCGCTTGATTTCCGCGAATTTGTCCCGGAAGCCCTGGTCGTCGGCAAAACGGTCGAGAGCGATCAGCTTTTCCGCATCGTCAAGAAATTCGTCGCCGATGGACTGGCGGATGAGGTCGGTAAGGCCTGGATTGCACTGCATCAGCCAGCGGCGCGGCGTAATGCCGTTGGTCTTGTTGTTGATGCGGTCTGGAAAGAGCGTGTGGAGATCGGAAAACACCGTCTCCTTCATCAGTTCGGTGTGCAGCGCCGACACGCCGTTGATGGAGTGGGAGCCGATAAAGGCGAGGTTGCCCATGCGGACACGACGCTCCCCAGCTTCCTCGATGAGCGAGATCGAGCGGATCTGCTGATCGACCATCTTCTTTTCCTTGCGGGCGAAAAGAAGCGTGTTGGCGTTGATCGCATAAATGATCTGCATGTGGCGCGGCAAAAGTCGTTCCAGCAACGGCACCGGCCAGCTTTCCAGCGCTTCCGGCAAAAGCGTGTGGTTTGTGTAGGAGAAGGTTCCGCGGGTGATGGCCCAGGCCTCTTCGAAATCCAGCCCATGCATGTCGCACAGAAGGCGCATCATTTCCGCAATCGAAATTGCCGGATGGGTATCGTTGAGCTGGATGGAGACTTTTTCCGCCAGATTGGTGAAGTCAGGATATTGCTGCAGGTGACGGCGCAGAATGTCCTGAAGCGAGGCAGACGAGAAGAAATATTCCTGCCGCAGGCGAAGCTCCTGACCGGCTGGGTTCGCGTCGGCGGGATAGAGGACGCGTGTCAGCGCCTCGGCCTTGTTGCTTTCCCGCAGCGCGCCGATGTGGTCACCGGCATTGAAGGCGTCGAGAAGGATGGGGTCGATGGGCTGGGCCGACCAGAGACGCAGCGTGTTGACGCGGGTTCCGCGCCAGCCGACAACCGGCGTATCATAGGCGGTGGCAATCATGCGCTCTGCCGGTTTCCAGACGAAGCGCTGTGGCTCCTCATATCCGCCGACGATCTCGACGCTGCCGCCGAAGCCGATTTCATAGGAGCTCTCGCGACGCTCGAACTCCCACGGATTGCCGTGCGCAAGCCATGTTTCCGGCAGTTCCACCTGCCAGCCATCGGCCATCTGCTGGCGGAAGAGGCCATGCACATAGCGGATGCCGTAGCCATAGGCGGGAATATCGACGGTTGCCATGGACTCCATGAAGCAGGCCGCCAGACGGCCAAGGCCGCCATTGCCCAGTGCTGCATCCGGCTCCAGTCCGGCGATCACGTCGAATTCCACACCGAGCGAGGTCAGCGCATCCTTGATCTCTGCCATGAGGCCGAGATTGGAAATGGCGTCGCGCATCAGGCGGCCGATCAGGAATTCCAGCGACAGGTAGTAAACGCGCTTGGAATCATTCTGATAGGCCTTGCGGGTGGATTCCATCCACTTGTCGATGACACGGTCACGGATGACCAGAATGGTGGCCGTCAGCCAGTCATGCGGCTTGGCGACCTTGACGTCCTTGCCTATGCGGTAGGTCAGTCGTTCTATGATTTCGCTGGCAAGAACGTCCGGTTCCGAACTGCGGGGCGCGGGGCGGGGAAGGTCGTTGGTAACAAGTTTGTTGATCATTGGTCGGTCAGTACCTTGATGGGAGGAGTGGGCCTGATTCTGTCGATCCGTCATAGAGCATCAGTTGCGATTTATGCATCGTTCACAGCCTCTGGCAACAACCGATTTAAGGAGGTCTGGTATGATTATACCGTTTGAATCGCGTCAAACACGAGGTTCAGACGAAGAAAAGCCGCAAGAGTGGCAGGGCTCTTGCGGCGTCCGATGCGCAATATTGCAGATATCAATTCGTCAGGCGGCTGACGTTTCCGGAAGCTTTGCGCGCAATATCCCCGAAAGCCTCGACAATCTCTTCCATGTTCTCAGGCGCGTAGTAGTTTTCGGCGCTGGTGGCGCAGGCCTGCAGAAGCGATTTGCCACGGTCCGGTGCCATGAAGGCGACCGTGAAGATCTTTATGTCGTCCGCCTTGGCCTGGGCGCAGGTGGTGCGCACGGCGTTGTCGACGGGATAGGACCAGCTTGCGCTGTTGCCGGTCATTTCGCCATCCGTCATCAATACGATGATCCGCTGGAACGACTTGTTTCCGGCCTGCTTGTGGGCTTCAATCTCGCTTGCGTTGGTGGATTTCAAGGCATTGAAGGCGGCATTCAACGCACCGGTGGCGTCCGTTCCACCCGTTGCCGAAAGCGCATTCACATAGCCGCTGGCCCGCTTCGTGCCCCAGTCCAGGCCCTGCGTCGGTGAAGCCTTGTCATTATAGGCGACAGCACTCGTTCTCACCAGTTGCGAAGCCGGATTGCCATTCGACTTGGCGGTGGGGTCCGACTTGTTGAGCGTATCGAGCAGGAAGCTGACAGCCGTCTTCAGCGAGGTCATCTTGTCGATGTAGCATGGACGGTTGCTCCTCATCGGCTTTGGCCAACTTGCCTCGTCATAGTTGGAGCAAGTGCTTTTGCGGCTGTCGATGCTGTCTGTCTTGAACGCCATCGAGCCTGAATGATCCAGCACAAGATAAAGCGATAGCGGCGCGCCGTTGTTGAAGCTGCTTTCCGCTGTGCTGGTGGCGCTGAGCGTCAGCGAGGTGGCCCCGACAAGCCCAAGAAGCGGATTGAGCGGCAGCCGATAATTGACGGTCGTCGAAATCTTGAAATTTGTTCCTTTGGTTGTCTCGTTTCGGCTTGTGACACTGTTGATGCTGTTTTCGAGGATCTTTGCTTCCGCCTCAGACAATTCCTTGGTGACGCTTTGCCCCATCATGATTTGCGCCACCTGCGCCTTCAGCTCTTCGTCGCTCTTCTTGCCTTCGGATTCACGAAACTGGGTCGCCGCGCTCAAGGTAGCGGCGTCGGCTGCGTTTTGCAGGTCGGATTTCACCTGCATTGCGCGGGTAAATTCAAGGCCGACTCCCGCCGCTCCCATCAACATGGGAAGAGCCAGAGCGGTAATCATAGCGAAATTGCCTTGCCTGTCGGCAAGCAGCCTGCGCAGGCATCTCATGGTGTCAAACCGTTCGAACATCATGTCCACACTCTTTGGAGTTCATAGCTGGCCAAGGGTGTAGCGCCGAGCGGATGTAGGATTCGCTAACTCGGAAGGCAAATATTTAGTGAATTCTAAAATTGAAACAAATGGTTGCGACTTTTATGAAAGGTTGCATCGTCCTGGCACGTGCCTGTCTGGTTTTGGGGCATCACGCCCTGACCGGGATAACATCGACCGCCTGGGTCGTCTGCTGGTTTCCGTAGCTTTTGAGGACACCGATGACGGGCGCGACATCGGAATAGTCGCGTCCGTAACCGACGACGATGTGGTCGCAGCCCGCGACAATGTCATTGGTCGGATCGAGTTCGATGTAGCCTTCCGCCTCGCCGCACCAGACGCGCACCCAGGCGTGCATGGCGTCTGCACCTTCAAGGCGTTCTTTTCCGGCGGGGGGAATGGTACGCAGGAAGCCGCTGACATATCCGGCTGGAATGCCCAGGCTGCGCAGGGCACAAATCATGATATGCGAGAAATCCTGGCATACGCCGCGTTTCAGCTTGAAGGCTTCCGCAGGCGTGGTGTCAACAGTGGTTGCCTCGCTGTCATAGGTGAAGTCGGTATGGATGCGTCGGCACATGGCCATCGCGATTTCACGGATGGTCATTCCAGCCTTGACGGTTTCCCGCGCATAGGCGGCAATCGCGGCGTTATCGCCGATACGGGGGCTTGCGCCCGCAAGATGATGCGGCGATTGCGGGTCAAGGGACCAGACGCTGGCCAGTTCCGCGGCCAGTCGGCCAAGCTCAGGGGAAAAGTCGGCGGTCAGCGATGGTGTTTCGACCGAAACACGCGCCTGCATGCGAATGTCCAGCTTGTCGTGGGGTGCGCGCAGCAGCACGGACGTGGCGCTTTGACGAAAGAAATCATCGAAGACCACCCGCTCATCCGGTGAGGGCGTGACGGTCAGGCTGCCCGCAATCAGCCGCTGCCTGCCGGGAACGGACAATGGCATGACGCGGATGACGTGGCGGGCACCGGATGCCAGCGTATCGTAAAGATAACCCATGTGCAGCGATAGGTCGTAGAGCATGGTCTATCCGAGATATGTCTGGGCAAGAAGGTCCGAGAGATGCTCCAGATCCTGCTCCAGCTGCCGGAAGACGGCAGGCGACAGGTTTTCCGGCGTCATCACGGCGAGGCCGGAATGGACACGCATGACCTCGCGATAGAAGCTCGACATCTGGCCGTTGACGAAGGCATTGGGCAATTGCTCTACCTCCGTGCGGATTTCATTGAGCTGGAACAGGATGGAGCGGGGGTTGAGCGGATCAAGGCCCAGCAGGTCCATCACCGTCAGTGCTGCCGTGTTGACGTTGTAGCGGCGGCGGTGAGTCATGACGCTGTCGCCGATTTCCAGCAGCATGTCATAGGACCCATCCGGCGCGTCAGGCCCGCTCATATGGCCTAAAAGCCGTGTGAGATGCAGGCCACGTTCCAGGTAGCGACCGATGGACAGGAAGCGCCATCCGGTAAAGCGATACATGTTTTCATGGACCAGACCGGCAAAGCCTGCCAGCTTGCGCAACAGCACCGTCATGGCATGGGTTGCGTCGTCACCGGCTGCGACCTTGCTCTGGAAGCGGCGGGCGGTCTTTGCCAGATCATTCAGCGCCAGCCAGCCATCCGGCGAGAACCGGTCTCTGATATTGCTGGCGGAATAGATCGCGCTGTTGAGATTGGCAATCAGGCTTGAGGGTACGGCTTCCTTGACGTCGACATCGAGTGTTTCGAGATATTCGGTGACGTGGGCGAGAAGCGGCTGTTTCGGGTCGGCCGATTCGGCATAGCGCGAATGCCATGCGCGCAGAATGCGGAGCGCCCCTTCGGCGCGCTCGATATAGCGACCGAGCCAGAACAGATTGTCGGCTGCGCGGCTGGGCAGGCTGCCCGGCATGTTACGGGTGAAGTTCTCCTCCGCAGGCAGAAGGCTCGTCCGCTCCACGGGCTTGTCCGATACGATCCAGACATCGGCGGCGCTGCCGCCCGTCTGCATGGCAATGGCGGCCGTGTCGTTGCTGCGGCCGATACGGGCAAAGCCGCCGGGCATGACCTGCCAGCCATCCTGCGTGCGGGCCGCAAAGACGCGAAGGCTCATGGGGCGCGGTACCAGCTTGCCATCGACATAGGCGGGGGTGGTGGACAGCGTGACGACTTCCTGCCCGACCAGCTTGTGGCCGTCGCTTGCCAGCCAGTCGCCAATCGAATCCTTTGCGGTTTCAAGCAGCGTCGAGCCAAGGACAGACTGACCATTGTCATCGAAGAAGGGCAGGCGGGAATAGGCGGGGCCGATGACCATGCGCTCGATGTTGCGCGCCACGTGCTCGCGCTCCGTCGGCTGTCCGCACCACCAGGTCGCGATGGAGGGCATGGCCAGATCCTCGCCCAGAAGCTGGCGGCAGATGGCAGGCAGGAATGCCAGAAGTGCGCGGGTTTCCAGAATGCCGGAACCAAGCGCATTGACGATGCTGAGCGAGCCGGAGCGCAGGGCCTGCACCATGCCGGGCGTGCCGATATGGGAGTTCTGGTCCAGCTCAAGCGGATCGGTATAGGACGCATCCAGCCGCCGCCACAGGACGCCGATGGGTTTCAGCCCCGCCACGGTGCGCACCATGACGCGGTTGTTGACGACGGTCAGGTCTTCGCCTTCCAGCAGCATGAAGCCGAGATAGCGGGCAATATAGGCGTGCTCGAAATAGGTTTCGCTGGCAGGGCCGGGCGTCAGCACGGCAATCCGGTCATCCGGGTTCTGCCTGCGCGCCTGCAACGTATCGCGGAAGCTTCCGAAGAAGGAAGCCAGCCGATGCACATGCGCCTCGGCATAGATATCGGAAAAGGCGCGGGTGGTGGCCACCCGGTTTTCCAGCGCAAAGCCCGCGCCTGACGGTGCCTGGGTGCGATCCGCCAGCACCCACCAGTTGCCGTCGGGACCGCGACCGATCTCGAAGGAGCAGAAATGCAGGTAGTGGCCGTCTGCGGGCTTCACGCCCACCAGAGGGCGCAGATATTCCGGGTTGGATGCCAGAAGCGACGGGGGCACGAAGCCCTGCTGGACGAGCTGGTTTTCACCGTAGAAATCCGCGACGATGCGTTCCAGCAGATTGGCGCGCTGGACGAGGCCTTTCGAGACCGCCTCCCATTCCTTCTCGTCGATCAGGACGGGAATATGGGATATCGGCCAGTTTCTCTCGGTATTTCCATGCGCGCTGTAATCGCGGTAGAAAACGCCGGCATCGCGCAGGTAGCGGTCGGTGCGCGAAAAACGCTCGTGCAGTTCCCGGTCTTCCATGCGGCCAAGCGCATTGACGAAAGGCTGCCAGACGGGCCGGATGCGGCCATGGATATCCAGCATCTCATCGGCAATGCCGGGCATGGCACGATAGCCCAGCATGGAAGCCATGCCGGTTTCTTCGCCTGTCCGTTCCATTGCCGGTGCCTTTGCCAAGTCACACTCCCTGCGGGCGTCTCAAATCTAGCGTCAGCGGGAATTCCGGGGACGCAGCCTCCGGCCACAAAGCATAGTGACCGGCCGTATGCCCCCAGGGTTCGAAACGCGCAAGCCGCCTTGCTTCCGCTTCGTTGCCATTGACGGGGAAAGTCTCATAGGTGCGACCGCCGGGATGAGCAACATGATAGATGCATCCGCCGATCGATCGGCTCGACCATGTATCATAAATGTCGAAGGTCAACGGAGTGTTGACCGGCAATGCCGGATGTAGCCCCTGCGCGGGCTGCCATGCCTTGAAGCGGACACCGGCCACCGAGACGCCTGAATCATCCGTCTGCTTCATCGGCACGGCCCGCCCGTTGCAGGCCACCGTGTAGCGGGACGGATTGGACGTTTCCAGCCGCACCTGCAAACGCTCAACCGAGGAATCCACATAACGCACGGTGCCGCCGATGGCACCCTGTTCGCCCATGACATGCCACGGCTCCAGTGCCTGGCGAAGCTCCAGCTTGGAGCCTTCATATTCGACCTCTCCGAAGAAGGGGAAGCGGAATTCCAGCTGTGCGGCAAACCATTCCGGTTTCACATCAAAGCCGTTGTCCTTGAGGTCCGCGAGAACATCGAGGAAGTCTGCCCAGATGTAATGCGGCAGCATGAACCGGTCGGCCAGCGCGGTGCCCCAGCGCACGAATTTGCCGCCAACGGGGTTCTTCCAGAAGCGGGCGATGATAGCGCGGACCAGCAATTGCTGGGCGAGCGACATGCGCGCATTCGGCGGCATTTCAAAGCCACGGAACTCGACAAGGCCAAGGCGGCCCGTCGGGCCATCGGGCGAAAACAGCTTGTCGATGCAGATTTCGGACCGGTGCGTATTGCCGGTCACGTCCGTCAGCAGGTTGCGGAACAGGCGGTCCACCAGCCACGGCAAAGGCGGTGTGCCCTGTCCGGGCATCGGCACCTGGGCCATGGCGATTTCCAGCTCGTACATGCTGTCATGACGGGCTTCATCGATGCGCGGTGCCTGGCTTGTCGGACCGATGAAGAGGCCTGAGAAGAGGTAGGACAGTGACGGGTGGCGCTGCCAGTGTAGAACCAGGCTCTTGAGCAGGTCCGGCCTGCGCAGGAAGGGGCTGTCTGCTGGATTGGCGCCGCCGACGACCACGTGATTGCCGCCGCCGGTGCCGGTGTGGCGACCATCGATCATGAACTTGTCCGCACCCAACCGGGTCTGGCGCGCATCCTCATAGACGGCGGTGGTGATATCGACACAGTCCTTCCAGCTGGCAGCCGGATGAATGTTGACCTCGATAACGCCGGGATCGGGCGCGACGCGGATGACATTCATCCGCTCGTCATGTGGGGGCGTATAGCCCTCGATATGGACGGGAAGGTTAAGATCCGTGGCGGCGGCTTCTGCGGCGCCGACGAGATCGAGATAATCCTCGATACGCTCCACAGGCGGCATGAAGACGCAAAGGCGCCCATCACGCGCCTCCACTGACATGGCGGTACGCACTTCGCCGTGGATATCGCTGATCGACTGCTCGATGCGCTCCTGTGATGCGCTGTCGGACGCCTGAAACGAGGCTTCCGGCAGGGCGCGTGCGGACGGCGGCGTGGCATCGGGCAATGGTCCACGCGGCACCGAGGGATCGGCGGGGTGGATATAGGGAAATTTTGACGGCGGAACATAGGGCAGGGTGCCGAGCGGAATGCGGTAGCCAACCGGGCTGTCGCCGGGGACGAGGAAGATGCGGCCACGCCGGGTCTTCCACTTCTCACTCATCCAGCGTCTGGACGAGGTCGCCTTGGCATTCCATGCCTGTACCGGCAGAATATAGCCCGTGGGCGTGGTCAGGCCACGCTCGAAGACGCGGGCGATGCGGTTGCGCTCTTCCGGGTCTTTCAGCTTGGAGTTCGAGGGATCGACATTCTCGGGCAGATTGCCTTCCTTGATCAGCCACTCAGCCGGATCTTCATAAGCCGGCAGCACCAGTTCCGGCGCAATGCCGATGTTGGATGCGATGTTGGTCAGCAGCTTTTCGGCGTCTTCGGCGGTGACGCCGGTATCGACACCTTCGCGCGCCACCAGATCCGGATTGTGCCAGACCGGCTGCCCGTCTTTTCGCCAATAGAGCGAAAACGTCCAGCGCGGCAGGCTTTCGCCGGGATACCACTTGCCCTGTCCGTAATGCAGGAAGCCGTTGGGCGCGAAACGTTCCCGCAGCTTGCGGATCAGCACATCGGCCTTTTCGCGCTTGGTGGGGCCGACGGCATCGGTATTCCATTCGCCGGATTCGAAATCATCGATGGAAACGAATGTCGGCTCGCCGCCCATCGTCAGGCGCACATCCTGCTCAGCCAGAACCTTGTCCACCTGTTCGCCCAGCGCATTCAGGCGATCCCAGCTTTCGTCCGAAAACGGCTTGGTGATGCGCGGATGCTCGGCCACGCGGGAAACCTTCATGTCGAAGGCAAATTCGGTGTTGGCCTCGCCATAGTAACCGCCGGAAATGGGCGCGGCATTGCTGTAATGCGGCGTTGCGGCAAGGGGTACGTGGCTTTCGCCCGTCAGAAGCCCGGAGGTTGGATCGAGCCCGACCCAGCCGGCGCCGGGCAGATAGACTTCTGCCCAGGCGTGGAGATCGGTGAAATCCACTTCCGTTCCCGATGGGCCATCCAGCGCCTTGAGATCAGGCGTCAGCTGAATGAGATAGCCTGAGACGAAACGCGCCGCAAAGCCGAGATGGCGCAGGATCTGCACCAGCAACCAGCTTGTGTCGCGGCAGGAGCCCTTGGCGGTGCCAAGCGTTTCCTCGGGTGTCTGGACACCGGTTTCCATGCGGATGACATAGCCGATATCGCGCTGCAGGCGGGCGTTGAGGCCAACGACCATGTCGACCGTTGGCTGGCCGGATGTCCAGTCGATGGTTTTCAGATAGTCCGTCAGCAGCGGGCCGGATGGCTCCGGCGTCTGGTAAATCGAAAGATCGGCCTTCAATGTCTCGGGATATTCGAAAGGCCAGTAGGTGGCGCTTTCCTCCACGAAGAAGTCGAAGGGATTGTAGACCGTCATGTCGGCGACGAGATCGACCTCTATCCTCAACTCCGTGACGGGGTCGGGAAAGACGTAGCGCGCCAGAAAATTGCCGTAGGGATCCTGCTGAAGGTTCACGAAATGATTTGCAGGCGTCACCTTCAGCGAATGGCTGATGACATGGGTGCGGGAATGAGGCGCAGGCTTCAGGCGTATGATTTGCGGTCCGAGCCGGATTGGCCTGTCATACTTGTAATGGGTCAGGTGGTAGATGCTTGCTTTGATCGACATGCGTTCCCTTGCCCGGTATTCCGGTTTGCGCGGATCGTTTCGCTCCGCTTTGATTGCTGGGACTTTGTGCAATGCACGCAAAGAAAGCAAGGAACATTTCAATGCTCCCTATCATTCGAGCGGCTGCTAATTTGCGGGTTTCGTGTCGCCGGTAGACAAGCTTCAATGGAATGCTATTGCTGTCTTGGCGGGTGCAAATCAACATCGTCTGCTCAACGGTCCGGACTAGGCAATAGCAGGAAATGGCAAGGTACTGATGGCGCAAGGTAATCTGTCGACAGAGGCGAGCAATTACCCGTCTTTCGATCTGACGTTCAGATCGCAACTGGGAATGATGGGCAGCGCCTTCTGGACATCTCCCGTCCGCAACAGGCTCATCCTGCTCATGATTGCCCTGCTGACCATCATTCTGGTAACGGCCTATGGGCAGGTCAAACTGAACCAGTGGAATGCACCTTTCTATAATGCGCTGGAAAGGCGCGATCTGGATGCGTTCCTGCACCAGCTCGAAGTTTTCGCGATCATTGCCGGCTCGCTCCTGCTGCTCAACGTCTTCCAGACGTGGCTGAACCAGATGACGGCGCTGAACATGCGCGAAGGTCTGGCGAAGGACATGGTAGACGAATGGTTCAAGCCGGGAAGGGCCGCAAGGCTTTCGGGCTTCGGCGCCATTGCCGTCAATCCAGACCAGCGCCTGCATGACGATGTGCGCAATCTTGCCGAAAGCAGCACGGCCCTTGCCATCGGTCTCGTCAATGCGACGATCCTGCTTGTCAGCTTCATCGGCGTGCTGTGGGGCCTGTCTGCGGGCTTTGCCATCGAGATCAATGGCAGCATGGTCGCCATACCCGGCTACATGGTCTGGGCCGCGCTGATCTATGCGGGTTCCGCATCCTTCCTCAGCAACATCGTTGGCTACCGGCTGGTGCCGCTGAATGCGGAGCGCTATTCCAAGGAAGCGGAACTGCGTTTCTCGCTGATGCGGGCTAGTGAAAACCTGACGGCCATCACGCTTGCGCGGGGTGAAAAGAACGAGCGTCACCGCATCGGTGAAGACATCAATGCGGTGCTGCGCGTTATTCGCGGCCTTGCCATGGCGTTGACCCATCTGACGTGGGTTTCATCCGGCTATGGCTGGCTTGCCATCGTTGCACCAATCCTCATCGCCGCACCGGTCTATTTCTCCGGAAGCCTCAGTTTCGGCGGCCTGATGATGGCTGTCGGCGCCTTCAACCAGGTCAATGTCGCGCTGCGCTGGTATATCGACAATTTCGGACCCATTGCCAGCTGGAAGGCAACATTGCAGCGCGTCTCGACCTTCCGCAACGCGCTGATCCAGATGGACAGCATCGAGCGGCATGGCAATGTCATCGATGTCGAGAAGTCGCCATCCGGGCCGGTCAGGTTGACGTCGGTGGAAATCTGCCCCGATGCCGGCGGCCAGGATCTTTCACGTGTTTTCCAGCTGCGCGAGGCACCGGTCGAGATCAATCTCGGCGACCGGGTCATCGTCAATGGCGACCAGGGCGTAAACCGCAGGCTGTTCTTTGCCGCGATTGCAGGTCTGTGGCCGTGGGGAAGGGGTACCATCACCGTGCCGCCACGCGAGGAAACCTTGTTCGTTGCCCAGCATGGCTATCTTCCCGCGGCGCCCTTGCGTGAAATCCTCTGCTATCCGCGCAGCCCGCAGAAATTCAAGGAAGAGGATTTTCTGGCAGCGATGGAGAAATGCGGCCTGGGACACATCATTCCGCGCATGGATGACAATATCCGCTGGGACAAGAAATTTGATTCCGAGGAGCAGGCCTGTGTCCGGGTCGCAAACGCAATCCTGCTCAAGCCGCGCTGGCTTTTCATCGACGATCTTCTCGAAGGACTGGAGACCGAGACAGCCGAGAGGCTGGCCGCCGTTCTGGCGGGCATGACCGATACCGCAATCGTCTATATCGGCCGTTCAGACATCATTCTCCAGACGCTGTCGCCGCGCGTCCTGCATCTGGATCTGGTCAAGGTGTAAACGTCACATCTTGACCGCTGCAGGTGCGGCAATCGATGTCGTTTCAATCAGCTTGGTCGAAGGTGCGGTCTTTACAAGCACAAGCGGCATTGTGGCGGCAAACAAGGCCATCGCCGCAATCGCGATGATGACGACCCAGTCATCACGCTTCTGTTTGACGGTATTCCCACTCCAGTCATATGCCATGGCGGTCCTCGCTCATTTCAGGATATGAAGATGAAAGAATTCAACGCCAGAGTGCCGCAATATGGTTAACCAAAGCTTACCTCTTGGTGCAATTCGTTAACGCCACCAAAGCACTGGAGGGAACGAGGTGCGGATTTCGGCAGCAATGTCTTCCCGGCAATGGGAACGAGGCCGGAGGAGCGTATCTCCCCCGGTGTACTTTCAGTGTTTTGGATGCAATTATAGCGATTGTCCGCTGCGAGTTTCAAGGGCAGCCGCGCTGTGCCTACAGTTCGGACAGGGTGGCCAGTGCCTGTTCATGAATGGACCTGTTTCCGGCGGCAATGATGCGGCCCGCCGCCTCCGGTCTTCCGCCGTCCCAATTGGTGATGATGCCACCGGCCTGCTCGATGATGGGAATGAGCGCGCCGACATCATAGGGCTTCAGGCCGGACTCGATGACCAGATCCGCGTGGCCCGCTGCCAGAAGGGCGTAGGCGTAGCAATCGACACCATAACGGAACAGGCGCACTTTCTGCTCAACTGCGCCGTAACGTTCCGCTTCCTCAGCGGTGAAGATATGCGGCGAGGTGGTGAACAGGACGGCATCAGACAGGCTCTCGCACTGGCGTGTCCTGATCTGCCTGTCGCCGCCTGGGCCGAAATACCAGGCGTTTTCGCCATCCGCAAAATAGCGCTCGCCGGTAAAGGGCTGGTCCATCACACCCATGACAGAGCGGCCCGAAGACTGGAAGCCGATCAATGTGCCCCAGACCGGCACACCGGAGATGAATGCGCGGGTGCCATCGATGGGGTCGATGACCCAGACATGCTCACGATCCGTGCCCACGCTACCATGTTCTTCGCCCAGAATGCCGTGATGGGGAAAGTGTTCGGTAATCAATGAACGGATAGCCGTTTCGGCCGCCTGGTCTCCCTCCGTCACGGGATCGTAGCCGCCTTCCTCCTTGTTGGCGACGGCAAGGCCGCTGCGAAACCGGGGAAGGGTTTCCGCCTTGGCGGCGTCAGCAAGACGAAAGAAGAAATCGCGATCAGGCAGCATGGAAACCTCGGCAATCAGAAAATCCAGCAACGGACATAGCGCGGTTCAGCCGGTCTCGTCCACACGCTATCTGCGACGCTGGAAACACAAGAGTTGGGCATTCGCCGCCGATTGCGCACACGGGAAAGGCAAATGAGCAAATTATCGGTTAAATTATAGGCAATAATAAATATGATTGACAATTGGGCATAATCGACATAGGTTTTGATCACAGTCTTTGACTGTAAATACCCTCCTTGGGTGTTTCCTCCCTAGACTTGACCGCGCCAAGGCGCGGTTTTTTTTGTCCGCAAATGCTGCGGACCATACTTCAGAGATAGCGGGGGAGGTCACTCGGCGGCAAAGGCCATGTCGAGGGCGTATTCGGAAACGAACATCGAGAACTGGCGCATGAAGGTGTCCAGAGCGGACTGCACCGCGTAGAATTCCGGTGTCTTCAGCAGCGTCTTTTCGTCCACATAGAGCGCCCTGCTGATCTCGATCTGCACCGCATGAAGCGAGCGGATGGGCCTGCCGTAATGCTCGGTGATGAAGCCTCCGGCGTAAGGCTTGTTGCAGACCGCGGTAAAGCCCAGTTCTTCCAGGAGATGCAGGGCCGCGCGGGAAATTTCTGCCGATGCGCTGGTGCCGTATCTGTCGCCAATGATGATGTCGGGACGGACATTGGATCCGGCAAGGCGGATATTGCCCGGCATGGAGTGGCAATCGACCAGAACCGCCATGCCGAAATTGGCGTGGGTGCGTGAAATGAGCTTTCGCAGGCAGGCATGGTAGGGTTTGTAGATCCGCTCAATGCGGTTCAAACCCTCGTCCACCGGAAGACGGTGGGCGTAGATATCCATATTCTCTGCAACGATGCGCGGCACGGTGCCGAGACCGCCCGCAACGCGCATGGAGCCGATATTGGCGTAAGAGGGCAGGGCACCATCGAACATGCGCGGATCGAGCTCATAGGGCTCGCGGTTCACATCCAGATAGGCGCGCGGAAAGTTGGCTTTCAGCAGTGGCGCGCCGATATCGGTTGCGCCGGAAAACAGTTCATCGACATAATGATCTTCGGAGCGGCGGATTTCGTAAGCGTTCAATCTCGATGATTCGAGGAACGATACGGGGTAGCATCGACCGCTGTGCGGTGAATTATATACGAACGGAATGCTGTGAACGGCTGGTTCGTGCACTTCGAAGAGTTCGTACTCGCCCGTGACCCAGTCCATCCCGCCCCGTTTACCATGTCATAATTCTGCCAGAAGCATCATGTTGCCAGTTAAGGCAGAGCAAGTCCATACTGCATCCCAGTCGCCGGAGTCATGATTCTACCGTTCACATGATATTTACTGAAAATGCGGTATGATCGGGATAAGGTATTCCAATAAAACAGAAGTTACGGTCACTTAAATGGTACAGAAAATTCTTCTCGCTGAAGATGACAATGACATGCGGCGCTTCCTTGTGAAGGCGCTTGAGAAAGCCGGATACAAGGTTTCCTCCTTCGATAATGGCGCAAGCGCCTATGACCGGCTTCGCGAAGAGCCTTTCTCGCTGCTGCTGACCGATATTGTCATGCCTGAAATGGACGGCATCGAACTCGCGCGTCGGGCAACCGAACTCGACCCGGACCTCAAGGTCATGTTCATCACCGGTTTTGCCGCCGTCGCACTCAACGCTGATTCGAAGGCGCCTAAGGACGCAAAGGTCCTTTCCAAGCCTTTCCACCTTCGCGATCTCGTCGACGAAGTGAACAAACTCCTTGTGGCATAAGGCTTGTAAAAAAGCTTTCACAAAACCGCAAAAAAGCAGTTGACGCTTCATCCGGTTTCGTGATTTATGCGCCGCAACGGAGGGCGTGTAGCTCAGCGGGAGAGCACTACGTTGACATCGTAGGGGTCACAGGTTCAATCCCTGTCACGCCCACCATCCAGTTTCAAAAAGGCTTTCGGGAAACCGGAAGCCTTTTTTGGTTTCAGGCAGTTAGGCGCAGGAGATGAGCCTTTCCATCACGGTTCCGGCCGCCCTCTCCGATACAATCGCAATTCCCAATTTTACCTGTGCTATAGGTGGCTGCTATCCGCACAAGGAACAGAGCCATGGCCAAAGTCAAACTGATCGTTCTCGCCGCCTACAAGGCCGATGACGAGGGAAATATGGTCGAGGCATTCGAGCCAAGGCAGATGCCGACGGAAGAGCGCGCCGTGCGTGAGGGGAAATCACTGGCAAGCCAGTATGATGGTGTCCTGGCCTGGGCGCGCGATGCCGACCCGGATCTCGGCGAATACGGCCCTCCGGTGATTATCTACCAGCACGGCGAAATTCCCGATATTGGGTGAGATGTGGTTCGATAGAGGTCCGGATTTGCATAGCAGATGGTACCGACACGCAGCCGTACAGGCGGTTTAGATGTGCCTGTCTTTCTCGAACCGTCTACGCGATGTCCCGCTGCACCGCTCTCGGGTTCCCCTCATCATCGACCGCGACCATGATGAACACCGCTTCGGTGACCTTTTCGCGGGATTGCTGCGAGTGGCGGCGGGTCCAGGCTTCGATTTTGAGGGTGATGGAGGTGCGTCCGACTTTTTCGATGCGGGTGTAGACGCAGAGCGTGTCGCCGATCTTGACCGGTTTCTTGAAAACGATTTCGTGGACGGCAACCGTGACGGTGCGCCCGCCTGCAACGTCATTGGCGCGGACGAAGGCTGCAAGGTCCATCTGCGACATGACCCATCCGCCGAAAATGTCGCCTGCCGGGTTGGCGTCGGCGGGCATTGCAAGCGTGCGCAGGGTCATTTCCATATCTGCGGGCGGCTGTAGTTCCAATTCCATTGTTGAAAACCCTTGGCTGTGGTCTGGCAATAAACAATGCCTACAGCATGGGCAGCCCGGGAAGCATTGATTTTCCGGAAGACAAGAGATGCACCTGCCGCATGTTGTTGCAGCAACATGGCTGGGCAGGCTCACCCGCCAGAGGATGAACGCCAGATCAGTTCAGGATCGGCTCGACGGTCAGCGTCCGCCCATGGGCGGAGGCGATGCGCACACGGGTGCCTGCCGGTGCGTCTTCGCCCTGCACGGGCCACCAGGTATCGTCCAGCTTGATGCGGCCTCGCCCCTCGCTGATGGGCTCGTGGAGGGTGGCGGTGCGGCCTATGAGGCTGGCTTCACGCTGGTTGAGGAACGGCTCATCGGTCTTGGCGTGGTTGCGGCCATAATAACGGCGGCCAAGCAGTGCGAAGGCGACGGAGAGGACGGCGAACAACAGCAGTTGCACATGCCAGCTCCACAGAGCCGTATCCCAGAGCGCAAGCGATACCGCGCCGATGACGAGGGCTGCCGCACCAATCCAGATGAGGAAGACGCCGGGGGCGACAAGTTCGGCGGCCAGCAGGACGGTAGCCAGTATCCACCAGCTCCACGGGCCGAGATCGGTGACGAGGCTGGCAATCATGTCAGCGCTCCGTGGATGGGCCGAACGGGTTGTTGGGGATGCTCACGTTGATGGTCTGGGCCGATGGGCGGCTGGAGGTAGGCGGTACAGAGCTGCGCTGTTTTGCCGAGGCGGTTGTATCGGACGTGGACTGTGCATCGCTGTCGCGACCGAAAACTTCCTTGGCGATGGCGCCAATGCCGCCGAGAGAGCCGATCAACGACGAGGCTTCCATCGGCATCAGGACGATCTTGGAGTTTTTCGCGGTGCCGATGGCGGTCATCGCTTCGGTGTATTTCTGGGCGATGAAGTAGTTGATGGCGTGGATATCGCCAGCGGCGATGGCTTCGGAGACCATGCGGGTGGCATTGGCTTCGGCTTCGGCCAGACGCTCACGCGCTTCGGCATCGCGGAAGGCTGCTTCGCGCTGGCCCTCGGCCTCGAGAATGGCGGATTGCTTGGCGCCTTCGGCCCGCAGAATCTGAGCGGCGCGCGAGCCTTCGGCTTCCAGCACCTGCGCGCGCTTCTCACGCTCGGCCTTCATCTGCCGGGCCATGGAGTCCACGAGGTCTTTTGGTGGGGCGATATCCTTGATTTCGATGCGGGTGACCTTGATGCCCCACGGGCCCACGGCCTCATCCACCACGCGCAACAGCCGGTCATTGATGGCATCGCGGTTGGACAGGAGTTCATCGAGATCCATCGAGCCCATGACCGAGCGGATATTGGTCATGGTGAGGTTCTGGATGGCAGATTGCAGGTCGGTGATCTGGTATGCCGCCTGGGCGGCGTTCAGGACCTGATAGAAGGCGACGGCATCTGCTGAAACGCTGGCATTGTCCTTGGTGATGACTTCCTGGGTGGGAATATCAAGCACCTGCTCCATCACGTTCAGCTTGGCACCGACGCGCTCGATATAGGGCGTGAGGATGTTGAGGCCGGGTTCCATGGTGCGGGTGTAGCGCCCGAAGCGCTCCACCGTGTAGCGATAACCCTGCGGCACCGTCTTGATGCCCGCAAACAGCGTGAGAATGACGAGCCCCACAACGACGATCACGACAATATCGAAACCACCCAGATCAAACATCGTCATCTCCCTCTATGCTGTCATGTCTTGTATCGGCTGGGGTTACACCCAGCCCTGCAGCTCCCTGCGTACAACTTTCTCGAGAACCCGCATACCCTCAGAACTGTCATTCAGGCATGGAATGTGGGAAAACTTCTCGCCGCCATTGTGGTGGAAGATCTCGCCAGCTTCGCCCGCGATTTCTTCCAGCGTTTCCAGACAGTCGGAGACGAAGCCCGGATTCATCACGGCAATGCGCTTGACGCCTTCCTTGGCAAGCCGCTCCACCGTCTTGTCGGTATAGGGCTGCAACCACTCTTCCGGTCCGAAACGGGACTGGAAGGTGATCATGAAGCGGTCCTTGTCCAGACCCAGCTTTTCACGCAGCAGGCGACCCGTCTTCATGCACTGGCAATGGTAGGGATCGCCCTTCTTGAAGTAGGATTGCGGAATGCCGTGGAAGGAGGCGATGATCTTTTCCGGCTCCCAATCCAGCGTTGCCAGATGGGCTTTGACGGAGTTGGCGAGAGCATCGATATAGGTTTCGTCGTCGTGATAGGGCGGGACGGTGCGAAGCGCTGGCTGCCAGCGCTGCTTCATCAGATATTCGAAGGCCTTGTCGTTGACGGTAGCCGTCGTTGCCGCCGCAAATTGCGGATAGAGCGGAAAGAGCAGGATTTTTTCACAGCCTTGCGCCTTCAGCGCGTCCATGCGTTCTGCAATGCTCGGCTTGCCGTAGCGCATTCCCCAATCGACGACGACATTGGGCAGGTCGGTCAGCATCTTCGCCAATGCCTCACCCTGATTGCGGGTGTAGGTGCGCAGATAGCTTTCGTTCAGCTCGTGGTTCCAGATTTCCTCATAGGCCTTGCCAACCTTCTGCGGCCGCTTGTTCAGCACGATGCCGTAGAGAATAGGGTACCAGAACAGGCGCGACCACTCGATGACGCGCTTGTCGCTGAGGAACTCTGCCAGATAGCGGCGCATGGATTTGTAATCCGTGCCATCGGGCGTGCCGAGGTTGACGAGGAGAACGCCGACCTTGCCGAAGGCGACCTTCGGGTGATCTGCGGGGAAATGCGCCGTCTGAAGTGTGGAATTGTCTGCGATCATGAAATCGTCCTGAACCTGCATTGTCTGGTCAGCCATACGCCAAGACCATCGTGTTGGATCATCTTGTAGAGCATCGATCCCACAATCTGAATTGAATTCTTGAGTTTAGAACGTGACATTTCAACGCGACTGAAAAACAAAGGCCGGCCCGCATGGCGGACCGGCCTGATTTCGATGCGCTATGGTCAGTTGGCAGGAACGGTCAGCTCATCACCAATCTCGATGTGGTTCGGACGCTTCAGCGCATTTGCTTCGGCAATCTTCTTCCATTCGGTGCCATTGCCGTATTTCTCTGCGGCAATTTTCCAGAGAGAATCCCCACGGGCCACGACATATTTCCCAGAAGCAGGAGCCGTGGGTGCAGGCGCGGCTGTGGTTGCCGCCGGTGCCGGGGTTGTGGCGGCTGGCGCTGTTGCAGTGGCAGGTGCAGGCGCGGTTGCCGCCGGGGCCTGGGCTGTCGTTGCGGGAGCCGTCGGGGCAGGGGCGGCAGCTGCGGGCTTGGCTTCTTTTGGTGGAGCCACATAGTCAGCAGGCGTAACATCCATCACGCGGCCATCGGTGTAAGGCTTGTAGGGGCTGTGGGCGCCGATATAGGCGGCGACCGCATCTTCAAGGCTTGGTCCGAAATCATAGGGGTTGATGGCCTTGGTTGCGAAGGTCTTGAAGCCATCGCCGCCGGTGCGGGTGTAGTTGTTGGTCACCACGCCATAGGTCTTTTCCGGGTCGAGCTTGACGAAGGCGTCGCCTTCCTTGACCTCGACGGAAACGATGCGGCTGCCAGGTGGCTTGGAGCGATCGAAGGAATATTTCAGGCCAGCGGTCTGCACGAAGCGACCGGCACCTTCCTCGATCTGGCCTGCGCCATTTTCAAGAGCCGCCAGAAGATCGACGCCCTTGATCTGGAATGTGGCAACGGAGTTCTGGAATGGCAGAACCGTCAGCACTTCGCCCATGGTAACCGGGCCCGCATCGATGGATGCGCGCAAGCCGCCACCGTTCTGAATAGCGATGGTAATGCCCTGATCCTTGACGCGCTCCAGCAGCGCATCCGACACCAGGTTGCCCATGGTGCATTCCTTGGCGCGGCAGACTTCGCGCGAACCGTCGATTGCCGCTTCGGCAACGCCGATCTCTTTCTTCTTCATTTCTTCCAGCGGGGCGGCAAGTTCTGCCACGCGCTTGGTGAAGCCTTCATCCGGCGTGACCGATGCGTCGAGCAGCTTTGGTGCGCCAGCGGTGGACTTGACCACGCCATTGTCATCGAAGGTAACGGTGAGGTCGCCGAGGAACTTCGAATAGGCGTAGGCCGTGACGACAGGCACTTCAACGCCCGCCGGGTTCTTGACCAGCGTCGGGTAGGGGCCAGCCGCTTTCGGGTCGGTGCTGGACAGCAATGTGTGGCTGTGACCGCCGACGATCACGTCGATGCCATCCACCGAGCGGGCGATTTCCTGATCCTTGACGTAGCCGACATGGGACAGAAGAACGATCTTGTTGACGCCCTGATCCTGGATTTCCTTGACGGCGCCCTTTAGATATTCGACCTCGTCTTCAAACGTTACCTTGTCGCCGGGAGACGATGTCTCGTTCGTGTCGGTTGCCAGAACCGAGACAACGGCGACCTTCTGGCCGCCCATGTCCTTGATGACATAGCCCTTGAACTTGTCCTTCAGCTCGGAACCATCGGCAATTTTCGTGTTGCCGGAGATGATCGGGAACTTCAAAGCGTTGATGAATTTCAGAAGCTCTGCCGGGCCGTCATCGAATTCGTGGTTGCCGATGGCCATGGCATCGAAGCCGATGCCGTTCATGAATTCGGCAATGGGCGCGCTCTTGTACTGGGTGTAGAACAGGGAGCCCTGAAACTGGTCGCCAGCATCCAGCACGAGGATATTGGCGTTGGTGCCAAGCTCTGTGCGGCGGGCGTCGATGGCGCTCTTGACGCGGGCGATGCCGCCGAAGCACTCGTTCTTGCCAGCTTCCGCAGCAGAGCAGGTCGAATCCGACTTGTTGATCGCCTCGATCCGCGAATGCAGATCGTTGATGTGGAGAATGTTGAGTTGGTAATCAGCCAGCGCTGCCCCTGCCGAAAGCGCAACGACCGATGCGGTCATCAGGCTGAATCTCAAAATCCTGTTCATCGTGCTGTCTCTCCTGTTTTTAGCGAGCAAAAGCATTACGGCTCGTCCCTCAGACATGCATAGCGGTAAACTATGTCAGTCTTTCAAAGGCGATGTTTTCATCTCGTGGCATCTGCCGCAAGTAGAAATATGACAGGGTTGCGCAAATAAAAACGCGCGCTACACGCGCGCGTTGATTCAAATGGGCTCAGTTGGTCAGCGGCTGCAATCAGCCCTGGCGTGTCAGAGTGAACTGGCTGTTTGTGTCGGTGGTGCAATTCAGCTGCGAAGGCGAGATGAGCGCGCAATTGACGCGCGACTGGGTATTGCGCACCAGCGACGTCATGTTGATTTCATACAGTGTCGGTGAAATCGTCACATAGGTGCCGGAAGCCAGCAGCGTGTTGCTGTCTGTCGAGCGGGTGGAGAATGCGCCCGCCTGGAATGTCGAGACAATACCGTTTTTGTCCACCCAGCGTCCATCAACGGCCGGGCCCTGCGGGGCGGCAGTTGCCATGGGGCGCGGGGAGCGCGCGGCAGGGGCGCATGAAGAGGCAGCGATTGCGGCCAGAACCAGAGCGGCGCCTGTCTTGAAATTCATCTCTTTCGTCTCCAGCGATTCTTGTCGATCTTGTAAACTGACCATGGAATGAAGTCGGCCTTATTGCAAGCGAACGACACCACCTATGCACGGGTTCCCGGCGGTTCCCACAAAACTGACGGCGTTGCAAACCGGCACCATATGGTGTCTGCCGCCGGTCTGCACCGTTGTCCGCCCTTATCCGCGCACCAGAATGTTGCGGAACTGCCATGGATCGCCCGCGTCGATATCTTCAGGAAAGAGGCCGGGTCTTCCCTGAAGCGGTGTCCAGTCGGTGTAATGTCCTTCGACGGGTCCGAGGTAGCGGCGCTGGATGTTGAGGCAGCGCTGGTAGTCGAGCTCGTCTGCCTCGACGATGCCAGCTTGCGGATTTTCCAGCGCCCAGACCATGCCCGCAAGAACGGCGGAGCTAACCTGTAGCCCAGTCGCATTCTGGTTGGGCGCCAGCTTGCGGGCTTCTTCCAGCGTCAGGCGCGAGCCGTACCAGTAGGCATTCTTCTCATGGCCATAGAGAAAGACGCCCAGCTCATCGGCGCCGTCGGTCAACTCGTCTTCGGTCAGCACATGCTGTGTGGGTTGCGCAACGCCGCCATTGCCGAACATCTCGTAGAGAGACAAGACAGCGTCATTGCAGGGGTGATAGGCATAGTGGCAGGTGGGGCGAAAATCGACATGCCCGCGCTTGTCGCGCACGGTGAAATAGTCTGAAATCGAAATCGCTTCATTGTGGGTAACCAGCAGCCCATATTGGGGCCCAAGCGTCGGGCACCATGTGCGAACGCGCGTGCTGGCGCCCGGCTGGTCGAGAAAGATGGCGGCCTTGCTGCCCTTTTTCTGCTTGCGGGCGTTCTTTGGCATCCATTTCTCATGAGTGCCCCAGCCCAGTTCTGCCGGCTGCAGACCTTCAGCGATAAAGCCTTCGACAGACCAGGTGTTCCAGAAGGTGTTGAAGGGCTTCGGCTCCTTTGCGCGCTGCGTATCGCGCTCGGCAATATGCACACCCTTGACGCCCAGCGTCTGCATGAGTTTCGCCCAGCCTTCGCGATCGCTGGCGGCGGGTTCGTCGAATTCGAGATGCGTGTCGCGTGCAAGATTGACGAGTGCCTGTTTCACGAACCAGGAGACCATGCCGGGATTGGCGCCGCAGGTGGAAACGGCGGTCGTACCGCCGGGGCGTCGCGCTTTCTCCTTCAGCATGGTTTCGCGCAATGCATAATTCGTGCGTGCGGCATTATCCGCATCCGTGTCGAAGTAGAAGCCGGGCCATGGCTCAACCACAGTATCGATGTAGAGCATTCCGTATTTGCGGCACAGCTTCATCAGATCCACCGATGACGCATCGACAGACAGGTTGACGCAAAAGCCCTGTCCCTCGACATTCTTGACGAGCGGCTTGAGGACGTCCTTGTAATTGTCCTTGGTCAGATGCGCCTGAACATGGCGTATTCCCCGGCTTTCCAGATAGTCGGCAATATCGGTTCTGGGGTCGATGACAACAAGCCGCGACAGGTCGAACTTGAAATGGCGTTCAATCAACGGAAGCGTCCCGCGCCCGATGGAGCCGAAACCGATCATGATGATGGGACCGGTAATTTCGCCGTAGATCGGGTATTCAACTTCCGTCATTCTCAATTTCCTCTTTGAAGACAAGGCCTAAGCTAGATGATTAGGTCTCAACAATAAAGGGTAGCCGGATGACGGGCGTATGAAGACTGCCGGAAAGGTAAATCGAACCGGGTGCAAAGGGTCATAAAATCATCGGTACAGCTTGAGACTACGCATACTTGCTTTCGACGCCTATAATGCAATATTCAACCGTGCCGTTCGTTTATCGGAAAAGGGCAACCCATCGTGCGTCAGGAAACCCCCAGCCTGGACAGCCTCATAGAGCGCGTCATTGCGCTCCAGGACATGACGCCTATTTTCATCGCTCTCTATGATACGCAGGACAGGCTTCGCCATGCCAATCGCGCTTTTCGAGAAGCGTTCAATATTCCCCAGGACGCATTTCCCACCTGGATCGAGGTGCTGCGCGCCAATTATCAAGACCGCAAGGGCCTGATCATCACCACCAGTGACTTCGATGCCTGGCTTTTGTCCGCGCAGTCGCGTCGCGGCAAGGTGCCGTTTCGCGGTTTGGAGCTGGACATGCATGACGGACGCTGGATCTGGATGACGGAGACCGTGCAGGACGACGGCTGGATGCTGTGCGTGGGAACCGACATTACCAAGTTGCGACAAAATCAGCGTAGTCTGCGTCAGGATCGCGACATCGCCATGCGCGCGGCGCAGACGGACGAGCTGACCGGAACCGCCAATCGTCGTTTCGTCTTCGCCAAACTCGATGCACACATCGCCAATGTCCAGAGCGGCTTGGAGCCGCCCTTTGGTCTTTGCGTCATGGATATCGATTTCTTCAAGGCCATCAATGATCGCTTCGGCCATCAGGGAGGCGACACCGTGCTGCGGGATTTCGTAAAGATCGCGCATGAAACGATTCGCCGATCCGATACGTTCGGGCGCGTCGGCGGTGAAGAATTCATGTTGATCATGCCCCGCACGGCCCTTTCGGATTGCGCCGCCATGGCTCAGCGTATCCTCGAAAAGGTGAGCACATCCTGCCCGTTTCCCGGGGCTGCGGATTTTTCCTACAGCTGCTCTGCCGGGCTTACGCTCTACACATCAGGGGAAAGCAGAGCCGATCTTTACCAGCGCGTCGACCGTGCGCTCTATTCTGCCAAGCAGAAGGGTCGCGCCCGGGTCGAGTCCGTCGAAGAATAAGGCGCTCGCTCGCTGACGCCTGTTTCGATGGTGGTCTTGGCGTGGCTTAGACCAGCTCTGCCGCCACCAGCCCATGCAGGGAATTTCCGACAAACAGCTTTTTGCCTGCAAGGTCCGCGGGCCTGAGTGCCTGTCCACGCGCCTTGCGTTCGCGAATGAGATCTGCCCGCAGCACACCCGGCAGGATGCCGCTATCAAGCGGCGGTGTGAGCAACTGGCCTTCCGCACCCTCTACGAAAACGCTGGTCGTGGAGCCCTCGCAGATTTCGCCACGTTCGTTCAGAAGGAGAACTTCGTCGGCCTCACCGGCGGAAAATTCGGCTCTCGCCGCGTCGTAAGGTTCGCGGCGTGAGGATTTGTGCCTGTAGAAGGTGTCGCTGGAATCGAGCCGTGTCTTTTCAGCGATCCTGACCCGCCAGACGGCGTTGGCCGCAAGAGGAACGAAGGGTTCGGCCTTAATATCCAGCTCGCCCTTGTAGGTCATCACGACGCGCACGATCATAGGCTCGGTGCCGCCGACCGCCGCATTTAACGCCTTGACCGTATCGGCGGGAGCGCGGAAACCCAACGCATCCGCCGAACGCAGAAGCCTGCGCAGGTGCTGCTCAAGCCTCTGGAAACCGGTTTCGGGTTCCCAGCGCAATGTTTCCCTCAATGTCAGGTCAGCAGGCTTGCGTTTCATGCTCGGCATCCATCATGCGATTCACGTAAGGTAAAGCATAAGAAACGTCGAAGCTTGTCCGAAATTTGAGCCTCGCCGTTTTTTATTCCTTATCGAGTGCTTCCAGCTCGTCGATCAGTCCTTCGATCATCGAAAGACCCTTGTTCCAGAAGGATGGATCCGTCGCATCGAGACCGAAAGGCTTCAGCAATTCGGAGTGATGTTTCGTGCCGCCCGCCTTCAACAGCTCGAAATATTTGTCCTGAAAGCCCTCATCGGCATTCTGGTAGACCGCATAAAGCGAGTTCACCAGGCAATCGCCAAAGGCATAGGCATAGACATAGAAGGGCGAATGGATGAAGTGGGGAACATAGGTCCACCAGCTTTCATAGCCTTCCGAGATACGGATTGCCGGGCCAAGGCTCTCCTGCTGGACAGACAGCCACAGCTCACCAATCTGTTCCGCCGTCAGTTCACCATCTTTACGGGCCGTGTGCACCTTGCGCTCGAATTGATAAAAGGCGATCTGACGAACCACCGTGTTGATCATGTCCTCCACCTTGCGGGCCAGAAGCGCCTTGCGCTCGCGACGGTCGCTGGTGTTGTCGAGCAGCTTGCGGAAGGTCAGCATTTCCCCGAAGACCGATGCGGTCTCGGCAAGCGTCAAAGGCGTCGCGCACATCAACGCACCCTGTCCACCCGCCAGAACCTGATGCACGCCGTGGCCGAGCTCATGGGCAAGGGTCATGACGTCGCGCGGTTTGCCGAGATAATTGACGAGGACATAAGGGTGGGCCGATGGCACGGTCGGGTGCGCGAAGGCACCCGGCGCCTTGCCGGGGCGGGCCGGAGCGTCGATCCATTGCTCATCGAAGAAACGGCGGGCGATGTCGGCCATTTCAGGTGCGAAATCGCCATAGGCGGAGAGAACCGTATCCTTGGCATCTTCCCATGGAATAATGGCATTGGATGTATCGGGCAGGGGCGCATTGCGGTCCCAATATTCCATCTGCTCCATGCCCAGCCACTTGGCTTTCATCTGGTAATAGCGGTGAGACAGACGCGGATAGGCCTGCGTAACCGCCAGCGCCAGTGCATCCACCACCTCGCGCTCGACACGATTGGCCAGATGGCGGCTGTCGGCGATGTCTTCGAATTTACGCCAGCGGTCGGAGATTTCCTTGTCCTTGGCAAGCGTGTTGGTAATCAGCGTAAAGACGCGCAGATTGTCCTTGAAGGTCGCGCTCAAGGCCTGTGCTGCTTTCTTGCGGGTCTCGGCTTCCGGCTCCTGCAGCAGGTTGAGCGTTTCTTCCAGTGCTAGGCTTTTGCCATCCACTTCAAAGCGCAGATCCGACATGGTTTCATCGAAAAGCCGGTTGAAGGCCGCCGCACTGGTCATGGATTTTTCCAGAAACAGCTGTTCGAGACTGTCATCCAGCTGGTGCGGCTTGTCCTTGCGCAGATCGACCAGCCAGGGCTTGTAGTGAGCGGTCAAGGCATCGTTGGCGATAGCGGCATCGATGACTGCATCATCGATGCGGTTCAATTCCAATGCGAAGAACAGCAGGTGGGCCGACAGATCCGTCAGCTTCGACTGGGCATCGCCGTAGATCTTGCCATTGGCCGGGTTGGATGTGTCTGAAAAATAGGTGAGGCCGGCAAAGGAGCCGATGCGTCCGAGAAGATCATCCAGCGCCTCATATTCCTTCAGCGCCGCGCCAAGGCCCTTTTCGCCGGTGAGTTCGGCCGCCGCCTGAAGCTTGCCCTTCCATTTTGCTTCGAAGGCCTTCGCCCCTTCCTGCGCCTTTTCCAGTGCTGCCTTGTATTCCGGGGAGTCTGCCGAGGGGTAGAGATCGGAAAGTTTCCAGGTCGGAAGATTGCCCAATGCCGCGCTTGCCGTGGCGGCGTTTGCCGCGCCATCAGCGGAAAAGGCGGGCAGTGTCGTCGATGTCTTGAAAGTCATTCCGGGTTTCCTCTTCATCTCGTGTCCAAGCATATGGGGGCTTCGTTTCCCGTGGCAATGCTTAAAATGCAAGCAAATCTCAAAACAGGATGTTCAAGCCTTCCGTGCCACATTCGGCTCAAAGGTCTGCATGAAGCAGATCCATAAACCGGAAACCGGAGCCTGAAATGACCGCGCAAGTACTCGTTATCGATGACGATCCCGTGCAGCGCCGCCTGCTTAGACAAGCGGTGGAGCGTTTTGGCCATCAGCCAATTCTCGCCGAAAACGGCAGGGTGGGGCTGGAGCTGTTGAAGCAACATAGCGGTGACATCAGCGTCATTGTTCTTGATCTCATGATGCCTGAGATGGACGGCCTGTCCTTCCTGAAGGCTGTCGGGGAACTTGGGACGGATGTTCCTGTCATCGTGCAGACGGGGCAGGGCGGTATCGATACCGTGGTGCAGGCCATGCGGGCGGGCGCCTTTGATTTCGTGGTCAAGCCCGTGTCGCCAGAGCGGATCGGCGCTGCCATTTCCAATGCGTTGAAACTGGACCAGCGCGAGGCCAAGGCCCGCACCGGCAAGCGTTCCCGCAATCACGCCGTCAATTTTACCGATATCGTTTCGGCAAGTCCCGCCATGCTGCGCGTCATCGAACTGGCGCAGCGCGCGGCTCAATCCAATATCCCGGTCGTGCTGGAAGGGGAATCCGGCGTTGGCAAGGAGATGATTGCGCGCGCCATCCAGTCTGGCAGCGACCGGGCAGGCAAACCTTTCATCACCGTCAACTGTGGGGCCATTCCGCATAATCTCGTGGAAAGCATTCTTTTCGGACACGAAAAGGGGGCATTCACGGGTGCTACGGAAAAGCACATCGGCAAGTTCATGGAAGCCGATGGCGGAACGCTGTTCCTTGACGAAATCGGCGACCTCCCGCTCGATGTTCAGGTCAAGCTGCTGCGCGCCGTCCAGCAGGGCGAAATCGAAACCGTCGGATCTGCCAAGGTGCAGAAGGTGAATGTCCGCCTTATCTCCGCGACAAACAAGAACCTGATCGAAGAGGTCAAGGAAGGCCGCTTCCGGGAAGACCTCTATTATCGCCTCAACGTGTTCCCCATCACCATTCCGGCCCTGCGCCGCCGAAAGGAAGACATTCCCTATCTCGCGCGCGTTTTTGCGGAACGCTTCTCGATCGAGCAGAAGCTGCCGCACGCGCTGGGCGTCAATGCGGGCGCGCTTGCCCTGCTGACCGCCTATGACTGGCCAGGCAACATTCGCCAGCTGGAGAACGCCGTGTTCCGCGCGGTCGTTCTTGCCCAGGGCGACGAGTTGAACGAAGCAGATTTTCCGCAAATCGCCTTGCAGGTTCCCGAATTCGCCGGTGCCGTCGGCGATTACGACGCGCAGCACAGACCGCCAGAACGCTCTCTTCTGGTTGCCCAGCCGGTGGAAACCAGAAGCAGCGCAGCTGAAATCATGTCGGTGATGGAGGCTATGGCAAGCGATGAAAACCGCTCGACAACGTCAACGGCAGGCGGCGGCAGCCTCATCGCCAGCACGGATGAGAGCGGAGATGTGCGCAAGATCGCGGATATCGAAGAAGAACTGATCCGTTTTGCCCTGCGCTTCTACCGGGGGCAGATGAGTCAGGTGGCCCGAAAACTGGGAATTGGGCGCTCTACACTTTACCGCAAGTTGAAGGATTATGGCATTGATCCAGACGATCCCCTGCGCGAAGCGGCTTGATGCCGTTTCGCTTGGCGTAAATTAGCAGATGTGGAATTTGTTAACTCCTGGGCAAGGATATTCACTTACGGTCTATAAACCACTTGTTAGTGAAGCGTTCACTATATAGAGGATGAATGTCCATGTGTGGCAAAATTGCCATCGTGTGACCGTAATTGAGGTTCATGTGGGACAATGTGACGAATTGTCTGCCAGGCGGGGATCAAATTGCTTTATCTGCATCGGAATATCGCGCTCTCGGGCAAGATAGCGCGCGGCTTGATCAAAGATATATGCACGAAGCTGTCGGCACGCGTTGTCACCTGCGCGTGCCTGATGATGGCCGCGATGCCCGCTCTCGGAATTTCGGCGACGGAAGCCGCCGCCGAAACACGCAGTCTGAAGCTCTATTATATCCACACCAAAGAAAAAGCCGTCATCACATTCAAGCGAAACGGCAAGTATGACCAGAAGGGTCTGCAGGAGCTGAACCGTTTCCTGCGCGACTGGCGTCGCAACCAGCCCACCAAGATGGATCCGCGCCTTTTCGATCTCGTCTGGGAAGTCTACCGTCGCTCCGGTGCCAACGAATATATCAACGTCGTGTCCGCTTTCCGCTCGCCGGAAACCAACGGTATGCTGCGCTCGCGCACCAAGGGTGTCGCAAAGAGCAGCCAGCATACGCTGGGCAAGGCGATGGATTTCTACATTCCCGGCGTGAAGCTCTCCCGCCTGCGCGAAATTGCCATGCAGATGCAGATCGGCGGCGTTGGTTTCTACCCGACCTCCGGTTCGCCTTTCGTGCATCTTGATGTCGGCAACGTCCGCGCCTGGCCGCGCATGAGCCGCCAGGAGCTCGTGCGGATTTTCCCGAATGGCAATACCATTCACCTTCCAGCCGACGGCAAGCCGCTTCCCGGCTATGATCAGGCGCTGGCAGACTACAAGAAGCGTGTCAGCTCATCGTCCATCCAGGTTGCCAGCACCGCAGGCGCTGGCCCTGCATCGTCCTCTTCCGGCGGCAAGCGCAAGACATTGCTTGCGACGCTGTTTGGTGGTGGTGATGAGGATGAAGATGCCGAAGGCATTGCAACGCCGGAACCCGCAACCCGGTCGTCCGCACCTGCTGCGGCTCCGGTTGCCGAGGAAACCGACGAGGCACCTGCCGCGGTTGCGGTCGCTTCCGCCCAGCCGGTGCCGGCTGTAGCTGCACCGCTGCCAACAGCCCGCCCGGCGTTTCGGGAGCAGGACGGCCAGAACGGCCTAGCCACAGCGCTTTACTCGCCAGCACGTAATGCAGCGCAGGATGCGCTTCAGGCTGCCACCACGCCAACACCGACTGCGGCACCTGCCGAACAGCAATTTGCTGATCTCGCCCAATATTCCATCCCCGTTCCGACGCTGCTTGGGCCTCGTCGGATGAAGGGTGATGCTGAAGGTACCACGATGACGGCGGCCCTTGCGTCCGAAGATATGCCTGGCGATGCCCTGGCCGCGCATGTTCCAGTGCCGGCCAACCGCCCGGCTGTCGCAGAAGCGCTGCTCGCATCTGCCAATGCCGATGTGGAGGGTCAGGAAGACGAAGCAGAGGGTGCAACGCTTTCGCCTGTCGTCGTCGCCGCTCTTGAGCAGAGCGGACAGGACGCCCGATCCGCCTTGACGGCAACAGCGATGCCAAGCGCTGCGCAGTTCCCGGCCTCCGCTGGTCGCACCGTTGCATCAGTGCCTGCGGCAAAACCTGTCGAAATGGCAAAGGCCGAGCCTGCTGTGTCCAGCCGCGATGAAGACAGCTATGGTGACGCGTTCGATGTGAAGCCAAAAGCCAAGAATGCGCTCAGCGTCGGTCTGCCCACAAAGGGTGGTCGTCCAAGCAAGCAGGATGCTGCCGTGGCTGAAAAGGCGATGGTCAGCGGCGGTCGCCTGACGCAGGAAGCCATATCCGACTGGGCTCTCAGCCAGGACAAGGGTGCTTCCGGCCGTGCCGTAAAGGCTCCTCGTCTCGTCAATAATCGTATGCTCAGCCACGACATGTCTGCCTCTGCGGCAACCGCAAGCTTCCGTCCAGGCGCTGCTGCAATTGACTCAAGTCGGTTCAGCACGCCGGTCAAGATGCCCTAAGCGCGACCTCCCATTGCGTTCGAAGCGTTTTCATCGCGTCCAGTCTGCAAACGGCTGGGCGCGATTTTCATTGGATTTACTGATCAAAAAGCTGAATCCGTAGATTGAATGAGCGAGGCAAAGTGACCTTGACGGGCATTCCGGAGACTGTTACTTTGCAGACAAGTTTATACATTCGGCTGAGTCCGAAAGTTTTGTGTACAAGACTTTAGTTAGATGCATAAATAAATGATGGCGCAAAGGCGGTAGCAGTTCTGGTACCGTACGCATGAAGCTCTTTGCATTGCGCCGGTTCTCGCGAGCCATGTCCCCTGTAAAATGATGTTTGCATATCCGCAATCGCTTCACGCCGTTGCTTGGGTGTCTAGAATTGACTTAAGCTTTGCTTGCCGCTTTCATCACGTCAGGCAATGTCAATTCCCGCCTTTATGGAACATCTCTTTGTCCTGATGGTGTCGCACGCTTATGACTTCGATTGCTTCTCTTCCGACCAGGCAGATTTCCCGGCTTGAGACGTCTACCATTGCGTCGTTGACCAAGGGCGACCTTGAGGAGTTGAAATCGACGCAGGTCCGTGCGTTCACCTCCTCGCAGATTGCCGCCCTCAATACAGGCGTGCTGTCCACTCTGAGCAATACTGTCGTTAGTGCTTTTGCCGCCAACTCCGTCAAAGGGTTGACGCTGTCGCAATTGTCGGCTCTTGGGACCACACAGGTTTCGGGTTTTACCACTTCCCAGGTCAAGGCCCTCTATGCCAGCCAGCTTGAGGGCTTTTCTGCTACTGCGATTGAAGCACTGAACAGTAGTCAGGTCTCGGCCATGTCCGGCGCTCAAGTCGCTACTCTTTCGGCGGCGGAGCTCAACAGCTTTACGGCGGAGGAAATCGGCTCGATCGGTCGCACCGCAATGGGAAGCCTAACGACCGATGCTTTGGCCGGATTGGCGACCAATAAAATCACTGCACTGACGACATCGCAAATTTCACGGCTGACCACAGGTCAGATGCAGGCCTTAAGTTCGTCCCAGCTTGCGGCATTGTCGCCGGAGCAGTTCTCCGCACTCACGACAAAGCACATTGCGGGCTTGAAGACCGATGTCATCGCGACCCTTGGCAGCAGTCAGCTGGCCTCCATGACCAGCAGACAAGTCGGGGCGTTTTCAACGACACAATTCGAGGCATTGTCGTCCGCAAGTCTGGAAAGTCTCACGACAACCCAGATTTCAGGGATGAAATCGGCGCAGGCTGCGACGTTGAGTGCGGCCGAGTTGAATACATTCACAAATGAAGAAATCGGTTCGCTGACGAAGGCAGCACTTGCGGGTCTGACGACAACAGCACTTGCGGGTCTCGCAACGAACAAGATCTCCGCTTTGTCTGCATCGCAGGTCGCCGCTCTGTCATCTGCGCAGCTTGGGGTTCTCAATTCGGATCAGTTGAAGGCGCTGGAGCCTGGCCAGTTTGCCGCCATGTCTTCAAAACAGATCGCTGGTCTGTCCACCACTGTCATCGCCAATCTCGAACCCGACCAGATCGCATCGCTGACGATGAAACAGGTTGGAGCACTCTCCAGCGTGCAATTCCAGGCATTGACGACAAGCGGCATCGAAAGCCTGACGACGACGCAGGTTGCAGGGTTGAACGCGCGACAAGCTGCAACACTTTCGGCAGATGAGCTGAACCTGTTTACGCCAGAGGAATTTGCTGTCCTGGGGAAATCCGCAATCGCCGCGCTCAACACTGTCGCTCTGGCTGGCGTGACACCCGACCGTATCGCATCGCTGACCTCGGGCCAAATGTCCGCTCTGTCAGGTGTACAGATCAGGGCGCTCACGTCAGATCAGCTGGCTGCCCTGACCCCGGCACAATTCGCAGGGCTATCGCAGTCGCAGGTTTCCGGCCTGTCTACGGCGGCCTTGGCAAGCCTCGATGGAGACGATCTTGCGGCCTTTTCTTCCAAGAAGATCAAGGCCTTGTCTACCCTACAGTTCGACGCACTAAGCGCCGATGGTATCGCGGCACTGACGACGGGCCAGATCGCTGCGCTTGACGCGAAAAAGATGGCGACGCTGTCCTCTGCGGAAATCAACAGCTTCAGTGCCGAAGAGATCGCGGCCATTTCTCGGTCGGCTATTTCAGGCCTGTCCACGTCTGCGATTGCAGGAATGGCTGACGATCTGTTCTCGTCCATGACGACGTCGCAGATTTCGTCCCTGACTGCCAAGCAGATGTCGGCTTTGACGTCGAGCCAATTTGCTTCTTTGACGCCGCAGCAGTTCTCGGCGCTGGCCGCCACCCAGATTTCCGGCCTTTCCACTGACGCACTTGCAGGCCTGGACTCGACAAAGGTCAGCGCCATGACATCGAGGCAATTGTCGGCGCTCTCAGCGAATCAGTTTCAAGCTCTGAGCGCTGAAAGCATCGAAGCGCTGACCGACGTCCAGATCGCCGGGCTGAGATCCAGCCAGATCGCTACTCTTGATTCAAGCGAACTCAGCAGCTTCACGACGTCAGAGATTGCCGCGATCAACCGCAAGGTTGTTTCTGGTATTGCAACGGCGGCTCTGAGTGGTCTGTCGAGCGAAAATATCGCTGCGTTTTCATCAGCGCAACTTCAAGCCATGAGCAATGCTCAGGTCGCGATCGTTATTGCTGCTTATCAGTCCAACTGATTTTCAAGCGTAACTTCAAAACGCCAGAATCAAAAAAGGGGCGCAGCGGTTGCTGCGCCCCTTTTTGTCTGTTCTCGCCAGATATTGTCTGACGCATCCGAGGCCTCAGACGCCGCTCTGGCCGTCGGAGCCGATATAGGCGATGCGGACCATGTTCGTTGCGCCGGGCGTTCCCAGCGGCACACCGGCCGAGATGATGATGCGGTCGCCGGGCTTGCCGAAACCTTCATCGACAACGATCCGGCAGGCGCGATTGACCATGTCGTCCAGGTCGCTGGCATCACCGGTCACGACGCAGTGCAGGCCCCATACGACCGACAGGCGGCGTGCCGTCTGGATGATGGGCGAGAGTGCGATGATCGGAACCTGCGGGCGCTCACGTGCGGCGCGCAGGCCGGTCGTGCCGGAGGAGGTGTAGGTAACGATGGCAGACAGGCCGAGCGTTTCGGCAATCTGGCGGGCAGCCAGCGAGATCGCGTCGGCACCGGTTGCTTCCGGCTGGGCGCGCTGCGCGTAGATGATGCTGGAGTAATGCGGGTCCTGTTCCACGGTGCTGGCGATAGAGGCCATGGTGGAGACGGCTTCGACCGGATAATCGCCGGAGGCGGACTCGGCAGACAGCATGATGGCATCGGCGCCTTCGAAAACGGCGGTAGCCACGTCGGACACTTCTGCACGGGTCGGAACCGCCGCAGAAATCATCGATTCCAGCATCTGGGTGGCAACCACAACCGGCTTGCCGGCACGGCGACACGCGCGGGTCAACTGCTTTTGAATGCCGGGGACGGCTTCGAGCGGCATTTCAACGCCGAGGTCACCACGGGCAACCATCAGCGCGTCCGAAAGCTCGATGATTTCCTCGATGCGTTCGATAGCCTGCGGCTTTTCGATCTTGGACATGAGGCCAACGCGGCCACCGGCGATCTTGCGAACTTCCACAAGGTCTTCCGGCCGCTGCACGAAGGACAGAGCCACCCAGTCGACGTCATCGGTGGCGAGAACGGCGTCGAGGTCGACGCGGTCTTTGTCGGTCAGCACGCCGACGCCCAGAAGCGTATCGGGAAGGCTGATGCCCTTGCGGTCAGAGATCTTGGTGCCCGAAACGACGGTTGTCACAATGCTCTTGCCGTCGCATTGTTCAGCGCGCAGGTGCAGCTTGCCGTCATCGATCAGCAGGCGGTCGCCCGGCTTTACCGCTTCGAGAATTTCGGGATGGGGCAGGAAGACGCGGTTGTTGTCGCCAAGCGCTTCGTTGCTGTCGAGTGTGAAGGTCTGACCGGCGACGAGATCGACCTTGGTATCGGCAAATTTGCCAACGCGCAGCTTGGGTCCCTGCAGGTCGGCCAGAATACCGATCGGGCGGCCGACACGGCGTTCCACGGAGCGGATACGCTCAATCAGCGTGCGCATCAGATCGTGGCTGGCGTGGCTCATATTGATGCGGAACAGATCGGCGCCGGCCAGATGCAGCTTCTCGATCATTGCCTCATCGGAAGATGCTGGGCCGAGAGTTGCAAGGATTTTGACTTTGCGATTACGCTTCATCAGTTCTGACTTTCCTGTGTGCCTGGCGTGTCCGAAAGCTGGACCATCCAGCTTCCCTGTCGACCCGTATCGTATTCCTTGAAACCCATTCTCTGGAAACTACGGGCATAACAATCGTCTACGCCGTTGATCTTGAACTCGTTTTCCGCGACGCACATGTTGACGTCGCCAGTCCATCTGCCGCCGCGGGCAGCGTCTTCGGCGTAGAGATAATAATAGCGTGATTGCAGCTCACCTTCGATCAAGGTGGCGCATGTGGAGGCCGGAACCTGCCACCAGCCCTCGCTGACCCAGCCTTCCTGGGCCCGATAGCCAATGGCCACGCCGACGAGATTTTGCGTGCTGTTGCAGACACGGAAATCCGCCAGTGCCGGTTCTGCAAGAAGAAGCGGTGTTCCGAAGAGGGCGGCTGCGCAGAAGAAACGGACTGCACGCCGATATTTTTCAAGGAGAGCGGAGATTGTCTGTGTCACGGCTTCCATCCGGATTCCATGGTTATAAATGAAAACACTTCTTGGCGCGGACGCCCAAGAAAGTCAACGCAAGTTCAATCGATTATACTGTGTAGGAGCTTTCCCGGGGTGCTGGCGGCGCTCGTATGGCCCTGTCAACTTGCGCGTAGCGGTCAGCCATGCCATCAAGCGTCTCTCCCTTTCAGTCTCCAAGAAAATCGAAGATGTCAGACTTTCAGCCCTACGAAATCATAGAAGGTGATTATGACAAAGGCATGGTTCTGCTTGCCGATCACGCCACCAACCTCCTGCCGGCAGGCTATGGCGATCTTGGTTTGCCGCAGACTGCATTCAAGAGACATATCGCCTTCGATATCGGGGTGGAGGGGCTGATACGAAACCTGGCGTCAAGGCTCAGCGTACCTGCGGTCATGAGCCGCTTTTCGCGCCTGCTGATCGATCCCAATCGCGGCGAGGATGACCCGACACTCATCATGAAGATTTCGGACGGGGCGATCATTCCCGGAAATCGAGACATCACGCAGGAAGAGTGGGATCTGCGCCTCAATAGCTTTCACCGTCCCTATCACAACGCGGTGGATGGCGTGCTGGGAAGGGTTGGCAGGCAGACGGGCAAGGCGCCACTTGTCTTTTCCCTTCACTCTTACACACCTTTCTGGAAAGCGTTTGCCCGGCCATGGCACGCTGCGGTGCTGTGGGATACGGACCACCGTGCCGTAACCCCTCTGATTGCGAAGTTGAACGCAGCGGGCGATATAATGGTGGGTGACAACGAGCCCTATGACGGGGCGCTGAAGGGTGACACCATGTATCGTCACTGCATGGTCAAGGGTATCGCGCACGCTCTTTTGGAGGTGCGGCAGGATTTGATTGCCGACGAAGCGGGGATTGCCGCCTGGGCAGAGCGCCTCGCTCCCATTTTTGCCGCAATGAACGATGATCCCACCCTGCATGAGTATCAGACGTTCGCTTCGCGGACTGGACCCTACTGAGCGGAGAGCAGCATGAGCGACCTTGACGATATCAGCAACACAGAACTCGAGGCGGCGGCATTTCGCAGGCTTCTCAAGCATTTGCGAGAGCGCAGCGATGTCCAGAACATCGACCTGATGAACCTTGCCGGTTTTTGCCGCAACTGCCTTTCCAACTGGTATGCGGATGCGGCAAGAGAGGCCGGACATGACATCTCCAAGGACGCCGCCCGCGAGATGGTCTATGGAATGCCCTATGAAGAGTGGAAGACGCTGCACCAAGCCGAGGCAACGGATATCCAGAAAGCCTCATTCGACAAGAACAAGCCCCACGAATAGGCCCTCGTGCAAGGAAACGGCTTGACGCCGGAGCCGTGGACGGGCAGTTCACCATCCTGAAAAAAATCGGGCCGTTGCCAGGCTTTTGCCTGGCGCCCCCAACGAGTTTCTATCAAGTGCCTCCGCATGAGAGTGCCCGACGTCTGAAGGAAAGATAATGGACGATACAGCCACAACAGAAACCGTAGCCGCCGCCGAACTTCGTCAGTTCATCGAGCGTATTGAGCGACTGGAAGAAGAAAAAGCTGCGATTTCCGGCGATATCAAGGACGTCATGGGCGAAGCCAAGGGCCGCGGTTACGACACGAAGGCCATTCGCACGATCATTCGTCTTCGCAAGAAGGACGCCAATGAGCGCATCGAGGAAGAGACGATCCTGCAGACCTATATGGCTGCTCTGGGTATGGAATAAGAGAGACAGGTGATGCGGCGCGGGTGTGCAGACACCCCTGCCGTTCGCTACTCCCCGGGCGCGAAGAAGGCGTCTATCGCTGCCAGTGCCTGATCGCGGTAGACGTCGCGCTCCAGCAGAACTTCGTGGCGGGCGCCGGTGATGGGGATGAGTTGTGCGGCGCGGAAATTGCGAGACAACTCCTCCTGTGCGGCGTAGGGCGTCAGCCTGTCGCGCATTGGTGCCAGAAGAAGCGTTGGCACTGTGACATTGGTCAGGTGATCCTGTCTTGTCACGCGCGGCATCGTTTTCAGCACTTCAAAAAGCCAGCGGGCCGTTGGCGCACCGATAAACAGCTCCGGGTGTTGCGTTCCGATGGCGACGTTGCGGGCGAATCGGTCCGGATCTGATGTCAGAGGGTTGTCATCGAAGGAGCGTTCGCGCTGGTCCTTGCCCAGTTGCACGCCTCCAAGGCCCGTAAGGGTCAGCGCCGTGGCAACGGTTCTTATGAACCAGCCCGGCATGGATTGCCCGGAGAGGGTAATGAACGGTGCGCTCAGCACCATGCGGTCGATCCTGTTGGACAGGGAAGGGGCCATTGCCAGCGCGGCCAGTCCGCCGGTGGAATGTGCCAGCATGAAGAAGGGCAGGCGCGTATCGGGCAGGACAACCTGTTCGAGAAACAGCGAAATATCCTTCTGGTAGTCTGAAAAGCGCCGCACATAACCCGCATGCGCCTTTTTCAGCAATCTTTCTGAGCCTCCCTGGCCGCGCGTATCGAAGGTCGCGACCCAGAAGCCTCTGGCGGTCAGGTCATTGATGGTCTCGAAATATTTCTCGATGCACTCGTTCCTGCCATGCACAAGCACGATGGTGCCTCGGGCAATCGATTGCCCGGAGCGGAAGATGGCGTAGCGCAGCTTCTTGTTTTTGTGACCGGTGAAATAGCCTGCGATATGGTTTTCGGGCACGGGGTTGCCCTTGGTCGCGTGCAATATGGCTTCGGTCATGAAGGATTTCCGGCTGGGCACTGAAGATGTTTTCCATAACGGGATAAGTGGCGCGTCCGGGGACGTCAAAGGAAAAATTGCCGGAACCGTCGGTCTTAGCAGTCGCGGTTCCGGCGAATATGACAGAAGAAGAAGGGACGTTACACTTCTGCCGCCGGAGATTGCCTCCGATGAGGTCATGTCTATCGCTGCGAAACTGAATGATTTCAGAACCTGTCATTCACATTTCGTTCAGCGAAATTCCCGGCCACCAAAACTCTTGAACTTGTGCAAATGCCTTCCCATCTCATGATCACGGTCGCCAGAACGGGGCCGTTTCCGGTCACTCGTCGCCATCAGGGGCGAGGGCCCTAACCGCAAACAGTCGCTCACAGGAGGACACCATGCGTCACGTTGATTTTTCCCCACTCTACCGCTCCACGGTCGGTTTCGACCGCCTTTTTTCCATGCTCGATGGCATTGGTCAGCCTGAGCAGGCCCAGGCCTATCCGCCCTATAATATCGAACGCACGGGTGAAAACGCTTACCGCATCACCATGGCCGTTGCCGGTTTCGATGAAAGTGAACTCAGCATCGAATCGCGCGCCAATGTGCTGACCGTGAAGGCGGAAAAGGCTGATGAAAACAAGGAGAGCGAAGGCGAATTCCTCTATCGCGGCATCGCCAAGCGCGCCTTTGAGCGCCGCTTCCAGCTTGCCGATCACGTAGAGGTGCAGAATGCATCGCTCAAGAACGGCCTGTTGCACATCGATCTTCTGCGCAACATTCCCGAAGCCATGAAGCCGCGCCGCATCGCGATTGTTTCTGACATTGCCGATGCGCCAAAGCAGATCGAGGCTCAGGTCACGCCTGCTCAGGTCAACTAAGGCGTAACCCCGTCTTGAAAAACCAACGAAGCGGCCCTCACTGCAGGGCCGTTTTTGTTTGTTCGGGCAGGACGACGGCTTCTGCAGGTGTTGCCGTTTCCTCGGGCTTGGCTTTCGTTACGGCCTTTGCCTTTTCATCTGCCTGCGTCTTGCGCGCATAGCGCTGCGCAATCACGGCGCAGGCCATCAGCTGTATCTGGTGAAACAGCATCAGCGGCAGAACCATTGCCCCGATGCTCTGCCCCGCGAAGATGGCGCCCGCCATGGGCACGCCGCTGGCCAGGCTCTTCTTGGAGCCGCAGAAGGTGATGGTGATCTCGTCCTCCTTCTTGAAACCAACCAGCCGACTTCCGAACATGGTGATGACTAGGACGGTGGCGAGCAGCAGGATATCGATGCCAATGACCACGCCGATATCGCGAAGGGTAAACTGGTTCCAGATGCCTTCGACCACCGCCTCGCTGAAGGCTAGGTAGACCACCATCAGGATGGAGCCACGATCGACGGGTGCCAGAAGGCTTTTGCGTGCGCGGATCCAGTCTCCGATCCATGGCTGCAACAGCTGGCCCAGAATGAAGGGCAGGAGAAGCTGCAGGAAAATCTGCAGGAAGGCATCGAGAGAAAATCCACCGCCATGGCCGCCGACGGTTAACAGGAAGCCGACCAGCACCGGGGTGAGAAACATGCCAAGGATGTTCGACGCCGATGCCGCACAGACGGCGGCGGGAACATTGCCGCCTGCCATCGACGTAAAGGCAATGGAAGACTGCACCGTGGATGGCAGAACGCAAAGAAAGAGAACGCCCATATAGAGCGGCGCCGGCAGAATTTCCTGCGGAATATAGCCCAGGGCAACACCGAGCAGCGGGAACAGGCCGAAGGTCACAAGCAGGATGACCAGATGCAGCCGCCAGTGCAGAACGCCCGCAATGACCACGTCGCGCGATAGTCTTGCCCCGTGCAGGAAAAACAGCAGGGCGATGGCGCATTTGGTCGCGATGCCGAAACAATCCGCCAACTCGCCGCTTACCGGCAGCAGCGAGGCGATGATGACGGTGGCGACAAGCATCATGGTGAAACGGTCGGGCAGGAAGCGGCTCATGGAGACATGCTTTCTTTCATGGGATCTCATTGAATATTTCGGCACTATCGCTCATCATGAAATCAGATGCAAAAACTAACAGTTATCACCTTTCAGGATAACCATGCTGAACTTGCAACATCTTGCCAGCTTCGTAACGCTGGAGCAGACCATGAGCTTTACCGCAGCCGCAACCCGCCTCGGCATTGGCCAGTCTACGCTCAGCCAGCACATCCAGCGTCTGGAAACGTCGCTTGGGCAGCGGTTGATCGCACGCGATACGCACCGCGTGCGACTGACGCCCGAGGGTGAAGCGCTGCTGGGCTATGCGCGTTCCATGCTCGATATCAACAACAAGGTTGCGGCGCTGTTCGGCGAGAGCAAGCTGCGCGGACGTCTGCGGCTGGGCGTTTCAGAGGATTTCGTCGCCAGCCGTCTCACCGTCATTCTGGAGGAATTTACCCGGCTTTATCCGCTGGTGGATTTGGAACTGACGGTGGCGCTCAGCGGTGCGCTTTACGAGATGCAGGACAATGGTGAACTGGACGTGGTGCTGGCCAAGAGGCGTCTGGGCGATCAGCTGGGCCATTTCCTGTATCGCGAACCGCTGGTCTGGTTGGCGAAGGACCCTGACGCGATCATCTCGCGTGAGCAGGCAGTGCCGCTGATCGCCTTTCCACCACCCAGCATTACCCGTAAGGCGGCGCAAGAAGCGCTGGACCGAGCCGGTGTAGCGTGGCGGATCGTCTGCACCTGTGCAAGCCTCAGCGGCCTGACTGCCGCCGCGCGGGCAGGCATGGGCGTTCTGGTTCAACCCCGCAGCATGGCGCCGTCGGGTCTGCGTGAGCTGCCCCGGGGCGCTTTGCCTGTGCTCGAGGATGTTGAATTCGTGCTCCAGCCGCGAAAGGGTGCGGATGCAGAACTGGTCGAGGCACTGTCCCGGCTGGTCATGGCGAAAGGCATGGTGCCGGGCAGTGTTGTGTGAGCTTTTCCATCCGTCATGCCGGATCAAGTCCGGTATGACGGAAAGACAGGATTATGGCGCCCCGCAGATCCGCAGGAATTCATCGACATCCGTTTCAAGCGTGGCAAAGCTTGTGACGAGGCGGATGAGCTGTTCGTTCTCGCCCACTTTCTCATTCATGTCGTGGGGAACGGGCCAGTCATAGAAGCTTGCACCGGCATCCTTTGCGGCCTTTGCCTTTGCCTTGTCCAGCACAACGAAGAGCTCGTTGGATTGTGTCGGCCAGGCCAGACGTGCACTGTTGGAAGCAGAGAGGCCATCGCGCAGACGCGTCGCCATGGCATTGGCGTGTGCTGCAAGTTCCAGCCACAGATTGTCCTTGAAATAGGCATCGAACTGGGCTGCCATGAAGCGGGTCTTGGAGAAAAGCTGGGCAGACCGCTTGCGGATGAAGGGCAGGTCTTCTGCCATTTTTGGATCCATATAGACGATGGCTTCCGCGCACCAGCAACCGTTCTTGGTGGCGCCGAAGGAGAGAATATCGACGCCGCGCTTCCATGTCATTTCGGCAGGCGTTGTGCCAAGCGCCATCAAGGCATTGCCAAAGCGCGCGCCGTCCATGTGCAGGGGAACGCCCGCATTCTTCGCGATTTTCGATATGGCATCGATCTCATCGAGTTCGTAAACCGTGCCTTGTTCTGTCGCCTGCGTCAGCGTCACCAGCATGGGCTGGCCCTGATGGATGGAGCCCGGAGGAAAGCGGCCAATGGCGGCTTCGAGGTTCTTCGGCAGCATCTTGCCGTTGGGGCCAGCGACCGGCATCAGGCGGGACGCGTTGGAAAAATAGACCGGTGCGCCGCACTCATCCTCGATCACATGCGCTTCAGAATGACAGAAGGCGATGCCGCCGGGTCGTGCCACGCTTGCCAATGCCAGCGAATTGGCAGCGGTGCCGGTGCCGACGAAGAAAACCGCGACGTCGCGCTCAAAAATCTCGTTGAAGCGCTTCTCGATCGCCCGGTCCAGTTCGCTCGTGCCATAGGCGGCAGCAAAACGGGTGGATTCCTTCATCAAGCGCTCATTGATGGCCGGGTGGGCACCTGCCCAATTGTCGGAAGCAAAAAACATGGGTCTGCACTTTCGATGAGTTGACAATCTATGCCGGGCTGGCCTTGCCAGATGATCGTCTATTTATGGGCTTATTTTCGGGAACGCAAATCTGGCAATGAAAGCAATATTTTCGCTGCTCTCATGGAAGAAAATTGCGCGTAAATCGGCACGTGAGACATTAACCGTCATTTGCCGGGTTTATAATTTGTTAGGGTGGACTTGCGGAGTGTCGAGGTTTCTGTCAAAATCCAATCGGAATTGAGACAGCAATGCTGTCCTAAATTGACAAGCGGATGCGAAGCCTTTATCCAGAAATCGGGGCAAGGCAGAGCATCCGCCTCTCTGCGTGAAGCCATGCAACCTGTTGCAGGAGGGATGAAACATGACGATCAAGCTGGAAGGCGAACACGCCACCGCTGCCGCTACCAATGACTGTCCGACCAGCGTCGAGGCCAAGGCTGACGTGCGCGCGACAATCGGCGGCCTGCCGGAAAAGCAGGGTCTTTATGATCCGCGCAACGAGCATGATGCCTGCGGCGTCGGCTTCGTCGCGCATATGAAGGGTCAGAAGTCTCACCAGATCGTCAAGGACGGCCTGTTCATTCTGGAAAACCTGACGCACCGCGGTGCTGTCGGTGCCGATCCGCTGATGGGCGATGGTGCTGGCATTCTGGTGCAGATCCCCGACCGTTTCTTCCGCGAGGAAATGGCGCTTCAGGGCGTCACCCTGCCCAAGGCTGGCGAATATGCCGTCGGACACATGTTCATGCCGCGCGTTGCCGAGCGGATCGAGCATTTCAAGAAGGTCATCATCGATGTCATCGCGGAAGAGGGTCAGCAGTTCCTCGGTTTCCGTGATGTGCCTGTTGATAATTCCTCGCTGTCGAAGGCGCCGGATATCGCTGCCACAGAGCCGCACCACGTGCAGGTCTTCATCGGCGCTGGCCGTGATGCCGCAACCAACGCCGATTTCGAGCGCCAGCTGTTCCTGATCCGCAAGGTCATTTCCAACCGCATCTATAATGAAGGTGGCGGCAAGGAATCCCAGGAATTCTATCCGGTTTCGCTGTCCTCCTCGACCATCGTCTACAAGGGCATGTTCCTGGCCTATCAGGTTGGTGCCTATTATAAGGACCTGGCCGACCCGCGTTTTGAAAGCGCCGTGGCACTGGTTCACCAGCGTTTCTCGACCAACACCTTCCCATCCTGGAAGCTGGCGCACCCATACCGCATGGTTGCCCATAACGGCGAAATCAACACGCTGCGCGGCAACGTCAACTGGATGGCGGCGCGTCAGGCCTCTGTTGCCTCGCCGCTGTTCGGCGAAGACATTTCCAAGCTCTGGCCGATTTCCTACGAAGGACAGTCGGATACTGCATGCTTCGACAACGCGCTCGAATTCCTCGTGCGCGGCGGCTACTCCATGGCCCATGCTGTCATGATGCTCATCCCCGAGGCCTGGGCTGGCAACCAGTCGATGTCGCCGGAGCGCAAGGCATTCTACGAATATCACGCCGCGCTCATGGAGCCATGGGATGGCCCGGCTGCCGTTGCCTTTACCGATGGCAAGCAGATCGGTGCAACGCTTGACCGTAACGGCCTGCGTCCGGCCCGCTATCTGGTTACCGACGACGACCGCATCATCATGGCGTCCGAGGCTGGCACATTGCCGGTGCCGGAAGAGCGCATCATCAAGAAGTGGCGTTTGCAGCCCGGCAAGATGCTGCTCATCGACATGGAAAAGGGCTCGATCGTCTCCGACGAGGACGTCAAGCACGAGCTTGCCGCCAAGCATCCTTACCGTACATGGCTGGATCGCACCCAGCTGATCCTCGAAGATCTGAAGCCCGTCGAGCCGCGCGCGCTGCGTCGCGACGTGTCGCTGCTCGACCGTCAGCAGGCCTTTGGTTACACCAGCGAAGACACCAAGCTTCTGATGTCTCCGATGGCGACCACCGGTCAGGAAGCCATCGGTTCGATGGGCACGGATACGCCGATTTCGGCCATGTCGTCCAAGTCGAAGCTGCTTTACACCTATTTCAAGCAGAACTTCGCGCAGGTTACCAACCCGCCGATCGACCCGATCCGCGAAGAGCTGGTGATGAGCCTTGTCTCCTTCATCGGCCCGCGTCCGAATATTCTGGACCACGAGGGTGCAGCCCGCGCCAAGCGTCTGGAAGTGCGCCAGCCGATCCTGACCAATGGCGATCTGGAGAAGATCCGCTCCATCGGCCATACGGAAGACCGTTTCGACACGAAGACGCTCGACTTCACCTATGATGTGGAGCGCGGTGCCGAAGGCATGCCTGAAATGCTCGACCGCCTGTGCGAGCGTGCGGAATCCGCTGTTCGCGGCGGCTACAACATCATCGTGCTGTCGGACCGTCAGATCGGACCGGACCGCATCGCCATTCCAGCGCTTCTGGCAACGGCTGCCGTCCACCATCACCTGATCCGCAAGGGTCTGCGCACCTCGGTCGGCCTCGTGGTCGAAACCGGCGAGCCGCGCGAAGTCCACCATTTCTGCCTTCTGGCAGGTTATGGTGCCGAAGCCATCAATCCCTATCTCGCCTTCGATACGCTTCTGGACATGCACAAGCACAATGCATTTCCAAAGGAAGTGTCCGAGGAGGAAGTCGTTTATCGCTACATCAAGGCGGTGGGTAAGGGCATTCTCAAGGTCATGTCCAAGATGGGCATTTCCACTTACCAGTCCTATTGCGGCGCGCAGATTTTCGATGCCATCGGCCTGTCGTCGGAATTCGTCGAGCAGTATTTCTTCGGCACCGCCACGCAGATCGAAGGCGTTGGCCTGACCGAAATTGCCGAGGAAACCGTATCGCGCCACACCGACGCATTCGGAAAAGACCCGATCCTCGCCAGCACGCTGGATATTGGTGGTGAATATGCCTACCGCATGCGCGGCGAAAGCCACGCATGGAGCCCGGATGCCGTTGCCACCCTGCAGCACGCCGTGCGCGGCAACAGCCAGGAGCGGTATCGCGAATTCGCGGAAATGGTCAACGACACCAATCTGCGCATGAACACCATTCGCGGCCTGTTCAAGGTGAAGTCCGCCGAGGCACTCGGCCGCAAGCCGATCTCCGTCGATGAGGTCGAGCCTGCGGTTGACATCGTCAAGCGTTTCTCCACCGGCGCCATGTCCTTCGGCTCCATCAGCCGTGAAGCGCACACCACGCTGGCCATTGCCATGAACCGTATTGGCGGCAAGTCCAACACGGGTGAAGGCGGCGAAGAGTCCGACCGTTACCTGCCGTTGATGAACGGCCAGGCCAACCCGGAACGCTCTGCCATCAAGCAGATTGCCTCTGGCCGCTTCGGTGTGACGACGGAATATCTCGTCAATGCCGATATGCTGCAGATCAAGGTCGCGCAGGGTGCAAAGCCCGGTGAAGGCGGTCAGCTGCCTGGTCACAAGGTGGATGCAACGGTTGCCAAGACCCGCCACTCCACACCGGGCGTTGGCCTCATTTCGCCACCTCCGCACCACGATATCTATTCCATCGAAGATCTGGCGCAGCTGATCTACGACCTGAAGAACGTCAATCCGGAAGCGGATGTTTCCGTCAAGCTCGTGTCTGAAGTGGGCGTCGGCACGGTTGCCGCCGGTGTTGCCAAGGCGCGCGCAGACCATATCACCGTGTCAGGTTTTGACGGCGGCACGGGTGCGTCTCCGCTCACCTCGCTCAAGCATGCCGGTTCCCCATGGGAAATCGGTCTTGCCGAAACACAGCAGACGCTTGTCATGAACGGCCTTCGTTCGCGCATCGCGCTGCAGGTGGATGGCGGCTTGAAGACGGGCCGCGACGTCATCATCGGTGCTCTCTTGGGCGCCGACGAGTTCGGCTTTGCGACGGCTCCGTTGATTGCGGCTGGCTGCATCATGATGCGCAAGTGCCACCTCAACACCTGCCCAGTGGGTGTTGCCACGCAGGACCCGGTTCTGCGCAAGCGCTTCAAGGGCACGCCGGAACATGTCATCAACTACTTCTTCTTCGTGGCCGAAGAAGTGCGCGAAATCCTCGCTTCGCTTGGCGTGTCCAAGCTGGATGAGATCATCGGCGCTTCCGAACTGCTGGAGAAGGATGAGATGCTGGCCCACTGGAAGGCCAAGGGTCTCGATTTCAGCCGCATCTTCCACAAGGTCGATGCGCCGAAGGAAGCGACCTACTGGACCGAGCGCCAGAAGCACCCGATCGACGACATTCTCGACCGCAAGCTGATCGAGAAGTCCATGCCATCGCTTGAAAACCGCGAACCCGTGGTTTTCGAAGTGCCGATCAAGAACGTCGACCGTTCCGCCGGTGCCATGCTTTCGGGCGCGCTTGCCAAGCGTTGGGGCCATAAGGGCCTGAAGGACGACACCATCCACGTGCTGCTGCGCGGCACGGCTGGCCAGTCCTTCGGCGCGTTCCTTGCACGCGGCATCACCTTCGATCTGGTGGGCGATGGCAATGACTATGTCGGCAAGGGTCTCTCGGGTGGCCGCATCATCGTGCGTCCTCCGGAAAATGCCCGCATCGTCGCCGAAAATTCGATCATCGTTGGCAACACGGTGCTCTATGGTGCCATCACCGGCGAGTGCTATTTCCGTGGTGTCGCGGGTGAACGCTTTGCAGTGCGCAACTCCGGCGCCCTTGCTGTTGTCGAAGGTGTGGGTGACCATGGCTGCGAATACATGACGGGTGGTATCGTTGTTGTTCTGGGTGAAACCGGACGCAACTTCGCAGCCGGCATGTCTGGCGGCGTCGCCTATGTTCTCGATGAGAAGGGCGACTTCGCCAAGCGCTGCAACATGGCCATGGTTGAGCTGGAGCCGGTGCCGGAAGAAGACGACATGCTGGAAAAGCTGCACCATCACGGTGGCGATCTCATGCACAAGGGACGTGTAGACGTTTCCGGTGACATGACGCGCCACGACGAGGAGCGCCTCTACCAGATGATCTCCAACCACTTCCACTACACCAACTCCAACCGCGCCAAGGACATTCTTGACCGCTGGAGCGAGTTCCGTCCGAAATTCCGCAAGGTCATGCCGGTCGAGTACCGCCGTGCGCTTGAGGAAATGGAACGGATGCGCATGGGCGTGGCGGCGGAGTGAGTTGGGGTTCGACAAATCCTGTGATATGCTTTGTCATATCACAGGATGGAGGCGGTCATGAATGTCGTCAAGATTGCGCAGGTCTTCAACAATGGGAGAAGCCGAGCCATTCGAATTCCCAAGGAATTCGAGTTCGAAGCGGATCAGGTGGAAATCAGCATGAATGAAAATGGTGATCTGCTTGTTCATCCGGTGAGGACGCCTCGCTCTCCTGCGGGTTTGGTGGCGTGGCTGCGCACACTTGAGCCGCTTTCTGAAGAGGACCAGATGCCTGAAATTGAGGACTACCCACCGGAGCCTGTGGACATCGATTTTCCAGAATGAGGTATTTGTACGACACGAACATCATCTCCAACCTGATCCGATCTCCTGAAGAGAAGGTGGGCCAACGCACGGCGGAACTTGCGATTGGGGACTTGGGGACGAGCATCATTGTGGCGGCAGAACTTCGATTTGGATGTCGCAACCGCGGTTCACGGCGGCTGGAAATGCTGGTTGAGCAGGTTCTGGCAGACTTCGAGATAGCACCTTGGGCATCGCCTGCGGATATGCACTACGCCGAGATACGCAGCACCTTGCAGAAGCAGGGTCAGTTGATCGGCCAGATGGACATGCTGATTGCCGCCCACGCGCTCGCGCTCGATGCGGTGGTCGTGACGGATAATGAGAAAGAGTTTTCCCGGGTTCCGGGATTGAAAGTTGAAAATTGGCTGCGATAGCGCCGCAGAAGGAACTGAAGCATGGGCAAGGTTACAGGTTTTCTGGAAATAGATCGTCAGGTTGGCAAGTATCAGCCGGCGTCGGATCGTATTCGCCATTTCCGGGAATTCACCATTCCCATGTCGGACCCGGAAGTGCAGAAGCAGGCTGCGCGTTGCATGGACTGTGGCATTCCCTATTGCCACGGCCCGACCGGCTGCCCGGTTCATAACCAGATCCCCGACTGGAACGATCTGGTCTATAACAACAACTGGGAAGAGGCGATCCGCAACCTCCATTCTACCAACAACTTCCCGGAATTCACCGGCCGTGTCTGTCCCGCACCGTGCGAGGAAGCCTGCACGCTGAACCTGGAAGATGCTCCGGTTGCGATCAAGACGGTCGAGCAGGCCATTGCCGACAAGGCCTACGAGCTTGGCTTCATCGTGCCGAAGCCTGCCACCGTCCACACCGGCAAAAAGGTCGCGATCATCGGTTCCGGCCCATCGGGTCTGGCTGCTGCCCAGCAGCTTGGCCGTGCTGGCCATGAAGTCCATGTTTATGAGCGTGAATCCAAGGCTGGCGGTCTGCTGCGCTATGGTATTCCCGATTTCAAGATGGAGAAGAACTTCATCGATCGCCGCGTCGAGCAGATCAAGGGCGAGGGCGTGACCTTCCATTACGGCGTCAATGTCGGCGTGGATGTCACCGTTGAAACGCTGACGGCTGAGCATGATGCCGTGCTGTATTGCGGCGGCTCGGAAACACCGCGTCCGGCTGGTATCGGCGGCACGGATTTCCATGGCGTTCATGATGCCATGCCGTACCTCGTGCAGCAGAACCGCCGCGTCGGCCGTGAAAACATCGACAGCGTCGGCTGGCCGTCCGATCCGATCCTGGCGGGTGGCAAGCATGTCGTCGTCGTTGGCGGTGGCGATACGGCGTCTGACTGCGTCGGCACGGCATTCCGTCAGGGCGCGGTGAAGGTCACCCAGCTCGACATTCGCCCGATGCCACCTGAGAAGGAAGACAAGCTCGCCGTCTGGCCCTACTGGGCAACCAAGATGCGCACCTCCTCGTCGCAGGCCGAAGGCGCCGTGCGTGAATTCCAGGTCGCAACGCTGGAATTCGTTGGTGACGAAGACGGTGTGCTGACCGGTGTGAAGTGCTGCCAGGTGGATGAGCGCCGCAAGCCGATTGCCGGCACGGAGTTCATCATCAAGGCCGATCTCGCCTTCATCGCCATCGGCTTCTCCGGCCCGTTCACAGACAGCGTTCTGAAGGAACTGGACGGCAAGCTGACGCTCAACACAGACCGCCGCGGCTCCACCAACGTCGTCGCCAATGATCGCGACTACAAGACCTCGGTCGACAAGCTCTGGGTAGCCGGCGACGTTCGCCGCGGCCAGTCCCTCGTCGTCTGGGCCATCCGCGAAGGCCGCCAAGCCGCCCGCGCGATTGATGAAGCGCTCATGGGCGAGACGCTTCTGCCGCGTTAAGGCCCAGCGATTGAAAATAAGAAGCCTCCGAGGTTCTACCCATCGGAGGCTTTTTTGTTGCTGAGCCGTTTTCGACGCAGTGATGGGACGCGATGTGCTGACCCGCCTTGAAGGGTCATTCCGAACTGGCCGAGCAAGCTACAATCGATGCATTGTCCTTGACGGAGCCGCGAGCTGTCTGTCGGTTCTTCTGATTTTCGTGAGCGACCAGAATGTCCGCAAGGAAGCCTGCAGGTGGAAGACGCTTGTCAGACCTTGCCTGTTGGCAGCAATTGGTTTCTCTAGGAACACTGCTACTCGCGAGAAGCGGCTAAGCAGGTCTGCCAATTGTCATAGGAGACGCCCTTGCAGAGTCTGAGAGATGGAAAGTGGCTTAATGAGCCCACGCAAGCAAAGGCTTCTGATGTCGAGCTTTCCGTAAAGACTGACGCCAACACGGATTTTTGGCGTGAGACACATTATGGCTTTGTGCGCGACAGCGGCCATTTCTACGCGTTCCGGGCTGATCGTGATTTCACCGCCCAGGTTCGTGTCCAGGCGCATTTCGAGCATCTTTACGATCAGGCTGGCCTCATGGTCCGGCTCGACGAAAGACGGTGGGTCAAGACCGGGATTGAATTCTCGGATGGATATGGCTTGCTCGGCAGTGTGCTGACGAATGGAAACTCCGACTGGGCAACCGGGCGATATGACGGCAACCCATCAGATTTCTGGATAAGGGTGACCGTCCAGAGCGGCGTTTTGAGAATACAGGCTTCGAACGATGGGAAGACTTGGCCACTTGTCCGCCTCTGCCCATTCCCGGAAGCGGATCATTATCTCGTTGGCCCAATGTGCTGCACTCCCGAACGTGCAGGCCTGGAGGTTAGATTTAGCGAGTGGCAATTGGGTCGGGCTCTGGGCAAAGACCTCCACGACCTGACTTAATGCCGGAACGCATTATCTAGAAGTCGCAGCTTTCTGCCGCAAAAGCGAACAAAGTCTTTCATGATCGATGATCGCTTTCAGAAACGGCAAACGGGGGTGGTACAGCCGTTATGATGGCGCGGAGCCGGCTTTGGCGTTTCAGACGGGAATATCCAGGTCAGCTCCCGACATAAATGGCGTCATTGACCATGTGCCGGATGCGTCCTAAAAGCCGAAAAACGGCAGGAGATTGATGCGCAGAGGCTTGTGATTCCGACCGCAGAAAGCGGCTTCACCCGGCACCAGCACCTGGTTGCCGGACCACTTCGCATATTTATTCTTCGGAGTTATCATGAAAAGTCATGACGTTGTCATCCGGCCCTATACGCCGGACAGCGATTTGAAAAAGCTGTCGCGCATCTGGCTCGATGCCTCTTTGTTGGCCCATCCTTTTATCGGTGAACAGCGCTTGCATAAGCAACGAGTGCTGATTGAAGATCGGTATTTGCCCAATGCCGAGACGTGGGTCGCGTGCATAGACCATCAACCCTGCGGGTTCATCAGCCTGCTCGATACGTTCGTCGGGGGGATTTTCATTTCTCCCGACCGGCAGGGTCTCGGTATCGGACGTCAGCTTATCGCTCACGCCCTGAGCCTTAAAGGGAGGTTGGAGCTAGAGGTTTACACCGACAACCGGCAGGCCATGGCTTTCTACATGGGCCTGGGTTTTCAGGAGCTGTCGCGCCGTCCCCGCGATGATGAAGGCTACGCTTTTGAAAATGCACGTTTGCGTTTGATGGGTTAAGTCTTTCGTCGGGTGGCGGCAAAGGCCGCCGCCCGGCTGCCGGTTTGGCCAATGCAAAATCCAAGGCCCGCAGTCTGCTAGCCACTCCATCTCAGACCTATTTCCTGCAATGACAGCTTCGGGCCAGCCGTAAGCTTCAGCCGTTTTTTCGCCCCGGACAATTCCGCGGCAGACGCTCATCCATCAGGGCGTCGACTATGGCCAGTCACGATGGCGGTGAGCTTTGCGGTCAGATCTCAACGGATCAGCAGCGCTGGGTTGGGGGGTACACGTAGGGGAATGGCGTTGCCGTTCACGATGACGTCGGTCTACTTCGCTGCCGTTTCGCCAAGTGCTGGCATTCTGTAATCGTCCACGCGGCCAAGCGGGGCGTCATCCATAAGGCCTCGTTTTGTCAGCTTCTCACGGGGGGATTCGGTGACAGAAAGGCGAGGCGCGGGCTTATCTCCTAGCAGTACGTCGCCGCCATCCAGATCCGGGTCGGTCAGGCTGATCGGCTGGGTGCGGACCTGTTGGGCGTCGATGCCAAGGGCCGGCAGAGAGGTGAGGGCTGGCAGGTTGCTGCCATCGAGTGTCGTCAGGTCAGGGCTTGCGCCATCGAGATGGCGGCGTACGAATTTCTCGACATAGAAGGCGAGCTTCTGCTTGCCTGCCTGCGTCATGCCGATGCCGTCGGCCTCGCGCAGACGCGCCTGCTGGCCGTTGACGTCGTAGCCTGTCGTCACGAATTTGCCGCCCTCGTCTACAAATCCGTCCCATACATCGACGAATTCGCCGCCTGCCTTTTCTATATGGCTGCGGTATAGGCGGTTGAATGCAACAAAATCGGCTGTGAGGGACGGGGACTGGAAGGCTGGCAGGCCAACCCACAAAACCGGCACCTGGCTGCGTTTGGCTATGGCAATCAGCGCGTCGATGCGCTTCTCATATTCCCGGAGCCAGGCTTCCGTGCCGTATTTCTCCTTGGTATCGCCAATCACCATCTGCTGACGGTCGTTCGATCCCATCATGATGACGATCGTCGCGGGCGATGTTTCCTTGAGAAACTGCGGCAGGGTGGAAAACCAGTCGTAATAATCGGTACGCACAAGGCCTGACGATCCGTTCGAGCGCACGTCCACCGCGATGGCGGGCGATGTCTCGAATGTGGAGACCAGAGCCTCACCCATGCCGCCTGCGAGAAAATCACCGATGACCAGAACCCGCCGCGCATTCTCCAGCTTTTCGACAGGCGCGGGTGGCGTGGTTCTCATCTGCACGACGGAAGGTGTCTTGCGGGGTGCCGAAGGGCGCACCACGGCCCTGTTTTCGCGTGATGGCGATTGCGGTGGTGGTCTGCGCATTCTCTGTTCACGGCGCTGCGGCGCGTAGAGGCGATCATTGCGCAGATTTGGTCCGCCAAACAGCATTTCCAGCAGGTTCCGTCGTTCCCGCGGCTCCTGCGCTTCGGCATGAGACGTCATGGCGGGAAGGCAAATGGCAACTGAAAGAAGGAGCACGCCACCACGCCTTGCAAGGGTGGCGAGCGTGCGTGAAAAACATGGCGACATCCCCGTCGATACAGGGGCCATGCCGCATGATTGCGGCTTGTCTTTGCGCAAGGAGGTGCGAGCCTCCTTGCCAGATCTGTCGCCAATCATTCTGTTCACCACGGCGTGAACCTCCCGGACGGTTTATTATTATTTTCTAACTTTGTTCCCGCCCGCGGGTCCTGTCAATTGCGCAATGCGCGCAGCAGCTTGCGAGACGGTTCGCCATCATTTTCCATGCCCATTCGCCGCTGGATGGCGCTGATGGCAGCCTTTGATCCAGAGCCGAAATTGCCGTCGACCTCGCCATCATAATAGCCGAGTTCCTTCATGCGGGTCTGCAGCTCGAATTTTTCCTTGATGTCGAGCGTATTTTCCGGGCGCGGCCAGGATTGCTGCATTCCGCCATAACCGGCAATTTCGTCTGCCAGAAGGCCGACTGCGAGCGCGTAGCTGTCCGAGGCATTGTATTTCTTGATGGTGAAGAAGTTCTTCGTCATCAGGAAGCCGGGGCCGTTCGCGCCGCCCTGCATCTTCAGCATGGCGCGGTCGGAACCGCGCGGGAAGCCCTTGCCGTTTGGACGCGCAAAGCCGAGTTTCTGCCATTCAGCCATGGATTTGGTCTGGCCCTCATAGCGGGCGCCGCCATTGGGAACGGCGGTTTCATAACCCCAGGTCCGGCCCGGCTCCCAACCATTCTTGGCCAGAAGATTTGCAGCCGTTGCCAGAGCATCGGGGATAGAGTGCCAGATGTCGCGCTTGCCATTGCCGTCCGCGTCTACCGCATAAAGAAGGTAGCTCGTGGGAATGAACTGCGTGTGGCCCATGGCACCTGCCCAGGAGCCGGTCAACTGCCGTGGCGTGACGTCACCTGCCTGCAGGATTTTCAATGCGGCGATCAACTGTGTCCTGGCAAATTTCCCACGCTTGGGATCGGAATAGGCAAGGGTCGCCAGCGCCTGCGGAATGTTGTGCAAACGCTCCGGCTTTTCCAGCACGGCCCCGTAGTTGGATTCCATGGACCAGATGGCCAGAATGATGTGTTTGTCCACCTTGAAGTTCCGCTCGATCCAGTTGAGCGTGGTGGCATGTTTCATCTTCATTTCCTGGCCGATGCGAACGGTATAGGGGTTCACGCGGCTATCGACATAGTCCCAGATCTTTGTGGTGAACTCAGGCTGGAACGTCGCCTTGCGAAGGGCGTCCGGATCTGGCTCGGTCACGCCGGCAAATGCCTTTTGATAGGTCGATTTGCTGATGCCCTCTTTTGCGGCGGTCGCATAGAACTGGTTGATCCATTGTCTGAAACCTGCGTCAGCATGGGCGGAGGCTGGCGCCAGCGCAATTGTTGCTGCTGCAAAGGCCATGCAGCCAAATTTACGGACGTGGGAAAGGATCAGCTTTTTCATCGGCAGTCTTCCGTTTTATCGAATTTCATTTCGATTGCGAGATACGCATCGGGCTTCACGATGTAATACCAACTCAAGGTCAACAAATTCTTTACCATTAACCAAAGGTAACAGCACTCTTTACAAAAGTTTGCCACTTTTAGGATAACAAAGTCGTGCGTGGTTTTTGATCCAGTTGAGTCTCTCAGGAGGAATGTGTGGTAGAAAAGAAGAAAATTCGGAAAGCTGTTTTCCCGGTCGCGGGTCTTGGAACGCGTTTCCTGCCTGCAACAAAGGCGGTTCCGAAGGAAATGCTGACCGTGGTCGACAAGCCGGTCATCCAGTATGTGGTGGATGAAGCCGCCGAGGCCGGTATCGAGCATTTCGTGTTCGTGACGGGTCGCGGGAAGGCCGTGATCGAAGATTACTTCGACATTCAGTTCGAACTGGAGCAGATGTTGCGCGAGCGCAACAAGAATGCCGAGCTCACCTTGCTTGCAGGCCTTCTGCCGAAGGCCGGTACCGCAAGCTTTACCCGCCAGCAGGTGCCCCTCGGTCTCGGCCATGCGGTATGGTGCGCCCGCGATATCGTCGGCGACGAGCCCTTTGCGGTTCTCTTGCCCGACATGATCATGCATTCGCAGAAAAGCTGCCTCAAGGGCATGGTCGATCTTTACGACCAGACCGGCGGCAACGTGATCGCCGTTCAGGAATGCGAACCCGACCAGGCCCATAAATATGGCATCGTCGGCGTTGGTGAAACGGTCGGCGAAGGCTTCAAGATCACTGAAATGGTCGAAAAGCCTGCCAAGGGAACAGCGCCATCCAACTATTACATCAATGGTCGCTACATCCTGCAGCCTGAGATTTTCGGCATTCTCGAAAATCAGGAACGCGGCGCTGGCAACGAAATCCAGCTGACCGATGGCATGTTGGCGCTGGCCAAGAGCCAGGAATTTGCCGGTTATCGCTTCAACGGCGAGACCTTCGATTGTGGCGCCAAGGATGGTTTCATTCTTGCCAACCTCGCATTCGCGCTGGAACGTGCGGATATCCGTCCGTCCATCGAAGAGCCTCTCAAAGCGCTGGTCAACCGCTTGAAGTAACCTTCGGCAGCAATGACTGAACTGGAAATCCCGGCCTTGCGCCGGGATTTTCGTTTCAACGCTTCAATGTCAGGCCAGCACCGATCCGCCAGGTGCTGTCGTCTGTCGCCGGTGTCGTCTCGTAGCTAATATCCGTGGTCAGATCGAGATAACGGTTGATGCCCCAGGTCAAACCTGCGCCCGCAGAATATTTGGTCTGATCCTCGATGGCGGATGTCAGATAGGACCGGCGCTCAAGCCCCGCTGTCAGCCGGGCAACGAGATCGCTGCGCAACTGCTGTGTCAGACCCATCGTCAATTCGCGCGAAACCCAGCCACCCCTCGCGCCGCCCGCAAAATCCTCGATGGTGGTGCGCAGGCCAAGATTGACATCCGTACCGCGCTGCGGCGACCAGACAAGCGTGCCGTCGAGAGACAAGGCGTCGATGGCGGACAGCCTGCTGTCATCATATCCCCGGCGCAGATAACCTATGGCGGCTTCACCCTTCAGCTTTTCGCCGAGATCGAGCTGCGTGCCGGCCTTGATGCCGTAGGTCTGGGAGGAGCGCTCGTAGCCGCTGTTGTCACGGGTCTGATCGTAATTGGTCAAGGCAGCCGTGGCCTCAAGAAAAGGTATGAGGGCAGGGGACAGTTCATATCCGATACGCCCGCGCAGGCCCGCCCCATAACGGTCGCGGTCGGCAAGGCTGATGGACTGGCCGTTGATGCCTTTCGCATCCGTATAGACGGTCCGCGACAGTTCCAGCGCCGCAAGCGCCTTCAATATTCCGACATTACGCTCAATCGAAGCGCCGCCGGTAAAGATATGTTCGCCGCCCTGGACCGAGGCTCCCGAAACTGCGTTCGGATCGCTGGTATCTTCACGGCTGAAGGCGTAGCCTGCGGTCAGATTGGCCTGTGTGCCATCACCGAGATCAAGGCGCAGATCGGCTGCAATATTGGCGCTCGGTTCCTCACCCGCACTGCTGCCGCCCAGATTGCGCTGATAGGCGCCTTCACCGGTCACTGTTAAAGCGTGGCGGGACCAATCGCTCGTCAGCGTGCCGCGAATTCCCGTTGTGAGAAAATTGCGGTCGCTCGACCCACCCGGGAATTTCTTGGCTTCATGGTTGAGGGTCTGGCTGATGGAGGGGCGAAGCGTCAATGTGCCGATGCGAATGCCCGGCGTCAGGGTCGGGTCATTGACGACAACATTCTCGCCACCATCGACGGTCGGCTCATAGGGATTTTGCGGATCCTCGTAAGCAGCCGTCGCTTCATCGGCAGGCGAGGAAATATCCTCATTGAGAGTGGTCGTGCTGCGCAGGCTGCCGGTCGCTACCGCATCTGTCGCGGCAGGGCTGGTGGGCGTAACCGGCTTACGGCTGACACTATCCGGGTCGATGACGGAAAGGTCGTTCCGATCCGGGAAAGGATCGGCGCTGGTCAGGGGCCGGGCTCCACCCGTTGTTGCCTGCGGGCCAGTGGACTGTGCGAAACTGTCCGTTGGACACAGCACTGTGCAGGCCAGCAGCAGGGCGGCTGCCTTCCGCCACGTCGAAAGACGTTCTGCGGGGCTGTGAATGACCATGCTTGTTCGTATCCGAATCCGGTTTAATGACTGCCAGGGACAAACACGCAGATCGCTTATGTCTCTTGAAATAAGCGAATATTGGCATCTGACGCTGCTTCTTTGAACCGTCATGGTGCCTTCGCCGGGTTATTTTATGGTTAACATTTTGTGAAAATCGGTACTCAAAGCCAGCTGGCGGTAACCTGTATGCAGTGGAGCGGCGGAAAAGCGCATTATGGCATCGGTTGTCCAATAGACAGGATTTCTTGAAAAGAGTATCTGTCCGGCCATGATTACGAGAGCTGTGACATTGGTTGAAAACCACGCCATCGAGTCCGCACTAAGGACGGTTTCCATTGAAAAGCAGGGTCTTGCTGCGTTGGAGGCTGCGCTGGCTGGCCCGTTGGGCGATAGTTTCTGCAAGGCCATCGATGCCATCGGCAGTTCTGGCGGACGTCTCATCATTACCGGTGTCGGGAAAAGCGGCCATATCGGCGCAAAGCTGGCGGCAACATTTGCCTCCACGGGGACGCCTGCCTTCTTCGTCCATGCGGCGGAGGCCAATCATGGCGATCTCGGCATGATCAGCGGCAATGATGTCGTTCTTGCCATTTCCAAGGGCGGAGAGAGTGTCGAGCTTCGCAGCATCATCAATTATACCCGCCGTTTCTCCATACCGCTGATCGCCCTTACCTGTTCAGAGCAGGGCTCGCTGGCGCGGTCTTCCGACATCGTTCTGCTTGTTCCCGATGAGCAGGAAGCCTGCCCGCATGGGCTTGCGCCGACCACGTCGACCATGATGCAGCTTGCGCTTGGCGATGCGCTGGCAATTGCCCTTCTGGAAGCGCGCAGCTTCACGGCGGGGGACTTCCGTGTCTTCCATCCGGGCGGAAAGCTGGGTGCCAGCCTCGCGCTGGTGGGGGACATCATGCACACCGGAGACAGGCTGCCGCTGGTTCAGAAAGGCACGTCGATGCCGGATGCCGTCGGCGTTCTCTCTCGCAAGCATTTCGGTTGCGTGGCGGTGCTGGACGATGATGGCCGCCTCTGCGGCATCGTTACCGAAGGCGATATGGCCCGCAATCTCTCGCGCAACCTGTCTGAACTGTCCGTCGATGACATCATGACCAGAACGCCGAAAACAGTGACCCGGAATGTTCTGGCCACCGCAGCGCTTGCGACCCTGGAAAAACATCATATCGGCGCGCTCATCGTCGTCGATGAAGACAATCGCCCAATCGGGCTTGTACATTTCCACGATCTCTTGAGAATCGGCGTCGCCTGAATAAGTTTTGGCGCTCAGCGCTGCCCTGCCAGAAAAGGCTTTCAGCTGCGGTGCCTGCGCAACCTCAGCTGCGCGTTCCCGCCAGCTTTTCGGAAAGATCGCTCGCTTCTTTCTGGGCTTCCTTGTCGGCGGGGTAGAGCGCCAGATATCGCTCCCACACCTTCAGGGCAAGCGCATCGCGCTCATTGCTTTCCAGAATATTGGCAAGGCTTGCAAGGGCAGGGAAATAGCGTGGCTCCCGCTCCAGTGTCTGGTTTAGATCAGACATGGCCTTGCGGACATCGCCATCCGAATAGTGAACCAGCGCGCGGCGATACCATGCCTGAGCATAGTCGGGATCGAGGAAAATTGCCTGATCGAGAAAATCGTAAGCTGCGGCCTTACGTTTCTCGTCGGCGGCTTCCTCGGACCACTTCACAAGCAGATTGATCGTCGCGCTGCCAGAATCATTCCACTCGCCAATAATCTCGTTGGCGATCACACGCGCCTTCTGGGCGTCGCGTTCTTTTTTCAGGTTTTCAAAGAGAGTGCCGATAGATTGATTTTGCGTGGCTTCGGACTGCAAAGGCGCAGTGTCCGCTGCGCTCCCTGGTGCCTGTTCGGCGGCTGGCAGGTTTTGACCTGCGGAGGGGAGGGCGGTAAAGCCAAGCATGACAGCAGCGAGAGCATGAAAACAAAATTGGCGCATACAGATAGAATAATCCGCCTGCGCCAATTATGAAATCAAATTCTGGATGCTATCAACAATGTGATCCGTCCCGGGACGAACCGCAGCGCAATCCACGATCAGCCCTGACGAGCCTTGAAGCGTGGGTTCAGCTTGTTGATGATGTAGACGCGGCCCTTGCGGCGAACCAGACGGTTGTCGCGGTGACGTGCCTTAAGCGCTTTGAGCGAGTTCTTGATCTTCATTTTTCTGGTCCGCAGTTTGGCGCGACGTGTTTTGCCACGCATATCTAAACAATCAAAAGCGCGCTACGAGGGCGCGCCTTTTTCGGTTGGCAGGCAAATACCTTGTCAGTCTTTGCCTGTCAACACGTCAAGGAGTCTTTTGCCGGGAAAGACTTGGTTTTCCGGGGTTCACCAGCTGTGTGACATGGCCCATTTTCCGGCCCGCACGTGCTTCGGTCTTGCCGTAAAGATGGACAAGGCAATCATTTTTCGAGAGCCATTCCGGCACGTCATTCATGTCGTCGCCGATGAGATTGGTCATCACGCAGTCGGAATGGCGGTGCGTCGCGCCAGCAGGCAATCCCGCCACGGCGCGAATATGCTGTTCAAATTGCGAAACCACGCAGGCGGCTTCCGTCCAGTGGCCGGTATTGTGCACGCGCGGCGCCATCTCGTTGGCCACCAGAGATCCATCCGGCAGCACGAAGAATTCGATGCCGACAACGCCGACATAATCGAGCGCGGCAAGCAGTTTTTCAGCCGATTCGACAGCAACGGCCTTTGCTGTGTCGTCCAGCTGCGCGGGAACGGTCGAGGTGTGCAATATACCGCCCAGATGGACGTTTTCCGCCGGATCGTAGCAGGTGACGGTTCCATCCTGAAAGCGGGCGGCGATGATGGAGACTTCACGCTCGAAGGGTACGAAGCTTTCGAGAATGAGCGGCACGCCACCCAGCGCGTCGAATGCACCGGTCAGGTCTTCGCCACCCTTGAAAACCCGTTGGCCCTTGCCGTCATATCCCATGCGGCGGGTCTTCAGCACGCCCTTGCCACCGAAATCGGCAAGTGCGGCTTCGAGCCCGGCTTGATCGTCCACGGCGCGGAAATCGGCTGTGGGGATGCCGCAATCGTTGAGGAAGCGCTTTTCCGTCAACCGGTCCTGAGATGCGTTGAGTGCCTGTGCCGGTGGGTAGACCGGAACGGACGCGGCCAGTGTCTGCGCGGCGACGACAGGCACGTTCTCGAACTCGTAGGTCACGACGTCACAGATGCCTGCCAGCTCCGCCAGCGCCTTTTCATCGTCATAGGCGGCAACGATCTGGCGATTGCAGACCTGGGCTGCCGGACAATCGGCCTGCGGTTCCAGCACGATGGTGCGAAAGTTGAGGCGGGCAGCCGCCATGGCCAGCATACGGCCAAGCTGGCCGCCGCCGATAATGCCGATCGTTCCAGATTTCATTGTGGCGTATCCAGGGGGTATTCGGCAATGGCCGCCGTCTGGCGGGCGCGGTACTCGTCAAGCCGGTCAGCCAGATCCTCATCGGACAGGGCCAGCACCGCTGCGGCGAGAAGTGCCGCGTTGATCGCGCCTGCGCGTCCAATTGCCAGCGTGCCGACGGGAATGCCGGCTGGCATCTGGACGATGGAGTAGAGGCTGTCCTGTCCGGACATCGTCTTGGATTGAACGGGCACGCCAAAGACCGGGAGCGGCGTCAGCGCCGCCGTCATGCCGGGAAGGTGGGCCGCACCGCCAGCACCGGCGATAATGACCTTGAAACCTTCATCGCGCGCGCCGCTGGCAAAGCTGAACATGCGTTCTGGCGTACGGTGGGCGGAAATGATGCGTGCTTCATATTCCACGTCCAGCGCATCGAGCGTATCGGCGGCGTTTTTCATGGTTTCCCAGTCTGACTGGCTTCCCATGATGATGGCGACAGGCGGCGTCTCTCTACTCAACGGTCTCTCCGTCTCAAGCAATGATATCGGGGATGATCTGGTCTTCGATCTGGGTCATCTTGTCCTTGATGATCAGCTTCTTCTTCTTCATTCGCTGAATTCGCAATGCTTCGCAGTTGGTCTGGATCATCGCGTTGATCGCCGCATCGTAATCTTCGTGCTCCTGCCGCAGTCTTGCGAGCGCGAGCCGAACATCCGCATGGTCCTGATCAGGCATGTCTTTGTCCCCATATGATACAACCGGACCGCCATCCGGCCATTTTGTTGTCGGTCTTCGTGCCTGTACCACCAAATGGCGATAACGGGAAGTTTCCCGTGCGACCATTTTGCCCAACTATTGCCTTGATTCCTCCTTCGACAATTCAAAGTTTCCATGTCACATTACCTTCGTAAACCTGAAACTCCAGCGATGGAGCGCTGGAGGTAGGTTCAACAAGGAAGGACGTGCCGCATGACCATTCAGGCTCATATTGCATCGCTGGAAAAGAAACACGGTGCTCTTGAGGAGGAGCTCGAAACCGTTCTCGCTTCCCCCTCCTCAGATGATCAGCAGATTGTGGATTTGAAACGCAAAAAACTGCGCCTGAAGGACGAGATGCAGAGGCTGCAGGCCTCCACTAGGCATTAAACAACCGGTGTCGCCAGCTTCACGATTGAAGCGGCTTTAAGAATTCGGCCCTGATTGCTGTCGCGATCAGGGCCTTTTGATTCGTGCGGGTAAAGGTTGCAAAAATCTCAGGTCAGGGCGTCCCATAGAAGTTTCAGCGCCGCCAGAAACACCATCGAATACATCAGCGGGTAAAAGATCGCGGGCTTGAGGTATTTGACGACCCGCGCGCCGACCATCGTTGAGACGATGGCGACTGGCAAAAGCGTGAAGGCCGCCATGAGATTGGCCGTATCCAGTGCCTCGAGTGCAAAATAGGAAACGAGCTTGATGGCATTGACGATGGCGAAAAACCGGACGCTGAGGCCGGTATAGCTCTTCGGATCGAGCTTCAGCGGCATCACATAGATCTGGAAGGGCGGGCCGCCCGCATGGGCCACGAAACTGCAATAGCCGGAAAATGTGCCCCAGATCGTCGCCTTGACCCGATTTTGCGGCTTTGCAACCACCTCGATCTTCCGTCCGACGAAACGCTCGTAAAAATACTGGGCGACGAAGATGATCGTGACGACAGCCAGAACCAGACGCATCGTATCGGCGGAAATGATGGCGGATGTCGCCCAGCCCACCGCAACCCCGATCAGCGCACCGGGAAGAAGGATAAGCAGAGTTTCCTGATGGTTATGATGTCGCCATGCCCATAATGCCACAAGATCCATGACGATAAGGATGGGAAGGAAAATGGCTGCGGCCTGCACCGGCGAAACGGCAAGGGCCATCAACGGCACGCCCATCAGCGCCAAAGCGCCGCCGAGCCCGCCCTTGGAAAGGCCGACGAGGATGACTGCGGGAATGGCAACGAGAAAAAAATGGAAATCGGGCAGCATGGATGGACGGTTGATCCTTTCGCCTGTCCGGTCTATCGGAATTAGAACATGAAAACGAGTGCAGATTGCGCGCCGGGCGTCCTGTCTGCGGAAAATGGATAAATCGATGAGTGGACCTGAAGATCGTTGCCGCCTCGTTCTGGTCGTTCCTGCTGGTGTTGATGCAGCCGATCAGGCAAAGGCCCTGGAGGATGCGTTGCGCGGCGGCGATGTCGCCTCCGTGATCGTTCCGCAATATGATCTCGATGACGGCGCCTATCAGAAGCGCGCAGAGGTTCTGGTGCCCATCATCCAGGAAGCAGGCGCTGCTGCGCTTCTGGCAGGAGACAGCCGGGTGGCCGGGCGCGTCAAGGCGGATGGTCTTCATATTGTCGGCGGCGCAGAAGCCCTTGCCGAAGCTGTTGAGAAATTCACGCCGAAGCTGATCGTCGGCGGCGGCACGGCGGATGATCGCCACAAGGCGCTCGAGCAGGGAGAGTGCACGCCCGACTACATGTTCTTCGGCAAGCTTGATGGCGATATCAAGCCGGAAGCGCATCCGAAGAACCTTGCGCTTGGCGAATGGTGGGCATCGATGATCGAGATTCCGGCTATCGTGATGGGCGGGCTCGATGTGGCCTCCGTCGCGGCGGTTGCCGAAACCGGCGTCGAATTCGTTGCCCTCAGGGACGCCGTCTTCGCGCACGCGTCAGGCCCGGCGCAGGCCGTTGCGGAAGCGAATGCCCTGCTTGACGAAAAAGCGCCACGGTTTGGCGGTTGATACAGGCGATGATCGCTCGCTCTCGTCCTTCTTCGTTGTCGTTTTTCGCTCTCGTCCTGGCCTTGTGCCTGGCGCCTCATCTGGTGCTGGCGCAAAACCCGCAGCCGCAGCAGCCAGCCTTGCTGCCCGGCGTAGGCGAGCAGCCGCCTGCGGATGCCACGCCTTCGGAAGAAGACACGGATTTCGGACCGGCAGCGCCGGAAGGGCCGGAGGTTCTCTCGCGCCCGTCCGAGGCGGGCGCAGAGCCCATTCGCAAGGGCCGTGTGGGAAGCGACGAGCAAAAGGATTTGCAGCCATCGCAGGGCGTGACAGTCTATCAGCGAATGGGCGCCGAATTGCCACCCTTGCCGCCGGAGAAGAAATTTTCTGGCAAGGTTGACGAGGCCTTCGGGCATTATCAGCGCGGCGAATATGTGCAGGCGCTCGACAAGGCTCTGGCGCGTGCGCAGACCGGCGACGCTGCCGCACAAACCCTCGTGGCGGAAATGATGTCGCGCGGGTTCGGCATTGCCCGCGACGAGAAGACGGCGGCCTTCTGGTACGAGCAGGCATCCAAGGGCGGTGACGCTGTGGCGATGTTCAAATATGCGCTGCTGTTGATGGAAGGCAAGGTCGTCAAGCGCGACAAGACCCTTGCGGATGACTACATGCGCCGCGCCGCAGAAGCGGGCAATGCGGAAGCCGAGTTCAACTGGGCGCAGATCCTCGTATCGCAGACGCCTGGCCCGGCTGGACTTCTGGCGGCGCTGCCATTTTACGAGAAATCGGCCGAAAAGGGCGTGGCAGACGCGCAATATGCGGTCTCGCAGATCTACTTCAACGTGAAAGACATTCCGCAGCAGAAGAAGGCGCGCGCCCGGGAATGGCTGACGCGGTCCGCAAAGGCCGGTTTTGATACCGCGCAGGTGGATCTCGGCGTCTGGCTGGTCAACGGTACGGGTGGCGAACGCAACCTTGAAGAAGGGTTTCGCTGGCTGCTCGGGGCCGCTCAGCGCGGCAATGTGATTGCGCAGAACAAGGTCGCGCATCTCTATATCCAGGCGCTCGGCACCCGTCCCGATCCGGTGGAGGCGGCCAAGTGGTATGTGCTGTCGCGCCGTGCCGGGCTCAAGGATCCTGCGCTGGAAGACTTCTATCTGGGCATAGAAGAGGACCAGCAGAAGAAGGCAATAGAGGCTGCCAACCGGTTCCGTCCGGCCTGACAACGGCCATATCCAGGCTTTTTGCCTTGAATTGCAGCGCGTTTTGTGGTCTTGAACCGCAAACTTTCCATCAGAAACCATATCCGCGTGCCTGCCAGTATTCCGGCTCGCAGGCTCAGCCACCTTTCAGGAACATTTTCATGGCCCGTTCAGCCCTTCTCAATGTCATGGTTCAGGCCGCTCTCAAGGCAGGAAAATCCCTGTCTCGCGATTTCGGTGAAGTGCAGAACCTGCAGGTTTCGGTCAAGGGACCGGGCGATTTCGTCTCGCAGGCCGATCTCAAGGCGGAAAAAATCGTTCGCGACGAGTTGATGAAGGCTCGTCCGACCTATGACTTCCTGGGTGAAGAAGGCGGCGAGGAAAAGGGCTCGGACGGCGCGCATCGCTGGATCGTCGACCCCCTCGATGGCACCACCAACTTCCTGCACGGTATTCCGCAATTTGCGGTTTCCATCGCTCTGGAGCGCAATGGCGAAGTCGTCGCCGGTGTCATTTTCAACCCGGCCACGGACGAGCTTTTCACTGCAGAGCGTGGCAGCGGCGCGTTCCTCAACGATCGCCGCATTCGCGTTGCCGCGCGCAGGCAGATCACCGATTGCGTCGTCAGCTGCGGTGTTCCGCATCTGGGTCGTGGCAATCACGGCAAATTCCTGGTTGAGCTTCGCCATGTCATGGGCGAAGTGGCAGGCGTGCGCCGCTTCGGCGCCGCGTCGCTGGATCTCGCCTATGTTGCTGCCGGTCGACTGGACGGTTTCTGGGAAGCCGATCTTGCCCCATGGGATATGGCGGCAGGGCTCGTCCTCATTCGCGAGGCCGGTGGCTTCGTCAGCGACATGAAGGGTGGTCAGGACATCTTCGGCACAGGCAGCGTGGTTGCCGGCAATGAATATATCCACAAGGCTTTGAACGAAGTGGTCAACCGGCCTGTTCCGGGCCGGTAATACAGGCTCGCGCCGTCAGGCCGGGCTTCATGCGATATCCGGCGGCGATGTCGCAAGGGCAAAAGACTCCATTGCAATCAGGAACTTGAACGCAGTGGAGCCCCCCTCAACTGTGGGATGAGACAAGGAAGCTGTCGCCGGGTAAACGGGATCTGGCGGCCGGCGCCACCTCTCCAAATGGCGGTTCGCGATCTTTACGGCCAGGCAATCACGCCGTCATGGAAAAAGCCTTGGCGTGTTACCGGCTTTTCACTTCAATTCGTCTTAATTTTCCACTAGCTTCCGGTCAGAACCGTGATCACGCCTGCTGCGACCTTAGATGGTCGTGCGGATGTTGCGGCAATGCCAGAGGGAATGAGAATTATGGCGGATACGGAACGGCTCGATGTCGGCGTCGAGAAACCGGTGACGAAACAATATCTTCACAAGCTGTCGAGCCCCACGCCCTTTTTATGGACGATGGTGATCTTTCTGATCATCGTCGCATTTCTGGCTGCCATTCTCTTTCGTCAGGCCCAGACTGCTTTCATGACCAATCCGGGTCTGAACGGCTTTATTCTCGGCGTTCTGGTCATTGGCATCATTCTCGTTTTTACGCAGATCCTCTCGCTTCGCCCGGAAGTTCGTTGGTTCAACAACTATCAGGCCGCTGGCACCGTGGAAAAGGCCGGTCGCGCGCCGAAACTGCTGGCCCCCATGCGCTCCGTCATCGGCAAGCGTGGCGAGATGCGCCTGTCGACGGTTACGCAGCGATCATTGCTGGATTCGATTGCGACGAGACTGGACGAATCACGGGATACGTCGCGCTATCTCATCGGCCTTCTGGTGTTTCTCGGCCTTCTCGGCACGTTCTGGGGCCTCATCGGCACCATCGGCGCCATCAGTGATGTTATTCAGGGGCTGGACCCGACGGCGGGGGAAAGCACCGATATCCTCTCCTCGCTGAAATCAGGGCTTACTGCGCCTTTGTCCGGCATGGGAACGGCGTTTTCCTCGTCGCTGCTTGGTCTCTCCGGCTCGCTTATCCTTGGCTTTCTTGACCTGCAGGCCGGGCGCGCCCAGAACCGGTTTTATACCGAGCTTGAAAACTGGCTTTCCTCCGTAACAGATCCGGGTACGGATCTGGCTGGTGAAGCAAAGGGCAGCGGCTACGGTGCCGTTGGAACGGAACGGTCGCTGGCCGCAATGACCAGTCTTGCGGAAGGTATTCAGGGCCTGGTCAAGAACATGCGCGGAGAGCAGCAGATGCTACGCGACTGGATCGAGGCGCAGCAGGAGGAGTCTCGGTCGCTTCGGCGCACGCTCGACCGTCTGTCCGCCCGAATAGACGCCGAGCAGAAAAGCGCCGGTCGCCCTGTTCGACACGATAACGGGAGCGAGTGATCATGGCGCTTGCGCGCAACCGCCGTCGCGATCGCGGTGTCGATTACTGGCCCGGCTTCGTCGATGCCCTGTCGACGCTGCTCATGGCCATCATGTTCCTGCTGACCGTTTTCGTGCTGGCGCAATTCGTGCTGTCGCGGGAAATTTCGGGCAAGGATGAGGTGCTCACCCGGCTGAACAACCAGATTGCCGAATTGACCGAGCTGCTCGCGCTGGAAAAAGGCAGCAAGCAGGATATCGAAGATACGCTTGCCAATCTGCAATCCACTCTGGCTGCGTCGGAAAATGAGCGGTCGCGCCTGCAATCGCTGCTGGATTCCGGCGCTGGCAACAGCTCCGCTGCCAATGCCCGCGTCGGGCAGTTGTCCAGCGAGCTGGAAGATGCCCGTCAGGCCGGTGCGCGCGCGTCGTCGCAAATCGACCTGCTCAATCAGCAGATTGCAGCCCTTCGGGCGCAGATCGCCTCGGTCGAAGCCGCTCTTCAGGCCTCTGAAGCAAAGGATGAATCGTCTCAGGTCAAAATTGCCGATCTCGGTCGCCGTCTCAACGTCGCGCTGGCGCAGCGGGTACAGGAACTGAACCGCTACCGCTCCGATTTCTTCGGGCGGCTTCGCGAAATCCTTTCCGACCGAGAGAATATCCGTATTGTGGGCGACCGCTTCGTTTTTCAATCGGAAGTGCTGTTCCCATCCGGTGGCAATGATCTGAACCCGGAAGGACAGGCAGAGATGGGCAAGCTTGCCGCTGCGATCATCGATCTTGCCAAGGAAATCCCGGCAGAAATCAACTGGGTTCTGCGCGTGGATGGTCATACGGACAACGTTCAGCTGTCCGGCTCCGGCAGGTTCCGTGACAACTGGGAGCTATCTTCGGCACGCGCAACCTCCGTGGTGAAGTATCTCATCTCCAGGGGGGTTCCGGCCAATCGGCTGGTCGCTGCGGGCTTTGGCGAATTTCAACCGTTGGCCGCTGGCGATACACCGGAAGCCCGGTCGCAGAACCGTCGCATCGAGTTGAAGCTGACCGAACGATAGCAGCGGAACTTCCGCTGCCGCAGCAGCGCGGTGTCTGGGTTCTCGGTGAGGATGCGCCAGACGCTGCACCTTCGCTTTCATTGATTTTCCTGCTGAGACGGAGCTTGGCGGTGTCGCGGTATCGTTTGTGATCCCGGGCAGCATGAATTCGTGCGCTTGCGAGCATGGCAGGATAGCTTCCCCATCATCATGCAAAACTGGCTTTGGCCGGTCGTTGCAATCCATTGACGTTCGCGTAAAAGTAAGGCGAATCCGCCGGGAGGGGTCGATGGAGAAATTTGACGTTATCGTTGTCGGGGCTGGACTGGCCGGGTTGGTGGCCGCGACGGAGGCTGCGGATCGAGGCCGCAAGGTCTGCCTGCTCGATCAGGAGGGGGAGCAGAATCTCGGGGGGCAGGCTTTCTGGTCCCTCGGTGGGCTGTTTTTTGTCGATAGTCCTGAACAGCGTTTCATGCGTATTCGCGACAGCCTGGATCTCGCCCGTCAGGATTGGGCGGGTTCAGCTGCCTTTGATCGCTCAGAAGACCAATGGCCGCGTCGTTGGGCGGAGGCCTACCTTGATTTCGCAGCCGGTGAAAAGCGGTCGTGGCTGCACGGCCTGGGTATGCGCTGGTTCCCCGTTGTCGGATGGGCCGAGCGTGGCGGCGCGAAGGCCGATGGTCACGGCAACTCCGTTCCCCGTTTTCATGTTACCTGGGGAACAGGGCCCGGCGTTCTTGCTCCCTTTGTCCAAACGGCGAAGGCCCATGCGGATGCGGGCAGGATCATCTTCAGATTTCGCCATCAGGTCGATGCTCTGGAGGCTATAAATGGCGTTGTGAGCGGGGTCTCCGGCACCGTTCTGGCCGCTGATCCGGTGCAGCGGGGCGGGAAAAGCAGCCGGGTTGCCGTCTCGCATTTCCGGTTCGAGGCGTCCGCCGTAGTGGTTACGTCAGGTGGAATTGGCGGCAATCATGAGCTTGTGCGTCGAAACTGGCCAGTCGAACGTCTGGGTGAGCCGCCTGCCGATATGGTCTGTGGTGTGCCGGCCCATGTCGACGGGCGGATGATCGGTATCACCGAAGCGGCGGGTGGTGCCGTCATCAACCGCGACCGCATGTGGCACTATACCGAAGGCGTGAAAAACCACGATCCGATCTGGCCCAATCACGGCATTCGTATTCTTCCCGGCCCTTCATCCTTCTGGTGTGACGCGTATGGCAACCGGCTGGAGGCTCCCGCCATGCCGGGCTTCGATACGCTCGGTACGCTGAAGATGCTGCGTGAGAGAAAAAGCGATTACAGCTGGTTCATCCTCACAAAGGCAATCATCAAGAAGGAATTCGCACTGTCCGGTTCCGAGCAAAATCCTGATATCACCGACAAGAATATTCGGCTTCTGCTGAAACGCCTGGGCAAGGAGCCTCCGGGTCCGGTGCAGGCCTTCATGGATCGCGGCGAGGATTTTGCCGTGCGCGACTCGTTGGAGGAGCTGGTAAAAGCCATGAACGATATCAGCGGCGAGGGGAGGCTGGACATCGGCCATATTCGCACGCAGATCGAAGCGCGTGACAGGGAGCTGGTCAACGGGTTCAGCAAGGATGCGCAGATCACCGCCATCAGGGGTGCGCGAAACTATCTCGGCGACAAGCTGATGCGGACCGCCAAGCCGCACCGGCTGCTGGACCCCGCCGCTGGCCCGTTGATTGCAGTGCGATTGCATATCCTTACCCGCAAGACGCTGGGCGGGCTGCACACGGACCTCTCTGGCCGCGTGCTTGACGGCTCTGGTCAGCCGGTGCCCGGGCTTTATGCCGCGGGCGAAGTGTCAGGCTTTGGCGGAGGCGGTATGCATGGATATAACGCGCTGGAAGGCACCTTCCTTGGTGGCTGCCTCTTCTCCGGCCGCGTTGCGGGCCGGAGTCTGGATGCCTAGAGCCTTTTCATTCAACAGGGAAACGCTCTAGCTTGTCTTGACCAGCGTCACGACCTCGTCATTGCCGGTTTCGAACTGAAGGCGGGCAAGCTTTGCGTAGAGACCGCCTTGACGAGACAGGCTCTGATGCGTGCCTTCTTCGATAATGCGGCCCTCATCCATGACCAGAATGCGATCTGCCTTCAGGACAGTTGCAAGGCGATGGGCAATGACGATGGTGGTCCGCTTGGCGATGAGCTGATCGAGCGCCTTTTGCACCAAAGTTTCACTCTCGGCATCAAGTGCGGAGGTGGCCTCGTCGAGCAGCAGGATCGGCGCATCGCGAAGAATGGCACGGGCGATGGCAATGCGCTGGCGCTGGCCACCGGAAAGCGTTACCCCACGCTCGCCGACAACCGTATCGTACCCATCCTGGAGTTTGGCGATGAACCCGTCGGCCTGCGCCGCGATGGCTGCTGCCCTAACTTCCTCACGGCTGGCGCCCGGCTTGCCGAAGGCGATGTTGTCGTGAATGGAGGATGCAAAGACCGCCACGTCCTGCGGTACGATGGCGAGGCGGGAGCGCAGGTCTTCAAGGGTCACGGAGCGGATGTCTATGCCGTCTATCGTGATGCGGCCTGCCTGCGGATCGTAAAAGCGCATGAGAAGCGAAAAGACCGTACTCTTTCCCGCGCCGGAGGGACCGACAATCGCGACCGTCTCGCCTGGGGATACCTTGAAGGACAGGTCGGAGATGATCGGTCTGTTGTTCCCCTGGGGGTAGTGGAAAGCGACGTTTTCAAAGCTGGCTTCACCCCGGGCGGGCACGGGCAGGGCGAGCGGGTTCGCCGGATTTTCGACCGGTGATTTCTCATTCAGCAGTTCGGAAAGTCGTTCGGCCGCGCCGCCCGCCTGCGAAAGCTCTCCCCAGACTTCGGACAATTGCCCGAGGGAACTTGCAGCGATAACGGAATAGAGAACGAACTGGCTGAGCGTGCCAGCCGAAATCGTGCCGACGAGGACGCCATGGGCGCCGTACCACAAGACGGCGACCACGCTGCCGAAGACGAAGCTGATGGCGACGGCGGTCAGCACGGCGCGGGCACTGATGGCGGAGCGTGCCCCCTGATAGGCCTTTTCCACCGATTCATTGTAGCGGGCATTTGCCAGCATTTCGGCGTTGAAGGACTGGATGGTCCGGCTGGCAGCAATGGTTTCAGCAGCAAAGGCGGCGGATGCCGCAAGCGTATCCTGCGTTGTTCTGGAGCGGGAGCGCACGGAGCGACCAAAGGCGATCAGCGGGAAGACGATGAGGGGAATGGCCAGCAGCGCAAGGCCTGAGAGGCTGGGGCTGGTGTAGACCATCATCGCCACGCCGCCGAGACAGAGCAGGATGTTGCGCAGCGCGACGGAGGCGGACGAGCCGAAGGCAGAGCGTATCTGAACCGTGTCTGCGGTTAGCCTCGATGTGAGTTCCCCGGAGTGGTTGACGTCGAAAAAAGCCTGCGACAAGGACGTCAGATGCGCGAAAACATCATGGCGAAGGTCGGCGACAACCCGTTCGCCGATCGTCATGACGTAATAATAGCGCATGGCGCTGGCCAGCGCGAGAACGACCGCTATGGCCAGAAGCATGGCGAAGTAGCTGTTGATCATGGCGCCATCGGCACCTTCGAAGCCATGGTCGATGATCCGGCGAACAGCGAGTGGCAGCGCGAGCGTGGTTGCCGATGAGAGCACAAGGGCAAAAAGTGCTGCGGCAACGAGGCCGCGATATCGTTTCAGATAAGGGAAGAGGCTGGCAAGCGGTCGTGGAGACTTGCGCCGGGCCGTTTTCTGTTCCTGCATATCTTCCACTTCATACTCCCGCATCTGCCAGTTTCGCGTCGATTTTCCCGAGTTTCTGGCAATATCAAAGGTGTCTTATCAGATGTGTGACCAAGTAGGGTTCCATACATCGGCAGGCACTTGTTATCTCGGCGACCTTCATGTATAGGCTCCGCATCGAATTGGGAAGCCATGGCCAAATGGTCTGGAGCTTCATATTGAATTGGCTCAGTTGACGCAATTGCGGCAAATGGTCCGCATGTCACTAAAGCAGGAAGATTGTCATGAAGGCTGAAATTCATCCAGACTATCACGTGATCAAAGTGGTCATGACCGATGGCACAGAATACGAAACACGCTCCACATGGGGCTCCGAGGGTCAGGTCATGAACCTCGAAATCGATCCAAAGTCGCATCCGGCATGGACCGGCGGCAACCAGCAGCTGATGGACCGCGGTGGCCGCGTTTCCAAGTTCAACAAGCGCTTCGGCGGCCTCGGCCTCTAAGCCTGTTGATCCTCTCAGGATTAAAAAAGCCCCGGAGCGATCCGGGGTTTTTTGTTGCCTGAAGTTATGCGCGATATTTCAGGAAATAAAAAAGCAGGCCGAAGCCTGCTTAATTTTATTCTCATTTTCGAAAACTTAGTTTCCGGCGAATGCCGTGCGCAGCAGGTTAAGCTGGGCCTGAACGCTGTTTTCGTTGTCTGGAACCTTCGAAGCTTCCGCCGGGCGATAGATTTCGCGGTCGAGAAGGGCGACGCGGTTCTGGAGGCGAAGAGAGCGCTCAACCAGATCGCGGAAGGACTCCGGCAGATCGTTCCAGCCCGGCGCGTTACGATCTACGTTGAAGTTATCGAGACGCACCTTGTTCTTCTCGCTCAGAACCTGATCACGGCTCATCTCGCCATTGTTGACGGCGCGCTGCAGAAGAAGCCAGGATGCCATCTGCATCAGGCGGGTGGTGAGCCGCATGGATTCAGCTGCGTACAGAACCGACGCCATGCGCGGCAATACCTTGGAGGCAGCGCGTCCGGAACCGTCGAGATAAGTCGCAGTTTCCTCAACCAAAGTCATACCCTCAGAATAGAGAGTCTTGAACTGGTTGGATGCTGCAGCCCGGCCAGCAAAACTGATTGTATTCAAAACCTGTTCTGACATTTTTTCCAAATCCTGCTTACGCACCATACAACTGGCAACGGAGTAGAGGCTTAATAGTTCCGGCCTCTTTGTATTTTCAGGATGATATCAATAACGCAAATGCGCAAGCTGATTATTAAAGAAAGGTTAATACCCACAGCTTTGGCGATATTGTTACGGGATAAAAAAAGAGCCGCAGAAGCGGCTCTCAAGGTAAAACAGGGAGAAAAATCAGACCAATTCGCCGATAGGAGAAACTGCCTGAGGTCCAGAAGAACTGGACATGTATAGTTATCGCTCAAAAAGCTTAATTTTGCGTTAATGGTAAACGAAACGCTGTCCCGCGCCGTAACGTTAATGAACAGTTTCGACAGCAGTTACGAGCGAAACAGGGTTTCGGCTGCCTTTCGTCCGGCGGACTTCTTTTCCCGTTCATCTTCGATCCGTTTGATCTCTGCCTGAAGAATTGCAACGCGCGCGGTCAGCTCGTCAACCGAAAGAAGGCTGAGATCGCCACCGATCACATGAGTCGTTGCCTGTCTCTTCAGATGTTCGTCATCGAAAACACTCATATGCCAGCTCCTTTTTCAAGTTCCGCCTCATCCTCCGGGTAGTGGGGTGCACGGGGATCAAGCGACACGCTCTCGGGTGTGGCCAGCGGTGCCGCAGCAGCGGTGGAGAAATTGTCCTTCTCCGCCGTAGACAGTGCGGCGCGCTGCCTGGAGCGGAAGATAGCATAGGCGCTGATCAGCAGATGGGAAACCGCTGTGACCATGAAAAGTGCGTAGGGACCAAAGGCGGTCATGATCGGACCGCCCAGCGTTGGCCCGATGATGGTGCCGATACCATAGAGCAGCAGCAGGCCGCCGGATACTTTGACGAAGTCTTCCGAGGAGGCGAAGTCATTGGCATGGGCGACGGCGATGGGGTAGAGCGCGTTGGCCGCTGCGCCATAAACGGCGATCATGCCGATCAGGAAGTAGACATGGCTTGGCTGGATAAGCGTAACCGCCAGCCCGGCCACGGCCGCCAGGCCGGAAAGACCGGCTAGCACGAAGCGCCGGTCGATGCGATCGGACAGCTTGCCCGCCGGAAACTGCGCTAGCGCACCGACAAAGATCGTGACGCTGACCATGATGGCAATGGTGGTGGGCTCGAGCCCGGCGCGGGCACCGAAGACAGCACCCAGCGTGCCATAGGCGCCGTTGGCAATGCCGATCAGCAATATGCCGACGAATGACACCGGCGAGGTTCGGTAGAGGGCAGGCAGGTCCAGCTTGACCTTTTTCAGAGGTTGGGGACTTTCGGCCCTCGACAGCATGGCAGGCATGATGGCGACGCAGTAGATGATGGCGCAGACCATGAAGAGCGAGGTGGTGCTGACATTGCCAAAGGGCACGACGAGCTGCCCGGCCACGACGCCGAACAGCGTGATGGCGATATAGAGCGAGAAGATCGCGCCCCGGCTTTCATTGGTGGCGCGCTCGTTCAACCAGCTTTCGATGATCATCGACGTGCCAGCCGTGCAGAAGCCGGTAAGCGCCCGCAGCGAGACCCAGGCCACATCATCGATGAGAAGTCCCGTAAGCAGCACCGTCAGGCAAATGAGCGCGACGAAACTTCCGAACGCCCGGATATGGCCTGCGCGACGCACGATGGCCGGTGCTACAAAACAGCCTATGACGAAGCCAGCCGCCCAGGACGTGCCAAGAAAACCAAGGACTTCATTGGAATAGCCTTCAGCCGACCCGCGCACGGGCAGCAGAAGGCCCTGCAGGCCATTGCCAAGAAACAGAAACAAGGTGCTGGATAAAAGAGCGAATACGGGTAGAAGGTTTCTGCTCATGAAGCCACTCTCATGCTAAGCGATTCAGGATGTAGATCTGGTCGGCGACGCGCGAATAGGTTGCCCGTCCTTGGTGAACATTAAAAATGTCCAGCCTGTGACGCTGTTTCAATAAAGCCAAAAGGTTTCGGGATGACGAAGGCAATCGGGCTATTTCTTCTTCTGGCCATGGGCGTCCAGCTTATCCGCCCGCTCGGCCTGCCCGGACTGCGCAAGCGCGGCGATTTCTGGAAGATCGCCATCGCGGCATTCGTCATCTGGACGCTGGTGCTGCTGCTGCGGCCTTGAGGGTGTAGGCGGGCAATGGCGCAGGGCTGTGCCTAGAGCTTCCTCTTCAAATAATGCTCGACGCGTCGCTTTTCCCAGTCACCATTGAGAAACGGCACAAGCTCGAAGGTCGTCAGGCCGTGCCCGACAAGGCCAATCCCCCAGCCGAGAGCGGGCCAAACCACCCATAAATAGCTGGGGCTGGTGGTAAGATTGATGACTAGAAGAAACGTCATCACCGCGCTATATTTGACGACGTGCAAGTAAAACGCCTTGATCTGGCGCACGCGAGCGAAAGCAACGGCCTCTTCGGCCTCCGAGGTGCTGTTGGGTGTGAGCGGCATGTCTTTTCGATCCTGTCCCGAGAGTTGCGATACATCGATCTCGAAGATGGCGGCCAAAGTGTTCATGGTCTCGAGACTGGGCTGCTGCCCGCCTTCGATCCTCTGGATTGTGCGCGTGCTCAGGCCGCTGACAGTGGCCAGTTGTTCCTGCGACCAGCCGCGTTGCAATCTCAGTTTCTGAATCAACATTGTCCTGTCTCCGAATTCGATCTCGAAACTCTGCATCTCTTCGCCGCCCACCACCACGTCAGCAAGCCGACTGTCGTGGCGGTGGCATGTCCGTGTCGTACGGATTGAGGGCTTTGTCGCAGAGATTGCATCTTGCCTTTACCGCCGGGGATCGAAAAGGGGAGGGTGGCGAAAAAAGAAAACGCCCGCAACGGAGCTGCGGGCGTTTACAATGTCATGCGAGAAAGGGCTTCTGCCTTACGCCGCCTTTTCGAGTTCCTGCTGCCAGTTGCCAAGCGCGGCGAGCGTGTTCATTTCGGCGCGGTGGCGGAAGGCGCGTTGGCCGGCGGCGACGTTTTCCTGTTTGCCGCCCCATGCCTTGAGCGCTGCATCCTGCAGGGCGCGGCCGTAGGAATAGGTGAGCGCCCAGGGCAGGTCATAGCCGCTGTTCATAGCCGACAGGTGGGCGGTGGCTTCTTCCGAGGACTGGCCGCCGGACAGGAAGGCGATGCCGGGAACGGCGGAGGGGACGGTGGACTTCAGAACCTTGACGGTCTTCTCGGCCACTTCAGCCACCGACGCCTTGCGGGCGTTCTTGCCGTCGATGATCATGTTCGGCTTCAGGATCATGCCCTCGAGCTTGACGCGGGCATCATAGAGATCGGTAAAGACGGTGCGCAGGACCCATTCGGTTACTTCCGCACAGCGATCGATGCTGTGGGTGCCGGGTTCGCCGTCCATGAGCACTTCCGGCTCTACGATGGGGACGATGCCAGCTTGCTGGCAGAGCGCTGCATAACGGGCGAGTGCCTGGGAATCCGCCTTTATGGAACCCCATGTGGGCAAGCCACCGCCGATGTTGATGACGCCGCGCCACTTGGCAAAGCGCGCACCGGCATCATAATAGGTCTTGAGGCGATCTGCGAGACCATCGAGGCCTTCGGTAACGGTTTCGCCCGGGAAGAAAGCCTGCGGCTTTGCGCCCATATCCACCTTGATGCCGGGAATGCTGTCTGCAGCGCGGATGATATCAACAAAAGGCGTGCCATCTGCAGCCTTCTGGAACAGGGTCTCCTCATAAAGAATGACGCCCGAAATGCACTTCGTCATAGCCTCTTCCGTGCGGAAGAGCATTTCCCGGTAATCGCGACGGGTGGTTTCCGTGGATTCCAGATTGATGCTGTCAAAACGCTTCTTGATGGTGCCGGTGGATTCGTCTGCGGCAAGCAGACCCTTCCCATTGGCGACCATTTTCACCGCAATATCTTCAAGACGCTCGCTCATTTCAAATCTCCCTTGGGCATGATGGATTTTGGGTTACCAGAAGATCCAAGGCAGGAAAATGGCACGCTAACTCATTGAAACGATTGAAATCATTTCAATCGTTTGAAACTTTAGAAAATCTTTAAAAGCTTTAAATTGGTGAGCTGGTGGAACGCCAAGCGTAACATGCAGCGTGGAAGAGCCGGCGAGCATATTCGTCATGCTCGAGCTTGTCCCGCGCATCTGAAACGTCGCGTCTTCGAAGGGGGAGGATATTCTTGGCAGGGGCTTAAGGATGACGTCGAGGATAGGGCATCTGAGGCGGGCGAGCCGCCTCAGATAAATTTCCGCATTACTTCTGTTCGTTGAGGATTGCCACGCCGGGCAGGACCTTGCCTTCCATCCATTCCAGGAAGGCGCCGCCTGCGGTGGAGATGTAGGTGAAGTCCTGCGTGACGCCAGCATGGTTGAGCGCTGCGACCGTATCGCCACCACCGGCGACCGAAACCAGCTTGCCGGACTTGGTGCATTCGGCGGCGTGCTGGGCAGCGGCAACGGTTGCCTTGTCGAAGGGTGCGATTTCAAAGGCGCCGAGCGGGCCGTTCCAGACCAGCGTTTCGGCGCGCGAAATCCAGCCCTTGATGGCCTCGACGGATTTCGGACCGACATCGAGCACCATCGCATCGTCAGGGATGGCGTTGATGTCGACGACTTCGTTGTCCGCATTCGCCTTGAACTCGCGGGCGACAACGCCGTCTTCCGGCAGGACGATGGCGCAGCCTGCGGTCGCGGCCTCGATCATGATCTGCTTGGCTGTTTCGGCCAGATCATGCTCGCAGAGCGACTTGCCGACATGGGTGCCGCGTGCGGCGAGGAAGGTGTTGGCCATGCCGCCGCCGATGACGAGAGCATCGACCTTCTTCACAAGGTTCATCAACAGATCGATCTTGCTGGAAACCTTGGCGCCGCCGACGATGGCAACGACCGGGCGAGCTGGTGCGCCGAGGCCCTTTTCCAGCGCCTCAAGCTCGGCCTGCATGGTGCGACCGGCATAGGCGGGCAGGTGGCGGGCAAGGCCTTCTGTCGATGCGTGAGCGCGGTGAGCGGCGGAGAAGGCATCGTTGACATAGATATCGCCGTTCTTTGCGAGTTCTGCGACGAAGGCGGTGTCGTTCTTTTCTTCGCCCTTATGGAAGCGGGTGTTTTCCAGAAGAAGCACATCGCCGTCTGCCATCTTGGCGATGGCATCGGCTGCAACCGGGCCGATGGAGTCGGCGGCAAAATGAACGGTGAGGCCGAGAACCTCTTCTGTCGCTGAAACGATCTGCGACAGCGACATATCCGCGACGGGCTCACCCTTCGGGCGGCCAAAATGGGCCAGCAGAATGACTTTCGCGCCCTTCTTCGACAATTCGAGAATGGTGGGCGCTACGCGCTCGATGCGGGTCTTGTCTGTAACCTTGCCGTCAGCAACCGGCACGTTGAGATCAACGCGGACGAGGACGCGCTTTCCGGAGATGTCGGTGAGGTGATCGAGGGTCTTGAAGGCGGGCATATATCGATCCTGATATCGTTGAACGGAATGGCTTCGCGGGCGACCATACTATGCCTGACCGACGGTGCAAGTCGCTCAGCGATCATTTTCTCCACGCGAAGTCGTGTCCTTTGGTGCTGGTATCGTGTTACCGGCGGCGGCTGCCTTGTCGCGCCGTCGCTGCGCCAGATATTGCCGCGTGCGGGCGACGATGTCTTTGAGGCTGATGAAGACCGGCAGGGCCATGGCAGGCTCGACCGGCTCCAGCGAGATGCCGACACTTGATATGGCGTGGTTCTCATCGAGGTCCCGCACGATGAGAATGAGCGAGCCAAGCCGGACGCGATCGGCATATTCCGCCTTGCCGCCCAGACGGCTCTGGATGAGTTCCGAGACGGTCAAGGTCATTTCCTGCTGCGTGAGCAGACCGGGGCCGTAGGAGGCATCGAGTTCCTTTGCCGGTCCGTGCGGGGAGATGGCGAATGTGCCGAAAATATCCTCGTCATCCTTGGTGACGGGTTTGGCGCTGGCAAACAGCCGGTCCAGCAGGCGCGCATAGCTCGGCATGACAAAGAGATAGACGAGATCGTTTTCGCGCAGGCGCCCGGCATATTGATAGCGGATGGATTTGCCATCGCGCACGACGAGCGAGGGCATGGCCCAGCGCGGGATGCGCTCACCCTGAAGCACGGCGCTGCCCTTGGCGACGCGGTAGGAGATGAGCTCGTGGTTGGCGGTGCCCGGCAGGTCCACCTCCAGTTTGTCTACATCGCCCATGCGCGGCGGCACGATGAGGCCCAGGCGCGTGGCGACGGGCTTGATGGTCCAGCCCTGCAGGAGAAGAGAGACGAGAACGATGATGAAGGCGGCGTTGAAATAGATTTCCGCACCATCCAGCCCGCCAAGTGCGGGCAGGATGGCAAGCAGGATGGAAACCGCGCCACGCAGGCCGACCCACGCGACGAAGGTGGTTTCCTGCTGGGTATAGTTGAAGGGCATGAGGCTGAGCCAGACGGCGAGCGGTCTGGCAACAAAGATCAGGAACAGTCCGAGCAGAACCGCAGGCACGATGATGGCAGGAAATTGCGACGGCGTGGCGAGCAGGCCGAGCATCAGGAACATGATGATCTGCGCCAGCCAAGTCATGCCCTCATGGAAGCGGCGAATGGCACCCTTGGCGAAAATCTTGCGATTGCCAGCGACAATGCCCGCGACATAAACCGCGAGGAAGCCGCTTCCATGCAGCGCGCCGGTGAAGGAGAAGACCAGCAGGGCGAGTGCCAGCACGAGGATGGGCACCAGCCCGCGATTCACCTGAAAGCGGTTGACGACACTGACAATCATGATGCCGCCGAGAAGGCCGAAGATGACGCCAAGGCCCATTTCCTGGATGAAGAGCAGCAGGAAACTCACGTCTATCCCCGCCAGCCCCTGGCCTTTGGATACGACCTCGACAAGTGCAATGGTGAGGAAGATGGCCATCGGATCGTTGGTGCCGGATTCGACCTCCAGCGTCGAGCGGACCTGATCGCGAATGTGGATGCCGCCGATGCGCAGCAGGAAGAAGACGGCGGCTGCATCCGTGGAGGCAACGATGGAGCCGAGCAACAGGCCTTCCAGCCAGGAGAGCCCGAGCAAGAGGGCGGCAGCACCGGCAAAGAAAACCGATGTCAGCACCACGCCGACGGTTGCCAGCGAAAGGGAGGGCCCGGCTGACAGCCTGAAGGACTGAATGGAGGTGCCAAAGCCGGAATCAAACAGGATGACGGCCAGCACCAGCGAGCCCAGCATATAGGCGAGCGGATTATTGCTGAAATGAATGCCCAGCCCATCAGTGCCAGCAGCAAGGCCGATCATGAGGAAAAGAAGCAGCAGCGGAGCGCCGAAACGATAGGCGATGAGACTGGAAAATGCGGCAACGAGAACGAGGACGGTGGCGACCAGCAGCAATATATAGAATGATTCCACGCACATGCCCTTTCATGACGGTCACCGCAAGAGATGCTCCCGCGCGTCAGCAGTCAATGCGCCACGTTTTGGACGGCCACGGCGCAGGGTTTCGCGCAGCGGACAGGGCAAGGCGAGGTGTATCGAATGATACGGCAGGGCACGGTTCTACTGAGATGAGACCGAATCCTTGATGGTGATTGTTCCGAATGAAAGTGGACAAGAGCAAGGCGGAGAAGACGAAAAGGAGGGGGACGACAGACAAAGCTCTTTTCAAGGCCCATGTTTTTCTGTCGACATTTCGGACTTAAGCCTAAATTCCACTTCGCCGTGCTGCGGCGCAGCGAGTCCCTTCCTATCAACGGCTTGATCGCAGCGTATGCGGCATGATGGGCAAGATATTTGGTCGTTTAGCCGTCAACTCTAACACTTCCATCACCTGAGTTTTGACTGCCTTCCAGGCGAACTTTTCACGGATTCGGCATGTAGGATTTAATCGTGTCGCATGGTATGGTATCCGCACTCATTAAAAGGTGCGCCATGCGAACGACGAAATCACTGAGTGTGACACTGCCTTTCGAAATGGCAGAAATGGTGAAAGCCAAAGTAGCCTCTGGGGAATACGCAACGGAAAGCGAAGTCATAAGGGATGGATTGCGCACACTAGCCGCCCGCGATGCTGCGGTGGAGCGCTGGTTGAAGGAAGACGTCGCTGCCGCTTACGACGCGCACAAGATCAATCCCGGAAGAGCTGCAGAACTCGGCAAAGTGTTGGAGCGGCTTGGCCGTCGTTTCGATGAGGTTGATAACGAAGCGTGATGAAGCGTTACGACGTCAGACTATCTCCAGACGCAGAAAATGACCTCGTTGAAATCTATCGATATGTTAGCGCCACATCCCGGTCCCAGACGGTGGCGAGGCAATATCTGGATCGCATCACATCCTACCTGACATCGTTCGAAACGTTTCCAGAGCGCGGTAGCTTGCGCGATGATGTTCGCCAAGGTCTACGTGTCGTGGGTTTTGAGCGAAAGATCAGTGTTGCCTTCGTTGTGGAAGGTGACTGCGTCACCATTCTGCGGATTGCCCAGAATGGACGGCAGTTGGGCCTGACCGATAACGGTTGATGGACCATTCCAAGGGTATCGATGCCTTGAAATATAACAACACCCCAAAACACAAAACCCGGCAGGATTGCTCCAGCCGGGTTTTGCCTGTTCGCTTGTGGCGAAAAAATCAGATGGTCTTGGCGAGGGCCACAGCCGTATCGGACATGCGGTTGGAGAAGCCCCATTCATTGTCGTACCAGGTGAGGATACGCACGAAGTTGCCTTCCATGACCTTTGTCTGGTCTGTCGCGAAGATGGAGGAGTGGCTGTCGTGGTTGAAGTCGCGCGATACCAGCGGCTCGTCGGTGTAACCGAGGATGCCCTTCAGCTTGCCGTTGGAGGCAGACTTGATGGCTTCGTTGATTTCTTCGACCGAAGTGTTTCTCTTGGCCACGAACTTGAAATCGACGACCGAGACGTTTGGCGTTGGAACGCGGATCGAGGTGCCGTCGAGCTTGCCCTTGAGGTGTGGCAGCACGAGGCCAACGGCCTTTGCCGCACCGGTCGAGGTAGGGATCATGGACAGGGCTGCGGCGCGGGCGCGGTACAGGTCCTTGTGCATGGTGTCCAGCGTCGGCTGGTCGCCTGTGTAGGAGTGGATCGTGGTCATGAAGCCGTGGTCGATGCCGACGACGTCATCGAGAACCTTGACGACCGGCACCAGGCAGTTGGTGGTGCAGGATGCGTTGGAGATGACGAGGTGTTCGCTGGTCAGCTGGTCATGGTTGACGCCGAAGACAACCGTCAGATCCGCGCCTTCGCCGGGGGCCGAGATGATGACGCGCTTTGCGCCGGCGGTCAGATGCGCGGCAGCCTTGTCGCGGGCGGTGAAGATGCCCGTGCATTCCAGAGCGATATCGACGCCGAGTTCCTTGTGTGGAAGCTGGGCAGGATCACGAACGGCAGTGACCTTGATCGGCTTGCCGCCAGCAACGGTGATGGTGTCGCCGTCTACCTTGACGTCAGCCGGGAACTTGCCGTGGATGCTGTCGTAGCGCAGCAGGTGAGCATTGGTTTCAACCGGGCCGAGGTCGTTGATGGCAACGACTTCAATATCGGTGCGGCCGGATTCAACAATAGCGCGAAGGACGTTACGGCCGATACGGCCAAAGCCGTTGATGGCAACTTTCACAGTCATTTACATACTCCCTGTCAATATTTTCGAACGTGATTGGAATGGTGACGACCCGGTGCGGCGAAATCCCTGCCGCCGCACCGGATTGAAAAGAACGTCAGCCGAGCTTCGCTTCTGCTGCGGCAACCACGGCTTCCGCCGTAATGCCGAAGTGCTTGTAGAGGTCCTTGGCCGGTGCGGATGCGCCGAAGGACTGCATTCCGACAAAGGCGCCGTCATGGCCGATGAAGTAATCCCAACCCTGACGGATGGCCGCTTCGACACCGATCTTGACCGGCGAGTTGCCGATGATGGCCTTGCGATAGGTTTCCGGCTGCTCCTTGAAGAGTTCGAAGCAGGGAACGGACACGACGCGCGTGGAAATGCCCTTGACCTTGAGGTCGGCGGCAGCCTTCAGGGCGATTTCGACTTCCGAGCCGGAAGCAAAGATCGAAACCTTGGCGTCGCTTGCCGAAACCAGTTCATAGGCACCGTAGGAAACGAGGTTCTTTTCCTCATAGTCCTTGCGCGCCGGGATCAGGTTCTGACGGGTCAGAGCCAATGCCGACGGACGATGCTTCTCATGCAGGGCAATCTGCCAGGCTTCTGCCGTTTCGGTTTCATCCGCAGGGCGGAAGACCAGAAGGTTCGGAATGGCGCGAAGTGCAGCGACCTGTTCGACCGGCTGGTGGGTCGGGCCATCTTCGCCGACGCCGATGGAGTCATGCGTCAGCACGTGAACGACGCGGATGCCCATGAGTGCGGCAAGGCGGATGGACGGACGGCAATAATCCGAGAAGATCATGAAGCCGCCAGCATAGGGAATGAGACCGCCATGCAGCGCGATACCGTTCATGGCGGCTGCCATGCCGTGTTCGCGAATACCGTAATGGAGGTAACGGCCCGAGAAATCGGTCGGTGTGATCGACTTCATCTGGCTGGTCTTGGTGTTGTTGGATGGCGTCAGGTCCGCCGAGCCGCCAACGGTTTCGTTGAGAACACCGTTGATCACTTCGAGAGCATCTTCGGAAGCCTTGCGCGTGGCAACCGTTGGGTTGTCGGCGGCGATCTTCTTCTTGAAGGCGTCGATGGCGCTGTCGAAATTGCCGGTCAGGTCGCCGGAGAAACGGCGCTTGAATTCGGCCTTCTTGTCGGCATCGGCAGCTTCGAGGCGCGCTTCCCATTCCTGACGGCTCTTGGTGGAGCGAAGACCGGCAAGACGCCATGCGTCGAGCACATCTTCCGGCACGACGAACGCGTCCGCTTCCCAGTTGAGCGCCTTGCGGGTGGCAGCGATTTCTTCTGTGCCGAGCGGAGAGCCGTGGACCTTGTGCGTACCGGCCTTGTTTGGCGCGCCGAAACCGATTGTGGTCTTGCAGGCGATGAAGGTCGGGCGGTCGGACTTCTGCGCGGCTTCGATGGCGTTTGCAATCGCTTCCGGGTCATGACCGTCGATTTCGATGGTGTTCCAGTTGACGGCCTTGAAGCGGCCAATCTGGTCTGTGCTATCGGACAGGCCGACTTCGCCATCGATGGTGATGTTGTTGTTGTCCCAGAAGAGAACCAGCTTGTTGAGCTTCAGGTGGCCGGCAAGCGCAATCGCCTCGTGGCTGATGCCTTCCATGAGGCAGCCATCGCCGCACAGGACGTAAGTGAAGTGGTTCTGCAGGTCGGAGCCGAACTCCTCTTCCAGCTTGCGCTCGGCAATGGCCATGCCAACGGCATTGGCAATGCCCTGGCCAAGCGGGCCCGTGGTGGTTTCGATGCCTGTGGCGTGACCATATTCCGGGTGGCCGGCGGTCTTGGAACCCAGCTGACGGAAACGCTTGATCTCATCGATCGTCATGTCCTCGTAACCGGTGAGGTAGAGGAGCGAATAAAGAAGCATGGAGCCGTGACCGGCAGACAGCACGAAGCGGTCGCGGTCTGGCCACTGCCAGGCCTTGGGATCGAATTTCAGGTAACGTGTAAAGAGAACCGTGGCCACATCCGCTGCACCCATAGGCAGGCCTGGGTGGCCGGAATTGGCCTTCTCCACTGCATCCATGGCAAGAAATCGGATCGCATTGGCCATCCGGTCGTGTTTATCGCGAGAAATCATGGCTTTTCCGTCTGTTCCGGGTGATAGGAGATAGCCATTATGACTATCCAAAAAGCGGGTTGATCCATAGCAGGTAGGACGGGTGAGTCAATAAATCCGGGCGCCTTTGCGGTTCGATCGGCAACAAAAATCGATTCGTATTCCGGCAAGATTTTGACGGCTGCCAGCTTCGCGCTGTTCCGGTGGTGCATTCATCCACAGCGCAAAGTGCTTGAATGTATTGGTTTGATTGACGTGGCTGTTAAACGGGTAATATCGTGCAGGCGCCCTGATTGACACAAAGCAATAACGATTCGGCTTTGCTCTGCGGTTTGGAAGAAACGATGACGGCGGAAAAGACCATACAAGTCGCGTTGTCGGAGCTGAGCTCCGCCATCAACAGTCTCGAGAACGCGATCGACATGCGCATTGAACGCCAGCGCGAGAATGGCGAAGTGGAAAGCGAAGTGAAGCGCGTGCATGTGGACCGTGCGCGGCTGGCGCAGGAGCTTGACCAGTCGCAATTTCGTGCCAACCGCCTCGAGGAAGTCAACCGCGAGGTTTCCCGACGCCTTGTGACCGCGATGGAAACCATCCGCGCAGTGCTGGATCGATAAGGACTTAAATTCATGGCGCAAGTGACAGTGATGATCGATGGCAAGGCCTATCGCATGGCCTGCGAGGCGGGGCAGGAAGCCCACCTGACTGATCTCGCCGGACGGTTCGATCAATATGTCGGCCACCTCAAAAGCCAGTTCGGCGAAATTGGTGATCTGCGGCTGACCGTGATGGCGGGCATCATGATCACCGACGAGATGTCCGAACTCCACCGCAAGATCGAAATGCTGGAGGAGCAGGTCGCCAGCCTCAAGCAGAACCGTGATGGCATGGCGGAAAACAAGGCGAAGACAGAGGAACTGCTGGTAGATGCGATTTCCGATCTTTCGGCTCGTCTGAACGGCATCACGGAAAAGCTGGTGGCAAGGCCGAAGCCCGCAACGAACTGATATTCCGGCATTTTTCAGCCTTGCAGGGCATCTTGAGCGGCGACGTGCCGATGTTTGCAGCCATTCATCCGGCGTTTTGACGGGTGGGGCGATAATTCTGCGTCCATCCCCCCTTCCGCATTTCATCGAACCGACCTATATACGAGTTGCGTTCTGCGCTTCTCGACAGGAACCACAATCCCTGGGGCCATACTCGATCCAAAGGGAGCTGTCCCTGGCCAGGCCCGTGGGCTTGGACATATGGCGCCCACCTACGTTTGTAGGCACCCAGGATCGTAAATCTCCATCGGTCGCCGTGGATCGCACTTTCAACATCTGGCTCGCGTCCGGCACGAGGGCGTCCTGCCTGACCTGACGGGTCGGCGGCATACCCGATTACCGCACCCAAATAGGTCAACCACTGCTGCGCGCCTGGGCTCTTTAGGGCGCAAAGCGCTGTATGGCTTTATTTTTTAAACTGCCGGTCATTGCATTGGTGGAACATTTCCCTATTATCCGTGTTGGTATGTCCGCTCCCGCTCTCAACTATAGCGACAGTGGTTGCAGCCGCGACATGCCGTTCAACAGCCCAAAAAGAGCTAAACTTGTTTACTGAAATTATGATCGTGGTTCTGCTCACCGTACTTAACGGTGTGCTTGCCATGTCCGAGCTTGCCGTCGTCTCCTCCAGACCGGCGAGGCTCAAGGTGCTTGCCGCGCAAGGCAGCAAAGGCGCTGCCATGGCGCTGACGCTTGGAGAAAATCCAGGACGCTTCCTCTCCACCGTGCAGATCGGCATTACGCTTGTCGGCGTTCTCTCGGGTGCATTTTCCGGTGCCACGCTGGGTGCCCGCTTCACCGCATGGCTTTTGGAGCAGGGCGTGCCGGACCGTGCAGCCGACGCCATCGGCGTGGGTGCGGTCGTCGTTGCCATCACCTATCTCTCGCTGATCGTCGGTGAGCTCGTTCCCAAGCAGATTGCCCTGCGCGACCCGGAAAAGGTTGCCGTGCGGGTTTCTCCTGCCATGGTCATGCTGTCGAAGATCGGTGCGCCGCTGGTGTGGCTGCTCGACCGTTCGGGCAAGCTGGTTCTGGCCATTCTCGGCCATAGCGGCGAATCCAACGCCTCCGTAACCGACGATGAAATCCGCACGGTTCTGGCGGAGGCCCATAGCGCCGGTGTGATCGAGACGGAAGAATCCGCCATGATCACCAGCGTCATGCGCCTTGCCGACCGCAATGCCCGCGGCCTGATGACGCCGCGTCGCGATGTGGAAGTGGTCGACATCGAAGACACGGCAGAAGAAATCCGCGAGCAGCTGCGTGGCACGCAACGGTCGCGCCTGCCGGTTCGCAATGGCGCTTCCGATGAAATTCTCGGCGTGCTGTTCGCCAAGGATGCCTTCGATGCGCTTGCATCGGGCAAGGAGCTGGATGTTCGCGAGCTTCTGCGCGAGGTTCCTGTCGTCTCCGACCTGACGAGCGCCGTCGATGTGATCCAGTCGCTGCGCCGCTCCACCGTTCACATGGTTCTCGTCTACGACGAATACGGCCATTTCGAAGGCATCATCAGCTCCGGCGACGTGCTGGAAGCCATTACCGGCGCGTTTCAGGAAGATGACGGCGAAGAGCCTGCCATGGTGGAACGTGAGGATGGCAGCTTCCTCGTTGCTGGCTGGATGCCTGCCGACGAATTTGCCGACCGCATGGGCTTCCAGATTTCCGACGACGCCGAATTCGAAACCGTGGCCGGTCTGGTGCTGGACGAATTCCGCCGCCTGCCGGAGTTGGGCGAACACGTCACCCGCAATGGCTGGCGATTTGAAGTCATCGACCTCGACGGGCACCGGATTGACAAGGTGCTGGTTAGCCGGGCGGCTTGATGCAGCCGGGCGGTCTCGACAAAGCCCGGATACGTGCCGAGCGTCTCGCCTTGCGGGACACTCTTTCCGTTGAGGAACGCCGGGAAAAAAGTCTCGCCATTGCGCAAAACGGTACCCACGCGCTGAAACGCTTTTCCGGCAAGACGGTGTCGGGCTTTCTCCCGATCCGCTCCGAGGCGGACCTTCGGCCCTTGATGGACATGCTGCGGGATGGCGGTATGCGCCTGTGCCTGCCGGTCATTCTCGACCGTGAGACCATCGTCTTCAGGGAATTTGCAAGGGACACGCAGCTCGTCAAGACGGGCTTTGGTACCTCGGGCCCGGACGAGGATGCAGCGGTGCTGGAGCCCGACATTCTGCTGGTGCCGCTATCTGCATTCGATGGCACGGGGCAGCGGATCGGCTACGGGGCCGGGCATTACGACCGCGCAATTGCCAGACTCCATGCAAAAGGACTGAATCCGCTGCTGATCGGCATTGCATTCGACTGCCAGGAAGTGCCATCAGTGCCCGCGCAAGAGCATGACGTGGCGCTGGATGCCGTTCTGACCGAGAGCGGTATGCGATATTTCAATGGACGGACGGCGGAATGAGATTACTGTTTCTCGGGGATATGGTTGGCAAGACGGGTCGCACGACGGTGTGGGAGCGTCTTCCGGGGCTGATCTCCGATCTCAAGCTGGACTTCGTCATCGTCAATGGCGAGAACGCCGCGGGCGGTTTCGGCATTACCGAGGATATCTACCTCGAAACGATCAATGCCGGGGCCGATGTGGTGACAACCGGCAACCACGTCTGGGACCAGAAGGAAGCGGTTTCCTTCTGCGAGCGCCATGACCAGTTTCTGCGCCCGGCCAATTACCCCAAGGGCACGCCCGGCAAGGGCTCCGGCCTGTTTTATGCCCGCAACGGCGCGCGCATTCTGGTTGCCAACATCATGGGCCGCGTCTTCATGCACCCGGAACTGGATGACCCCTTCAGCTCTGCCGAGAGCATTCTGGGGGCCTGCCCGCTGGGTGAACAGGCGGATGCGATCGTCTTCGATTTCCACGCCGAGGCAACCAGCGAGAAACAGTGCTTCGGCCATTTCGTCGACGGGCGTGCAAGTCTTGTCGTTGGCACCCATACCCATGTGCCGACAGCAGATGCGCAGATCCTGAATGGTGGCACCGCCTATATGTCGGATGCCGGCATGTGCGGCGATTACGATTCTTCGCTCGGCATGGAGAAGGAAGAGCCGATCAACCGCTTCATCTCGAAGATGCCCAAGGGCCGTTTCGAGGCCGCAAGCGGCCCGGCAACCATCTGCGGCGTCGGCGTCGAAATCTCCGACAGCACCGGCCTTGCGGAAAAGATCGCACCGCTGCGGATCGGCCCAAGACTGGCCGAGACCATTCCCTCATTCTGGGCGTGATTGACACTCTCTGAGTGAAACCAGCTATCTTTTTGGACGCTGAGAATCTCACCCACTTTCCGTCATTCCGGCCTTGAGCCGGAATCCAGCCAGCCCAAGTCTTTGGGCTGAGGTGAGTTTCTTGACCGAGGGGACGTCGTGTTGTGGCTGAAGAGAGTCTCTTGATCCGACGGACGTCGGATCACTGGACCCCGGATCAAGTCCGGGGTGACGGCGGGGAGTGATGGCGGGTGGGGGTTGCCGAGGGCGGTCCTTTTGCGGCCTCCAGAAGGGGTGACGGTGGTGTGTCGCGGTGGGTGGGGGTGCGGTGCGTGTCTGCGGTGCGGGTCCGATCTAATTCAATTCAGTCCGCTCCAATCCGCTCTGCTCTGTTGCAAACGCCGTCCGTGCTTATTCCTTGCGAGGGCGGTCTGCGGCGGCGATGTAGGCGTCCAGTTTGCGTAGGGCTCTGGCTCGCGCATCCTCGGGCTCACGCCGCAAGAGCTTGTCGGGTGGCAGGATCATGTAGGGCTTCGAATCGGGTGAATCTGCTTTGTTGGCCCGGCGCAGGTGGTGCATGTAAAGCCCGGCGAAGCCGAGGGCGAAGACGCAGGGCATGTAGATCAGCGAAATCTTTACCTCATCCGACATCATCCGGAAGGTGTGCAGAAGATCGGCCCAGATACTGTAATTCTCCATCGCATTTCCCCATTGCAACGGCCATGCGCGGAAAAGCGCCGCAGGCCGAGGTTCCTGTCGAAACGGAAGTGACCACCGGAGGAAACGGGCCCCTGGTGGCCGGGGAGTTCGTAAGCCGCTTAAGAACGACCACCCTGACCTTTAGGCGTTAGCCTTGGACATACGTCAGGGCCTCCCCAGCCATAGAGGTGGCAGGAGAGCTTATAGTCACAATGGACCGCCCCAGCCACATGAATATGGCTGAGGGGTGTCATCACGGCCGACACCGGCCGTCTTAAGAGGGGTTACGAGCCCCAAGACCAGCCCGTTACGTCCGGTCTCAATGCAACCATAGGGCAAGTGGGGGCGAGAGGAAATTGCTATTTTTAGCATGTGGCGCTTCTGCTACAGCCAGCGCCCGAGCGACCGACGAGCTGCTCAGAGAATGACATTGATGCCTGTGGCGCAAGGGATAGACGCCTGTGGCATGAAGGTTAAGCCTGAGCGGCAATGACGATATTGTGAGCGCCATGCTCCGCTTGCAACTGGACGAGGGCCGACCCTTGACGCATCCTGCGCGCACTCGTCTCGTTCCCGGGAGTGGTGCTGATGCTTCGCATGTTCATGCTCGCATTATCGATGCTTTCGCTGGCCGCAGCCGCATCTGCCCAGCAAGCGCCGCCCCGTCCTTCCGCCAACCGCCCGCCGATCAGCCAGTGTCAGGCTGTTGCGCAGGCCGTGCCTGGTGTGACCTTTGCCCGCTTTGATCCTTCGGCCGTTCAACCGGCGCAGGCAAATTCGAAGGAAGAGGTGCAGATACAATATATCGGGCATTCGACCTTTCTGATCACGTCGCCCGAAGGCGTTACCATCGCAACCGACTATAATGGCATTTATCGCCCGGCCGTGACGCCCGACGTGGTAACGATGAACAACGCCCATTCCACCCATTATACTGCGCATCCCGACCCGGCGATAAAGCATGTGCTGCATGGCTGGAGCGATGTTCCCGGCGAAAAGGCTGACCACAAGATACAGGTGGGCGACGTCTATATCCGCAACGTCACATCCGATATTCGCAACCGCTGGGGAGGGGGCGGGCTGTTGCAGAAGGATGGCAATTCCATCTTCATCTTCGAGGTTGCCGGGCTGTGCATCGGGCATCTCGGCCATCTGCATTACGAGCTGACGGAAAGCCAATACGCCGAAATTGGCAGGCTCGATGTGCTGATGGTGCCGGTGGATGGGGGATTGACGATGGGAACGGACAGCATGAGCAGGATCGTCAAACGCCTGCGTTCTGCGCTGATCCTGCCAATGCACCAGCCGCATGCGCTTGAGCAGTTTCTGGTGGCCTTCCGGCCGCAATTCAAAATTGGCTATGCGTCTGACCCGGTCATCCGGGTGTCGATGAGAAACCTCCCCCGCCAGCCACAGATACTGGTGCCGCAACGCATGTAAGGGCTTTCAGGGGAGGGGATAGGATCAGGCGAAAGACAGGTGCTGGCGCACACCGACATCGGGCATCTTCTCGTCCGACATATTGGCCTTGGCAATTTCCCAGCCAAACTTCAACGTGTTGTCGGTGGAGGCCCAGATTTCCGCGTCATCCACATGCAGAGCCAGCATCGTCAGCTGCGGATCGCTCTTGCCGTGCTCGTACCATGCAGCGGTAACCGAGTTCCAGTATTCGTCGATCTTGGTCTTGTCATCGCGCACTTCGAGCTTGCCCGACAGGCAGGCGTGGTAATCGTGATCCTTGCCGATGACACAGAAATGGGCGCGCGAGCCCGACTTCAGCGTCTGGACCAGATGGGAATCCTTCTTCGAGAAAAACCAGATGGTGTTCGTCTTGGGATCGGCGTGAGGCGCCATCGGCTGCATATGAGCGTGCAAGCCTTCGAGGCCAAGCATACCAGCGTGTACGGAATTGATTTCGTCCCAAAGCTGACGTGCGGGGGCGTCGCGTGCTTCACTCAGACTGACCATGAATGTCTCTCCTTCGGTTGTCGTCTTCTTCCACGATAACCGGGCATGGATGCCCGCTTTCGCACTCGTACCCAAACGAAGACGACAGATTTCAGTTCCTTGATCAGTTGAGAGAAGAGTGTGTCTTGCGGGCTTGAACAGCCGGGCTATCGCACATATAAGGCCCCAATTCCGAACAAGAGATATGATCAGGGGTGCCATGGCTGGCCATTCACAGTTCAAGAACATCATGCATCGCAAGGGAAAACAGGATTCGATCCGTTCGAAGATGTTTTCCAAGCTCGCACGTGAAATCACCGTTGCCGCCAAATCCGGTCTGCCGGACCCGGCCATGAACGCTGCCTTGCGTCTGGCAATCCAGAACGCCAAGGCGCAGTCCATGCCGAAGGACAATATCGACCGCGCCATCAAGAAGGCGTCGGGAGCGGACGCGGAAAACTATGATTACGTGCGCTATGAAGGCTACGGCCCCGGCGGCACGGCAGTCATCGTTGAAGCGCTGACCGACAACCGCAACCGCACGGCCTCCAATGTTCGCTCCATCTTCACCAAGGCCGGCGGCGCACTGGGCGAAACCGGATCGGTTTCCTTCTCCTTCGACCGCGTGGGTGAAATCACCTACAAGGCTTCCGTTGGCGACGCCGACAAGGTGATGGAAGCGGCAATCGAAGCCGGTGCCGACGACGTGGAAAGCAGCGAAGAAGGCCACACCGTCATCTGCGGTTTCGAAGAAATGAACGAGGTTTCCAAGGCGCTTGAAGCGGTTCTTGGTGAAGCCGACAGCGTCAAGTCGATCTGGAAGCCGCAAAACACGGTGCCTGTCGATGAAGAAAAGGCGCAATCGCTGATGAAGCTCATCGGCAACCTGGAAGACGATGACGACGTACAGAACGTCTATTCGAACTTCGAAGTCTCCGAAGAGATCATGGCCAAGCTTTCGGCTTGATAACCATATGAGTGGTATCGTCACCCCGAGCCTCAATGCGGGCTTCGGGGTGATGACGGGAGGGGCTTGGTCGGGCAGGACGCGACTCCGTGCTCGACCTGCAGTTCTGCCCAATGTTTTAGACCGTCATCCCGGACTTGATCCGGGATCCAGTGTGATCAAGTCCTTGATCACGAAAGAGTCATGCGCACCGCAGACGCGGCGCTGCTGGATTCCGGCTCAAGGCCGGAATGACGGAGCGGGCGTTCGGTAGGCCGTGGCCCCGGCAGCGCCGGGGCTCCTTGTCGTTTTAACGATAGCTCAACGGCCTCGCTCAAAGATGGTTTGGCCCACCGACAATAACCGTCATCCCGGACTTGATCCGGGATCCAGTGTGATCAAGTCCTTGATCACGAGAGAGTCTTGCGCACCGCAGACGCGGCGCTGCTGGATTCCGGCTCAAGGCCGGAATGACGGCGGGGGCGTTGGGGAGGCCGTGGCCCCGGCAGCGGATGCGCCGTGGCTTTTGGTTTTCAACGATACCTCAACGGCCTTGCTCAATGGTGGTTTGGCCCGCCAACACTAACCGTCATCCCGGACTTGATCCGGGATTTAGTGTGATCAAGTCCTTGATCACGAGAGAGTCTTGCGCACCTCAGACGCGGTGCTGCTGGATTCCGGCTCAAGGCCGGAATGACGGAGGGGGCGTTCGGGAGGCCGTGGCCCCGGCAGTGGATGCGTCTTGGCTTTTTGTTTTCCAACGATACCTCAACGGCGCCTTGCTCAAAGGTGGTTTGGCCCACCGGCAATAACCGTCATCCCGGACTTGATCCGGGATCCAGCGTGATCAAGTCCTTGATCACGAGAGAGTCTTGCGCACTGCAGACGCAGCGCTGCTGGATTCCGGCTCAAGGCCGGAATGACGGAGGGGGCGTTGGGGAGCCCGTGGCCCCGGCAGCGCCGGGGCTCTTGTCGTTTTAACGATAGCTCAACGGCTTTGCTCAAAGATGGTTTGGCCCACCGACACTAACCGTCATCCCGGACTTGATCCGGGATCCAGTGTGATCAAGTCCTTGATCACGAAAGAGTCTTGCGCACTGCAGACGCAGTGCTGCTGGATTCCGGCTCAAGGCCGGAATGACGGAGCGGGCTGAATGACGGAGGAGGGCGCTCGGGAGGCGGCGGCCCCGGCAGCGGATGCGCCGGGTTTTCTATCAAGATCAGATCAAGCCGCGAGCTTAAGCCCGCCACGGACATCGGCAAAGACTTCTACGGAGCGCAGACGTTTTTCGATGCTGTGGACGGGCATGGAAATGATCAGTTCATCTGCTCCGGTTTCCGACAGGAAATCCGCCAGTTTGCGCTCGACTGTGGCGTGCGAACCCACGACGGCGTATCTGAGCGTGTGATCTACCGTCATGCGCTCCATGTCGCTCCAGAGACCATCCATGCTTTTTACCGGCAGGGGGAACTGGGTGCGGACATTTTTGCGCAGGTTCACGAATTGCTGCTGGGCGGAGGTGAAGAGGTAATTGGCCTCCTCGTCCGTATCAGCGCCGACGCCCATGACACCGACCATGACATAGGGCTTTTGCAGGGTAGCCGATGGCTGGAAGCGTTCGCGGTAAATGGCGATGGCATCCATCAGCATATCCGGTGCAAAATGCGAGGCGAAGGAGTAGGGCAGGCCAAGTGCCGCGGCCAGATGCGCGCTGTAGACGCTGGAGCCCAGCAGCCAGATCGGCACATTGCTATCCATTCCCGGGACCGACAGGATGGCCTGATCCGGCTCCGGCGCGCCGAGATAACGCTGCAATTCCACGATGTCATGCGGGAAGTTCTCTGCGCCTGAATCCAGGCTGCGGCGCAGAGCGCGCGCGGTGCGCATATCTGTTCCCGGTGCGCGGCCAAGGCCAAGGTCAACACGGCCCGGCAAAAGGGCTGCCAGCGTGCCGAACTGTTCGGCAATGACGAGCGGCGAATGGTTGGGCAGCATGATGCCGCCTGAGCCAACGCGGATGTGTTTGGTTGCAGCGCCGACATGGGCAATGACGAGTGCGGTTGCGGCACTGGCAATGCCGGGCATACCGTGATGCTCTGCCAGCCAAATCCGTTCAAAGCCCTGTTCTTCTGCCTTCACCGCCATAAGGCGTGAATTCTCAAGAGCAGTGCTGACGCTCTCGCCTTCACCAATGGGCGACAGATCGAGTATGGAAAAAGGGATCATCGGACGCTCCTATTGGAATTTCAGCTTTTCCCCGATGTAAGTTCTGCAGCGACGTTTGCCAGTCCAGTCGCGTCGAATTGATGCAAGGATCAGAAAAACTGTAGCGACCCGCCCTTGGCGGCGGACAGGCGCGGAGCGGGATAAATCTGCAATGTTGTCGTTTTGTTCACTTATCGCTGGCAGGTTTCGCTGCTCAAGGATAGGGTAAACCATGCAGAATGCGATTCGAATTATCGGGATTGATCCAGGGCTGAGGCGAATGGGCTGGGGCATCATTGAAACCATGGGCAACAGCCTGCGTTTCGTGGCCTCCGGCACTGTCACGTCGGACGGCGACATGGATCTGGCATCGCGGCTTTGCCAGCTGCATGACGGGCTCTCGGAGATCGTGCATTCACACCAGCCGCATGAGGCCGCTGTCGAGCAGACCTTCGTCAATAAGGACGCCGTGGCGACGCTGAAACTCGGCCAGGCGCGCGGCATTGCCATGCTGGTTCCCGCGCGTGCCGGGCTGCCGGTTGCCGAATATGCGCCCAATGCCGTCAAGAAGGCGGTGATCGGTGTGGGACACGGCGAGAAGCAGCAAATCCACATGATGCTGAAGATTTTGATGCCGAAGGCCGAATTCAAGGGCAATGATGCGGCGGACGCTCTTGCCATTGCCATCTGCCACGCCCACAACCGGGCAGGCGAGCGTATGCGGCGCGTGCTGGCGGCGGGCTGATTTTCTCTTTTTACGGACGTTACGATGATCGGAAAACTCAAGGGCACCATCGATGAAATCGGCGATGACTATGTTCTCGTCGATGTGCATGGCGTGTGTTACGTGGCGCATTGCTCGGCCCGCACGCTTTCGCGGCTGGGATCGGTCGGCGAGGCGGTGGTTCTCTTTATCGAAACCTATGTGCGCGAGGACCAGCTGAAGCTTTTCGGCTTCATGAGCGCGCTGGAACGGGAATGGTTCAACCTGCTGCAAAGCGTGCAGGGCGTGGGCTCCAAGGTGGCGCTGGCGGTGCTGTCGACCCTGTCTCCGTCAGAGCTTGCCAATGCGATCGCGCTTCAGGACAAGGTCGTCGTATCGCGCGCGCCGGGCGTGGGGCCAAAGGTGGCGGTGCGTATCGTCACCGAACTGCGCAACAAGGCGCCCGCCTTTGCCGGTGAAGCCTCCGCCTCCATCGGTCTCAAGCAGGAACTGGGCGAGGGCGTTGCATCAGCCCCCGTCGCCGATGCCGTTTCGGCGCTGACCAATCTTGGCTACTCGCGCGACCAGGCGGCCAATGCCGTTGCTGCGGCGCTGAAGAATGGCGGCGAGGGCGGTGATAGCGCCAAGCTCATCCGGCTGGGCCTGAAGGAGCTTTCACGGTGATGACGCCAATGCTATTTTCGACCGGATTTTAAAAGGTGAGAGCGCTTTTTCGCCATAGTGTTTCGGAAGACCGTGACGTCAAGGTGATCAGCAAGATGTCTGCAACGGCTGACACAATGGAATGCCATATGATGGAATGTCTGACATGAGCGACGCGGCACGGTTGATTTCTTCAGAAAAGCGCGGCGAGGATATCGACACGACGTTGCGGCCACAGACGCTGGATGATTTTACCGGCCAGGCTGAGGCGCGCGCCAATCTGAAGATTTTCATCGAAGCGGCAAAGAACCGTGGCGAGGCGCTGGACCATGTGCTGTTCGTCGGCCCGCCCGGTCTCGGCAAGACGACGCTGGCGCAGATCATGGCCAAGGAATTGGGCGTGAATTTCAAGTCCACGTCAGGGCCGGTCATCGCCAAGGCGGGAGATCTGGCCGCGCTTTTGACCAATCTGGAAGAGCGCGATGTTCTGTTCATCGACGAAATCCACCGGCTGAGCCCCGCCGTCGAGGAAATTCTCTATCCGGCAATGGAAGATTTCCAGCTGGACCTCATCATCGGCGAAGGCCCTGCGGCGCGCTCGGTGAAGATCGATCTGTCAAAATTCACGCTGGTTGCCGCCACCACGCGGCTTGGGCTTTTGACCAACCCGTTGCGGGACCGCTTCGGCATTCCGGTGCGCCTGTCTTTCTACACCGTCGATGAGCTTGAGCTGATCGTGCGGCGCGGTGCGCGCATCATGGGCTTGCCGATGACGGAGGAGGGTGCGCGCGAAATCGCCCGCCGTTCGCGTGGTACGCCGCGCATTGCCGGACGGCTGTTGCGCCGGGTGCGCGACTTTGCCGAAGTGGCGAGGGCAGAATCGGTGACGCGCCAGATCGCGGATGAGGCGCTGACGCGCCTGCTGGTGGACAATATGGGGCTCGACCAGCTCGACATGCGCTATCTGATGATGATTGCCGTCAATTTCGGCGGTGGGCCAGTGGGTATCGAAACCATCGCGGCGGGTCTTTCGGAACCACGCGACGCCATCGAGGATATCATCGAGCCATACATGATCCAGCAGGGCTTTATCCAGCGCACACCGCGCGGACGCATCCTGACCGCAACGGCGTGGAAGCATCTTGGAATGCAGCCGCCGAAAGATATCGATGCTGCGCAGTTTCGCCTGACGCTTGAGGACGACTGACGTGATCACCCGGCGCGCACTGCTCAAGACAGCCGCGACCATGGCGGCGGGGCTGGTCTCTCTGGGTGCCTATGCCGGAGGTATCGAGCCGCTGGCGAGACTGTCCACCACGCGCTACCGCATCAATCCGCCGGGCTGGCCAAAGGGGCAGAGCCTGCGTCTGGTTGTGCTGGCGGATTTTCATGCCTGCGAACCCTGGATGCCCGCCGAGCGGATCGCGCGGATCTGCAACTATGCCAATACGCTGGGCGGCGATGCGATCCTGCTGATGGGCGACTACATGTCCGGCATGAAGCTGGTGACGGGCGTCGTTCCACCCGCGGAATGGGCCAAGGCTCTGTCAGTCCTCAAGGCGCCCTACGGCGTTCACGCTGTCTGCGGCAATCATGACTGGTGGCAGGACCCGGAGGCGCAGCGATTGCGGCTCAAGGAAACCGTGGCGCACAAGGCCCTGCGCTCGGTGGGCATCGAGGTTCACTCGAACCGGGCCGTGCGCTGCGGCACCGACGCCCAGCCATTCTGGATCGCGGGTCTGGAAGACCAGTGGGCCTATCTGACGGGACGCCGCACGAGCGGGCTCGATGACCTCCCGGGAACGCTGGCACAGGTTACCGACGATGCTCCGGTCATCCTGCTCGCGCACGAGCCGGATATTTTCGTATCCGTGCCATCACGCGTTTCCCTGACACTTTCGGGCCATACGCATGGCGGGCAGGTCAATCTGTTCGGTTGGCGCCCGGCCGTTCCGTCGCGCTTTGGGGAACGTTTCGTCTACGGTCATGTGGTGGAAGATGACCGCCACCTCGTCGTTTCCGGCGGCCTTGGTTGCTCCATTGCGCCGATTCGCTTTATGTCGCCACCCGAAGTCGTCGTCATCGAACTGGGCAGCGCCTAGGAACCATCCGCGCCGCCGCTCATTCCCCGTTTTTTCACGAGGAGAATGGAATGACGAAATTTCGCAAGGGTGCAAAGGTTCAGTGGAAATGGGGCTCCGGCAAGGGTGAGGGCAAGGTGGCCGAGAGCTTTACCGAGGATGTCGAGCGCAAGATCGATGGTTCCACCATCAAGCGCAAGGCAAGTGAGAGCGAACCGGCCTATCTGATCGAGCAGGAAGACGGCGGACGCGTTCTGAAAAGTCATTCCGAGCTTGAAAAGGCCGACTGAGCAAGGAACATGGACCCTGCGCGCATTCGCGAAAGGGGTGAAGAGATGGGCTACGATCCGTGCCGCGTGTTCAGAAAGCTGGCGCGCAACAACCGTCTGGCCAATCTGAGACTGCACTCCGCCTGTCTTCAACTGTCGCAGGCGGAGTTCGTAGCGCCCCGCAGCGGCTTCTTCCCGACCATCCGCGCCACTCTGAACCATATCTACACCGTCGATCTGTTCTATCTCGACGCCGTGAAAGGTGGAACACTGGGCTATGCCGCCTTTGCGGTGGAGAAGCCTTTCGCTGACATGCCTGCCTTGCAACAGGCCCAGGCAAAGCTTGACGAAGCGCTGATAGAATTCGTGGATGGCGTTCAACCTGAAAATCTTTCCGCCACCGTAAAGGTGCATCGCGATGGACGCATACAGCAAGACCGTTGCGACGATATTCTCAGCCACCTCTTTCAGCACCAGACCCATCACAGGGGGCAGGTGCACGCCATGCTGTCTGGAAGTTCGGTCAAGCCACCGCAACTGGACGAATTTATTGTCGGGGACGATGCTGGCGTTCGCAAAGTCGAGCTGGACGCGCTAGGCTGGTCGGAACGTGACCTCATGTTTCCGAAAGATAAATCCCATGACTGAAGACACCCGCATCCGCATAAAATTCAAACCCAAGCGCATTTTCCAGATGCGCGTGGCAGGCATCGCCTTTCGGAATGGTCATGTGCTGGTGCACCGGGCAACGCATGAGAAATTCTGGAGTTTTCCCGGTGGCCGCGCCGAAATGGGCGAGCAATCCCGCGAAACGCTGGCCCGCGAAATGGTCGAGGAGCTCGGTGCCGAGGCTAAGGTCGGGCGGTTGCTGTGGGTGGTCGAGAACTTCTTTCATTACGAAGGCAAAGACTGGCACGAGCTTGGCTTCTATTACCTGATGGAGCTTCCCGAGACATTTCCGTTCCATGAGGAAGACATCGTTCACCGGATGCAGGATGGCAAGCACCCGCTGGAGTTCCGCTGGGCAAGGGCGACCACGCAAGCCTTGACGGAGCTCGACATTCCACCGTATTTCATCGCCGGTGAGATCGAAAACCTTCCTGCTTCGACCCAGCATATCGTCTGGGATGATGGCAATCTGGACGACAAATGAATGACATACTGCCTTCACGGCACATGATCCGGCTGGATCACAAGCCGCAGCTTTTCAGCTTCCGCGTGGCGGCTCTGGTGATGCGGAACGACCATCTGCTGGTGCACCGGAGCCTGACAGACAGTTATTGGGCGCTGCCCGGCGGGCGCGCCGAGATCGGGGAAAGCTCGGAAGATACGATCCTGAGAGAGATCAGGGAAGAGCTTGATGTCGATGCGCGCATCGAGCGTCTGTTGTGGACGGCGGAGAACTTCTTCTCCAATGGCGACTACAACGCCCATGAGCTTGCGTTCTATTATCTCATCCATCTCGAAGAGGATTTTCCGTTTCACGAGACTGAGATCGTTCACCGCACCGTTGATGGTGTCGATCTCGAATTTAGATGGATGAGGGCGGATGGCGCGGTGCTGAGCGAAAACGACCTGAGACCTGCCTTCATCGCCCAGCGGATCGAGACGCTACCGCAGCGCCATGAGCATCTCATCGTGCGTGAAGGAGTGCCGCGTCATGGCTGAACTGACCGTATCGCTGTCCGGCGAATTGATCGAACACGGGCATCGTTTGACGCAGCGCGTCTATTATGAGGACACGGATTTTTCCGGCCTCGTCTATCACGCCCGTTATCTCCATTTTCTTGAGCGCGGCCGCACGGATTATCTGCGCTGCCTCGGCTGCGAGCAAAGCGCCCTGCTGACAGCCGACGAGGAAGGGCTGGTGTTTGTCGTTCACCGCATGGAGATCGACTTCAAGTCGCCTGCGCGCATGGACGATGTGTTGACGATATCAACGCTGACGGAGAAGGCGGGGGGCGCGAAGATGGTCCTCAATCAGGAAATCCGGCGGGGGGAAACGCTTCTTGTTGCCGCAAAAGTGATTATTGCCGTCATCAATGCCAAGGCAAGACCGCGACGCCTGCCCGATACCATCGCCGAAAAATTTCTAAAGTAAGAAAAGGCGAATTGCCGAGTGGCTTCTTAAAGTGTCCATTTCGTAACACTCTCTTAACCATAATGTAGTCTTACTTAACCATCCGGTATTTGTAAGCCGCACGCCTTCCTTTTACCAAATTTACCGGCAAGTAAGGCGTAATGGCAATATCGGGGCATGGCTCAAGGGGTTTTCGGCGGTCGCTGCAGGATCCCAAGCGTTGATGCGCGTTTAAATCGCCCGGTCATGCACCGGGCGTTTGGATTCGGGGATTGAATATTTATGGAACAGGCAGGTTTGGCAGCGGCAACGCACGACGTAAGTCTCTGGGCTCTGTTCATGCAGGCTGGCCTCATCGTCAAGCTGGTCATGATCGGACTTCTTGCAGCGTCGGTCTGGACATGGGCTATCGTCATCGACAAATACGTCGCTTTCGGTAAGGCCCGGCGGAATTTCGACCAGTTCGAACAGGTTTTCTGGTCGGGTCAGTCGCTGGAAGAGCTGTACCGCACTCTGGCCGAGCGTCAGAACACCGGTCTTGCGGCCATCTTCGTTGCGGCAATGCGCGAATGGAAGAAGTCCTTCGAGCGTGGCGCCCGTTCTCCCATCGGTCTGCAGATGCGTATCGACCGGGCGATGGACGTGACCATGGCGCGTGAAAGCGAAGGGTACGAGGCACGCCTGGGCTCTCTGGCGACAATCGGTTCCGCCGGTCCGTTCATCGGTCTTTTCGGTACGGTCGTTGGTATCATGACCTCGTTCCAGGCCATCGCCGGTTCGAAGTCTACCAACCTTGCCGTCGTTGCACCGGGTATCGCTGAAGCGCTTCTGGCAACGGCCATCGGTCTGGTTGCGGCTATTCCGGCGGTTATCGCCTATAACAAGTTCACAGCCGATGCGGGCAAGCTCTCTTCGCGCATGGAAGGCTTTGCGGATGAGTTCTCCGCGATCCTGTCGCGCCAGATCGACGAGAAGCTGCAAACCCGTCAGGCCGCGCAGTAAAAGCGCAGTCTGACCGAGTGGAGTAAACATTATGGGAATGTCAGCAGGTGGTGGCGGCGGCGGTGGTTCCGGTGGACGCCGGGGCCGTGGACGCCGCAAGGGCGGTGCAATCAGCGAAATCAACGTGACGCCGCTGGTCGACGTCATGCTGGTGCTGCTCATCATCTTCATGGTGGCAGCGCCAATGATGACGGTCGGCGTGCCCGTCGATCTTCCGCAGACCTCCGCCAACGCCCTCAATTCCGATACGCAGCCGATCACCATTTCCGTCAATGCGAATGGCGTGATCCATCTGCAGGAAACGCCTATCGAGGCTACGGAAGTGGCCGACAAGCTGCAGGCGATTTCGACCACGGGCTACAATGAACGCATCTTCGTGCGCGCAGACTCGGTTGCCGCCTACGGCATCGTGGCTGACGTCATGGCGCGTATTCAGGCCGCAGGCTTCAAGAATATTGGCCTTGTGACCCAACAGAAACAGGACAATTGATCTAGGCATGAAGGGCAGCGTCACCACATCTGCAATCGTGCACGCCTCGCTGCTGGCCTTTGCCCTCGTGTCTCTTGGGTCGCCGCCGCCGCTGGAGGTGACTGAGGCTGAGTCGATGCCTGTCGACCTCGTGTCGGTGGAAGAAATGACGCAGATCCAGCAGGGCGACAAGAATGCGCCCAAGGCTGAGAAGTCCGCGCCCGTACCAACCACACGCCCCGATATCGTGCCAAACGCCCAGAACATGGGTAACAACATGGCCGATCTGGACGCACCGCCGACGCCGACGGAAAAGCCCAACAACAATGACAGCGCTGCCGCCCCGCCCAAGCAGGAGAAGCCGGCCCCTGTCGTCGATACCAAGCCCAACGATGTGAAAGACATCGTCAAGGAAGAGACGTCTGCGCCCAAGCCGCAGGAAACGGCTTCGCTGCCTGTTCCCAAGCCGGAAATCGTGACGCCGCCCAAGCCTGCCGAGCCGCCTGCCCAGCAACAGGCGCAGGAGCCGCCACCGCAAAACCAGGAGCCGGCCGAAATTCCCGTGCCGCCAAATGTGCCGCGCCCGAATTCACGCCCGCAGCCACCTGAGCCGAAGCCGGAGCCGCCAAAGCAGGCAGAGCAAAAGCCTGCCGAACAGAAGCCCGCTGAAAAGCCAGCGGAAAAGAAACCGGAACAGGCGAAGTCGACCGACAAGCCTTCCGACAAGAAACCGGCTGATCGCAAGCAGGAAACGGCAAAATCTGCCGCATCCCAGGCAAGCGAGTTCAATGCCGATGAAATCTCGGCTCTGCTGAACAAGCAGGCACCGTCCGGTGGTGGCGCTAAGCGTTCCACGGAAACGGCGTCGCTGGGCGGCAAGAAGACAATCGGCACGGGTTTGAGTGCCAGTGAAATCGACAGTGTCAGAGGTCAGATCCAGCAGAACTGGGCCATGGCTTCGGGCCTCACCGGTGTTGCCGAGGTTCGGGTGGTCGTTCGCGTGCAGCTGGATCAGTCCGGCAACATTGTCGGACAGCCCGAGGTTACGGCAACAGGTGGACCGGAAGGAACGCGCCGCGCCGTTGAAGGCAGCGCGCGCCGCGCGATCTTCAGGTCCGCTCCGCTGAAAAATCTGCCCGCTGAAAAATACGATGGCGAAAAAGGATGGAACACACTGGTTCTGAACTTCGACCCATCTGAATTTGCGCTTTGAACCGACAGTTTTGGGACCGATGACAACACCCCTACCCAATTCGATGTCCAATTTTTGTATGAAGCTGAAAGGCTTGTCTCAATGATCAAGTTCTCTCTCCTGCGTGCGGCAATGGTTGCCTCCGGCATTCTGTTTTCGTTCGTGGCAGTCACACCGGCCAGTGCTGAAGTCCAGATCAACATCAACAAGGGTAACGTTCAGCCGCTGCCCATCGCGATTACCGATTTCATGTCGAATGACGGCATCGGTGCGCAGGTTTCGCAGGTCATCGCGGCCGATCTCCAGAGGTCCGGGCTGTTTGCGCCGGTCAACAAGAGCGCCTTTATCGAAAAGATCAGCAATCCCGATCAGCAGCCACGTTTCGAGGACTGGAAGGTCATCAATGCGCAGGCGCTGGTGACGGGGCGTGTGACGAAGGAGGCCGATGGCCGTCTTCGCGCCGAGTTCCGTCTGTGGGATACATTTGCCGGTCAGCAGATGAGCGGACAGCAGTTCTTTACCCAGCCTGAAAACTGGCGCCGTGTCGCCCATATCATAGCCGATGCGATCTATGAGCGCGTAACCGGTGAAAAGGGCTATTTCGACACCCGCGTCGTCTTCGTGTCCGAAAGCGGACCGAAGACCGCCCGCAAGCGCGCCCTGTCCATCATGGATCAGGACGGCTTCAACGTTCGCAACCTGACCAACACCAACGACCTCGTTCTGACGCCGCGCTTTTCGCCCAGCCGTCAGGAAGTGACCTACATGTCGTTCGAAGGTCAGCAGCCGCGCGTTTACCTGTTGCAGCTGGAAACCGGACAGCGCGAAGTTGTCGGCAATTTCCCCGGCATGACGTTCTCGCCACGCTTCTCGCCCGATGGTCAAAAGGTCATCATGAGCTTGCAGCAGGAAGGCAACGCCAACATCTACACCATGGATCTGCGTTCGCGCACCACGACGCGCCTGACCAATACCGGCGCGATCGATACGGCTCCATCCTATGCGCCGGATGGCCAGCGCATCGCCTTCGAAAGCGACCGCGGCGGACGTCAGCAGATCTACGTCATGAATGCCGATGGCTCCGGGCAGACGCGTATTTCCTTCGGCGATGGTTCCTATTCCACGCCGGTCTGGTCTCCGCGCGGCGATCTGATCGCCTTTACCAAGCAGTCTGGCGGCAAGTTCTCGATCGGCGTGATGAAGCCGGACGGTTCGGGCGAGCGCATTCTGACGACGGGCTTCCACAATGAAGGACCGACATGGGCGCCAAATGGCCGCGTGCTGATGTTCTTCCGCCAGAATGCAGGTTCCGGCGGCCCGCAGCTCTACTCCATCGATCTGACCGGCTATAATGAACAGCTGATCAAGACACCGACATTTGCATCCGACCCGGCCTGGTCGCCGCTGCTGGATTGACAAAACCATTATGGCGGCGCCTAAGAGCGTCGCCATATTTCTAAGCATGTCACATCGGGACTTGGCCTGTTTTCTTGCTGAATATGTAGTGAGGGAGCAAAAAGGCGGGACATTTCCTTTCTGTTAACCATAATTGTTTGGGGGCAATTAACTGCAATCGGTTATTGTCTGGCAACGTTACTGAAATTCTAAGGAGAGACCGGCGATGAGCCGTACACACACCTCGGCACTCGGCCCCATGCAGAAACTCGCCCGTAACCCGGCTATGATCGCTTTGACGCTGGCGCTTGCGCTGGCTGGTTGCGCCAACAAGAAGAACATGCCGAACAGTGCTGGCGAACTGGGCCTTGGCGGCGCAGGTTCTGCTACACCGGGTTCCGCACAGGACTTCACCGTCAATGTCGGCGACCGTATCTTCTTCGACACCGACAGCACATCGATCCGCGCAGACGCACAGCAGACCCTGCAGCGTCAGGCACAGTGGCTGGCTCGTTATCCAAACTACGCCATCACTGTTGAAGGTCACGCCGACGAGCGCGGCACACGCGAGTACAACCTTGCTCTGGGCGCACGTCGTGCAGCCGCCACCAAGGAATTTCTCGCCTCGCAGGGCGTTCCTGCAAACCGCATGAAGACGATTTCCTACGGCAAGGAACGTCCGGTTGCCGTTTGCGACGACATTTCCTGCTGGTCGCAGAACCGCCGTGCAGTCACCGTTCTGGGTGGCGCAGGCATGTAATCGCCTCGCAGCGACGTGATGAGAATTGTAAGGCGGCCTCCGGGCCGCCTTTACTTTTTTCCATAGTTTGGCCGAACTTAAGTTGCTTTTTGACGCCAGATGGAAAAAATCCGGTTTTGCGTCGTTGGGGCGCAAATCAACCAGACAGGACGCAACATGAAGAAACTTGTCGTGGCGGGAATGCTGGGGCTTGCAGCCTGCACCGGCCTGAGCGGCACTGCCGTTTCAGGACCGTTGTTCGGCTGGGCGGGGGGCTCTAGTACAAGCAGCGGAAATCACCCACCTGTTGTCAACGTTCAGGCGAACGATACCTATCGCGTGCAGCAACTCGAAGAACAGATCCGTCAGTTGAACGGACGTATCGAGGAAATGAGTTTCCAGCTGCTGCAGATGCAGGAAACCATTCGCAAGGCCCAGGAAGACAACGAGTTCCGTTTCCAGGAGCTTGAAGGCGGAAAGGCTGCCGCACCGGCTGCACCGAAGAAAAAGGCCGAGGCCGACATTCCTTCGGCAACGGGCGCCGAAGATGACGTCGCAACCATCATTGAAACGCCGTCCCAGGGCGGCGCTTCAATGGGCGGTGGCGCTGCGGGTGCAGGCCAGATGGCGACCGCACCGCGCAGCAATGCTGCTCCCGGCGAAACGACGCTTGGCTCCATCGAGCTCGATTCCCGCGGCCTGCCCGTGGGCGGTTCGCTCAACCCGAACGTCAACAATTCTGCAGGAAGCCTGCCCGGCGTGGAAACCGGCCGGACCTCCAGCCCGGACCCCGTCAATACGGCGGCACTGACCAGCGAGAACGACATCTACCAGGCCGCCTATGGCCATGTGCTCTCAGGCGATTACAAGGCTGCAGAAAAGGGTTTCGAGCAATATATCCAGGGATACCCCAAGGGCTCGAAGGCTGCAGACGCGAATTTCTGGCTGGGCGAAGCGCAGTATAGCCAGGGCAAGTTCACCGATGCCGCAAAGACATTCCTCAACGCTCACCAGAGCTACAGCAAATCGCCCAAGGCGCCTGAAATGCTGTTGAAGCTCGGCATGTCGCTTGCCGCACTCGACAACAAGGAAACCGCTTGCGCCACATTGCGTGAAGTGCCGAAGAGATATCCAAGCGCCTCCAAGACCGTTCTCGGCAAGGTGACGAGTGAACAGAAGCGCCTGAGCTGCTGACAGACGGGCTGGACGGCTATGACATCAGGTCGTTCCCGATGACGCCGCTTGCGCCCCTTGAGGCTGCGCGGCAATTTATCACAAGAATTTCGAAGCCCGCCCGGATCCTCGTCGCAATCTCCGGCGGCAGCGATTCCACCGGCCTGCTGCTGGCCCTGCACCGGGCTGTTGAAGAGCTGGGCAGGGCTGATATCGCGCTTGCGGCGGTTACCATCGATCATGCGCTGCGCGCCGAATCTGCGCAGGAAGCGATTGGCGTTGCGGCCATGTGCCGCAAACTGGACATTCCCCACCATATACGCCGGTGGAATGAGGCAAAGCCCGCAACGGGTGTTTCCGCAGCAGCGCGGCTTGCGCGCTACGCCTTGATCTCGCAGGTCGCAGAGACGGTGAAGGCCGACATGATCGTGGTCGGTCATACGCTTGGCGACCAGCAGGAGACCATTGCCATGCGGGGTGCGCGCAGCCTCAGGCCCGACAATCTGGGCCTTGCGGGCATGGCGGACGGCGTTCTCTATCGCTGTAATCACTGGTTCATGCGGCCTTTTCTCAACACGTCACGACAGGCGATCCGCGATTTCCTACAGGATGAAGGATGGAGCTGGTTCGATGATCCCAGCAATATCGACGCTCGATATGAGCGGGTGAGGGCGCGCAACGCCCTGGAACCGGCCTCCACGAAGTCCGGCGAAGGCCTGTCGTTGACTGACCGGTCGGGCGAGCGTGCAGCGCTCTCTGCTGCTGCTGCTGATTTTATCGATACCCATGTCCGGTGCTATCTCGCTTGCCTGATCAGGATCAGCCCGGAGGGTCTATTGCAGGACCCGACTGTTCTGCGCGCAGCCCTGTCCGCCATGGCCTGTGTGCTGGGCGGACGACGTTTTGCGATGGCGTCGGACAGCATGGACAGGATCATGGCGCTTGTTGCGTCAGGCCAGCCGGGCAGGGCGACGGCCAGCCGGGTGGTGTTTGATCGCCGCAGGCAAGGGCTCTATCTGATGCGGGAGAACCGCAACATTCCATCGATCACAATTGCCGATGGGGAAAAGGCGGTATGGGATGAGCGGTTCGAGATCGTAAATCTGTCGGAGCGTGAGCTTGTCATCGGGCCGATGAGCACCCACGCGGTGGCCGCGTTGGTGCCGACATTTGCAGCCGATATCCCGCAGGGCGTGGCAAAACGGGCGGCGCAATCCCTTGCCGCAATCTCGCTGGCAGGTCTTGATGAGCCGGTCGCGGCGGGTGACCACGTCACCATCCGGCCTGTTCTTGCCCCTTACGATCTCTTTCTGCCACGGTTTGATCTGCCACTCGCCAATGCCATCGCCCGCCTTTTGGGCCGCGAAGCCTATCCACAGCCTGCGGTTTAGGGCTGCTGGCTTTCTCAAATCGATTTTTCTCAGAGTTTTTACCGCAAAACGCATCTGATATCGGTCGCTGCCTTGGCAACGGCTGCTGTCCTCCTTATGTTAGGGGCAACATAATGGCGGACACCAATTTGTCCGTTGGAGTTCGGGGAGTTCGATGAACCCAAATTTTAGAAATTTCGCCTTGTGGGCAGTGATCGCTCTGTTGCTGATCGCCTTGTTCAGCATGTTCCAGACGTCGCCATCCCAATCGGCATCGCGTGAGATTCCCTATTCGCAATTCATTCGCGATGTTGATGCCGGTCGTGTCCGTGACGTAACCGTTACCGGCAACCGGGTTCTTGGCACCTATACGGAAAACGGCACTGCCTTCCAGACCTACTCGCCCGTCATTGACGACGCGCTGATGGAGCGTCTGCAGACCAAGAATGTCAGCATCGTTGCACGTCCCGAAAGCGATGGCTCCTCCGGTTTCCTGAGCTACCTTGGCACGCTGCTGCCGATGTTCCTGATCCTCGGTGTCTGGCTGTTCTTCATGCGCCAGATGCAGGGCGGTTCGCGGGGAGCAATGGGCTTTGGCAAATCCAAGGCAAAGCTTCTGACCGAAGCGCATGGCCGCGTGACATTTGACGATGTGGCTGGCGTGGACGAAGCCAAGCAGGATCTGGAAGAAATCGTGGAATTCCTGCGTGATCCGCAGAAGTTTCAGCGCCTGGGCGGCAAGATCCCACGCGGTGTTCTTCTCGTTGGTCCTCCAGGCACTGGTAAGACATTGCTGGCGCGTTCCGTTGCCGGTGAAGCCAACGTTCCCTTCTTCACCATTTCCGGTTCCGACTTCGTTGAAATGTTCGTCGGCGTTGGCGCAAGCCGCGTTCGCGACATGTTCGAACAGGCCAAGAAAAACGCACCCTGCATCATCTTCATCGACGAAATCGACGCCGTTGGCCGCCATCGTGGTGCTGGTCTTGGCGGCGGTAACGATGAGCGTGAGCAGACCTTGAACCAGTTGCTGGTCGAGATGGACGGCTTTGAAGCCAATGAGGGCATCATTCTCATTGCTGCCACCAACCGCCCTGACGTTCTTGACCCCGCACTTCTGCGTCCAGGCCGTTTTGACCGTCAGGTTGTCGTTCCGAACCCCGATATTGTCGGTCGTGAGCGCATCCTCAAGGTTCACGCCCGCAACGTGCCTCTGGCACCGAATGTCGACCTGAAGGTTCTGGCACGTGGTACGCCCGGTTTCTCCGGTGCTGATCTCATGAACCTCGTCAACGAAGCCGCCCTGATGGCTGCGCGTCGCAACAAGCGCGTCGTGACCATGGCAGAATTCGAAGACGCCAAGGACAAGATCATGATGGGTGCGGAGCGTCGCTCCTCGGCCATGACCGAAGCCGAAAAGAAGCTGACGGCCTATCACGAAGCCGGACATGCCATTACCGCGCTCAAGGTTGCGGTCGCCGATCCGCTTCACAAGGCAACGATCATTCCGCGCGGCCGTGCGCTTGGCATGGTGATGCAGCTGCCGGAAGGCGACCGCTACTCCATGAGCTACAAGTGGATGGTTTCGCGCCTCATCATCATGATGGGTGGTCGCGTTGCCGAAGAACTGACGTTCGGTAAGGAAAACATCACCTCTGGCGCGTCTTCCGACATTGAGCAGGCCACCAAGCTTGCCCGCGCAATGGTAACGCAGTGGGGCTTCTCGGATGCTCTCGGTCAGGTTTCCTATGGTGAAAACCAGCAGGAAGTCTTCCTTGGCCACTCCGTTTCGCAGTCTAAGAATGTGTCCGAAGCCACCGCACAGACGATCGATACCGAAGTTCGTCGTCTGATCGATGAAGCCTACACGGAAGCGCGGCGTATTCTGACCGAAAATCACGATGGCTTTGTCGCCATTGCCGAAGGTCTGCTGGAATATGAGACGCTGACCGGCGAAGAGATCAAGGCGTTGATCCGTGGTGAAAAGCCTGCCCGCGATCTCGGCGACGATTCGCCAAACAGCCGTGGTTCTGCTGTGCCAAAGGCTGGCACCAAGAAAGATGGCCCTAACGAAGCCAAGGGTGACGGTGAAGCAGAAGGTGGCATGGAGCCGCAGCCTCACTGACCCCACGACAAAATCTGACAAGAGGCCGTCCACTTCCCGGGCGGCCTTTTTGCATGTGTGGTTGCGTGCAAAGCGCGCCCTTGCAAGCCAACTGCCTGCTTCATTCCTCAGGGATAGTGGGCGATAGTAACAAGATATATTGCCTATTCGCGGTAATTTACGTGCCGTTTCATGTGTTTTATGGCATTTACCGTCTGGAGAGCCGTGGCCCGTCCGGGTAAGGACTTACCACGCGCGTTTAATTTCTGGAGTTCACATGACACGTCGCTATTTCGGAACAGATGGCATTCGCGGGCAATCCAACGTCTTTCCGATGACGCCTGACCTGGCGATGCGCGTCGGCATTGCCGTTGGCACAATTTTCCGTCGTGGCCACCATCGCCACCGCGTCGTTATCGGCAAGGATACGCGTCTTTCAGGCTACATGCTGGAAAATGCGCTGGTTGCCGGTTTTACCGCAGCGGGGCTCGACGTCTTCCTGCTAGGCCCCATTCCGACGCCCGCTGTTGCGATGCTGACGCGCTCACTGCGTGCCGATATCGGCGTGATGATTTCTGCCTCGCACAATCCCTTTGCCGATAATGGCATCAAGCTTTTCGGACCCGATGGATACAAGCTGTCGGATGAGCTGGAGCTTGAAATCGAGGATCTTCTCGACAAGGACATCTATTCGCAGCTGGCCAAGCCGCATGAAATCGGACGGGCCAAGCGCGTCGATGGCGATATCTACCGCTATATCGAGTTCGTAAAGCGCACATTGCCGCGTGATGTAACGCTGAGCGGCCTGCGGATTGCCATCGATTGCGCCAATGGCGCGGCCTATAAAGTAGCGCCTGCGGCACTGTGGGAACTTGGCGCTGAGGTTGTGACCATTGGCAACGAGCCAAACGGCACCAACATCAATTTCGAGTGCGGCTCCACTCATCCCGATGCGCTGCAGAAAAAGGTGCATGAAGTGCGGGCCGATATCGGCATTGCGCTGGACGGCGACGCTGACCGCGTGATCATTGTGGACGAACGCGGCCAGATCGTCGATGGCGATCAGCTTATGGCGACGATTGCTGCCAGCTGGGCAGACGACAATCTGCTGCGCGGCGGCGGTATCGTTGCGACTGTCATGTCCAATCTCGGACTGGAGCGTTTTCTCGGTGACAAGGGTCTGACGCTTGCCCGCACCAAGGTCGGCGACCGCTATGTTGTCGAGCATATGCGCAACAATGATTTCAACGTTGGCGGCGAGCAATCCGGTCATATCGTCCTTTCGGACTACGGCACGACGGGCGACGGTCTGGTGGCAGCGCTTCAGGTTCTGGCGCGCGTCAAGCGGTCCGGTCGCACGGTGAGCGAAGTCTGCCGCAAGTTCGAGCCCGTGCCGCAGCTCTTGAAGAATGTCCGCATTTCCGGCGGCAAGCCGCTGGAAAATCCTGTCGTGAAACAGGCGATTGCCGATGCGGAAAGCGCCTTGGCCAATAATGGCCGCCTGGTCATCCGCCCCTCGGGCACGGAGCCGCTGATCCGCGTGATGGCGGAGGGCGACGACAGCGCCCAAGTGGAGCGCATCGTCAATGATCTCGTTGGCGTGATTTCCAACGCCCGGACCGCAGCCTGAACCGAACCCGGCAGACCCTTTTAGGGGTCCTGCTGTGCAATTCATCGTTCAGGGGCTAAACAGCATAGGAAGAGGCGGGGCACTTAGCGGCACCCGCCTTTTTTTATTGTCATGTAACAGGCTCAGCCGTTTGAAAGCCTCGAGCCCAAGGCCTGCTCTTCATCCTGAAGGAACCGTAAAATGGCCGTCTCACCCATGGGGGGCGAGAAAAGATAGCCCTGGAAGAAGTTGCCGCCGAGCTGCGTGATGAGCGAAAGCTCCTGCTTTGTTTCAACGCCTTCGACAATGGCATCGAGACCCATTTCGCGGCCAAGGGTGAGGACTGAGCGGACAATCTTTTCGCTGGCAGGATTATCCTGGATCTGATTGACGAAACTCTGGTCGATCTTGATCTTTGTCAACGGTAGCGAGTGCAAGGCCGTCAAGCTGGAATAGCCTGTTCCGAAATCATCGAGCGAAATGCCGCAGCCGATTTTTCGAAGCATCTCCACCGATTGTTTCGCTTGCCGCGTATCATGAATAAACGCCGTTTCTGTAATTTCGAGATCGAGCCGCTCAGCGTCGAATGGGCTGTTCTCGATGATGGCGATGACCGCCATGACAGCTTCCGGACTGTTCAGATCCTGTGCGGACAGATTGAATGAAAGCCTCATCTGGTCCGGCCAGGTGCTTGCGGCGTGCAGGGCCTTCTTGAGAAGCGTTCTTGTCAGGCCGCCAATGATCCCGGCACGTTCTGCGATGGGAATGAACTGGGCGGGCGACACGGGGCCGAGCGTCGGGCTGTTCCAGCGCGCAAGCGCTTCGAAGCCTACCGTGCGGTTCTGGAAGCCGTCCACGATCGGCTGAAAGACGACGGACATTTCGCTTGGAAAATCCGCCTGTTTCAACGTCTGCTCGATGCGCGCATCCCGATGAATTTCCTCGACATGATGAACCGTAAAAAGCGTGCTGTTTCCGCGCTTCTGGCGCTTGCCATGGTAGAGCGCATAATCTGCCCGGTCGAAGAGCTCTTCCTGTGACGAGGCCAGATCAGGATAAACGGCGATGCCGATGGAGCCTGAGATGATGATGGTGGCATCCGGCAGGATGAAGGGAGAATGCATATAGGCACACATGCGGTTACCTTCAGCGACGACATCCCGCTGTGGCGCGACATTGGAAATGACGAAAGCAAACTCGTCTCCTCCAAGCCTTGCCAGAAACATTTCCTTGGACGCGAAATAGAGCGTGAGGCGATTGGCGACCTCCATCAACAGACGGTCGCCGGAGGAGTGGCCGTAGAGATCATTGACGGGTTTGAAGCCATCGAGATCGATGACCCCGACCGCCAGGCGGGTGCCCTCCAATGTCGCTGCTTCAAATGCCTCTGACAGGTGTTTGAAAAATGCGCGGCGATTCGGCAGGCCCGTCAGGCTGTCGATATTGGCGAGGCGAAGATTTTCGTTGCTGAGTGCTTCCGTCTGTTGCTGGGCAACGATCATGCGTTCGAAATTGCCATAATTGACCATCAGCACCGCCAACATGCCGAAGCTGACAAGCAGGATGTTGATGGCAATCGCAATGAATGTCGCATGGCCAGAGGCCATGAAGAAGACGACGAAGGCGCCGTTGACAATGATGGCCACGGCAAAGGCTGCCACTCGGACATGCATCATGCAAAAGATGCACGAGATGACTGTGATCGCCATGTAAAAGGCGATGTGGGATTGTTGATATGCATCCCCATAAGGGTAGAGCATGAATGACCAGGCCGTGAACGCCACGGAAATCACCACGGCGAGACGTTGCGTTCGCTGCAGCGCCGAGAATGTCTCTTCTGCCGTGGGTGTGCGGTCTCGCGATTTCCACCAGAACACGACACGCACGGCGCTGATGACGGTAAACAGGCTGGGGACGATCAAAGTAAGCCACGCGGGCGCGACCGACATGTGTGTGGCAGCCAAAGCCCAGGTACTCGACATCAAGATGAAGTACATCACGGGCATCTGTCTGCAGAATGCGCGATATTTTGCCTTCAGCAGTTCCGGATTGTGAACTGGAATTCGGGTGAATTCGATAATTTTCTTCAGCTCTAGGCCCAAGGAAGACAAACCCTTGTCAAGTTTTTCGCCAATCTCCGGCATCTGCGCCAAGAGGTCGGGCGGGACTGGATTTCCCTTAAGACCAGCGCCTCATGGCTGATCGATATGCCATCTGTAAGTGGTGCAATCGTCACCTATACTGACGTTACAAGAGGTCCGTTGAAATAAGGACAATAATATTAGCTAACAAAATATTATTATAGTCGGATATATTCTTGAAACGGGAAGAGCGGTCGCTGATATCTACCCGCATATCGGGCGTTTACTGCAATATCACCGATTGCGCGAATATTATCCGTTTAACAGTGTTAACCAATTTTGTTAGTAAATTGCGCCAAGTATTTCCGATTTTAATCGCTGTTTAACCATTTTCCTTCAGGCTTCGTAAATGAAGAAGATCACGAGTATCTGCCGCTAATCGCGCACATACCGCTTATGGAGCCGCAATCATGAAAAAGAGCCTGATCGGTGTCGTTGCCGCTTTGATGGCAAGTCAAACCGCATTCGCAGCCGATGTATATCAGGCTGAATCACCAGCTTTTCCGGACCAGGCACCTGAGGTTCAGGTGCAGGAAGCAAGCGGTTGGTACCTGCGCGGCGATGTCGGATACTCATTCAACAAATCGCGTGGCGTAAGCTTCGACCGCGCGGCCGCTGGTCCCTCGATCGAGGAGCTGAGCTTCACCACCACGAACCTGAAGGACAGCGTTCTCTTCGGCGGTGGTGTCGGCTATCAGATCAACAACTATCTGCGCACGGATCTGACGCTGGAATATATGGCGAAATCCAAGTTCAGTGGCGTTGCACCGCAGCTCAACGGTGCGAACTCTTCCATGCGCGCTTTCGCCGTGATGGCCAATGCCTATGTCGATCTGGGGACCTATGGCCGGATCACTCCGTATATCGGTGCGGGTATCGGTGGTGCTCACGTCAAGTGGAGCAAGCTGACGACCTGCGGCAACTGCGAAATCGAAGGTGAAGACAACTGGCGCTTTGCTTACGGCCTGATGGCCGGTGCCTCCATCGACGTGACCTGCAACCTGAAGGCCGATGTTGGCTACCGCTTCCGCCAGATTGGCAGCGGCTCCATGTTCGGCACCAGCGACTCAGGCCAGACCTCGGGCGGTCGTGACAAGGGCGTGACTTCGCATGAAGTGCGCGTCGGTGGCCGTTATGTCTTCAATGGCTGCGACACTGCGCAATATATTCCTCCAGCGGACATTCCGCTGCAGCCTGCCGTTTACAAGTAAGAATTGCCGGGCAACCGACTGGACACGCCCCCGCATCGATGATGCGGGGGCGTGTTTTGTATTTTAGAAGTGCTTCTTGAATAGCCATCTGTCCAGTGAGCAATACCCACCGCCAAAGGCCGCAAAAAGTGCTGCTCCACCTGTCCAGAACAGCGATGTGATCTCAGCCTTAGACTGGACCAGCTCCAGAAATGCCGTGCCCCCATCTGCGAGGCGGCGCACACCTGCCGGTGTAAACATGGTCTGATCCGCCGTTTTCAGCGCCTGAATGCCCGCCTCGGTCAGAAACGCGTGGCCATAGGGATCGATGAAGTGGAACCACAGCGTAATGGCCAGCATGAAAGCATTGGCGAGCGCTACAGGCCGGGTGAACAATCCCAAGGCGATGAATATTCCGCCGAAGAACTGCATGGCCGCCAGCGTCGGAGACCACAGCCAGCCGGGGTGGAACCCGATCTTTTCAAGGAAACCGATCTGCGCGAAGGGAGCCATGATCTTCGGATAGCCCTCAAAGGCCAGCATGCCGCCGATGGCGACGCGAAAGGCCGTCCAGGCGAGGGGTTGAGCGAATTTCTCATAGAAGCCCGACAGAAAAGGAAGGATCAAAACATTACGGTCGTTCGAAAATGGTGCGTCGTTACTCATAATAACATCTCTTGCGGTTGATGATCATCAACCTGCACCGCGCCACGCATGTTTGGTTTGACCTGCATCAAGAGGATGAGAAAAGCCTTTTTGGGGGCGCCGCCAGGCCACCTGACCCCAGGGGTGAGATGACGCAATCCGACCAAAATTGTTTTTGCGTGCGACACATTCCGCTTGACTGCGACAGGCGAGAAGAATAGCAACGAGGGCAGGACACCTCTCCCTAACGAGAGGCGCCTATCTGAAAGGGTAGTCAAATGACAGATATAGTGAAGCCGGACACCCGTCCGGGCAATACGCATTTCTCTTCTGGTCCCTGCTCGAAGCGTCCCGGTTGGTCGCTCGAAGCTCTCGCCGATGCACCGCTCGGTCGCTCGCATCGCGCCAAGGTTGGCAAAGCCAAGCTGAAGCAGGCCATCGATCTCACCCGCGAAGTTCTTAACGTTCCCGCTGATTATCGCATCGGCATCGTTCCCGCATCCGACACAGGCGCCGTCGAAATGGCGCTGTGGTCGCTGCTTGGTGAGCGTGGCGTCGATATGGTTGCCTGGGAAAGCTTCGGTGCCGGTTGGGTAACCGACGTCGTCAAGCAGCTCAAGCTGAAGGACGTTCGCAAGATTGAAGCCGATTACGGCCTTCTCCCAGACCTTTCCACCATCGATTTCGATCGTGACGTGGTCTTTACCTGGAACGGCACCACATCGGGTGTCCGCGTTCCAAACGCCGATTTCATTCCCGCAGATCGCAAGGGCCTAACCATTTGCGATGCGACATCTGCCGCATTTGCGCAGGACATGGACTTCTCCAAGCTCGACGTCGTGACCTTCTCCTGGCAGAAGGTTCTGGGCGGCGAGGGCGGTCACGGTGTCATCATCCTGTCGCCACGCGCTGTCGAGCGTCTGACGAGCTACGTACCTGCGTGGCCGCTGCCAAAGATTTTCCGCATGACCTCGGGCGGCAAGCTGATTGAAGGTATCTTCACCGGCGAAACCATCAACACGCCATCCATGCTCTGCGTCGAAGACTATATCGATGCGCTGCTGTGGGCAAAGAACCTCGGTGGCCTGAACGCCCTGATGGCGCGTGCCGATGCCAATGCCAAGGTCATCTTTGACTTCATCGCTGAAAACAACTGGATTGCCAATCTGGCCGTCGTTGACGAGACGCGCTCCAACACCTCCGTCTGCCTCAAGATCGTGTGCAAGGATGTTGCCGCACTTGATGCCGCCGCGCAGGCCGATTTCGCCAAGGGCATGGTTGCCCTTCTCGAAAAGGAAAACGTGGCACTCGATATCGGTGCTTACCGCGATGCGCCATCCGGTCTTCGCATCTGGGCCGGTGCGACGATCGAGACGGCTGATATGAAAGCCGTCATGCCTTGGCTCAAGTGGGCATTCGAAACGCAGAAGGCTGCGACCTTCAAGGCTGCTGCCTGATCCATTCCGGCCCTGCCACGGCAGGGCCGCGCATTTTCGCTTTCAACACTGAACCCTTTTCAAGGAGCCCACACAATGGCACCTCGCGTACTCGTATCTGACGAACTGTCGGAAACCGCCGTCCAGATTTTCCGCGATCGCGGCGTAGAAGTTGATTTCCAGCCAAAGCTTGGCAAGGACAAGGACAAGCTGGCCGAAATCATCGGTAATTATGATGGTCTGGCCATCCGTTCCGCCACCAAGGCGACGGAAAAGCTGATCGAAGCCGCCACCAACCTCAAGGTTATCGGACGCGCCGGTATCGGTGTCGACAATGTCGATATCCCGGCTGCGTCGCGTCGCGGCATCATCGTCATGAATACGCCCTTCGGCAACTCCATCACGACTGCGGAACACGCCATTGCGCTGATGTTTGCCGTTGCCCGCCAGCTTCCGGCTGCGGACGCCTCCACACAGGCAGGCAAGTGGGAAAAGTCCAAGTTCATGGGTGTTGAAATCACCGGCAAGACGCTTGGCGTCATCGGTGCTGGCAATATCGGCGGCATCGTCTGCTCACGCGCCCTTGGCCTCAAGATGAATGTCCTGGCCTATGATCCCTTCCTGTCGCCAGAGCGCGCGCAGGAAATGGGGGTGACCAAGGTTGAACTTGACGATCTCTTGGCACAGGCAGATTTCATTACCCTGCACGTGCCGATGACGGACAAGACCCGTGGCATTCTCGGCGCTGAAAACCTTGCCAAGACAAAGCCTGGCGTCCGCATCATCAACTGCGCCCGTGGCGGCCTGGTGGATGAGGCAGCTCTTGCCGAAGCGATCAAGTCCGGCCACGTTGCCGGTGCTGCGTTCGACGTGTTCGAAGTGGAGCCTGCGACCGAAAGCCCGCTGTTTGGCCTTCCAAACGTCGTCTGCACGCCGCATCTGGGCGCATCCACCACGGAAGCGCAGGAAAATGTTGCTCTTCAGGTTGCCGAGCAGATGTCGGATTACCTCGTCAAGGGTGCCGTTTCCAACGCCATCAACATGCCGTCGATCACGGCTGACGAAGCGCCTCGCCTGAAGCCCTTCATCAAGCTGGCAGATGTTCTGGGTTCCTTCGTCGGTCAGGTGCAGGAAAGCGCGACCAAGGAAATCGAAATCCTTTATGATGGCGCAACCGCCAGCATGAATACCAAGGCTTTGACATCGGCGCTGCTGGCCGGTCTCATCCGCCCGCAGGTTTCCGATGTGAACATGGTTTCGGCCCCCATCATGATCAAGGAAAAGGGCATCATCCTTTCCGAAGTGAAACGGGACAAGACCGGCGTTTACGACGGCTTCATCAAGCTGACGGTGAAGACTGAAAACCAGATCCGCTCTGTTGCAGGTACCGTGTTTTCGGACGGCAAGGCCCGTTTCATTCAGATCAAGAACATCAATATGGATGCCGATGTCGGTCAGCACATGATCTACATCACCAACACCGACGTTCCCGGCATGATCGGCTTCATGGGCACGACACTGGGTGAAGCGGGCGTTAACATCGCCAACTTCCAGCTCGGTCGCGAAAAGGAAAGCGGCGACGCTATTGCGCTGCTCTATGTCGACGGCCCCGTCTCTGAGGACGTTCTGGACAAGCTGCGTGCCAATCCGGCCATTCGTCAGGTCAAGTCGTTGTCGTTCAACATCGACTGATCCCGCGCAACCACGCGTGGATGATATTTCCACCCGGCACAGGAGAAACCCTGTGCCGGGTTTTTGCTTTAGCAGCCAATCATTTATCTATGGTTGCATATCACGAAAAATTTTATGCCATGTCCCTAAAAATGATGATCCATAGTTGCTATATCGATATTCAAGAGCCGCTCAATGGGAGGGCGGCGCAACAGGAGATCACGATGTTTGCTGCCATCAGGCGCTTTAGGGGTTTGTTTGCGGTCGCCGCACTTGGAATTGCCGTTTCCTTCATTGCCGTTGACATGGCTGAAGCCCGGCGCGCCAGCGGCGGTTTCGGTAGCCGTGGGACGAGAACCTTTTCGGCGCCGCCTGCCACCAGCACGACGCCTGGCCAGGCCGCACCCATAAACCGCAGCATGACGCCCAACACAAACCAGGCGACACCTGGTGCAGCGCAGCCAGCGCGCCCTGCCGCCGCACAGGCGCCACAGCAGAGCCGTGGCATGTTCGGTGGAATGATGGGCGGTCTTATGGGCGGTCTGTTGATGGGTGGCCTGTTTGGTATGCTGATGGGCGGTGGCTTCGGTGGCATGGCTGGCTTCTTTGGAATGCTGATGCAGATTCTGCTGATTGGCGGTCTCGTGATGCTGGCGATGCGATTCTTCGCCTCGCGTCGTCAGGGTCAGCCCGCCTATGGTGATGCTAATGCAGCCCGTAACGATCATTCTGCGCCGCAGGGTGGGTCCAACATGACCGGTGGCTTCAAGATCCCGCAGATGGGTTCGAAGGCGGGCGGTTTTGGAGCCGCAGCCGGTGCTGCCGCAGCCGCGCCCGTTGCGCCCAAGCCGGTACCGCACGAAAATGGGATGTCTGAGGGCGATGAGATTGGCGTAACGCAGGCCGATCTCGAGACCTTCCAGTCCGCGCTTGAAAAGGTGCAGGCTGCCTATGCCGCAGAGGATTACGGCACACTTCGCAAGCTGACGACACCGGAAGCCATGTCCTATCTTGCGGAAGAACTGAGCGACCATGCCACCAGCGGCGTGAAGAACGATGTTCGCGATGTCAAGCTTCTGCAGGGCGATGTTGCAGAAGCCTGGCATGAGGAAGGCAAGGACTATGCCACGGTCGCCATGCGCTATTCCGCAATCGATGTGATGCGCGACCGCGGCACCGGGAAGATCGTTGAAGGCAACGAAAACGAGCCGGAAGAATCAACCGAGTTGTGGACATTCGTTCGCCAGGGTGGCTCCGAATGGCAGGTTGCGGCTATTCAAGCGGCTGCCTGAACGCCTGAAAAATAGTGGATGGAAATGTGGCCGGTGTGGATGAAAATCCCGCCGGCCATTTTCGTTTGCATGGGCCGCAAACACAGGGTCTTCAAGCCCGTTGCGGGTTAAGCCATTGTTCCTGCTTGCCTCATTTCATTCACGCAATCGCCTTTTTTCATTCATCCGGCGTTCAGTCACCCGCCGCTAACCCTGTGCCGCACACACCAATGTGAAATCGACGCGGGTGGTAAAACGATGCTTCCACCGGAACCGTACCGTCAAAACCGCGTTCACGATCCAAGTTTGGATGGTCGTAAAATACCCATCCTGTCATTCGGATCAGGCAGTCTTTGCTCAAGGGTGCCTGCGAGTATGGAGAGCAAGCAAGATGAAACGCTTCGACCTGATCGATGGAATGCGCGGGTATTTTCTCGTCTTCATGCTTATCAATCACCTCGTATTCGCGGGCGGTCTGTGGCTGATGGAAATCAACCACAGACAGTTTGCGTTTGTTGAGGATGCGCAGGGCTTCGTCTTCCTGTCCGGCCTTTTGATCGGCATGGTCTATGCACGCAAGATGCTGAAATATGGCTATGAAGCGGGCCGCGACATGATCTGGAGCCGCGCGCTTGAGCTTTACAAGTATGCCATGGGCCTGGTCATCGCGGTGCTGTTCTTCCGCATGGTCATCCCGCACGCGCCCTATATCTGGTACAACTGGCTGGGCATGACGTCCTTCGATGACCCGCTGCGCCTTGCTGCTATCGCGACCTTCCTGTTCCAGCCGACTTTCATGGACATTCTGCCGCAATACATCGTCTACATGGTGTTTGCGCCAATCCTGGTCAAACTGTGCCTGGACGGCAAGTGGGCCTATGTCATGGCCGGTTCGCTTCTGGTGTGGATGGCAGGTCAGCTTGGTTTGCAGCAACTGTTTACCGCCCCAGTTAATGAACTGGTCAAGGGTGCAGACGAACAGGGTATCCGTGTCAGCTTCAACCTGTTTGGCTGGCAGCTGGTGTTCTATTCCGCGCTTGTGATGGGTGCCATGACGGCACAGAACAAGATTGCATGGACGAAGATCTTTTCGCCGGAGCGCAGCTGGATTGCCAAGGCGGCACTCTTGGTCTGCCTGTTCTTCGTGCCTCTGCGCATTGCCACAGCCTGGAACCTGATGCCCGAATTCATGCTGGGCAAGTTTTCGACCATGGAGATCAGGGCGGATTTCGGTCCGGTCTATCTCATCAACTTTCTGGCTGTTGGCGTTGGTCTGACATGGCTGATCATTGCTGGCCCCAAGCATCACAATCCGCTGGTGCAGAAGGCGGCGGCAGGCGTAATCTGGGTTCTGTCTCTGAAGTTCCTGCAGCTTCTCGGCCGTCATTCGCTGCAGGTCTATGTCTGGCACGTCGCAATCGTCTACAGCATCTACTATCTGGATGGCCGTACAGCCGAGCTGAACCAGCTGGAGAAGACGCTGATTGCCCTTGCTGGCGTTGCACTTCTCTCCCTGCCTGCGCTGTGGCGCGAAAGGGAAAAGTGGATTGGCGATCGCCAGAAGACCGCTGGGGCCTGACGCTTACACAATCTGCATATCGCCGGAGACGGGGTGGCCTTGCCGCCCCGTCTTGCGTGTGAGAGCATTTCTTTCTATATGCACACTTCGAAAATACGACAGGCGGCGGGGCCTTGACCCCCGGTATGACTGACGATTGGAAAAGCTTTGAACACGCTCGACTTTGATAAGAGGCCGGAAGACACCCGGATTGTCGTCGCCATGTCCGGCGGCGTGGACTCCTCCGTGGTGGCGGGAATCCTCAAGCAGGAGGGCTATGACGTCCTCGGCATCACGCTTCAGCTCTACGACCACGGTGCAGCCGTGCATCGCGCCGGTTCCTGCTGTGCGGGGCAGGATATCGATGACGCCCGCCGGGTCTGCGAAACGCTCGGTATTCCCCATTATGTGCTAGATTACGAGGCGCGGTTTCGCGAGACGGTCATCAACCCCTTTGCGGAAGCCTACGCGATGGGCGAAACGCCCGTTCCCTGCGTGGCCTGCAACCAGACCGTCAAGTTTGCCGATCTTCTGGCCACGGCACAGGAGCTGGGGGCGGATGCGCTGGCGACCGGCCACTATATCCGTTCACGGCTGAACCCTGTTCCCGGGCATCCCAACCGGCGCGCTCTCTATCGCCCGATCGATAGTGACCGCGACCAGAGCTGGTTTCTGTTTGCGACGACCCAGGAGCAGATCGATTATCTGCGCTTTCCGCTTGGTGGGCTTTCCAAGGCCGAGACACGCCAACTGGCGGAAGAGATGGGCTTGGTCGTTGCCAAGAAGGCTGACAGCCAGGATATCTGTTTCGTGCCGCAGGGCAAATATACCGATATCATCAACAAGCTGAAGCCAAACGCGGCGCTGGTGGGCGATATCGTTCACCTCGACGGGCGTGTGCTGGGGCGTCATGATGGAATCGTGCACTACACGATCGGCCAGCGCAGGGGCATTGGCGTTGCAACGGGCGAGCCGCTTTATGTGGTGCATCTGGATGCCCGTGGCCGCCGTGTCATCGTCGGCCCGCGCGAGGCGCTGGAAACGCACCGCGTCTATCTTCGCGATGTGAACTGGCTGGGTGATGGTAATCTTGCGGACGACGCGCGCAACGGCTTTAGCTGCTTTGCCAAGGTCCGCTCCACGCGCCCTCCGGGCGAGGCCACACTCCACGCCGATGAGAAGGGCGTCTATGTCGATCTCGCCATTGGTGAGGCCGGTGTGGCGCCAGGACAGGCCTGCGTGCTCTATTCCGCTCCCGGCGCTGACGCACGCGTCTACGGCGGCGGCTTTATCGAGCGGTCGGAACGCTCAAGCGATGCGGAAGCCTCGTTGAAGGCGCTGCTGGAAAAGCCGGTTGCGGCCTGAAAGCATTGAGCTTTTCGTTAGCTGACAGAAAGCAACGTTTTTGCGCATCTTGCGCTTGACACTTTGGGGAGCGGCACCTTATAAGCCGCTCATCCTGATGGAACGGGCGGTCACATCGCTGTCACGTTTCCCTGTGGCGGGGTAGCTCAGGTGGTTAGAGCAGCGGAATCATAATCCGCGTGTCGGGGGTTCAAGTCCCTCTCCCGCTACCAAATTTCCTTGTTTGACCTGAAGAGAATGTGAGTTCCGTTTCGGTGAAGCACGTAGATGTGTGTCTCCCGCGAAACCGTGCTCCGAGCAGGTAGGCAGCCACTTGTGAGACCTCTTGCCTTGGCCTTTTCCTTTAAACGGTGCTGTTACTCACGAGCGGCTGGTTGATAGCCTCATTTCGGCGGCGAGAACATGTCGGCTTGGCTTGGCAATTCTGCTTGTTGCTCCAGAAACGAACCTGACGATTGAAGAAACGGATTACTCAAAGCTGTCTTTGGTGCGTTTTAAACTTCGTTCACCTGAAATCTACGTGAGAGATTATCACCACATCCGCAGTGGTAATCACTGCAACTTATAGAAGAAAGTCCGCAGTTCTCACGCATGTATATCTAGTATCTAGGCCTAAGTGTTTACCTTAAAGCGCGGCGTATGCTTGACTGTGACGTTTATCTTAGCCTACGGGACGTCATCTAGATTATTTTGTTGTATTGCGTAAGAGATAATTTTTTTGAATAAACCAAGAATTGATTGGCTGGACGCAGTAAAAGGCGCATCTATATTGATGGTTTCAATATATCATGTCGGCCTGATCATGGATGCTTATGGCTATTCAATCACATGGCTGATGAAGATCAACGCCTTGCTGACGCCGATACGAATGCCGGCATTCTTCCTGGCAGCGGGTTTTGTGGCGCGTTCATCCGTCAACAGACCCTGGCTTTATCTTTTTGAGAAGCGCATCGGTTTTTACGCGTATCTTTTCGTCCTTTGGTCTGTCTTACGCTTCAGCTTCTTCGGAAACGTTGTCCCCAATCGCCTCGCGGCTTTGGAAGGCAACGACTGGACATGGCTGATTTCTTCGCTTGTCGCTCCAGAGACCGGCGCGTGGTTTTTAAGGGCTCTCGCAATCTTCTACAGTTTGACGAAATGCGTCGAGTCTGTTCCTAAACGCGTTGTCATCCCGATCGGGATACTGGCTTCTGTGATCGGTTTCTCAGGCATCGTTCCGATGCTGTTTTCCTTCGCCAACATCCTGCAATATTTTGTGTTCTTTTACGTTGCGTGCCACTTCCAGCACCTGATTTTGCGTCTCAGCGATATGCCTTTAAGGCTGATCGCATTGGGCACACCGGTGTTTGCGGTTTTGACGGTGCTGGCTTGGCGATCATACTACTGGTGGATCGATGGGCCCGCAGAACTTGCGGCAGCTGTTGCTGGAGTGTTGGCACTGATCGGGATTGCGGTCAGATTGGAAAACAGTCTGCTCGGCTCTGTCGCGCGCTTCTTCGGGCATAACACATTGCCGATTTACGTGATGCATTTAATGATTATCAGCTGGGTCGCGCATATGGCTACCCAATATAACTGGCCGGACCACGCTGCCAGCAGGCTCTCTCTGGCAGTGGTTCTTTTCCTGGCTGCTGTCGTTCTTCCCGTAGTTATAAAAAGATTTTTTGACCGTATCGGCCTTTCATTCTTTCTATTCCGGCTACCGTGGTCTGGCGCGGCGAGGAAACCAGTGGTGGTGTAATTGGCGCGGTCCAATTACCTCTCATCCACACTGGAAACTCCACGCAAGACCTCTGCAAGCGGCGCATATACCTCGCGTCCCTCATTCACCAGGCCTGCCGAGAGCAAGCCATTCTCACAGGCGCGGTCATCGTCCCAGCCGGGGTGGTTGACGATGGGGTAGAGGCAGATGCCTTCGACGGGCACGCCCTGTTTCATGGCCGCCTCGACCTCCGTGTGGATGTAGGTCATCCAGCTTGCGCGGCGGTCGCCTTCTATGCCGGTTTCGGCGATGAAGATAGGTTTGCCATAGCGGGCGTAGGTTTCGACGAGGATCGTTCTGAAGGGCTTGTAGAGCGGGTGGTCCATGTCGATGGGCGGGCCGCCATGGATCCATTGGTTGTTGAAGTAGTAGTTGACACCGATGATATCGAGATATTTGGCGGCCCCGCCGATCTGCGGCCACATGCGTCCTGACAGCAAATCCCAGCCTTGAAATTGCGACTGGCGGTGGCCTTCTGCGGTGGGCCGTTCCCACGGCCGCGACGGATCGGTGATGACATTGATGATGGGGTCGCAATGGACGAACCGCGCTCGTGGATCGACGGCAAGCACCGCGTCCATGGCTGCAATGGCCGCTCTTGCCAGCTGCACCTTGAGTTCAAAGCCGCGACCGTGGGCAAAGGGATTGAGATAGGCCGCATCGCCGCCGCCCCATGAGAAGAACGAGATTTCGTTGACGGGCGAATAGAAGGGGACGCCGTCGCTCGTGTCTTTCACGACCTGTGCAACCGCCGCCGCGAAGCGCGCGAAGCGTTCGACAAATTCCGGCGACCAGATATCGATATCATCAGGCCAGCCATAATGCAGCAGATCCCAGATGACCTGGGTTCCTGTATCGTTTGCCGCTTTCAACATTGGGGTGAAGCTGGACCAGTCATATTGCCCGGGCGAAAGCTCGATCAGGTGCCAGCGCAGGCCATCGCGGACCGTCCTTATGGCGTGGGAGGCAAGTTGCCGGTAATCCGCCGCCGTGTGAATATCGTGATCCGTGGCAGCAATCACATCAAGTCGCTTGCCCTTGTCCTGTCCCTCACGAGGGCGAAGCCTGTGGGTGGAGCATTCAAACCCGCCTTGGAGAAAGGACTGGAACAGCCCGGTGGGGCCGCGCGCCGGGCGCTCGCGCAACACAGCCTCAAACAGCGCTTCCCATTGCGGAACGACTGCGGCGGCGCTGTAGGCGGTTTCCACCTTGTGACGGAGAGCGCCGCCAAGGTTCTGCCGCAGGCTGGGTGATGCGATGAGCTTTTCCATCGCGCGTGCGACCGATGCCGGATCGTTATAGGGCACGAAAATGCCTGATACGGCGTCTTCGATCTGCTGCTTTGCGCCATTATCAGGCGTCGCGATGACAGGGAGGCTGGCTGCTCCGGCTTCGGCAATGACATGCGGCATCCCTTCGCCTCTGGAAAGCCAGACGAAGATATCGAGCGCCGGCAGGAGGGCAGGGATGTCCTTGCGATCTCCGAGGAAGGTGAGGGCGCTGTCCAGTTTTCTGGCTCTGGTAAGCGCCTGCAATCTTTCGGCATAGTCGGGCATGAAGGCATCCGGCCCGCCGATGACGACGAAGCGAGCGTCTGCATTTTCGGCATGGACCAGTGCCGCTGCCTCGATGAAGTCCTCGACGTTCTTTTTGGGGTCGAGCCTGCCAACCCAGCCAATGAGCGGGCTTTGCGGACCGACCCCGAAGGATGCGCGCAGCTGCGCCCGGGTCGTGCGATTGAATTCGCCGAGGTCGACCATGGAAGGGATTTCGATGACATCGTCGCTGCGTTCGGGCATGATCGACTTCGCTGCGTCGCAAATCGAGCGGCAGACGCCGACATAGCGGCTGGTGAAGTGCTTCGGCCCGGCCAGCGCTTCAGAGACCAGACCGCCATGTTCGATCAATGGCGGGCGAAGGTGCAGACGCTCCAGCGCCGGGTAGATATCGGCAACGTTCTGGCACGAGACCACGATATCGTAGGCCGACACCTTGTTGGCGAGATAAGCGACCGTATCCTCGAAAGAGAGGGAATAGGGCGTGGTATCCACATCCACGCCAAGCTCCGTCAGCTGCTCATGGGTTTGGTGCGGCATGTTGGGTTTGTGGAAACAGGCCACCACATCCAGCCGGTAACGGCTGCGATCAAGATTGCGAGCGAGAAGCCGAACTTCGGTTTCCTCGCCGCCAACGACAAGCCATGCAAAGACGAAGAGAATACGGACGGGCGGTTGTTGGGGTATCATGCGTGGACCTTGAAGACGATCTGAAGGAATTCCGGGCGGTGGACGACAAGGTCCTCCAGAAATGCCGGGCCTTCTTCGAAGGGTACGACATGAGTGATCATGTGTTCGCGGATGTCGGCACCCCGGCGTTTCAGAAGCCCGACCGTCTCATGTGCCAGACGCCGCCTGTCCCATTGACCGGCAAGCCCTCTGGGGACGCGATTGATCTGCGCGCAGCGAATATTGAGCCCATTATGGTGGAATTCCTCACCCAGCCGCAGCCGGTCGGCGCCGCCCTGATAAAAGGCGAGGTCGATGACCGTGCCCTGCGGGCGAAGGGCCTTCAGCGCCACATGCAGGCTGTCCGAATGGGCTCTGGTCTGGAAGACGAAGTCCGCGCCGCGGTCCGTGCCGCCATTGTGCCAGCGCGACTTTGCATGTTGCCAGGCCGCATCTTCCGTCATGGCCATCAGGCCCATGGCTTCGGCCTTGGCACGCCGAAACTCCGAGGGATCCGCGATGATGACGGCTTGAGCACCGGCGTTTTGCGCAAACAGGGCGGTCATGAGACCGACGGTGCCCGCACCGATGACCATGACGTAGCGCCCGGCAATGCCTGCGCCGAAAGACGTGACATTGCTGCCCAGCACATCCGCATCCGCGTGAAGAATGCCATTGGCCGCAATCGGCCCCATCTGGGCGACGAAGACACCCAGCATCGGGTCCAGGTCGTCAGGCATGGGAACCAGCACGTCATGGAAGGGATTGGCGGTGTGTCCGCTCTTGTGGGCATAGGTTGTCGCCAGAACCGCGCCGGGCTGAAAGTCCCGCGAACGGCTCTCTGTCACACGCGCCACTTCCATATAGCCGAGGAATGGGACGGGATAATGCAGATCCGCCTCGTTCTCGATAAAGACCCCGCGCCCCGCATCAAAGCGGGAATGGAAATAGGGGTTCGTATTTTTCATGAAGGTGAGTTCCGTGCCCGCTGACAGGCCGGTGTAAAGTGTATCCAGCCGGACCTGATCATCGCCGGGGGGACCTTCTTCATATTCGAAGAAGTAGGATTTTCCGGGTGCTTCTATGCCCAGCGAGCGGACCATCCGATGCCCCGGCGGCAGACCGTGGTGCACTTCGGGACGGGGCTGAAACTGTAGCGGTGCAGGCGGATTTCTGTCGAGCAGCGGCTGTTCCACCGTGACCGGCTTTCCATCCCTGGCGGAAGCAACGACGGCAAGAGCCACGCGGTGGGTGGCAAGCGCGTCCTCGTAACTGCAGCGAATATGGTTTTCGCCACCTCTGACGGCATCGACGAAATCACGGTCCTCGCGCCAGACGGGGTCACCATCGGCATGACGAACGGGACGTCCTGCGCCCACATCCACCATGATGTCATGATCGGTCAGTTCGATCGCGAGCCGGTCTGCAAAGATATTGAGGCCAATTCGATGGCTCCAGCCGAGCAGGCAGGATGAGGAGATGTTGCCGATGACGCCCGACTGAAAGGTGAGGCTGGCGGTGGTCACGACCGGGACATCCAGGCCCGGAAATTCGGGGCGGTCCTTGAAACCCGCGCTGCCGTAGACCTGGGTGACTTCACCGACCAGATAACGGGCAAGATCGATGATATGGGTTGCCTGCTCGACCATCTGCCCGCCGGACATGTCTTCCTTCCACCACCATTGCGGGGGCGGGGTCTGGTCCAGCCAGTAACCGGAAAGCAGTTGCGCCGGATTGTCCTGAAGCAGGTTGCGCGCTTCTTCGACCGTATCGAGATAGCGCCAGTGATAGCCGACGCCGGTAATCAGATTGGCAGCCTCGATTGCGGCACTGAGTTCTTCCGCAAGCCCAAGATCGAGGGTGATCGGCTTTTCAACGAAGAACGGGATGCCGCGAGCGATCAGATCACGCTCCGCTTCACCATGGGCGAAGGGTGGAATGCAGACGTAGACGGCATCAAGCGTTTCTGCGTCCAGCATCGCACGGTGGCTCTCAAAGGCGCGCGCGCCAAAGCGTGCGGCGGCCTGTTCCGCGCGGGAAAAATCCGGATCGGCGAAAGCGACCACGGCGACGTCTTCAAAGCCTGCGAGTATGTCCAGATGGCGGTTGGCTATACCGCCGACCCCGATGAAGCCGATACGTGTCTTGTCCATGGAAGCATGTCCTTGTAAATGTCGCGGTGCCTGCGAAAGCACGTGCGTGTAGATGCTGGCGGTTTCGTGCGCCATGCGATCAGCTGAAAACTGGGTCTGGAATCTCTGGCGTCCCGCCTCTCCGACGGCGCTTGCGTGAGCGTCGTTGTCGAGAGCCTCGATCAGCATGGAAGCGAGGGCATCGGCATTGCCGCTTTCAGCCAGAAACGGGTGGTCATGCCCCAGCGCTTCCACGTTACCGCCGATATTGGTGGCGACGACGGGTGTGCCGATGGACATGGCTTCCAGCAACGCGAGCGGAAGGCCTTCGAAGCGCGAGGGCAAAACAAAGATATCGGCGCGCGCCATCAGGTGTGCGACATCCGTTCTGTGCCCGGCGAAGACGACATGGTCGGTCAATGACAGTTCCTGCACAAGCGAACGGACCGCCTGCATCTCCTCTCCACGCCCGACAAGCAGAAGGACTGTGGATGGATGGGCAGCCAGCACGCCGGGCAGGGCCCTGATGAGAGTGGCGTGATCCTTCTGCCGGGAGAAGCGGGCGACGGTCAGAAGAACCCTTTTGCCCTCAAGCCCTTCGATCGCGTCCGCATCGGAAACGGCATCCGGGTCGAGCGCAAAAGTGCCATTGCGCACCACGCTTATCTCGCCCGAGGCTACGCCCTGATGCTCGAAACTGGCACGGGAAGCTTCAGACACGACGATGCGATGAGCAAGAAGCGCACATTCGCGCTCATACTGTTCCTTCTGGTCGGGATCGGTCAGAAGATAGGGAAGATGCTCGGTTCTGATAACAGGGACACCCGCAGTGGCACCGGCCCGCGACAGATTATGTCCTTCCCAGCCGATACCGGCGTGGACGTGAAGAATGTCGACACCGGCTTTAGTCAGCCAGGACGTGAAGCTGTCCATCTCATCGATTGTCTTGATTGCGATGCCAAAACGGGCGGCCCTTGATGTAAGCTCGCCCGTATGTGTTTCGGGTGCGACAATCACGATATCCCAGTCGGGCTGAAGCGCCCTGGCGAGGGCAAGCATGTGCTCACCCATGCCTGAGGGATCGAGACTTTCTGTCGCGAGAACAATCCGTCGACCCGCTCTGCTCATAGGTCGGTTGCAGCCACGGCGTTACCATGGGCAAGAGCGCTCACCTTTGCTGGTCTTGAAAGGGGTTGCTTGGCGGGAATTGCGGGGTAGAGATTGCGTAACATCACGTCTTCCATCAGGCCCTTCATCGAAGAGAACGTCCGGTCCCAGGATGATCCCTCAAGCCTTGCATCGACCGGCTTCAGCCATGCGCGGTCCTTCTCGCAAAGGCCAAGCGCCTCATCGCAGGCAGCGGCAAAGCTTTCCGGATCGGATGCCACGAAGACCCCATCGAGATCGCCATAATGACGGATGACGTCCTTGATCGGCGTGCTGACGACGGGGCGGCCCGCGGCCAGATATTCAGGGGTTTTGGTCGGGCTGATGAACTGGGTCGAGCTGTTCAGCGCAAAAGGCATCAGGGCCGCCTGCCATCCAGAGACATAGGCTGGCAGCTCGTGGTAGTCCTTCTGACCAAGATAATATATATTTTCAGCGCGCGGCAGATCTTCCGGCGCGATCTTGACGACAGGACCGATGAAGACAAAGGACAATTTTGGTCTCGCGCGGGCAAGGTCCGCGATCAGCTCCAGATCCAGGCGCTCATCGATGACACCGTAATAGCCAAGCTTGGGGCCGGGAATGGCCATCTGATCTGCGGGTTCGGTCCGGCCTTTGCGGGCGGAGTGGAAGTGATCCACATCGACGCCCGACGGGAAGGGATGAATATTGTCGTGCTGGTGGCGTTTGGCTTCGTAGAGGCTGAAGCCCCCGGTAAAGACAACATCCGCCTCAGCGAGAAGCTTTGCTTCCATTTCCTTCATTTCAAGCGGCGCAAACTTGAAGTTGGCCAACTCATCCATGCAGTCGTAAATGATGGCAGACGCATCAATGTGGCTCGCAAAGCTGTACATCGTCGGCGTGTAGAACCACAGAATGGGTCGGGTTGCGCCATACATGGCCAGAAGATCGTCCAGCAGGTTCGAAAGCGCGCGCTCGCGGTCTGCGGCATTCCACCAGTGGGGAACGCGGGGACGCACGGACTTGACCTTCGTACCCTCGAAGGGGTGGATTTCGAGATAGGCCAGATGGTGATCCGTGGGAATGTATTCCTCAAAGAAGAACACCGGCCTTTCCCTGGAAAAGCGCGCCATCAGGTGCTGCGGCCGCTGGAGAACGAAATCCCACCTCAGGTGTGAAAAACATATGAGTGGCGTCTGCCGCTCGGATAGTGCGTGAGATCGTGTGGGAATCGAACTGGAAAGGTTCATTGGCGCATCCGCGTTTGAGGGACGGACTCAAACAAGCCGCGATGCCCAATGTTCCCGCAAAATTAAAACTTTCTAATATTCTTGATGCAAAAGAATTTTTCGAAGCTTTTCAACGGAATGCGGCCATGTCCACTGATCCATGACAGCCTGCCGGGGTGTGAATGTTTCAAGCCGCTCAAGCATTGCCGATAGCCCCTCATGAAAGACTTCGGCACGGGCCGTGAGCCCGGTCTGCGGCGTGATATATTGCAGGCCGCAGCTGAGTTCGGCATTGGCAAGAACGGGCAGACCAGCCAGCATGTATTCCGTCAAAATGGCTGGCGCACCGTCATCGACACCGCAGACAACGCCTATTTTTGCCAGATTCATCAGGCGGTTGACTTCGGGAAAATCGACACCGGGCGGGCCGATGAAATCCACGTCGATTTCCAGTTCCCGCGCGCGGCTGCGCAACTCCTCACTCAATTCTCCATAGCCGATGACGCACAGGGCGCGGATTGAACGCGGCAGTCTCGCCATCGCATCGAACAGAATGTCATGTCTCTTGTAGGTCTGGGCGGCTGCGACATAGATGATGTCATAGGGTTTTGGCCCGCCCATGGGTCGGAACATGGTGTCGGAGGCAAATTCCGGCCCGATCGGTAATATGGCGGTCTTCATGCCCGGATGCCGGTCATTGACCACGTCGGATTGCCATTGCGCGCCGGTCAGAACGAGATCGAAATGCTGGCTGACGTCGGAGGGTATTCGCAAGGCGGGGGCGTCGATGGAATTATATATTTTATAGCTTTGCGAGCAAGCTTCCAGAATGTCCCGCGAGACGCCGAGACCCCAGACGCAGAGAATATCCGGTGCTCCATATGTGCGGATGTGGGCCAGCATGTCATTGGAGCTGAAGGGGGCTTCGGGACCATTCATCTGAAAGGAACGGCGGATGACGAGCGGCGCCTCCGCCAGATTGGCAGGCGGCACATCTTCACTGCGCCAATGGCTCCAGATTTCCACTGCATCGACCAGATTTGCCTTGACGCAGGCAAGTGGCAGGCGCTCCAGATAGCCGCCTTCTACGTCGAAATCCGGCCGGGTGGGGCTTGCGGCGGGGGGAGCGCCACGCTCACCGTTTTGCCATTGTCGCTCGAACTCTTCAACGGACGGGACATACCCGGCAAAGTGACTTCCGCCTTGAAAATCACTGATGACGACGATGCGTCGGAGCTTGGATTGACCTGATGCTGACACGCTGTGCGCCACCCTGTGAACGTTAAAAAAAGGGCGCGTCAAACAATGACGCGCCCTTGCCGAAAGGTATCAGGACTTGGCGGGAGGGGATGCCTTTCCAAGCTTTACCGAGGGTTCGCGTCCCCAGACGCGCAGGTCGCCAAGCTTCGACACGAAGTCTTTGGTGTCTGCCTTCTTCGCCAACGCAACGACGCCTTCGTCCATCGCACCGGCGATGCCTGCCTTTTCAAGCAGGGGCATTGCCGAATCAACGTAGCCGATGAACTTGCAGTGCTGGAAGGCATCGGCCACGAAATCCCTCGCCGTTGCTTCGTCCACGAGGTCTTCGACCCCTTCGGAAGATGTCAGCAGGGCCACCGCATCGAACAGGACCGACGGGCCACCATCCACCATGTGATGGGCCTTGATCATCGTCCCGTCGGATGCCTTCACACCGCCGACCTTCGGAGCGATCAGCTCAACCACCGCCTTCTCTGCGGTGACGGCATCGATAAGCGCCTTGAGGGTGGCGACGTCAACGCCATCGGTCACGAGAATACCGAGTTTGCGACCTTCGAAACGCTTGGGACCGTTTTCCACGATGCTGAGTGCCGGGGAAGGGGCAAGATCCTGGCGCGTGGGCATGGCAGCATCTGCGGCTTCCGGCATGGATTGGAAGCCGAGCTTCTGCGCAACCGTATTGGCCAGCGTTTCGTCAATGTTGAGAAGATGGGAGACCATGCGTTCGCGGATCGCTGGTATCTCAACCTTGCTGAGTTCGAAGGTTAGAGCAGAGGCGATGTGACGCTGCTCTGCGCCCGTCTGGCTGATATAGAATTGCCGTGCCTGGCTGTAGTGATCGGCAAAGCTTTCCGGACGCAGACGTGCCTTCTGGCCGCTTTCTTCTGCAGGGAAATGACGATAGCCGCGCGACTGCGACTCTCTTGGTCCCTCACCATGGGAGTTCGGCTGGTAATTGGTGCGCCCAACAGGGTTGCGCATGGCCATGTGGCCATCCTGCTGGAAGTGCGCGAAAGGACACTTTGGCGCATTGATGGGAAGGTGGGTAAAGTTGGGACCGCCCAGACGCTTCAACTGCGTATCCAGATAGGAGAAGTTACGCCCCTGAAGCAGCGGATCGTTGCTGAAATCGATGCCCGGCGGCACGTTCTGCGTCATGAACGCGACCTGCTCGGTTTCGGCAAAGAAGTTGTCGGGCATCCGGTCCAGCACCATGCGGCCAATGGCCTTGGGTGGCAGGATTTCTTCGGGAATGATCTTGGTCGGATCCAGCACGTCGAAATCGAAGCTGTCGGCAAATTCCTGGTCGAACAGCTGAACCTGCAGTTCCCATTCCGGGAAGTTGCCCGCCTGAATGGAGTTCCAGAGATCGCGGCGGTGGAAATCGGGATCGGCGCCGTTGATCTTTACGGCCTCGTTCCAGGCTACGGATTGCAGACCGAGTTTCGGCTTCCAGTGAAACTTCACGAATGTGGACTTTTCGTCGGCATTGACGAAACGGAAGGTGTGAACGCCGAAGCCTTCCATGAAGCGGAGCGAGCGGGGGATTGTCCGGTCCGACATGATCCACATGACCATGTTCATGCTCTCAGGCGTCAGGCTGATAAAGTCCCAGAAATTGTCGTGGGCTGTCTGTGCCTGCGGGAATGCACGGTCCGGTTCCTGCTTTGCAGCATGGATGAGGTCCGGGAATTTGATGGCGTCCTGAATGAAGAATACAGGGATGTTATTGCCGACGAGATCCCAGTTGCCTTCCTGCGTATAGAGCTTCACGGCAAAGCCGCGAACGTCTCGTGCCAGGTCAGCCGATCCCTTGTTTCCGGCCACGGTGGAGAAGCGTACGAAAACAGGGGTTTTTTCGCCCCTGCGCTGAAACAGGTCTGCCTTGGTATATTGCGAAAGGGACTCGTAGGTTTCGAAATATCCATGAACGCCGTAGCCTCTGGCGTGAACAACGCGTTCGGGAATGCGCTCATGGTCGAAGTGGAACATTTTTTCGCGGAAATGGAAGTCGTCCATGACAAGAGGACCGCGTGCGCCAATCCGCAGCGAGTTCTGGTCATCAAGAACGGGGCCGCCCTGCGCGGTCGTCATGACGGGAGCGTCGTCTTCTGCGATCTGGTGAAGCTCTCCACCTTGTCCACGGTGCATTTTCTGGTCGTGTATCGTCACGACATCCATTTCAGGCATCGATGCGGGAGTAGCCGGTTTTTTGGCCATGGTGCGTTCCTCGTAGTGGCGGCTGAGCGTCGTCAGCCTGAGCCGGATGTAGAAAAGCCGCCCTTTCGGACGGCCCTAGATATGGTCACGACAGATCACGTTGTGCCTCTGACAGCGTCCATTGATGCGACCAATGGAGTTTGTTGCTTTGCCACTGCGATTGTCCTGACTTTGCTACAGACGATCGCGCCTTACAGGCCCGGACGGTTGTAGCGTGTGCGTTCTTTTTCAATCTGCTCGGCATTGTATGGATCAAGCGTATCGTCGAATTTTTCCCAGCCCTGCTCGTTGTAGGCGGTGCGGCGTGCAGCCGGATCAACCCAGTTCGAACGCTGCAGAATGGCTTCGGCTTCGGCAATCATTCCGTCATCGACCTTGGCGGTGACGATGGTGCCGCCACGACGTACGCCTTCGGCATAAACATGCGCATCTTCTTCAGACACGCCGGAGTCGGTCAGTGCACCAACGATGCCGCCAGCAGCGCCACCGGCAACTGCGCCAGCAACCGCACCTGCAGCTGTCGCTGCAAGCCAGCCGGCTGCGACAACCGGGCCAACGCCTGGGATCGCCATAAGGCCAAGACCGGTCAGCAAACCGCCAGCGCCACCGACGACTGCGCCAATGCCAGCACCGGTGCCGGCGCCTTCAGCAGCCTTTGAGTCGTCATCATGATCGTGATGGTTATGGGCATTGTTGGAGACAATGCTGATATCCTTGGAAGGAATACCGGCAGATTCCAAGGCCGTTACAGCCGAGCGCGCATCTGCATGATCGTCGAATAGTCCAGTAATTGTTTTCATCATGTGTTCCTTAAAAATGGGGACATTTCCGGGCGGTTGCCCGAGGTCAGCGGTCGGCCATTATTTGGCGACGACGTTGCCCTGGTAGTCCATGGAGATCATGACGGACTTGCCGTCCTTCATTCCAGCTGCCATCCAGATGCCCTTGTCGTCCTTCTTGAGGTCCTTGACATCGGTATAGCCAGCTTCCTGAATACGGGTCTTGGCCTGATCTTCCGTAAAGCTGTTTGCGCCTTCGACCGGTGCTGTTGGATTTGTCGTCTCAGGCGATGCGACAGCGGGCGTATTGCCATCGGTGCTCGTGGCAGGAGCAGATGTGCTCGGCGTTGTCGTTGCAGGGGCTGAGGTCTGGGCAGCAGCGGACAGTGCGGTTGCGCTAAGCAGCGCTGCCGCAAGAATAAACTTCTTCATGGTGATTTCCTCTCATGCGGACCGTTCTTCACAGCTCCGTGTGTAGCTAACCGTCATTGAGGTCATTCGTTCCATATTAGTTAAATTAAATGGATGCGGCCTGTTCCAGTCTCCTTTCGTCTGGAAAAGACGGCAGGCACGAAAAAGGCGCGGCAATTACGCCGCGCCTTTTCATCAATCTTGGGAGTTCGTTCAGGTGGTCGGCTCGTGCATGGGGCAGCGATTGAAGGCTGCGCGAAATTGCGAAGAGTGCTCGTAAGTATCCTTGCGCGCGCGGTTGATGTTGCCGAGCGGGCGGTGCGCCGCAAGCCCCGTCCAGACGCTGAACCGCATTTCCTCGTCGACCTTTTGCACGTTTGCGTCCGACCAGCTGTCCTGCGGCCCCGCCTTGATGCGGGCGACTGTAGTAAAGGGCGCTTCGTCTTCCTTCCATTCCACGGTCGGGTCTTCGATCGGCTGTTTTTCCAGGTCGCGACAGAGCTGGACCTGCAGCAACCATTCGCCTGCCGTGTCGCGCATTTCCGCCTGGACGGTTTCGCGAATGGCATCGTCGCTGACGCTGGTATCGATTTCGCGTCCCGTCAGTTTCACCAGCCCTTGCGACACGGGCTTCAAGCGGAACTTTGCGACGTAGTCTCCGTAAAGGAAAGGCGTGACGCTGAAATAGGTCTCGCCAAGCGGATCTGAGTTGGGTGCGCCGCCCAAGGACTGGACTTTGGAACTTTCGATGCCGACGGCCTCCAGCGCGGTGTTGACAGTCTGCAGGACGCTGGAGACGACTTTCTTGGTGCCTTCCATGCGATCCGTCGTCTTGGCAAGCATCTTGAGATTGCCGTGAAACTTCTTGGCATCGGGCGTCTGGAACACGGGGCCGTTGACCATGACGAAATCCTGCGTCGATCCTTCCGCACCCTCGATGCGAGGACCTTCAACGCCTACCACCTTCATGGCAAGGCCGCGCGGCAGGGATATCGCATCTGGCAGGATATCACCCGCATTGGTGGATAGACGCATGTAGATCTTGTAGCTTGCGGGTGTCGCGAAAAGGCCCTGTTGAAGCTCGGAAGGCAGATCGTTTTCAACCTCCAGCGTTCCGTCCAGAATGCCATGGGATTTTGCGTGGACGGAACGGACGGCGTGTCCGTAATCCTCGGCGGTTCTGTTGAGGATGGTATCGAAAGTATCGTTGAGGTCGGCAATAACCTCCTGTTCGTCCGGTTTGATTTCCTCAAGGTCTGCGGAATAGCGGACGGGCTGTGGCAGCGTCATGAAACAGGTCTCCGTGTGGATGGAAGGTTGAGCAGTGACGTGTTCCAGCAAGCCAGATCGTCGCCTGTGTAACAGCGACATCTCGGGAATGGTTCCGCAGCCATGATGTGCGCCGGAAACGCTGGAACTGCGCGGAAGTGAAGTTTTTGGCCGCAGCGGCAACGATGTCGCGGTTAGACCGTTTCATGCCTGATCCATCAACGCGGGAGTCTGTATCATGCCACGTCATGTTTTCTGGAAAGGGCACCTGCGCCTTTCACTTGTCACGGCGGCTGTTTCTCTGACACCTGCGACAACGGAGAGCGGAAAGGTCCGGTTTCATATCCTCAACCGTAACACCGGCAACCGGGTGGAAAGCATTTACGCCGACAGCACGACGCACCGGAAGGTGGCCGACAAGAACCAAGTCAAGGGGTTCGCCAAGGAAGACGGCAGCTATGTCCTGCTTGAAGATGAGGAGATTGATGCAGTTGGCCTTGAGAGCACGCGCACCATCGACATCCAGACATTCGTTCCGGCAGGATCGATTGACTGGATCTGGTATGACCGGCCGCATTTCCTGAAGCCTGAAGACAAGATCGGAGCAGAAGCCTTTGGCGTTATCCGCGATTCCATGAAGGCGAACAATGTCGCAGGGATCGCGCGCCTTGTCATTTACCGGCGCGAGCACGCGGTTCTGCTGGAACCAGCCGGGAAGGGGATCATCTTGTGGACCCTTCGCTATTCCGATGAGGTCCGAGAGAGCATCGATACGCTTGAGCCGAAAAAGAAGATGGACGCCGAGCTTATGTCTCTCATGCAAAAGCGGATCGAAAAGAACACAACCGAATGGAAGCCTTCGGTGGCGCAGGATACGGTCCAGAAGAAGATAAAATCCCTGCTCAAATCCAAGGAAAAGGGAAAAACAAAAGCTGCCAAGGGTAAAGAGCCCGCTGCGCGCAAGAGCGGTGGCAATGTCATCAACATCATGGATGCGCTCAAGAAAAGCCTCGCTTCGGAAAAGCGCGGCTGACATTGCGCCGCGGCTATTTCGGCAGAGGTTCTGCCGAGGAGAAGAAGCCGTCCCACGGGTCGCGTTTCATGGCAGAGAGGCGCGGGCCGATCGTGTCGACCGTGAAATAGTCAGGGCCAATTTCATCGGTAAGCTCGGACCACTCTAACGGCATGGAAATGGCGGCGCCCGGACGGGCGCGGGTGGAGTAGGGGGCAACCGCCGTGTTGCCTCGGCCATTGCGAAGATAATCGATGAAGATGCGGCCCTTGCGCTTGGCTTTCGTGGACACCGCCAGATATTTGTCCGGCTCTGCCTTGCCCATATCAACCGCCATGCGTTTTGCGAACGCCTTGACCGCCGTCCATCCCGCCTGCGGCTTGAGAGGGCTGACGACGTGAAGGCCCTTTCCGCCCGACGTCTTGAGGAACGCGGACAGACCGACGTCTTCGAAGCGGCGTTTCAGCTCCAGCGCTGCCTCCATGACCTCGCCCCATTCCACATCTTCGCCGGGGTCGATATCCATGACGATCATGTCAGGCTTTTCCCAGCTGCGCGTGGTTGCGCCCCATGGGTGAATTTCAAGCGCTGCCGATTGTACCAGCGCCATAAGTCCATCGAAATCCGTGATGCGGATCAGAGGTTCGCCCTTCTTGTCTTTCGGGTCTGCAATCTGGCCGATAGCCTTGTTCGTTCCGCGCCATGGGTGCTTTTGAAAGAAATGCGGCCCGTCTATCCCGTCCGGGCAGCGAACCAGCGCCAGTGGACGGTCGACGATATAGGGCGCCATGAGGTGCCACACCTGCGCATAATAATCGGCAAGGCCTTCCTTCGTTACGCCATCCTTGGGCCAGTAGAGCCGTTCGGGGTGGGTGAACTTGATTGTCGTCTTCGGCACGGCCTGATCCGACTTTTTCGTATCCTCGCGTGTGATTTCGCTGGCGCTCTTGTCTTCCCTCATTCCGCGAAAAGAGGCGTGGCGCAGATTGCCATCCGCCGACCAGGTGCGAAACTCCACCTCAGCGACGGCCTCCGGCTTGACGAAGACGAGATCTTTTTTCGCCAGAGCCGTGAGCTTGTCGGCAAAAGGACTGTCCTTCTGCGTTAGTGGCTTCAAGGTCTTGAACAGATTTTCGGCGACGGCAGCGGTAAATCCGGTTCCAACCCGCCCGACATGGCGCAGCCCCTCCTTGTCGTGCACGCCAAGTGCAAGCGACCCGATTGCCTGATCCGACGTCGAAGACAGGGTATAGCCGCCGATGACGAATTCCTGCCGGCTGGAGCATTTGGATTTCACCCACTGGCCCTTTCGACCGGAGGCATATTTGCTGTTTTTCTGCTTGGAAATGACACCTTCGAGACTTAGGCGGCAGGCGTGATCCAGGATCATGCTGCCGCTTTCCTCGAAATGCTCACTGTAACGCAGTACAGGGTCGTTGGAGGGTAGCAGCTTTTCCAGAAGCGCCTTCCGGTCCATCAGCTCTGCCGCTTGCAGGCTGTGGCCATCAAGGTGAATCATATCAAAGGCATAGAAATGGAAACGGTCAGTCCTGCCGTCGCTGAGATCCTGCTGGAGGGCGGAGAAGTCCGAGGCACCATTGTCGCGTTCCACGACGATCTCTCCGTCAAGGACGGCGTTCTCGACCGGCAGCTTGGCAAAGGCACTGGCGACCTCCTTGCCGAATTTCTCGGTCCAGTCCAGCCCGCTGCGGGTAAACAGCGTGACCTTGCCCTTGTCGATATGGACCTGGATCCGATAGCCATCGAACTTGATCTCGTGCAGCCAACGGTCTCCTGCAGGAGGCTTAGGCTTCAACGTGGCGAGGGCTGGCGGCACGAATGCCGGAACACCTGCCTTTCGAGCACCCTTTGGAAAATCATGCGCCTGCTTTTGCGGTGAGGCCGTCTTGGCCTTCTTACTGACCGGTTTGGAGTTCCAGGTATCGTCAGGGTCTGCCGCGACATCCTTGACGCTGCGTCCGGTTTTGACGGAATCCGGCTTTTCGACAAGGATATCCGTGCCCTTCCCGGTGCGCGCTTCCTCATCCTCGACCTTCATCAAAAGCCAGTTTTCGCGCTTTTCCTCCGGTTTTCCATGCATCTTGACCAGATGCCAGCGCCCCCTCAGTTTTTCGCCCTCGAGTTCGAATTCGAGATGACCTTTCTTGTAGCCTTTTCTCGCATCTCCCACGGGGTGCCATGTGCCACGGTCCCACAAAATGACAGTGCCACCGCCATACTGGCCCTTTGGGATAACGCCTTCGAACTCACCGTAACTGAGCGGGTGGTCTTCGACGTGCACGGCGAGCCGCTTGTCATCCGGGTTGAGGCTGGGGCCACGGGTCACAGCCCAGCTTTTGTAGACACCGTCGAGTTCCAGCCGCAGGTCATAGTGCAGACGCCGCGCGTCATGCTTCTGTATGACAAAGGACGAACCTTCGGTCTCGGCCTTGGTGCCTTCCGGTTCGGGTGTCTGGTCAAAGCGGCGCTTGGAATTATAGGTTTGCAGACCCATTTTCAGCTCGCCTTCTTTGTTGCGGTCTTGGCGGCAGGCTTCTTGCGGGTGGATTTGCCTGCAGCCTTTTCACCCTCGGCGCTGCGCCGCAGTGCTTCCTTGAGATCGACCACATTGTCGCGCTTTTCTTCGACGTGTTTCTTGATTGCGCGACCTTCGATCTTGGCCTGCACCAGTTCCGCCAGGGCGTCATTATATCTGTCAGGATAGGCGGAAGGATCGAAGGTGCCAGCGCGCTTCTTGATGATGTGGCCCGCCAGTTCCAGCATCTCGTCATCGAATTCCTGCTCGGGGATCGACTTGAAGGTGGTCGCCTGCGAGCGGACCTCGTAATCGAAATTCAGTGTCGTCGCGATCAGTGATTTTTTGTGCGGTCTGATGATGAGGACGCGGTTCCGGCGGAACAGAACCGCTTCGGCAATGGCGGCGACGCCCTGCTTCTCCATCGCCTGTGCGAGCAGGCTCAGGGCGTCTTCGCCGTCGCCATCGGTCGCCGCCAGAAAATATGGCCGGTCGAAATAGAGCTTGTCGATCTCGTCGCAGGCGATGAAATTGTCGATGCGGATGACCTTGTCGCTCTCCGGCATGAGTTTGGCGATTTCATCGCCTTCGACGACGACATAGTCGCCGTTATCGAGCTGAAAACCCCTGACCTGATCATCCTTCTCCACCTGATCGCCCGTATCGCTATCGACATATTGGCGTTCGACCCGGTGCCCGGTTTTTCGATTGACGATGTTGAAGGATATTTTCTCCGAGGAGGTGAGGGCAGAATAAAGACCGACCTCGCAGGTGAGGTCGCCGAATTTAATGTGGCCTTTCCAGCTTGCCCGCCGCGTCATGAGTGCGCGCCTTTCTGCCCGGGTTCAGGTCGCATATGTTCGAGTGTATTCTCCACCATCTTCATATCTTCAGCGGTGATGACCGGTATGGGATCCGATGCCATTGCTTCGAGAACCTCAGAAGACAAGCCACCATTGCGCAGCACCCATTCCATCGCCTCGCGGGTTTCCCGCTCAGCCCGCAACTGTGCGTAAAGCGCAAGGATCAGCCGATCCCTGACGTCGTAGGCCTGATGGGCGGATTTTTTCAATGTACGAGACATGCGAGGTCCTTCCATTCCTCCCGCCAAGTCCGCTTAAGGCAAAATCATGCCTTTGTGAGGCTGGCGATATTTGTGTCCTAACGCGTGCTTTGCCACGTCGTTCCACACGGCACTCGAAGGATGTTTGAGGATAGCGGCAAATGTAATCGGCAAGGGTTTTTGCCATTCGTCGCGGGGCGATGGGATGATCGCAGTCTATGGGATGCGTTCGCGTGAATCTGCAACTATAGTGAGTGGAATGGTCGCAGTATTATTGTAAACAAACATTTGCTTTCACACGATATTCTTGCTGCATCGCCGTTGCTGACGAAATCCTGCGATTTTTCATGGAACCAATTGCCTTTCTGGGCATTGGGGCGTGAGGGCGAGAAGAGACGGGGCAAGTTTTGAATTTTATCGGCGGCGGCGAATGCGGGGATTTGTTCCGGGGTTTTGCTTGGGATCAATGCCCGATTGGCACGCCTGATTGCTGGCCCGTCGAACTCCAAACGCTCGTCAATGTCATGCTCGGTTCACTGCAGCCAATGCTGATCGTCTGGGGCCCTCAACAGATCACCCTTTATAATGACGGATATTCCGCCATGTGCGGCAATCGGCATCCCCAGGGCTTCGGGCATCCGTTTAGAGATCTCTGGTACGATATCTGGGATGATGTGGAGCCGATTATCTCTGCCGCCTATGCCGGGCAGGGTACATCCATGGACGATATCGAATTCGTGATGCACCGGAAAGGCTACCCCGAGGAAGCGCACTTTGCCTTTTCCTACACGCCGGTTCGCGATGCTGACGGTACCGTTCTGGGAATGTTTTGCGCTTGTTCTGAAATCACCAGCGAAATCATGATGCGCCGGGAGCAGAAGAGCCAGCAGGAAAAGCTTCTGCAGATTTTCGAAATGTCACCCTCCGGCATTGCCACGTTGAGCGGCCCGAACCACATCTTCGAATTCGCCAATGAGGAATATTACTCGATGATCGGCCTTGGACGCGAGATCATCGGAAAGTCTGTTGCAGAGGCCGTTTCCGAAGTTGTCGGGCAGGGCTTCATCGACCTTCTCGACGGCGTCTACCGCACCGGGCAGACGTTTTCTTCCCGGGCTGTCCCTGTTGACCTCAACCGAGGCCCCGATGGTGAACGCCAGCGGCGCATGATCGATCTAGTCTACCAGGCTCTGCGCGGGCATGACGGCGAGATAACCGGAATTCTGGTGCAGGCGCAGGACGTAACGGAACGCCTGGCTGAACAGAAGCACCGGGAGCTTATTTCTCACGAACTCGGCCATCGGCTGAAGAACCAGTTGGCCATGGTTCAGGCTATTGCATCCCAGACGCTTCGCTCAGCCGAAGATGTTTTGTCCGCCAGAAAAACACTGGCTGCCCGCATCGGCGTTCTCAGCGCCGCACATGATACTGTCATACAGGGCGGTCTGGGTACATCCCAGGTACACAAGCTCGTCAATCAGATGCTTGAAATCCACGACGACCCGACAGCGACACGCTTTTCAGTAGCCGGTCCAAATCTGCGCGTTGGTTCACGCCCGTCGCTATCGCTTTCTCTCATCCTCCATGAACTGGCCACGAATGCGGTCAAGTACGGGGCGCTTTCCACGCCATATGGCAGGGTCGATATCGTCTGGCGTGTCACGGGTGAAGCAAAGGACAGGTTTGAGCTTGTCTGGAGCGAAAGCAACGGGCCCGCCGTTATCTCGCCAGAGCGGGTGGGCTCAGGCTCGCGGCTGATCAAGGCCGGACTTGCCGGTGCCGCCGACAGCAAAGTCGATCTTCTCTACGAACAGGGCGGTGTGCGATGCATCATCGCTGCCGACCTCTCAAGCTTCCAGCAGGAGCACTAATTCCATGCAGCAAACGCCACGCTTATTGATTGTCGAGGATGATGGGCTGATCAGGCTCGATCTCGTTGACATGGTCTCCGATTTCGGTTTTTGCGCAGAGGAAGCCTCGACGGCTGACATGGCCGTGAAAATGTTGGAGGCCGACAGTGATTTCGAGGCAATACTGACAGATATCGACATGCCGGGGTCGATTAACGGTCTGGGACTTGCCAATGTAGCGTACCGCCGCTGGCCGAACATACGGATCGTGGTGATTTCTGGAAGGTATAACCCCGCTGATGGTGTGCTGCCACCCGGTGCCATTTTCCTGACCAAGCCGATCTGCGCCAATCATATCGAAGCTGCACTTTGTGGCCACGATCTCGCGGTCGCGTAAACCGCGCATTCATCAAGCTTTTAAATGCGAAAATGCCCGCACATGGCGGGCATTTTGCTGTTTGGGCGATTACCAGGTTTGGCGGTCGTACCATGTATCTACATCCTTGCGGACATGGTCCTTCTCGACGCCGTAGCGCTCCTGGATCTTGCCTTCAAGCTGATCTCGCTTGCCAGCGATCTGGTCTAGATCATCATCCGTGAGTTTGCCCCACTGTTCCTTGATCTTGCCTTTGACCTGCTTCCAGTTGCCTTCTACGCGATTCCAATCCATGGGATTTCTCCTTGTTGTGACAAAGAAGTAACGGTCGGGCGCGGCCTGCGGTTCCCAAGAAAATAATCATTGAAAATTCGTTAAGATCAGATTCGACATCTGATTCGTTCCGGTGTAGAAATTAATTGTTCATGAAAATGAGTGTCGATATTTGGCAGTCTTGGGAGGATTAGCCTTGTCGTATGCGGCTTTTCAAAGAGTGGGTGCGCAATTGTCGCCCCAGCAGGTCACAGACCTTCAGACGATATTCGATGGCGTATGTTTCGAGTGCCTTGAGGACCGTAGCAGTCCGGTTGCAAACGAATGCGCAGCCGTGCTGATCAGAAGTGCCCAGCGTGGCATTCTGGATCACGATATGCTGCGGGATATTGGCAAGGCCGTGTTACGGCGCCACTGATCGTCTTGACTTTTGAACGGTAAAAAGCGCCCGGTCTCCCGGGCGCTTTGTTGTGTCAGGCTTTTTCCTGAACATGTGCTTCGAGGAACCAGAGTGCCTTGTCGAGGTCGCGCGAGGCAGCCGTGAAAATGTCGGCGGTATTTGCGTCACCGGCATCATCGGCCTCTTCGATAGACTTGCGCACGAGGTTGGCGACGTCACCGTACCGCTCGATGAGCTCCGCCAGATGATCCTGAATCTTGTAGATGTCGGTGGGATAGGCCTTCAGCTTTGAGGTGGAAGACACCGTCTGGGTGGTTCCCAGTGCCGTCCCGCCGAGCTGTACGGCTCTCTCGGCAATCGTATCGCTGTGATTGTCCAGCTGCGTGCGAAACTTGTCGAGCAGTTCGTGGATGGCGATGAATTGCGGTCCCTTGAGGTTCCAGTGCGATTGCTTGGTGACCAGCGAAAGATCGATTACGGATGCGAGTGCTTCGTTGAGCAGGCCGATAACGGTCGCCTTCGCGTTGGATGGTAAATCGTTTCTTGTCTTATGTGTTCTCATTTTTCTCTCCAGAAACATCGATCAAAGTTTCGTTTTGAAACAAGTGGGAAAGCAACGAGTTGGGTGGCCAGTCGTTCCATCTCGCGACGGCTGAACGACGATTTGCCGAAACTTAATTATCCGGCGGCACATCGCTCATGATGACGCGGTTGAGCAGAGTGAGAGATCGGTCCGGCTCTATGCGATAGGTCTCATAGGCGCGTCTGCCATCCGTCATCATGAAATCATGGTGGAGGATGCTGCCGACGGGAGATTTCTCCAGTTTCGTTCGCGGTTGGCCACCATAGGTGATGCTGCCGGGTATCGGATCGACAGCTGCCCCTCCCGTGGTGCAGGATGTGAGGGCGAGAACGAAAAGCAGGGGTGTCAGACGCATGGTATTATCCCAATATTGGCTCGTTGCCTGTTCTTAACGGGCTCTCGCCCTTTCCGTTCCGGCCATAAAGAAACCCCGCATCCTTTCGAATGCGGGGCTTTTTCATTTCGGATCGTTGAACAGACGGAGACGGGGTCAGTCTTCGTTTGCAGCAAGCTGGGCCAGAACCTGGCCGCGACCACGAATGCGCATGATCAGCGGGATGAGGAAGGCCGCAGCCGCAACGATGAAGAGACCCACCGCAATCGGCGATGTGAACAGCACCGATGGGTCGCCCTGGCCGATGGCGAGCGCACGGCGCAGCTGCTGCTCTGCCAGAGGTCCGAGGATGAGGCCAACGACGGCAGGCGCAATCGGATATCCGAAAATGCGCATGACGTAGCCGAGAATACCGAAGGCGAGCAGCATTCCGAGTTCGAACACGGAAGGGTTGGCGCCAATCGTGCCGAGCGTTGCGAACAAAAGAATGCCAGCATAAAGCCATGGCTTCGGAATGGTCAGCAGCTTCACCCACAGGCCGATCAGCGGCAGGTTGAGGACCAGCAGCATGACGTTGGCGATGAAGAGGCTGGCAATGAGGCCCCAGACGAGCTGAGGGTTGGTTGCAAACAGAAGCGGTCCGGGCTGGAGGCCGAATTGCTGGAAGCCTGCCAGCATGATGGCAGCCGTCGCCGTCGTCGGCAGGCCGAGTGTCAGCAGCGGCACGAGCGTACCAGCCGCAGAAGCATTGTTGGCCGCTTCAGGACCGGCAACGCCCTCGATGGCGCCATGGCCGAACTCTTCCGGGTGTTTGGAAAGCTTCTTTTCCGTGGCGTAGGATAGGAACGTTCCGATTTCGGCGCCACCTGCGGGCATTGCACCAATCGGGAAGCCAATCAGCGTACCGCGCAGCCATGCCTTCCAGGAGCGCGCCCAGTCCTGGGCGGTCATCCAGACGGAGCCCTTGACGGCCTCGACCTTGTCCGGTCCGCCCTGGCCCTGCGCCACGATGAACAGCGTTTCACCGATGGCGAACATGGCCACGGCCAGCGTGGTCACTTCGATACCGTCAAGCAGGTCTGGAACGCCAAAGCTCATGCGAGTCTGGCCGGTGAGCTGGTCGATGCCGACAATGGCCAGCGTGAAGCCGATGAACAGCGACGTCAGACCGCGCAATGCGGAATCGCCGAATGCCGAGGATACCGTAACGAAGGCAAGCACCATCAGGGCGAAATATTCGCGGGGACCAAAGACCAGAGCCAGCTTTACGATGTAAGGCGCAACGAAGGCCAGCGCAATCGTGGCAATGAGGCCAGCTACGAAAGAGCCGATGGCAGCCGTTGCAAGCGCCGGACCTCCACGCCCTGCGCGGGCCATCTTGTTGCCTTCAAGAGCGGTGACGATGGATGCGCTCTCACCGGGGGTATTCAGAAGAATGGAGGTTGTCGAGCCGCCATACATGCCGCCGTAATAGATGCCGGCAAACATGATGAGCGATCCGGCGGGATCGAGGCGATAGGTGACGGGCAGAAGAAGCGCAACGGTCAAGGCCGGTCCGATGCCGGGCAGAACGCCAACAGCCGTGCCGAGCGTAACGCCGATCAGCGCATAAAGGAGGTTCATCGGTTGCGCGGCAATCAGAATGCCTTGCAGCAGAAATTCAAAAGTGCTCATGGACAGTCGTCCCCCTGTCGGGCGAGACCCTCGCGGCGCGCAAAACGCCATCGCGAAGTCTCAGGTCTTGTTGTTTATCGAATGGATCGGCCGTTAGAAGAACAGCCGTTCCAGAGGTCCGGCAGGCAACGAAAGTTGCAGAAGCTGCGAGAAGATGACCCAGATGACGAAACTGAATGCAATACCGATTGGAATGGAATACCAGAGCTTGCGTTTGCCGAAGGCGCGGGCCGTGAAGGCAAAGAGCAATCCGGTTGCAATGGAAAATCCGGCAATTTTCAGCAGAAGCATCTGTGCCGCTAGACCCGCGACAACCCAGAAGACAGGTCCCAGTTCCTGTCTGTCACGGCTCGGAAACTCGTTGCGCCAGGCCTCGATGGCGGTCCAGATTGCCAGGCCGATAAGACAGATGGCAATGGCGTAGGGAACCGTTGCCGGGCCGACCGGAGAATAACCGGTGACGCTGGCAAGCCGCGCAGAATCCCAGAAGATGACGAGCGCGATGGCCACGAGAAAAACGGCGATCGCGAACGCCGCCCAATCAGGGCGGCGCTTTGTCGGTTGGGAAGGGGATGAACCCTGACTCATTTTACCAGTCCGATGTCTTTGAGGATCGTTTCGGTCGAAGCAGTGTCCTTCTCAAGCTGTGCCTTGAAGGCGTCGCCGGCGAGATAGGTGTCCATCCAGCCCTTGGTCTTGAGTGTTTCCTGCCACTTGGCCGACTTGGCCAGCTTTTCGATGTCGGCGCTGACAGCCTTTTCCTGCTCAGGCGTCAGGCCTGGAGGAGCTGCAACCATGCGCCAGTTCTGGATGACGACGTCGAGGCCGCTTTCCTTCAGCGTTGGTGCTTCGATGCCTGGGATCTTCGCTTCGCTGGAAATGGCGAGAAGACGAACGGTACCGGCCTTCACCTGGCTTTCGAATTCGCCATAGCTGGAAATGCCTGCGGTTACCTGTGCGCCGAGGATGGAGGCCAGAGCCTCACCGCCGCCGGAGTAGGCGATGTAGTTGATCTTGGTCGGATCGACGCCCGCAGCCTTGGCAATCAGGCCGGCTGTGATGTGGTCCGTGCCGCCAGCCGAGCCGCCGCCCCAGGAGACGCTGCCCGGGTCTTTCTTGAGCTTCTCGATCAACTGACCGATGTTCTGGATGTCAGACGATGCAGGAACCACGATGACTTCATATTCGCCGGTCAGACGCGCGATCGGCGTGACTTCCTTCAGCGTAACGGGTGCCTTGTTGGTCAGGATCGCGCCGACCATGACGTAGCCGCCGACGATCAAGGCGTTGGGATTGCCCTTCTGCTGGCTTGCAAACTGTGCAAGGCCGATCGTGCCGCCTGCGCCTGGAACGTTCTGAACCTGAACGCTCTTGGAAATGCCTTCTTCCTGCAGCACGCTCTGCAGCGAACGGGCCGTCTGGTCCCAGCCGCCGCCGGGGTTTGCAGGAGCAATGATGGTGTAGTCAGCGGCGGCTGCCGGAAGTGCGATAGCGCCAGCGAGAAAAGAAGCGATGAGGAAATGCTTCAAAGTGAACCCTCCTTGATGTGCCGTTTCGGCATGTTGTTGTCATCGCGGAAGGGCGGCACATGGATGGCAGCAAGGTCAAGCATGAACAACTTGCAACGAACGGTCCGATGAGACTTCCTCCCGCTTCTTCAGTCCGCCTCCACGGATGAACGAAGACCTGCACAGCACCATAGAAAGCTGTCATCTAACTGACGCTCTGCGCCGGGCAAGTGTATTTACTGTCTATTAATTTTCGATTTTCGTCTACTGGGCTCGTAAAGCCTCGTTCCAGCGTTCAATAATGCGGGCGCGCTTGACCTGGTCGAGATACACCATCAATCCGGGGCTGACGGGAACCGGCCGCAACTGCGCGCCATGGATGGCCTGCATCATGTTGGCGGTATTTTCACCGGCAACATCCGGGCTGACCGCCGGGATCTGCAACTGCCGCGCCATGATGGTCTGTCCCTCCTTGGACATAAAGAACTCCAGATATCGACGGCCCAGCTGCGCATTGCGCGCGGCCTGTGGCACAAGGCCGATGCGCGACATGACGACGGTATAATCCTTGGGCAGGACGATGCCGACATCGGGGTGGCGCGACGCCCAGTCTGCGGCATAGGACCCCAGAATATTGTAGCCAAGCAGAAAACGTCCGTCGGAAATGCGCTCCAGAATGGCGGAGCTGGTGGAATAGACCTTCACGCCTGCCGTTCCCATGCTTTTGATGACATTCCAGATATCGCCGAACTGCTCCTGGTCTCGCGACATGAACAGAAAGCCGACGCCTGAGCGTTCGATGTCATAGGTCGCGATCCGACCGTGGACCTCCTTTGCGTGGCGCTGCAGATAGTCCACGAATTCGGCGCGGCTGGCTGGCGGCTGCTCCGTCATGAAACTCGGTTTGTGGTAGACGAAGACCGCGGGCTCGAATGTCAGCGCATAGGCTGTATTGCGCCAGTTGGCCCATGCGGGCCAGCGATCGCTCATCGGCAGATCGGATCGCTGCGCATAGCCGTCATTGCTGAGCTTTACCTGAAGATCCATGGCCGAGGAAAAAGCAAAGTCAGCCGTCTTCTGGCCGGAGTCGGTCTCGCGCACGATCCGGTCATAGATCTCGCCTGTCAGCATGTCTTCGTAGGAGACAGCCACATCCGGGTTAGCCTTCTGGAAGCCCTCGATCATCGGTGTGGCAAGAGGCTCGTCCAGCGATGAATAGACCACCAGTGTTTGTGCATCCGCCTTGCCTGAAAGGGCGGGAAATATCATGGGCTGCGCGCCAGACGACGTCGCGGCGGCGAAAAACAGACAGAGTGACACAAGAATACGCATGGAAAAGATCATGCCGCAGCCCCTTGCCATTCACAAGACGGAAAGGCTTCGATAAATTTGCGCCGAATGGAGGGCGACAGCGTGCGGATTCTTCTGGTCGAGGACAACCAGATCTTGTCGGAAGGGCTTTCAGCGCTCTTGCGCGGGAGCGGCTATGCTGTGGATGTGGTGTCCGATGGGGCATCAGCCTATGCGGCCATCGCTGCGGAAAATTTCGATCTCGTCATTCTAGATCTCAACCTGCCCGAAATGGATGGCATTGACGTGCTGCGCTCCATGCGCGCGCGCCAGGATAAGGCGGCCGTGTTGATCCTGACGGCACGCGGTTCGCCTGAAGAACGGGTCAAGGGTCTTGATCTGGGCGCAGACGACTACATGATCAAGCCCTTCGACATCACCGAGTTCGAGGCGCGGGTGCGGGTGCTTCTGCGCCGCAATGCCGGATTGCGGTCGTCACTGGTCAGTTTCGGCAAGGTGTCGTTCGACCTGACATCGCGCACATTTTCAGCCGATGGTCATCCGCTCGATATTCCGGCAAGAGAAGTCGCGCTGCTGGAAGTGCTGTTCATGCGTGCCGGCAAGGTGGTGGCCAAGGAGGCCATCGTCCAGTCGCTCACGGGCTTTGACGATGAGCTTTCGGGCAACGCCATCGAGCAATATGTCAGCCGCCTGCGCAAGCGGCTGGGGCCGCATGGGCTGACGGTCAAGACCGCACGCGGGATCGGCTATTATCTGGAAAAGCTGCCGGAGATGGCTGAATGAGGCAGGCCGCCTATTCGCTGAGGCGGCGTCTGCTCGGCTGGCTTCTCATTTCCACCGCGATCATCGGCTGCATTGCTCTGGCCGATACCTATCGCGAGGCAACCAATACCGCCAATATCGTTTCGGACCGCGTGCTCTCAGGGTCGGCGCTTGCCATTGCGGAGCGTGTCGTCGTATCCGAAGACGGCTCGCTGGAGGTCGATATTCCCTATGTGGCGCTGGAGATGCTGACATCGGCGGCGCAGGACAGGGTCTTCTACCGTGTCGATGGCCCCAACGGCCAGTTTTTGACGGGCTATCAAAATTTGCCTTCGGTGGAAAAGGCGCGCAGCGATGCGCCGACCTTCATGGATGCGGAATTTCGGGGGGAGCCGATCCGGGTTGCCGCAATTGCGCGGTTTGCCTCCACGGGCGTCAATTCCGTGCCGTTTTCCGTCACCGTAGCCGAGACCACGATTGCACGCAGCCGCCTTGCGCAAGCCATCATCATTCGCTCTGCACTACGCCTGCTCTTCATGATTGTCGGCGCTGCCATCATCGTGTGGATTGCGGTGACCATTTCCCTCCGGCCGCTTTACCGCCTGAGCGAGGCCATCGGCGAGCGTAGCCCGAATGATCTGCATCCCATTCGCCAGTCCGTGCCTGTCGAAGTCGAGAATCTGGTTGAAACCGTCAATTCCTTCATGGTGCGGCTGCAATCGGCGCTGGATGCCTTGCGGCATTTTACCGGCAATGCCAGCCACCAGTTAAGAACGCCGCTTGCCATCATCCGCACACAGCTTGCCCTCTCGGCAAGAGCCTCCACTCTGGAAGAGGCGCAGGCGGCGGCGAAGAAGGGCGATGCCTCGGTTGCTCATGCCGAACACATACTGGCCCAGCTTCTGCGCATGGCCAATATCGATGCCGCAGGCTCTGGCGAAAAGCAAAGTCTTGTGGATGTCGATCTTGCATCTCTCGCCCAATCGGTCACAGCCGAATATGTGCCAGTCGCAGCAGATGCCGGGATCGATCTTGGCTTTGAGCAGATGGAGGCCGTCAGCATTGGTGCCGAGCCGCTTCTGTTGGGCGAACTCCTCGGCAATCTCATCAGCAACGCCATTGCCTATGCCGGGCGCGGTGCGGAGGTAACAGTCCGGGTCGGTCGCGAGAATGGACTGGCGTTTCTTCTGGTGGAAGACAATGGCCCGGGAATTTCAGAGGAAAAAAGGGACGTGGTGCGGCAACGCTTTGCCCGGGGGGATGGCAACACGGCGCCCGGCGCGGGGCTAGGCCTTGCCATCGTCGAAGAGATTGCCACCCTGTTCAACGGACGGCTGGCGCTGGAGGAGGGCGCTTCCGGCAGGGGTCTGAAGGCCATCGTGCGCTTTAGCTGAAGCGCCGCCGCAGGCGACGCTTCGGGCAGCTTTGACGCATATTACTCGTTAATCTTGTCGATCAACTGCATCATGATGTCGGCGCAAGCCTTCATTGGCTCGTCGTCTGCACATTTGATCTCGATCTTTGTCTCACCGTCTTCGAGGCGGAAGTGAGCGCCCTTCGATGGAGGCGGCGGTGGCGGAGGAGGAGGCATCATCATGCGATCGCGTGGGCCGCCATCGCCGGGGCCTGCATCTCGCATTCCGTGTCCCGGCGGGGGTGGCGGAGGCGGCGGTGCGTCAGTGCGAGGACCAGCGCCTGGCGGCGGAGGGGGCGGTGGTGGTGCATCGGTCTGTTGACCAGCCTCGCCCGGGGCGGGTGCTGGTGGCGGTGGTGGTTGCTGGGCAAATGTCGATCCCGCCGCGAGGAAAAGCGCGGCGCCGGCAATGATTATCTTTTTCATGAGGAAAGCCTCTGATGTTTAACAACACCAGAGAAACGGGCACGAAAGCTACTCGGTTGCTGCGCGCTGGAAATAAAGTTCGACAATCCTGCCCGGCAGAGAATGGGGTTTAGCCCATTCGCTCCGATGCGTAGGAGCCGGGGCTGGGTGGAAAGACCACGGTACGGTTGCCGTTGATGAAGGTCCGGTGGTGGATATGCGCATGAATTGCGCGCGCCAGCACCTGACTTTCCACATCGCGGCCCAGCGAAACATAGTCCTCGGGAGACTGGGCATGGGTCACGCGCACGGTGTCCTGTTCGATGATCGGGCCTTCGTCGAGGTCGGCGGTGACATAATGGGCGGTCGCACCAATCAGCTTCACGCCGCGCTCATAGGCCTGCTTGTAAGGGTTGGCACCCTTGAAGCTTGGCAGGAAGGAGTGGTGGATATTGATGATGCGCCCGGACATCCTGCGGCACATTTCATCCGACAGCACCTGCATGTAGCGGGCAAGCACAACCAGTTCGGTGCCGCTGCTGTCTATCAGATCCAGAAGCTGCGCTTCCGCCTTCGGCTTGTTGTCCTTCGTCACCTTGATGTGGTGGAAGGGAATGTCGTGATTGACGACGACCTTCTGGTAGTCGAAATGGTTTGAAACCACGCCGACGATATCGATCGGCAGCGCGCCGATCTTCCAGCGATAGAGCAGGTCGTTGAGGCAATGCCCGAAGCGTGACACCATGAGCAGGGTCTTGGTCCGTTCGCCATCGCTGTAGATATTGGCCGCCATGCCGAATTCGGAAGCAATGGGTGCAAAGCCCGCTTCGATGTCGGCCATGTCCTTGCCTTCCTCGGAAATGAAGGAGACGCGCATGAAGAACTTGCCGGTTTCGAGATCATCGAACTGGGAGCTGTCGACGATGTTGCAACCCTTGCCCGCCAGATAGCCCGATATGGCTGCGACAATGCCGCGTTTGGATTTGCAGGCTACGGTCAGTACATAGGTCGTCATGGGTGTCCTCATCATGTCTCGCCAAGCCTATAGCGCAGGCGAAGCAAAGCGCAAAGTCTCTTGCCCGCCAATTCACATCCGGTTCCAATGCATTGAATTCATAGGGCATGGCCAGACTGCCGGGACATGCCGGAAGCGACATCGGCTGTTCAAAGCAGGAGCGATCGGTAGGGAGAGAAACGCCGCCGACGGGTTCGCGGCGGCGTTGAGGCACTCAGTTGACGAAGCGGTTGCGCAAGGTCTCGAATTTCACGACCTGATCGGCCAGCAATTCCTTGTTTCCGTCACGGCGAACGAAAATCTTGAACATGGCGCTGCCGCCTGCATTCATGAACCAGACGGAAAGCGACCGGCGTCCATGAAAGTCGCGATCGATGAAGGTGATCGAGGCGCAATTGTCTTTCTTGATATGCCCGCCAATGGGGCTATCGCCGTGAATGTTGAACCAGCCATGCCCTTCCGTGCCTTCCGGCAGGTGGCCGGGGACTTCAAAGACGATATCCGGCGTCTGAACGATCATCAGAACTTCGCCCCAGGACCTTAGCTCGGTCCAGATATCGTTGAATGTCCCGGCGGGAGCCGAGATGGCTGCACCCTGCGGCAGCAGTGCCAGAATCTCGGCTGGCGTCACCTCCGCCTTGGAGGCAATGGCTTCGACCACGCCATCGGGCTTTTCGGCAAGTGCAGCCTTGGCACGCTCTCGCCGCTCATCGGTTTTTTCCGCTATCGCGCCCATGGTCTGGCTCACGCCGCAACCGGACGATCCTGACCGTCCTTGTCTTCATGGATGATGACGTCGAAGCCTTCGAAATGCGGGCCGGAGAGATACTCGACCTTGCCTTTGTTGTTGCCGGCATTGGCGTGGGCAGCGCGGAACTGCTCGGACTTCGTCCATGCCGTGAAGTCTTCCTTGGTCGCCCAGACGGTATGCGAGGCATAAAGCGTGTGATCTTCCGCCTTCGGACCCTTGAGCATGTGAAACTCGAGATAGCCGGGCATTTCCGCCAGGTGCCGCTTGCGATCACGCCAGATGGTTTCGAATGCCTCTTCAAAGCCGGGCACAACGCGGAATCGGTTCATGGCAATAAACATGGATTGTCTCCCTTTCAGACTGGCAGCTCCAGAATGCCGGAATGCTACCCTTGGGAGCCGAGATATAAAAGATAACGAAAATAGTCAACTTATCGGATTGTGCTGTTTTTAAAGATGTGTAAATAACTCCACTTATATGGCGCACAGACCGTCGTGTGCCGCATTGTTCAGGATCACGTCATGTCGCTTTCACTTCGATCTTTCGCTTTCGCCGCCGTTGCCCTCCCACTCGCGTTGACGGCTGTGCCAAGCTTCTCTCAGGCGTCTGAAAAGGGTAATCCCGAAGCCAGCAGGATCGTGGCCATCGGCGGAACGGTGACTGAGGTTCTCTATGCGCTGGGTGCCGGAGACCGTGTCATCGCACGGGATTCCACCAGCAGCTATCCAGTCGAAGTGCTGGCAAAGCCTGATGTTGGCTACATGCGGGCGCTGTCGTCCGAGGGCATTCTCTCGCAAAAGCCAGACCTCATCCTTTCTGAAGACGGAGCAGGTCCGGCTGATGTGATCGGCATCTTCAAGGCCAGTGAGGTGCCGATGGTCATCATCGATACGCCGCCTCGGGCCGACGCGATTTCCCGCAAAATTGAGGATATTGGCGCAGCCGTTGGGCTTTCCGAAAAGGCCAAGGCACTTGCGGATGACGTCGAGGCGGGGCTTGCCGCATTGAAAAGCGACGTTGCCGCCGTTAGCACCAAGAAGCGTGTGCTTTTCGTTCTTTCAACGGCGGGCGGCCGTATCATGGCGGCTGGCAAGGATACCGAAGCCGGGGCCATCATTGAGCTTGCCGGTGGAGTAAACGCTGCCGCTGATGTGACCGGTTACAAGCCACTCAGCGATGAAGCCGTCATTTCGGCTGCTCCCGATGTCGTGCTGACCATGCAGCGCGGCGACCATGCGGCGACTGCAGATGAGATATTTGCCCTTCCTGCATTCCAGTCTACCCCGGCTGCGTCATCGCGCGCGCTGATCAGCATGGATGGGCTTTATCTCATCGGCTTTGGCCCACGCACGCCCGCAGCGGGCCGGGAACTGGCGTCGCAACTCTACCCAGAGGTCGTCAAGCCGTGACAGTCGCAATGATGACAGAGGTCGCAGGTCCTGTACGCGGCGATCGTTCGCGCAGGGGCGTCATCACCATTGTCGCCCTTTGCATGTTCCTGCTCGTGTCCTGCGTCGTTTCTCTGGCGAGCGGTCCGACCGGCGTTGGCCTGTCGGAACTGTGGCTGTATTTCTCCGGCGGTGCACAGGCCATGGAAGCGCGCGACCGCGTTATTCTCGAGGCAGTTCGCCTGCCGCGGACGGGCCTTGGCATCATGATCGGCGCCAGCCTCGCTGTCTCTGGCGCGATGATGCAAGGGCTGTTTCGCAATCCGCTGGCAGATCCGGGTCTTGTCGGTGTGACATCCGGTGCGGCCCTGTTTGCCGTAGCCGCACTTGCGCTCGGCGGCAGCGTGCTCGCCCCGCTTTCGCTGTTTTTCGGGATGCATTTCCTGCCGCTCATGGCGTTTCTCGGTGGTCTTGGCAACACGCTGCTGCTTTACGCGATCGCCACCCGCAACGGCACAACATCAACCGGACTTCTCATTCTCGCAGGCATTGCGGTGGCTGCGCTGAGCGCGGCCCTGATGGGACTGATGATCTTCCTTGCCGACGATCGCGCCCTGCGCGACATCACCTTCTGGAGCCTGGGCTCGCTGGGTGGCGCAACGCCGATGAAGGTGTGGACGACGCTTCCCTTTTGCCTTGCCATTCTCGCCAGCATTCCCTTCGTGTCGAAGGGTCTGGATGCCCTGATCCTTGGTGATGCTGCCGCGTTTCACATGGGCATTCCCGTCCAGAGGCTGAAGCGCATCGTCATTCTCGCCGTTGCTGCGGCCTGTGGAGCGAGTGTGGCTGCGGCAGGCTCCATCGGTTTTGTCGGCATTGTCGTGCCGCATCTTCTGCGGCTGGTCATCGGCTCGTCCCATCGCTTTCTGTTACCAGCATCGGCCATCGGCGGGGCAGGATTGCTTTTGCTGGCGGACAGTTTTGCCCGCACCGTAGCCGCACCCGCCGAACTTCCGATAGGTGTCGTCACAGCTCTTATTGGCGCACCGGTCTTTCTGTTTCTGCTGCTTGGCCGTGACAATGGTCTTGGATTGAGGAACGCTGCATGATTACCACGCAGGGTGTTACCGTCAGCCGCTCCGGCCGCAGATTGCTGGATGACGTGACAATCTCTCTTCAGCCCGGCAGCTTTACCGTCATCATCGGCCCAAATGGGGCCGGCAAATCAACGCTGATGAAGGTTCTGTCGGGAGAGATGCGGGCGGATGCGGGCAGCGTTGCCTATGGCAATATCGACGTGGGACTGTTCAGGCCCGCAGAGCTGGCGCGCGTTCGCGCCGTTTTGCCGCAAAGCACGGTGCTGTCGTTTCCGTTCACAGCGCTGGAAATCGTTCGCATGGGTGCAGTTGCCCAAGGCTCGACCCAACCGGAAGTGCAGGCGCGTCAGGCTTTGGCAAAGGTCGGCCTTGCCGGATTTGAGGGGCGTTCCTACAACATGCTCTCCGGCGGGGAGCAGCAGCGCGTGCAGTTCGCCCGCGCCCTTGCGCAGGTGCCGCAAGCCGTGGAGGATGGGCAGCCCCGCGCCCTTTTGCTCGACGAACCGACCTCCAGCCTCGACCTCGGCCACCAGATTTCCGTTCTGGAAACAGCACGTGATTTCGCCTTGAGCGGCGGCACCGTGCTGGCCGTGCTGCATGATCTCAATCTTGCCGCTGAATTTTCCGATCAACTTATCGTCATGCATCGCGGGCGGATCACTGCCTGTGGCCCTGCGCAGGAAACCATCAATGACGAGACGATTGCCCGGGTCTATGGCATCGGTGGAACGGTGGGCAGGCTACCTGCTGCCCACATTCCCTATATCCTGCCGCAGTCACGCCATCGCTGACGGGTTTGCGCATCGGGCTCACGGATCGGGTCGTGTCACGACAAATGCCGCCGCCCCGAGCATCACGGCGGCGACGATGCCCGCTCTGAGCGGTGTAGGCTCGGTAGTAAACCAGAAAATGCCGTAACTCACTGTCATCAAAGACACTGCGGCAATTTTTGCCCTGCGCGGAATGGCCCCTTTTTCCCGCCAGTTGCGCAGCGATGGCCCAAATCTGGGATGGTTCAGAAGCCATGCTTCGAGCTTCGGCGAAGATTTGGAAAAGCACCAGAGCGCGATCAGAAGAAAGGGTGTCGTTGGCAGAACGGGCAGAAATGCACCGACGACGCCGGTGGCAACCATGAGCCAGCCAAGACAGAGATACAAGATGCGCATGACTGCCGGTATCATGAGTTTCAATGTCATGATAGTGGGTATCATCCCATGGTGCAGGGTGCTGGCGTGATTGCCTGCTATGCGTCTTCGAGGGGCTTCAAGGGTTGAAACTCTCGTTGTCAGCCGTTATCTGCCTGCCCCGATGCCTGCAGCATAAGCGGGCCACCACGATGCAAGAAGAAGGAAACACCATGGCCAAGCTTATTCACTCTATGGTCCGGGTGCTGGACGAGAAGCGTTCGGTGGGTTTTTACAGTCAGGCTTTCGGTCTGCAAATCGCGGAGCGTTTCGAGTTCGAGACATTCACGCTGGTTTATCTCAGCAATGCTGAAGGTGACTTCGAGCTGGAGCTGACAATCAACAAGGGCCGCGAAGTGCCCTATGCGCTGGGCGATGGCTATGGCCATATCGCGGTCAGCGTTGACGATGTCGATGCCGAACATGCGCGTCTGGTTGCACTCGGTCTTTCCGTCGGCAAGATCGTCAACGCCGAATACAAGGGCGCGCCCTTTGCGAAATACTTCTTCATCTGCGACCCGGATGGGTACAAGATCGAAGTTCTTGAGCGCAGCAACCGCTTCAAATAAATCGGGATGATCTTCATGGCAGAGGCAGGCGTCAAACTGGAAGACAGCTGGAAACAGGCGCTTTCGGCGGATTTCGCCAGCCCCTACATGCAGAAGCTGAAGGATTTCCTGCTGGCCGAGAAAAATGCGGGCAAGCAGATTTTTCCGAAAGGCAGCGAGTATTTCCGCGCCCTGGACCTGACGCCGCTGGATGACGTCAAGGTCGTCATTCTCGGGCAGGACCCCTACCACGGCGCGGGCCAGGCGCATGGCCTGTGTTTTTCCGTGCAGCCGGGTGTGCGCATTCCGCCATCGCTCGTCAACATCTACAAGGAATTGCAGAGCGATCTAGGTATTCGCCCCGTCAGGCACGGCTTTCTCGAAAGCTGGGCGAGGCAGGGCGTGCTGTTGCTCAACAGCGTTCTGACAGTCGAGGAAGCCCGCGCGGCTTCGCATCAGGGCCAGGGCTGGGAGAAATTTACCGATAGCGTCATTCGAACCGTCAATGACCGGTGTGACCACGTCGTCTTTTTGCTCTGGGGTTCCTATGCACAGAAGAAGGCCGCCTTTGTTGATCAGGACAAACATCTGGTCCTGAAATCGCCCCACCCGTCGCCGCTATCGGCCCATAACGGATTTTTCGGAAACGGTCATTTTTCCAAGGCCAATGCCTTTCTGAGGGAGCACGGAAAAGAGCCCATTGACTGGCAGCTTCCGGACGAGGCCTGACCTGAGAAATTGTGCAAAAACGGCTTTGCACTTTCAAAAATCCTGATCTAAAAGATAACCGGACTGTAAATTGAAGGATTTAGGCCGGTGACGCTTCTGTCTGCTCAGACCTCTGTTGTACTTCCCGATCCGGTGGCAATCGTCGATGCTTTTCATGAGCATTTCAACGAGCATATGACGATGACGCGGGAAGGGCAGGCGGTGCATTTCGAGGCCGATTATGGCAACGGCACGCTGAGCGCCGAAGAGGGGCGCTTTGCGGCGCGCATCAACTGCGTATCCGAGAACGTGTTGCTGTCCGTCAAGGCCATGGTTGCGGAACACATCGTCGAATTCACCGGCGATACGTCACTGGATTTTCGCTGGGAAGGGCACGGTTCCGATCTTCGCGAGCTGCCAAATCTTTTTGTTGGCCGCGTGGTGCGCTCCTATAATCTGACACCGAGAATGCGCCGTGTCGTCTTTGCTGTCGACAACGGCATTGAGCGGTTGGCGGCGGGTGGCTTGCATGTGCGCCTTTTGATCTTGCCTGATCAGACCCGCACGCCCGTCTGGCCGCATCTTTCCAAGACGGGGGCGATCGTCTGGGCCAAAGGCGAGGACGAGCAGGCGCGTCGAGTCTATACCATTCGCGCCATCAACAAGGAACGTGCCGAGGTCGATATCGACTTTGTCATGCATGAGGGCGACAACATGCCCGGCGCGCATTTCGGCGCGACCGCTGCGGTCGGCGATATCGTCGGCATCGTCGGGCCCGGCGGTGAGAGGCCAGAGGCGGATCACTATGTTTTTGCAGGCGATGAAACGGCTCTGCCTGTGATGTTGCGCATGGTTGCGGAAATGCCAGCGGGCAAGACTGTCACGGTCTATGCCGAGGTAGACAATGAAGGTGAACAGCAGGATGTGCGCTCCAACGCCGACTTAAGCTGGAACTGGCTCTACCGCAGAGGGCAGCCAGCCGGAACCGCAGGCCTGCTGCAACAGGCCCTGCGTCAGCATTCCTGGGAAAAGCAGGATGGGCTGCATGTGTTCGTTGGCTGCGAAAAGGACGAGGCTCGCGCCATCAAGAAGGTCCTGGCCGATGAGGCCGGGTTGGCAAAGAAGGCTTTCGTCGCTGCTGGCTATTGGGTCAGAGGGGCCAATGACGATCACTGAGGCGGCTTGTTCTTTCTGAACAATCGCCTTCATTGTTTCCAAATTGAGAACGATGCGTTCTGAGCGTCCCGTCTATCCGAACGACCTAATCTGCACCATCTTCACCCCATGAACGAAGGGCATCGCTTCCCGCGATCCCAGACAAGCTTTAGGGGTTTTCAGATGCTGAACCAGATCAAGGGCCTTCACCACGTCACATCCATGGCGGCAAGTGCACGCGGCAACAACCAGTTCTTTACCGACACGCTCGGTCTGCGCCGTGTGAAGAAAACCGTCAATTTCGACGCGCCTGATGTCTATCACCTTTATTACGGCGATGAGGTTGGCACGCCAGGCTCCGTCATGACCTACTTCCCGTTTCCGCATATTGCGCGTGGTCGCCCAGGCACCGGCGAGGTCGGAACGACATTGTTCTCCGTGCCGGAAGGCTCGCTTGGCTATTGGCAGGACCGGTTGGCCAAGGCCAATGTCGATGGTCTGAAAACCGATGAGGCCTTTGGCACCAAGCGCCTTCACTTTGCCGGACCCGATGGCGATGGTTTTGCCATGGTTGAGGTAAAGGACGATGCGCGTGCCCAGTGGACGGCCAATGGTGTTGGGGAAGATCAGGCAATTCGTGGTTTCCAGGGTGCGTCGCTTCGGCTGCAGGACGAAGGCGCAACAGCTGAACTGTTGAAGTTCATGGGCTATGAGGAAGTTGACCGGCGCGATGGCGTCCTGCGGCTTGGAATGCCGGGCGGCAATGGTGCCGATGTCATCGATATTGAAACCATGCCCAATATTTCCGGTGCGCGCCTTGGCGCGGGCTCTGTCCACCACCTGGCCTTTGCCGTCGATAACCGACAGACGCAGCTGGAAGTTCGCAAGGCGCTGATGGATACGGGTTATCAGGTCACGCCGGTCATCGACCGCGATTACTTCTGGGCGATCTATTTCCGCACGCCCGGCGGTGTGCTGTTTGAGATTGCCACCAACGAACCCGGCTTCGACCGGGACGAGGATACCGCGCATCTGGGCGAAGCGTTGAAGTTGCCAACACAGCACGCCCATCTGCGTGCGACGCTGGAACAGCATCTGGAACCGCTCGAAGACTGAATTCAGGGCAATGACAGACGACCGGCCGGCGCGAATGCCGGCGGTTGTTGAGGAGACAGGCATGAAAAGAAATCTTTATCACCACAAGCTGCGCGCCGGTTCTGCGGGCAAACCCGTCTTTTTCGTCTTCCACGGCACTGGCGGCGACGAAAACCAGTTTTTCGAATTTGGCGCACAGCTATTGCCCGACGCAACCGTGGTCTCGCCGCTTGGCGATGTTGCGGAGCACGGTGCGGCGCGTTTCTTCCGCAGAACGGCGGAGGGCGTTTACGATATGGCCGACCTTGATCGCGCCACCCAGAAAATGGCGACCTTCATTGCTGCCCATCGCGATGCGCATGAAGCCGGTGCGGTTATCGGTCTGGGTTTTTCCAATGGAGCCAATATTCTGGCGAATGTCCTGATCGAGTTTCCAGATCTGGTCGATACCGCCGTGCTGATGCATCCGCTGATCCCGTTCGAGCCTAAGCCCGCACCAGCGCCTGACGCCCGACGCGTGTTGATAACGGCAGGTGAACGTGATCCGATTTGTCCGGTACCACTGACCAATGGGCTGGCGAATTATCTGAAGGCTCAGGGCGGCACTGTGGAGATGGAATGGCATTCTGGCGGCCATGAAATCCGCAACAACGAGATCGAAGCTGCCAAGGCCTTTCTGGCGCCTCACCTATAAGCCGGTCGCGATCCTCGGCCTTGAGCCGAGGATTTTCTCATGTCGTAAAAACTGGATCGGTAGCAGATGCTCGGGTCAGGCCCGAGCATGGCGGTAAGTCGACGCGCGACCTAGTCTTGGCCACGCTTACCGGTAGCCGCAATCCTGCAGCTGCTTCTCATAGCGGATGGCCATGTTGGCAGAGCGGCGGGCTGCCTTCTGGATGGCGATGTTGTTGCGCCAGACGCCCTTGGAATATCCAGCATGGCCGGAATAATAGGCGAGGTAGAGGTTATAGGGATCATTCAGCGCAATGCCATTCTGGCGGTTGCTCTTGGCATGATACCAGCCGACGAAGTGGATTGCGTCGGTGAAATCGGTGCGGCTGGCGCTCCACCGCCCGGTTTCGCTCTGATAGACCGCCCAGGTGCCATCGAGAGCCTGCGCATAGCCATAGGCCGATGACTTGCGTCCCCACGGAATGAAGCCGAAGATTTTGTTGCGGGGTGGGCGCGCATAGGGCTGGAAGCTGGACTCGGTGTAGATGGTTGCCATCATGACCGGCACCGGCACCCCGAACTCGCGTTCTGCGGCCTGTGCATCTTTTTTCCAGTTGTTGAATATGCCGTTCCGCTGTTCGAAGATCGCACAGGCATTGGTGATCTGCGACGGAGCCGTCGCGCACCCTGCCAGGGCAGTCAAAAGAAGAACGACGACAAATACGCCACGCATCGCGAAACCTCTCGTTCCGCGCATTACTAAAGTGTAAATCTTAACGGTCGGTTTTGAGACAAGGTTAATGCAAATGCCGCGCATTAACCTCTCGTTAGAATATTCATTCCACCGCCGTGGCACCCTTTTGCTGGAATTGCTTCAAAGCCGTTCCATGGCGGCGGCCATCTGGTAGAGCGCCAATCCGGCGGCTGTCCCGGCATTCAGGCTGTCCAGTTGCGGAGATTGGGAAATGCGGGCGGTATGGAAGCGCGACAACACAGCCTGCGGCAGGCCATCCCCCTCCGTGCCGATGACAAGCGCCATCCTGTGTGACGCCGGGATCTGGCGGATTTCCGTGGTGCCTGCGGGCGAGAGGCTCCAGATATCGAAGCCCTCGGCGGCCAATGTTTCCAGCATCTCTATCGCGCCGCCGCCGCGATGATAGGGCACCGACAGGACAGAGCCCACCGATACGCGCAGGGATTTACGATAGAGCGGATCGCAGCAGGTGGCATCGAGGAACACGGCATCCGCATAAAATGCTGCGGCATTGCGGAACATGGCGCCCAGATTATCGTGATTGGAAATGCCGCAGCCTGCGAGCACCAGCGAAGAGGCTGGCAGCTGGCGGATGGTGTCCACCATGCCTGACGATGTCTTGCGTTTCCCGAGTGCCAGAATCCCCCGGTGGAGGTGAAAGCCGACAATGGCATCCAGCACGGATGCCTTGGCGACATAGACGGGTACCTCGGCGGGAAACTGCGCCAGAATATCCTCGACCCCGGCCAGCCGGTTTTCAAGGATGAGAATGCTTTCCGCTTCAAACGCATCGCCCTTGACGTGCGCCGCCGCCAACATGCGAAGGACGACCGTTCCTTCGACGATGAAGCGGCCCTGCCGGCCAGTCAGGTCTCGTTCCTTGACATCACGAAAGGCGGCGATGCGTGGATCGTCGGCCTCGCTTATGATGACAGGGACACGATCAACGCGCATCGATGGTGATGTCGGCCACGAAACGGCCTGCCTGCACGTTGAAGACCAGCGCCTTGCGCGTTCCATTTGCCAGCCGTCCGTAAAACAGCATGTCGCCACCGGCAAAGGACACGTTTTCGATGGTAAAGCCCTGTGGCAGGCTGGCGGTGGCGGCCACCGGCGCATCTGCGGGCACGACTGCGCCGCCGCTGGAGCTTGCCGCTGGCGCCGTCCGTGACGGGCCCATCGCCTTGTAGACAACGGCTCCGAAGACAGCCATAAGGCTGATAAACATTACGGACCCCGACACGATCTGCAAACGGATCATCTTGCGGCGAACTTTTTCCATGGCCGGATCTAACGGCTTGTCTTCCTGTTCGTCTTGCTCGATCTGCGTCATCGGGATCCTTGGGCATTGCTGGATTGATCGGAAAATAAGAATGAACGACCCCTTTAAACAAGGCGGAGACGCAAGGAAAGAGCTGATTGCGGGTGACGACGCCGAAGGGCGTCTGGATGCGTGGCTGGCCGGTGAGGTTGGGGGCGATCTGTCCCGCAGCCGCATCAAGGCGCTGATCGAGCAGGGTGTCGTCCTCTTAAACGGGAAAGTTACCACCGAGCCGAAAAAGAAGGTTCACCCCGGTGACCGCATCGAGATTTCCATGCCGGAGCCGGAAGACCCCGAGCCCAAGGGCGAGGATATTCCACTTGAGGTGGAATATGAGGATGAGGATCTGATCGTCCTCATCAAACCGGCGGGTCTTGTTGTGCATCCCGGCGCCGGCAACTGGACCGGAACCCTCGTCAACGCGCTGATCCACCATTGCGGCGACAGCCTGTCGGGCATCGGCGGCGTTAAACGCCCCGGTATCGTGCACCGGCTGGACAAGGAAACCAGCGGCGTCATGGTCGTTGCGAAAAACGACAACGCGCATCGGCATCTGGCCGCGCAATTTGCCGACCACGGACGCACCGGACCTCTGGAGCGGGCCTATAAGGCAATTGTCTGGGGTCGTCCGAAGACACTGCGCGGCACCATCGACGCGCCGCTGGGGCGCGGTGCAGACCGCACCAAGCGCGCCGTGAAGCACGAGGATTCCAATGACGCCCGGGAGGCGATCACCCATTACGACGTTATCGAGCGATATCACGAAAAGCCGGATGCGACTTGTCTTGCTTCGCTGGTGGAATGCAGGCTCGAAACCGGGCGCACCCACCAGATCCGCGTGCATATGGCCCATATCGGTCATCCCCTGATCGGCGATCCCGAATATGGCGCGGCTTTCCGCACCAAGGCCAATCTGCTTCCCGATCACGCCAGAGACTTGGTCAATCTTTTCCCACGCCAGGCTCTCCACGCCTATCTGCTGGCATTCGAACATCCGCGGACAGGTGAGGTCATGGAGTTCGAAACGGATATGCCAGATGATATGGAGGCTTTGGCGTCAGCCCTTCGGGCCTGAAGCCGAAGCCGGTTGAGAGGCGAGATTCGCGCTCAACGGCCCCAAAGCAATCTTTTCAACCGTGATATCACGCGGCTTCACGCTCCTTTGAGCGGCGGGAGAATGTGTGAATTTTTCGGAACGAATTAATCGCTGAGCTGTTGGTAGAGCACATAGCCATCGGTTCCAGACGCGACTGCAAGTCGTGCGCTTGAAACAAGTGTGCGCAATACATATTTGTTACGTGGGTTCGTGCGGGGTCGAAAAAAACCGACCCGCAACGTTGGTTTGCCTGAAAGGGGAACCGACCTAAAACAAAGATAAGGGGGTGCTTTATGGCCCGCAATAGTTTGCCATCCATTACTGCCGGTGAAGCCGGTCTCAATCGTTATCTCGATGAAATTCGCAAGTTTCCGATGCTGGAGCCGCAGGAAGAATACATGCTTGGCAAACGCTACGCCGAGCATGGCGACCGCGATGCCGCCCATCGGCTCGTCACCAGCCATCTTCGTCTCGTTGCAAAAATCGCCATGGGCTACCGCGGCTACGGCTTGCCCATCGGCGAAGTCGTGTCAGAGGGCAATGTCGGCCTGATGCAGGCGGTCAAGAAATTCGACCCCGAACGTGGCTTCCGTCTTGCGACCTATGCGATGTGGTGGATCAAGGCATCCATCCAGGAATATATCCTGCGCTCTTGGTCGCTGGTGAAAATGGGCACCACCGCCAACCAGAAACGGTTGTTCTTTAACCTGCGCCGCCTCAAGGGCAAGATCCAGGCCATAGACGAGGGCGACCTCAAGCCAGAGCACGTCACCGAAATCGCGACCAAGCTCCAGGTGTCCGAAGAGGAAGTCATTTCCATGAACCGTCGCCTTCACGGCGATGCTTCACTGAATGCTCCGATCCGCGCGGCAGAAGGTGAAGCCGGTCAGTGGCAGGATTGGCTCGTGGATGACCACGAGAGCCAGGAAGCCGTGCTGATCGAGCAGGACGAACTGGAAACACGCCGCCGGATGCTGGCAAAGGCTATGGGCGTTCTCAACGACCGTGAGCGCCGCATCTTCGAGGCGCGTCGCCTGTCGGAAGATCCCGTTACGCTGGAAGATCTGTCGACCGAATTCGACATCAGCCGCGAGCGCGTGCGCCAGATCGAGGTTCGTGCTTTCGAGAAGGTTCAGGAAGCGGTGCAGAAGGAAGCACTCGAGGCTGCGAAAGCCTTACGAGTTGTAGACGCGTAAGACGCCTCCACGCTTCACGTCATTAAAAAAGGCCCCGTTTGGGGCCTTTTTCTTTATTGATAATCTGCTCTTACTGGCCGGTTGCGGGGACCGCTGCACTCCACTCGCGCAGTGCGCTGTCAAATGCCGCCTTGCCGTCGGCACCTTTTTGCAGGGTCAGCAATGCCCGGCGGCCATTGCGATATGAAACCGGAATGTCGATCCAGTCACGCGTACGCATCAGTTCCAGATTTGTCTTGAGCGCATCCGGGAAATCATTCAGCGCGATCATATGAAAATCGTCAGTGATCTTTGCTGGCACGGCAATCAGGGCGTTACCGCGATCCTGCTCGGTGCTCTTCATGGCTATGCGCTGAACACTGTCGATCGCGCCGCCCTCAAAGCCGGTTCCGACGGAAAACACGATTTCCACGAGATGGCTGGCTGGAAGCGACGGGTCCGTGTTGCGCTTGAAGGTGATGAGTGCGCTAAGGCCACGTCCTGGAATCGTGATCTGGCCCTGTACGGTCGGCGACGGCTTGTCATTGGCGTCCTGCTCGTTCTGCAGCGACCAGGATACCGTTCCCTCGATAGCGGTCGGCACCGTCTGACCAAGAACTTCCTCGTAAAGAAACATGCGATGGCCGGAAGCAGCGGCAGCTGGCTGTTGGGCCGGTGCGCCGGTGGCCGCCGTCGACGTTGCTGCAGGAGGGGTCTGTCCCGTCGCAGGAGGGGCCGCTTCGGTCTGCTGATAGACGGACTGTCCTTCGGCGGTAACGGGTTGTCCGTTTACGCCGGGACCAGCACCCTCATCCTTTTCACTGCCATCGGCCATAAGCCGCTGGGTGAACTTCGTGCCGGTAACGGAGCCATCATCGACCGCCGCAGGTGTCGGGGTGGCAGGCGTCTGGCTGCCATTGCCGGATTGTGCAGGCGTGGTTGTCGTTGCAGGCGTCGTAGGCTGGTTGGATGCGGTTTCCGTCGGCTGCGTAGACGTCGAGCCGGTCTGTGCCGACTGCACGAGGCCACCTACCATATCGTTCAGCGCATCTCGGTTGATCCAAAGCGCATAAGCGCCGCCGGCCAGAATGGCTACGCCGCAGAGAGAAAGCGCGATCGCTGCGAAGTTGCGGCGAGGCTTCTTCTTCGTCCGGTATGCGGAGGCCGGAATGCCGTCTGCGGCAAGACCCGATTCGAAATCACTCCGGTCGGCACTGCCGGAACCATTGCCGGACTTGCCGTCATATCCGATCAGCTCTTCAAGATCGTCCCATGGCGTGCGTTCCGCATCATCCTTCTTGCCCGCTTGCGGGGCAAATGGATCGTCATCGGCACGCGGCAAGGTCGGGCTGGTCTTTGGCGGCAGATCGAGCGCCGTATCCTGGAAGTAGGTAGAGTAATCCTCCACGATCGCTGCCGACTGTTTTTTCGGCTCGGCGTCGGCGTGGCGGTAATCGTCGTCGGAGAATGTCGGTGCCTCACCAAAATGCACCGCGTCATTGCGCTGCTCGGCAGGTTCCGGCTCAGGATTTACATCCTGATAATATGGCGATGGCTCGGCGTAGCTTGCTGCGTATGGCTGCGCAGGATTGTCGTGGAAGACGTCGCTCTCATCCGTTCGCGCTTCGGGCTGCTGCGGCTCCTCGTCTACGCTCCTGTAGGCAGGCTCTTCCGGCTGGTGAGTCCAGTCCGCTGACTGGGCGGTATCCTGCCCAGCCCAGTTTGCATGGGCGTGATCTTCCTCATCGACCGTATCCGCATGAGGCGCAGCAACGGTTTCTTCCGGCTCGTGGGGGTAGTGTGGTTCTTCCTGCTCATGGGTGAAATAGGAAGAGGTCTCTTCCTGCTGCGGCTCCCGGTGAGCCGGCTCGTCATCCACATAGGCGTCTTCGGCGCGATACGCCTCGGCATGGGGTGTTTGCGTTTCTTCAGCGGGCTGCTGGTAGGCCGCATAGTCCTGCTGATGGTTCTCCGCTACCGGTGCCTCTGGCTCCTGGTAATAGCGAGGATTTTCTTCTTCCTCATGGCGCTGCTCGGCAGCAACCTCATCCTCGTAGTATGGAGAGGAGACGTCTGGTGAAGCGGGTGCTGCGACAGGTGCCGCCGCTTCCACATAAGCGTCATCCTCGTCCTCATCGGCCGCGGGGAGTGCCTCGGAATATTCGCCCTCCACCTCGGCAATCGCCGTGTCGAGCTTGAGGATCTGGCGCTTCAACAACTCCTCTGGCGGGCGCGGCTTCATGTTCTCGAGCTGGCGCACGACTGCGCTACGCGCCTTGTCGTACACCTTTGCCCGGTTTTCGGGAGTATTGTTCGCCAAGCCATCCACGGCCTTGCGAATGACTGCTACAAAATCCGCCATAAGCACTTTCTCGTCGAGGCCAGCGACGTACTGGCCCGATATGGTTTATGAATCTCGATCGCCGAGGACTTTAATCCTCAAATGGATCAGTCACAAGTATTGTGTCGTCCCGCTCAGGGCTTGTGGAGAGCAGTGCGACGGGTGCACCGATCAATTCCTCGACCTGACGGACGTATTTGATAGCCTGAGCAGGCAAATCCGCCCATTTGCGGGCGCCGACGGTGGATTCTTTCCAGCCCTCGAGCGTGATGTAGATTGGCTCTACCCGCGCTTGCGCACCCTGGCTAGCCGGAAGATGCTCGATTTCCTGACCGTCCAGCTTGTAGCCGACGCAGATTTTCAGTTCCTCGAGGCCATCGAGAACGTCGAGTTTCGTCAGCGCAATGCCGGTGATGCCGTTGGTCGCAACCGATTGGCGGACAAGTGCGGCATCGAACCAGCCGCAGCGACGCTTGCGTCCTGTCACCGTGCCGAATTCGTGACCCTTTTCGCCGAGGAACTGTCCGATCTCATCATGCAGCTCGGTCGGGAAGGGGCCTTCGCCAACGCGGGTCGTGTAAGCCTTGGTGATGCCGAGGATGTAACCCAGCGAGCCTGGGCCCATGCCGGAGCCAGCCGCAGCCTGTCCAGCCACCGTGTTGGAAGAGGTGACATAGGGATAGGTGCCATGGTCGATGTCGAGCAGCGAACCCTGCGCGCCTTCAAACAGGATGCGTTCGCCAGCGCGACGCTTCTTGTCGAGCAGCAGCCAGACTGTTTCGCTGAAAGGCAGGATACGCTCGGCAACGGATGTCAATTCTTCCATGATCGTCTCATGGCTGACTTCCGCTGCGCCGAAACCGCGACGTAGCGCGTTGTGATGGGTCAGAATGCGATCGACCTTGGCCGACAGCGCTTCCCGGTCTTCCAGATCCATGACGCGGATGGCGCGACGACCGACCTTGTCTTCATAGGCAGGGCCGATGCCGCGACGCGTCGTGCCGATCTTGGTGCCGCTGTTGGAGGCTGCGTCTTCACGCATTCCGTCCAGTTCGCGGTGCAGCGACAGGATGAGCGTCGCATTGTCGGCGATGCGAAGGTTTTCAGGAGTAACCTCCACGCCCTGCGCTTCCAGACGGCCGATTTCGGCGATCAGCGCATGGGGATCGACAACAACGCCGTTGCCGATGACGGCAAGCTTGCCGGGGCGCACGACACCGGAGGGCAGAAGCGACAGCTTGTAGCTGACGCCGTCAATGACAAGTGTATGACCTGCATTGTGGCCACCCTGATAGCGCACCACAACGTCTGCGCGCTCCGATAGCCAGTCAACGATCTTACCCTTGCCTTCATCGCCCCATTGCGAGCCGACCACCACGACATTCGTCATTTCTTGCTTTCCTGCTCCTGGCGCCAAGACGCCCCTAACTCAAACCCGCGAATGTATACTGCGTTGTTTTGCGGAAAGCGACCCTGTTTGTCGTGCAAAACCTTGCTTTTTACGGAAGAATTCCTGTCCCGCTCCGTTCAGTTGGCCTTAACTGCGCTTGCGGAAGACGAATCGGCGGTGCAGAACATCGGCAGTTCTTCATTTGAAAGTCGAATTGTCCGTGTCGTCAAAAGCCTATCTTGTCCTCGTTATCGCCACGCTGTGCTGGGGTGGAAACGCCGTCGCCGGGAAGATGGCTGTCGGCCATGTCAGCCCCATGGTGTTGACATTTCTGCGCTGGACGCTCGCGGTCGCGGTCATAACGGCGATCTCCGTACCACAACTGATACGCGACTGGCCGCTGGTGCGAAACCGGTTGCCCTATTTCTTTGCCTTGGGCGCCGTCGGTTATACGTGCTTTAACGCCGCGCTATATACGGCCCTGAAATATACGTCCGCCATCAATGTCGCGGTCATCCAGGCCGGCATCCCCATGGTGATATTCGCCTTTAATTTCATCCTGTTTAGAACGCGTATCCTGGCCGGGCAGATCGTCGGCTTTTTCCTGACCATGGCCGGTGTCGGTCTTCTGGCTTCGCATGGAGACCTGCTGTCCCTGTTGAAACTGGAGATGAATGTCGGCGATGCCATCATGCTGCTCGCCGTTCTCTCCTATGCGATCTACACCGTCATGCTGCGCTGGAAGCCGCCGATCAACTGGCGCAGCCTGATGGCCATCCCTGCGATGGCTGCGATGTTGTCTTCCGTGCCGCTCATGTGGTGGGAGGTTGCGCAGGAAACGGCGGTGTGGCCTGATCTCAAGGGTTGGGTAATTGCCGCTTATACGGCGCTATTTGCCTCTCTCATCGCGCAGATATTCTTCATTCTGGGCGTTGAGCGTATTGGTCCCAACCGGGCCGGGCTCTTCATCAACCTCATTCCCGTGTTTGGCACATTTCTGTCGGTGCTCATCCTCGGTGAAACCTTGCATCCCTATCAGGTTATCGCGCTTCTTTTGACGCTGGGCGGGATCGCCGTGGCGGAACGGAAAAAACCGCCGGTTCCCTGAAGGAAACGGCGGCAAGTTTGTCATGAATCTTGGAGGAGGCTGTCAGTCTGCTGTGTGGGACTGCACGAAATCGTCGAAATAGGCGTTGAGCGCAGAGGCCACCTGGTCGCGGGTAACGTCAATCCGGTCGGCGCTCGTCAGGGGGACTACCGTCGAAACAGCTTTGCGTTCGATCGCTTGAAATCCGCGGGCAAACCCGCCGGGGCCGGCAGCATCGGCATAGGGTGCATAGGAAGCGATCACAGCGCCGCAAAGCGTGGCAGCAAAAAGTTTCTTGAGCATCGTCTTACCCCGTTTCTTGCGTCGGCCAGCTTGCCCGCCGGTCTCTTTCGCGTTTCGTGTGTACCGGTGCTATCGGCTCCAGTGATCACGACATTAGGGGACAGGCTTTTCAGGGCCTTTAAGTTGAAAGCTACAATTTTATTCATCGCTTATTTTAGGCGATAAACTGCGTCATTTTGGGAAAATTGACGGAAAATCCTAGTTGCGGCGCTGTGACATGGCCTCTGTTGCGCGGCTTGCCAGGTTTTTTCGAGCACCTTCACCCGAGGCTTTGGCCAGAAGATCGGGGATGGGAGAGTTTGCGCCTTCCTGGGCGGCGGTCAGGGAAATCATGCGCGCGGCAATCTGTGCGATCTCGTTGCGGATCGCCTCGTCATTGCCGCTGCCCCTGCTGTTGAGCAGCCGCTCCGTCAGCGCCGTTCCCTGGTTGCGAATATCTTCGATTTCGCGGGTCATATGCTCCGCGCTCTGGGAAGCGGTGCCCAATTGTATGATTGGGGTCGTCACGGCCGCAGGTGTCGTGGTGGGACCCGCAGAATTGCCTGCAAGCCGCTCTTTGAGGCGCGCTACTTCACTGGTGCGACGTTCCAGCAACATGTCATTATCGGCATTACGGGCCGCTTCTTGGGCAAGTTGCTCCTCAAGACGGGCAATCTTGCGGCTTTCACGATTGAGGAGGTTGGCCGATTCGCGGTTCCTGGCGTGGGCCTCTTCCAGCTCGCGGGTCAACGCTTCGCGTTCCTTGCGCCATGTCGCGGTCTTGTGCTTGGCCTGCTCCACCTCGATGTCGCGTGCCGAGAGCGAGATTTTCAGGTCGTCCAGTTCACGCGAAATGCTGCTCAGGCGTCTGGCAAGATCAGAAATTTCCTGTGTGCGGGCGATGGCGGTTTCTTCCGCGTCGTTCAGCGTTGCCTTCAAACGGGCAGCGGCGTCCTCGTGCCGACGGGCCTTGGCCCTGAGCTCGCTTGCCTCCAGCGTCATCTCTTCGAGCTGCTGTTTGAGTTCACGGGTCTCGGTCAGAAGCCTGCCAGCATCGTTGACCGCAGAGTCGTTGCGGAATTTGAGCGAGAGGGCCTTCTCGCGCTCTGCTTCAAGTTCCTGGCGTGTGCGGGCGTTTTCGGCGGCATAGAGTGCGCGGGCCATATCTTTCTGCGCCCGCACTTCCTGCGGGCTGATTGGCATCGTCGCGCGGATTCGCTTTTCGGTATAGACGACGATCCGCCGATGAATGGCGGGAGCCATGAGCGAGACCAGCAGGATGGCGGAGAGAAAACCCAGGCCGAAAAGAATGGCATACTCGATCACGCAGGCTGTCTCCACTCAAGATAACGCAACTCGAAACTGCACCGACGTCCAGACAATTGCGGGCCTTTTTTGCTGGCAGACATCATGTCATGCCAATCTTGCGCCAGGCATTAGATTGCCCAGGCGCTATTTTATGCGGATTTCACGTGATTGCGAATCAGAAGGGATTCCAGGTTGGCTGCGGGGTCAGCTTGAGATAGCCGACATTGATGCCGAGCCGTGCGCCGATTCCGGTTCTGATCGGGGCGATCGTGATGTCGCTGTTCTTCAACACGGTCATGCCAACGCCCGCCACGATGAAGGCAGAGCCGCTGACGCCGCCGTAGCGCCGATAGAGCGCGTTCACGGCCGGGAGATTATAGACCAGCATCATGGCGCGGGTGCCCTGTCCGCCATAGTCCAGACCCAGCGACGGACCCTGCCAGAAGACGGGGTGCTGACCAGCGTTCTTGGTGTAGAGCTGGCCCTCGCCATAGGTCAGGCCTGCCACGAAAGCGCCCGAACCTTCCTGGCCGAGGATATAACCGTTGGGCAAACCATATTGCTGGAAAGCACGTTCCACCACCTTTGCCAGACCTCCGGTGGTTTCACCGAAGAAACCATGGCCAGCGTCGATAATTTCCTGAAAGGAATATTGATCGCTGCTCTGGGCCGAGGCATTGGCCGCAGACACGCAAAGGCTCGCGAGTACCACGAAGATCTTTACCAGTCCGAGGCGTGCAATGGTGCGGAGTTCGTTAAGTCGCATCGTCAATTCCGTCCGTCTGTTCTGTTCGTTTTGCCCTGTTAAGACATTTGGTATTTTGAAACCATGATATTAACAATCGGTTTACCAAATATGGTGTCATTATGGCTTAATAACTTCCACACGGTCCGCGCAGCCTTGCGCAGGAGAGAATTTTATGACGAGCAAACCAAATCTGACGCTGTCCGGTCCCGATCTGGCCGCCCTGCTGTGCAGTCGCGTATGCCATGATGTGATTTCGCCAGTCGGAGCGATCAACAACGGACTGGAGCTTCTGGATGAAGGTGGCTCCGATGAGGACGCACTCGATCTGATCAGAACATCTGCGCTCAACGCATCGGTACGGTTGAAGTTTGCCCGCCTTGCTTTCGGTGCCTCCGGTTCTGCCGGTGCTTCCATCGACACAGGCGAAGCGGAAAAGGCCGCCAAGGATTTTGCTGCTGCAGAAAAGAAGGCGGAAGTCAGCTGGACCGGCCCGCGCGCAATCGTGCCGAAAAACCGGGTCAAGTTGCTGCTTAATCTGTTTCTGGTGGCATACGCCGCCATTCCACGCGGCGGCAACGTCGATGTCGTTCTGGAAAATCCTGAAACGGATGCGCGATTCGAAATCACCGTCAAAGGCCGCATGATGCGTGTGCCGGCCAAATTTGCGCAGCTTTCCGAAGGCACCGAGGAAGAAGCCATCGATGCCCATTCCGTTCAGCCCTATTACACGCTGCTGATGGCGCAGGAAGCGGGCATGACAATCGAATACAAGGTCCATGAAGACCGCGTCGTATTCACGGCAACGACAGTCGAGCCTGCCTGATTCGCAAGGATATCAAATGCGCGAAAGGGCTGCCATAAGCGGCCCTTTTTGCATGGGCTCAGGTCAGTGGCTCAGGTGAGTTTTCGCTGCATCACGTCGTTCGGGTAGGCCTGATCGCCGATGCGGAAATGCGTTTGCCCGATGATCCTGAAATCGAGAGACAGATAAAAATCACGCGCGGCGGTGTTTTCGGCATTTACCGTCAACCACGCCGACTGGATACCCAGTTGCGCGCATCTGTCGAAACCGGCTTTGAGAAGACCTTTGCCGATACCCCGTCCGTGGTGCCTTGGCTGGACGTAGAGCGTTTTGATTTCCAGCCCGCTACATGCGTCGATGGGCGCTTCGCTATCGAGCGAAAGCCGAATAAAACCGTCGATGCCATCGGTGTTTTGCGACACGATAATATGGTCCCTGTCGCTTTCGAGAGCGCTCTGAAACCGGGCAGCCGTGAATTCGCGCAGCGCATAATCGGCGAAGACGTTGCTGACGCCCCTCCTGAGGTAGGTGCCGACCCAGACCTCCATGGATATGGCCGCAAGGCTGGCCGCATCTGACAGGTTCGCGTCTCGGAAAGTCATGTCTACACCTTGGCGATATGCTGATGTTGAAGGCTAAGCCTATGAAACGGTGATCAGAAAGCAAAAAAACCGCCGGAGGAGGGCGGTTTTTTCGTTAGCGGGTATGCTTGGGAGAATGTCAGGCTGTTTCGAGATACTCGGTCGCGCCATCCGGCTCGCGCAGAACGTAGCCACGGCCCCAGACCGTTTCGATGTAGTTTGCGCCACCTGCGGCATTTGCCAGCTTCTTGCGCAGTTTGCAGATGAAGACGTCGATGATCTTCAATTCGGGCTCGTCCATGCCGCCGTAAAGGTGGTTCAGGAACATTTCCTTCGTCAGCGTGGTGCCCTTGCGGAGCGAAAGCAGCTCCAGCATCTGGTATTCCTTGCCTGTGAGGTGAACGCGCTGACCGCCGACTTCGACCGTCTTTGCATCCAGGTTCACAATCAACTCGCCGGTTGCGATAACCGACTGCGCATGGCCCTTGGAGCGGCGGACGATGGCGTGAATACGTGCAACAAGCTCATCCTTGTGGAAAGGCTTGGTCATATAGTCATCCGCGCCGAAACCGAGGCCGCGAACCTTGTCTTCAATGCCTGCCATGCCGGAGAGAATGAGAATCGGTGTCTTCACCTTGGAAAGACGAAGCGTTCTCAGTACCTCGTAGCCCGACATATCGGGCAGATTGAGGTCAAGCAGAATGATGTCGTAATCGTAGAGCTTTCCAAGGTCCACGCCTTCCTCTCCGAGGTCGGTCGTATAGACGTTGAAACTTTCGGACTTCAACATCAGCTCGATGCTCTGAGCTGTAGCGCTGTCGTCTTCGATGAGTAGAACCCGCATAATTATCCCCTTTGCCGCCCGCGGAAGGTAATGATTGCCTTTTGCGCGATACGGATCCAGTCGTTGCCTGATTTGCAGGCTGCCACCAAATGGTTAACAAATTCTAATTGCCTTTGGCAAGGTGTGTAGAATTTATTAAATAGTGGCTCCAGCTTGCTGTTATTCAACGCGAATCCGCATCACCAAACTTGAATCCCAACGTGAACGAATCCCGCTAAGTGACTCAATCGACTCTTACATTGTCGTGCCCGCTCTTTTTTTGGGCTTGGCATTTACCGACCTTTAAATGATCTGCCTTATCATTAACGATGCCCGTAAACGAAAGGTTAACGACGCCAATTTTTTATTAACGTCGGGTAACTTTTCAGAATCATTCCGGTACAGCCGGAGTGAAGGGTCGGTTCGAGTTATGACCGGGGTCTCGCTATCCACGGAGTATTGCGTATGAAGTCGCGTGACAGCCTAATTCGCCTGAAGGAATTTCAGGTCAACGAAAAACGTCGTCAATTGCAGCAATTGCAGTCGATGATGTCCGAATTCGAACGAATGGCCAAGGAGTTGGTCCATCAGATTTCTCTGGAGGAGAGCAAATCGGGAATTACCGATCCTACGCATTTCGCCTATCCAACCTTTGCGAAAGCAGCCCGGCAGCGTGCCGACAATCTGCAGGTTTCCATTCGTGAACTGAAGATGCAGGAAGAAGCAGCCGAAGCTGTTCTTGAAGAAGTGCAGGCCGAATACGAAAAAGCCGCAGCGCTGGAAAATCGTGACGTAGCGATTCGCGCACGCGCCTGATACCGGCGGAAGAAACGAATCGTCCTCATTGACGGTGGCCAGTGGATCAGGAGGCTGCTTTCAATGACGCGACGGCATGTCTTGTCGCCATCGTGATCTTTGATCTTTCCGGCGCGCTCGTTTCTCTCTGCCAATATGCAAAAAGCCGTCCGGTCTACGGGCGGCTTTTTTATGTGTGCAGGTCGCTGGGAGATATGCCAACAGCAAAGGCGGGGACGACCGCGCGTCTATTTCCAGCCTGACAGGGTTAAGAGTTCTAACGGCAGCATCTCGGCCTGGGCGCCATCCGTGCAAACAAAAGCGCGCCACGCATTCCCGCCTGAGCGGAAAATGGGTGACGCGTCCTCGCCGGTCACGACTTCCCTACAAAGGGAAGAAGAAATTAGTGACGGTATTGCTGGATGCGTGTCGTACGCAGGCCTGCAAGACCGTGGTCGCTGATGGAGGACTGCCAGGAAAGGAATTCCTCTACTGTCAGCGTATAACGTTCGCAGGCTTCCTCGAGGCTTAATAGTCCTCCTCGAACCGCAGCGACAACCTCTGCCTTTCGACGAATGACCCAACGGCGGGTATCCGCAGGGGGCAAGTCGGCAATCGTCAAAGGGCTGCCATCGGGGCCGATGACATATTTAACTCGTGGGCGTATCATTTCGGTCATTGGACACTCTACACAAACTCAAGACCATATGCAGACGCACTTTAAGACCGTACCTTTAAAAATTACCTAAGCATCCCGTGACAATTTATTAAGAATTAGAATGGTTTCGCTTGATTTGTTCGAGTTTTGCTGGATTCCTGCGGCCAAAAGAAAATTTCATTTTGTTATTTTTTCATGTCCTAAGAAGCAAAAGTGCAGTTTATTCGGATTGTGTAATATTCACGGATAGTTAGCGGCCAGCATCTATCGCCTCATCAGGACCAGAGCTCGGCTTTGTTTTGCGTTGCGACCGGCCTGTCACCACAAGGCGCGATGACAGGCCGTCAGAGGAATTTACAGCATCACGAGCGAAATTTCGGTTTTTCCAGCGCCACAGGCAAGCTGGCAGGTGCCGCTATGTGCAAGTGAGATGCGGTCATTTTCGTTAAATGCTGCCATGAAGCTCACCGACTGCATGCTGTTTGCCGCTGATGTGGTCCCGTTGATTGCGAGTGCACTGGTCGTGCCATTGACCCTTATGCTGACCGTGTGGCCCGAGGACGAGACCACGGAAAGCGAAAGCGTGACCAGATATAGGCCGGTTGCAGGAACCTTCAGCTCCTTCAGCGTGCCTGTAACGATATCTGCGAGCACGAAGCCGCCTTGCTGCAGGGTCAGATCCGTGAAGCCGGATAGGGAGCCGCTTGCATGAGACACGTTTCCGCTCGCACGTCCGGCCCGCACGACAGGGCGCTCGGGCGTCAGGACATGGCCCTTGTCGGAAACGGTAAGGGCAGTCTTCCAGTTAGAACCATCCGGCGATGACTTGATGGCAAAGCTGTCGTTTCCGGAAAGCCCCATTTCTGCACGTCCGCTCCAACCGGATTGAAACAGCAGCGATGCGGTATCGCCGGGGCTGGATTTATTGACCTTTATCTGGTGTCCGCCGCCGGTGGAGGCGGCGGTAAACAGGCTGGCGGGCGAGGACACGATCAATCGGTTGGCGCTATCGGGCGTGGCATCGATGCCCAACTGCCGAAAGGAGGCGGTGGCGGGCAGGGGGGCGTCTTGCCACTGGCCGTTATAGAGAACCTTCATCCGGGAGCTTTCCGCAAACCAGGCGCGCCAACCTTCTGCTGGCGTGAAGTAGCTCCATGTCAGATCCTGCCAGAAAGCCAGCTGGCCAGCCCTTTGTGCCCAGATGTCCGTCGGGTCGGCGGCGATCAGAAAGCAATCGCCATCCGCCAGCGCCTGCGGCGGCGTGGCCAACTCGCCTTGGATCACAAGCTGGGTGACTGCGTCGAGCTTCTGCAGTGCCTCATTGTGGGTGACGTGCTTCTGCGCCTGTGAGGGGAGAATATAGGGGAGTCCAAGTCTCGATGTCTGTTCACTCATGGTTCAATCTCCGTTGCGTGGAAGATTGTGAGGCCAGATCAGAGGGTGTGAATGAAATGCAGAAATTTTTTTAAGGCGCAGCGCCCCACGCGATAAAATCGGGGTTTGCCAGGCGGTCACCATCGCCTGCGTGGTCGTGAAGTTCATAGCGTAGTGGCATGCCCGCCATATCCAGTGTGACGCCTCCGGCAGCGCGCAGAACGGCGTCGCCGGCGGCGGTGTCCCACATCATCGTACGGCTGAAGCGGGGATAAACATCTGCTGCCCCCTCGGCGACCATGCAGAATTTCAGCGATGAGCCGATCGAAATGCTGTCGATCAGGCCATGCTCGGCCACAAAGGCCTCTGTTTTGGGCGTACAGTGGGAACGGCTGATGACGGCAATGGGGATCGTCGGCTTTGCGCGACACCTGACCTTGCGGGCATCCGTCTGCACGAAGTCATCGGAAATGTGAACCTTGCAGGCGATATCACCATCACCTGTCCAGAGCACCTTCAGTGCCGGAGCATAGACCACGCCCATGACCGGGACGCCGTCACGCACAAGAGCGATGTTGACGGTGAAATCCTGCTTGCCGGAAATGAATTCCTTTGTGCCATCAAGAGGATCGACCAGAAAGAATTCGTCACCGGCGTCGGGCACGATGCCGTTTGCTGCAGCCTCTTCGGCAATGACCGGAATTGTGGGAAAGTGGCTTGCCAGGGCTTCGAGGATGATGGTTTCGGCTCTCTGGTCTGCCTCGGTGACCGGCGAACAATCGTTCTTGTAGGTGACATGAGGCCCTGCCGAGTGAACCGCCATGATTTCCCGGCCTGCCTTCAAGGTCGCCGCAGTCAAAATGTCGAGCATGGAGGTCCCTTTGCCGGTCGTGCTTTCTCAGCGACACGACATACGCTCTTGAGCGCCGCATGACAACGCGAGCAATCTGATGGACGAAATATATCTCAGCATAGTGCTGCAACGCGCTCTGCAAGCTGCTTTTTAAAGCAGGATCTGCCAAAAATATGGTCGTTATGTGCCTTGCTTCGGCATTCGATGGGGAAATCCTAAATAATAAGCTGTTTTACAGATTTTTGACTTCACATTTCTTTCGAACGCGATATGGGTTTTAACCAAGGGGGACAGAAAATGCAGCCCCCGGCATCAACATAAAACGAGACCTGTTCCGTTGAGAGTGGGTCCGGGGGAAAGATATGGAGTACTTTATCCAGCAGCTCATAAACGGGCTGACTCTTGGATCGATCTATGGCCTTATCGCTATTGGCTATACGATGGTTTACGGCATTATCGGCATGATAAACTTCGCCCATGGCGATATATTCATGCTTGGCGGCTTTGCCGCATTGATCGTCTTCCTTATTCTTACATCGTTCTTTGCAGGCATTCCCGTCGTCATCCTTCTTCTGGTGATGATGGTGGTTGCAATGCTGATGACCGGCCTGTGGAACTGGGCCATCGAGCGCGTGGCATATCGGCCGTTGCGCGGTTCGTTCCGGCTCGCGCCATTGATTACCGCCATCGGTATGTCGATTGCCCTGTCCAATTTCATTCAGGTAACGCAGGGCCCACGCAACAAGCCGATCCCGGCACTTGTTACTGATGTCTACCATTTCGGCGCCATCACCATCTCGCTCAAGCAGTTGCTGATTGTCGTCATCACCTCAGTGCTTCTGTTTGCCTTCTGGTACATCGTCAACAAGACGCCGCTTGGCCGCGCCCAGCGTGCGACCGAGCAGGACCGCAAGATGGCCGCCCTTTTGGGTGTGGATGTGGATCGCACGATTTCCATCACCTTCGTCATGGGCGCTGCACTGGCTGCCGTGGCGGGTACCATGTACCTCATGTATTACGGCGTCGCCTCCTTCAACGATGGCTTCATTCCAGGCGTCAAGGCGTTTACGGCAGCGGTTCTGGGCGGCATCGGTTCGCTTCCTGGCGCCGTGCTGGGCGGCCTTCTCATCGGCCTCATCGAGAGCCTGTGGTCAGCCTATTTCTCCATCGCGTACAAGGATGTCGCAGCCTTCGGAATCCTGGCATTCGTGTTGATTTTCAAGCCGACCGGTATTCTGGGCCGTCCGGAAGTCGAGAAGGTTTGATATCATGGCGAACATTGCTTCCGAAAATGGATCATCCGATTCGAACCTCATGGCGCAAGCTGTAAAAGAGGGTCTCTTTGCGGGCGTCGTCTCGCTGGGAATGTTCATTCTCTACGTCGGTGTCGTGACCTATCAGGACATCAACAACCAGTTGATCTGGGGTACCCGCTGGGGCCTTCTGGCGATCTTCGTTGGAATCGCAGCCATTGGCCGGTTCTTGGTCGTCGGCTTCATCCGTCCGCATCTCAATCGCCGCAAGCTGGCGAAAGCGAAGTCGGGCGTGCTGGAGATTTCCGAAGAGAAGGGCTTTTTTCATAAGCACTTCCTGAAGATCGCCCTCGTTTTCCTGCTGATCTATCCCGCAATTGCGGTCGGTCTCTTCGGTTATCAGGGCTCTCTCAAGCTGGTCGACAACTTCGGGATCCAGATCCTGATTTATGTGATGCTGGCCTGGGGTCTGAACATCGTCGTTGGCCTCGCCGGTCTGCTGGACCTCGGCTATGTCGCCTTCTACGCCGTCGGTGCCTATTCCTATGCACTGCTGTCCAGTTACTTTGGCCTGTCTTTCTGGGTGCTGTTACCAATGGCCGGCATATTGGCGGCTTTCTGGGGCATCATCCTTGGTTTCCCGGTTCTGCGTCTGCGCGGTGACTACCTTGCTATCGTCACGCTTGCCTTCGGTGAGATCATCCGCCTCGTCCTGCTCAACTGGACCGAGGTGACAAAGGGAACCTTCGGTATCTCCGGCATCGCCAAGGCATCCGTCTTCGGCATCTGGTCTTTCGATGTCGGCGCGCCCAACAATTTCGCCAAGGCTTTCGGCCTGTCGATGTCGTCCGCCTATTACAAGATCTTCCTCTTCTATGTCATTCTGCTGCTGTGCATGTTGACCGCCTATGTGACGATAAAGCTGCGCCGCATGCCGATTGGCCGTGCCTGGGAAGCATTGCGCGAAGATGAAATCGCCTGCCGTTCGCTTGGCATCGACACCGTCAAGACCAAGCTGACCGCCTTTGCGACCGGTGCCATGTTCGGTGGCTTTGCGGGCTCCTTCTTTGCCGCACGTCAGGGCTTCGTCTCACCTGAGAGCTTCGTCTTCCTGGAATCGGCCGTCATTCTCGCTATCGTCGTTCTCGGCGGCATGGGATCTCTGACGGGTATCGCCATCGCCGCCGTCGTCATGGTTGGCGGCACCGAGCTGCTGCGCGAGATGGAATTCCTCAAGCACGTCTTCGGCAATGACTTCACGCCGGAACTTTACCGCATGCTGCTGTTCGGTCTGGCGATGGTCATCGTCATGCTGTTCAAACCCCGCGGTTTCGTCGGTTCGCGTGAACCAACGGCCTTCCTGAAAGAACGCAAGTCGGTCTCCGGCAGCTTCACCAAGGAAGGTCACGGCTGATGGCTTCCGGAAACACTGCAATGACAAAAGACACCATTCTCAAGGTCGAGCATCTCTCCATGAAGTTCGGCGGCCTGATGGCCATCAACGACTTCTCCTTCGAGGCTCGTCGCGGCGAAATCACCGCGCTGATCGGACCGAACGGAGCCGGCAAGACGACCGTGTTCAACTGCATCACCGGCTTCTACAAGCCAACGATGGGCATGATCACGATGCGGCGCAAGACGGGCGAGGAGCATCTCCTGGAGCGTCTGCCCGATTTCGAGATCACCAAGAAAGCCAAGGTTGCCCGCACCTTCCAGAACATCCGGCTGTTTTCCGGCCTGACTGTTCTGGAAAATCTTCTGGTTGCCCAGCACAACACGCTGATGAAGGCATCGGGTTACACGATCCTGGGGCTTCTGGGATTGCCGACCTACAGCAAGGCTGCCGGTGCGGCGATCGAAAAGGCCAAATACTGGCTGGACAAGGCAGAGCTGACCGATCGTGCAGACGATCCGGCTGGCGATCTTCCCTACGGCGCGCAGCGTCGTCTGGAAATTGCCCGAGCCATGTGCACCGAGCCGGAATTGCTGTGCCTGGACGAGCCTGCTGCGGGTCTCAACCCGAAGGAATCGCTCGCGCTCAACAATCTTTTGCGCGGCATCCGGGCCGAAGGCACGTCATTGCTTCTCATCGAACACGACATGTCCGTCGTCATGGAGATTTCGGATCACGTCGTGGTGCTGGAATATGGCCAGAAGATTTCCGATGGAACGCCTGATCACGTGAAGAACGACCCCAAGGTCATCGCCGCCTATCTCGGTGTCGAAGATGATGAAGTGGAAGAAGTGATTGCAGAAGAACTCGGCGGGGGGACCGTCTGATGTCCGGTGAACCCCTTCTCAAAGTCCAGAATGTCGAAACCTATTATGGCAACATTCGTGCGCTGGCCGGTGTCGATGTCGTCGTCAACCGCGGCGAAATCGTCAGCCTTATCGGCGCCAATGGTGCAGGCAAGTCAACCCTGATGATGACGATCTGCGGCAGCCCGCAGGCGCGCACCGGCTCGGTGATTTTCGATGGCGAAGACATTACGAAAATTCCGACACACCTGATCGCGCGACGCCGCATCGCGCAATCTCCTGAGGGACGTCGCATCTTCCCGCGCATGACCGTTCTGGAAAATCTCCAGATGGGCGCCAATCTGGACAATCTCAAGCACTTCAAAGAGGACGTCGAAAAGATCTTCACGATGTTCCCTCGTCTGAAAGAGCGGCAGAGCCAGCGCGGCGGCACGCTTTCGGGTGGCGAGCAGCAGATGTTGTCCATCGGCCGTGCGCTGATGTCGCGGCCGAAGCTGCTGTTGCTGGATGAGCCTTCGCTTGGTCTCGCGCCGCTGATCGTCAAGGGCATTTTCGAGGCGATCAAGACCCTCAACAAGGAGGAAGGTCTAACCGTGTTCCTCGTGGAGCAGAACGCCTTCGCAGCCTTGAAGCTTTCCGACCGTGCCTATGTAATGGTCAACGGCAAGGTCACGATGAGCGGTTCAGGCAAGGAGCTTCTGGCCAATCCGGAAGTGCGGGCAGCCTATCTCGAAGGCGGTCGCCACTGAGACTATCCGCGTCCGCCTCGCGGGCGCGGATCGATACGGCCCCCGGTGTGTCTGGCATCGGCACGGGCGAAAGACATAACAATAATGCTGGCCGGGAAACGGCGGGCGAGAAACAAAGGCAGGTCTGCGGCAAATTGCCAAGGGCGCTGATGGGGAAAAAGATGCAGGGACTTTTTTTCGAAAGTGACAGCGGTGTTCGCTATGTGCTGCGCGGACTGGTTGTTCTTCTCGGTTTCTGGACGGCCTGGCGGACCGGAAAGTCGGTTGCCGACAGCTGGGACGAATATCCGCGTGTTGTTATCTACACGCTTCTCCTGGGTGTTGTGATGCGCTTTCTGCACCATGCGCTCTTTGCAGGGCCCATGCTGGACGGCTTTTACTACCTGATGGACGTCGTCGTTCTGCTGGCTTTTGCAACGGTTGGTTTCCGCATGAGACGCACCAGCCAGATGGTCAATAACTACTATTGGCTCTACGACCGAACTTCATCATTTTCTTATAAGAAGAAAGATTGACAGCGGCGTTTTTCTGAATTCAGAATGCCCGCATGAGTGGAACAGCCTGAGCAGTTAAGGTGGGTGCTGAGCAGGCAGGGATAATCAACCCAACCATGGAACTGGGAGTAATATAATGAAGAAGTCTCTTCTTTCCGCAGTTGCGCTGACCGCAATGGTCGCCTTCAGTGGTTCTGCCTGGGCTGACATTCTTGTCGGCGTTGGCGGCCCGCTGACCGGCCCGAATGCGGCTTTCGGCGCACAGCTCCAGAAGGGTGCTGAGCAGGCTGCGGCAGACATCAACGCTGCCGGCGGCATCAACGGTGAACAGATCAAGATCGTACTCGGCGACGACGTATCCGACCCGAAGCAGGGCATCTCGGTTGCCAACAAGTTCGTTGCTGACGGCGTCAAGTTTGTCGTCGGTCACTTCAACTCCGGCGTTTCCATTCCTGCCTCCGAAGTCTACGCTGAAAACGGCATTCTCGAAATCACGCCAGCGGCGACCAACCCGGTCTTCACCGAACGCGGCCTGTGGAACACATTCCGCACCTGCGGCCGTGATGACCAGCAGGGCGGCATTGCCGGCAAGTATCTTGCCGACAACTTCAAGGATGCCAAGGTTGCCATCATTCATGACAAGACACCTTACGGACAGGGTCTTGCCGATGAAACCAAGAAGGCTGCAAACGCTGCAGGCGTCAAGGAAGCCATCTACGAAGGCGTAAACGTCGGCGACAAGGACTTCTCGGCCCTCATCGCGAAGATGAAGGAAGCTGGCGTATCGGTCATCTATTGGGGTGGTCTCCACACCGAAGCTGGCCTCATCATCCGCCAGGCTGCCGACCAGGGTCTGAAGGCCAAGCTCGTTTCCGGTGACGGCATCGTTTCGAACGAACTTGCCTCCATCGCTGGCGACGCGGTTGAAGGCACGCTGAACACCTTCGGTCCTGATCCAACCATCAACCCTGCCAACAAGGATCTGGTTGCCAAGTTCAAGGCTGCTGGCTTCAACCCTGAAGCTTACACGCTTTACTCCTACGCTGCCGTACAGACCATCGCTGCTGCTGCAAAGGACGCAGGCTCGCTCGATCCTGAAGCCGTTGCTGCCGCCATGAAGAAGGGCAAGTTCTCCACCGTTCTCGGCGAACTCTCCTTCGACGAAAAGGGCGACCCGAAGCTTCCAGGCTACGTCATGTACGAGTGGAAGAAGGGCCCGGACGGCAAGTACAGCTACTTCCAGCAGGGCATGTAATCCCCACGAAATGGACGATGAGGAGCCCGGCAGAGATGCCGGGCTTTTTCTTGACCCCTGAGCAGGTGCCACAATACTGCCAACAAAGCCCGCAACAAATGGCCATCGATCATGCAATCAAAGGTGGCATTCATGTTCTGGCGTTATGCCGCTGGCCTCATTGTTGTCGTTCTCCTGTCCGTCGGCTTGTTCGGCCTTCATCTCTACAGCAAATCCCGAACATCCCAGTTGTTCGGCGAGATGGTCGCGAGGGTTGAGACCGCCAAGCCACTTGTCGCTCTGACGCTTGATGATGGACCATCGGCACGTTTTACCAATGATGTTCTGGCAGTCCTTCGGGAGAGAGATGCCAAGGCGACCTTTTTTCTGACTGGCAAAGAGGCGGGTGAAAATCTGGCGCAGACGAGGATGATCGTCAATGCGGGCCATGAGATCGGCAACCATTCCTATAGCCATGCGAACATGGCCTTCATGGGCCCCGCCAGCGTCAAGGACGAGGTGGAGCGTACCGATGCGGCCATCCGTGCTGCAGGCTATGAGGGCGAGATCCTGTTTCGCCCGCCCTTCGGCAAGAAACTTGTGAGCCTGCCCTGGTATCTTTCGCAGCATGGCAGAAAGACAATCATGTGGGATGTGGAGCCGGAATCCTATCCCGACCTCGCCGGCAACCCCGACGCCCTTGCCAAACACGTCATTGATCACGCGAAGAGCGGCTCGATCATTCTGTTGCATGTGATGTATCGCAGCCGCGACGTATCGCGTCAGGCTCTGCCGCTGATCATAGACGGATTGCGCCAGAAAGGCTTGGAATTGGTGACCGTATCGCAATTGCTTCAGGCACGTTGATCCTGGCTCAGCCCAGCATTTCCAGAACCAGATCCGCACGCTCGCTGACACTGACTTTCGGAAGCACCACGGGATCATAGGAAAGAGTATGGTAATCGCGGAGCAACCGTTCGTACTCCGCAACGGCGGCGCTGAAATCATGCTGACGCTCGCCATCGGAGACATAGATCTCAGGCCATGGCGGTGTCAGGAAGACGCGGCTGTTGTAGCGGTGGCTGTTCCTCAACCCATGAAGCAGCCTGTCTGCGGCCACAGCGTGTAGGGCAGAGGCTGCGTCCACTAAGCCCCGATCAAAAAACACCCAGCCTGTCGCAGGCGCATTTTCGCGATCTTCGAGGGACATGGCGACGGCGCGACGGGCAAATGCTTCCATATTGATCCAGGGAAGGGCCGTACCCTGACCTGACGTTTCCTGCCTCACGATGCGACGACCGGGCTCCTCGACGGTCGCATGACCGCGCCTGGAAAGCTCTGCCAGAAGGGTGGATTTACCACCACCCGAGCAGCCGGAAAGGATGACCAGATTGTCTGCCCTGTGTCTCATATCCAGTCTCCTATACTATTGTACGCCAAGTGCTTTTTGAGCGTGGCAATATTACGCAGGATTAATATTTGGAGTTGGAACCCTTGGCGAGATCACGCGTTTGTCAGCAACCCAAACAAAAGGTCTCATCCATGAAAACCATCCTCATCTCTTCCCTGATCGCCGTTTCTTCCTTCTTCACCTTTTCTGCGCCATCCTACGCTGAAACCGTAACGGTCACCACGACGCAGAAGGTACGTACGCCTATGCGCGAAGAGTACCGCCCGCGCCACCACCGCGTTGCCCGCGATTGCTTTGTCAAGAAGGTGCGCACGCATCATCACGGTCGCGTGGTCGTGAAGGAAACGCGTATCTGCCGCTAAAACCGGCATTTCGTAATGAAAAAGGCGGGCGCTGCTTTTGCGCCCGTTTTTTTATGTGTCGTGCAGGATATGCGCTGCCTTCACGGCTGCAGAGGCACGGTTTTCCACGCCGAGCTTGACGTATATCTGCTCCAGATGCTTGTTGACCGTTCTTGCGGAAAGCCCGAGAATATCGGCGATATCCCGGTTGGCCTTTCCTTTTGCAATCCACAGCAGCACTTCGGATTCGCGCACGGTGAGGGCAAAATGTTGCCGCAGCAGCGCGTCGGCTGACTTGTCGCTGGCTGCTGTCAGACGAAACAGATGCTCGTCTGGCCCCATCGCGCCGAGAAACGTCAGTTGCAACATCGCCCCGTCCGCCGGCTGAATCGTCAGCGGTGCATCGCGAAGTGCATCATTGCCGCGGTCTGACAGCCATTTTGAAATGTGGACAGAGACCATATCAAGCCCGTCATCGCGGCCGGTTGCGGCATTGACCAGCCGCGTTGCCTGCGGCGTGGACCAGTGAATGGCGCCATTGGCGCGCACCGCCAGCAAATGTCGGCCTGCTGCGTCCAATGCGACCCGTGCGCTTTGGGCTGACCGGGCATTGGAGAGGTGAACGCGAATACGGGCGCGCAATTCGTCGATATTGATCGGCTTGGTCAAGTAGTCGACGCCACCGGAGCCGAGTGCCCTGACCACATGCTCGGTTTCCGTCAGCCCCGTCATGAAAATGACAGGGACCTGCGTGATCGCCGCATTGGATTTCAGCCGGATGCAGGTTTCAAATCCATCCATGGCGGGCATGACGGCATCCAGCAGGATGATGTCGGGGGTGATGCGTTCGGCAATGTTGAGGGCAGACTGGCCCGACGTTGCGATCAGGACGGAAAAGCCGGACTGCTCCAGCGCCTCGGTCAGAAAGCCCAGCGCATCCGGGCTGTCATCCACCAGAAGCACGATATCTTTCGCCAGCGCGGCAGACGGTACGCTCATGGCTGACTGTCCTTTTTGATGGTGTCCGGGCTATCGAACTGGCTGAGAAAATCTGCATAGCCCGCCATGTCGAATACCTGGACATAGGTGCTCAGCTTTTCCGTAAAGGCAAGGTTTTTCGGGGTGTTGGCGAGATCGGCCAGTTTTGCCTCGATGCCTCTTATATAACCGATTTCGCCCAGTTGGCGCAAATCCTTGACGTGGGATGGCCCCGGTGAGGTCATTTCTGCCGTCGGGTTTTTGGCGGGCACGACGACATCGGTATCATAGACCCATGTCAGGCCAAGATGGACCGCCAGCTTGTCGCACAGCTGGCGGATATCGACAGGCTTTGCAATTGTGTCGTTGTGGTTGTCCTCGCCCGCACCGGCAATGGAGCCATCGCCGATATTGGCAGAAAGCATGATCAGCGGCGCGGTCTGGCCCGCCTCGCGCAGTTTTGTGACAAGTTGCCAGCCACTCATGCCGGGCATGGAAATGTCGATGAGGAAAAGGTCCGGCTTGACGCCCTCGATCAGAGCCAGGCAATCCGGTCCGCCCTGCGCGGTCAGCACGACGAAATCGAGCGGGCTCAGTACCTCCCGCATCAGTTCACGATGGTCCTCATTGTCATCGACAACGACGATGGTCCTGCGCGGGCCGGAATAGGACACGATGGTCTTTTGCGGTGCCGGTGCGGTGCTGGGACGGTCCACAGCAGACAGCATCAGCCGTATCTTGAATGTCGAGCCCTTGTCCTTTTCACTCACAACGGAGATTTCACCGCCCAGTGTGTTGGTCAGTAGCTGGGTGATGGTTAGCCCAAGGCCTAGCCCTGGCATGGGGCGTAGGCTTTCAGCCTCGCCGCGCTGAAACGGTTCGTAGATCCGGCTCAGATCCTTTTCGGCAATGCCGCGTCCGGTATCGGAAATGGTGAAGGTCGCGACCTGGCTGCGATAGGCCACATCGAAGCCTACTTCGCCTGCATCGGTAAACTTGATGGCGTTTGACAGAAGATTGACGAGAATTTGCCGCAGGCGCTTTTCATCGGTGCGGACATATTGTGGAAGCGCTCGCGTGCGGGTGTGCTTCAGCTCCAGCCCCTTTGCCTGCGCCTGCGGACGGAAGAGATCGAGGATCTGGTCGAGAAAATCCTGAATGTTGATTTCGTTGGAATAGACCTGCAGACGGCCTGCCTCGATCTTGGATATGTCCAGCAGCCCGTCGATGAGCCCGGAGAGGTGATCGGCGGAGCGTCGGATGACCTTGATTGCCGATTGGCGGGGCTGCGGGATGGTGTCGTCACGCTCCAGAATCTGGGCGTAGCCGAGGACGGCATTGAGCGGCGTTCGCAATTCATGGCTGAGACCGACGACATAGCGGCTCTTCGCCCGGTTGGCAGCTTCCGCCGTGTCCTTGGCGTTTTGAAGTGCAGCATCGGTCTTCTTGTGGGCTGCAATTTCCTTGAGCAGCAGCGTGTTCTGGCGTGAAGATTCCTCTTCTGCCACCACCCGGCTGTCATGGGCGAGAACCAGAAACCAGCAGACGATACCCGCTATCACGGCGAAGACGAAGAAGACCGCAAGGATGGTGCGATTGACCACATCCACCGTGGCGGGGGAGGCGGCCCCGACCTGATGGGCGATCAGCGCCAGCGTTGCCCCAAGCACGATGATGGCGAGTGCCGCCGACATGGCGTAACGGCCAAGCCGTGTCGCCAGCCGGGCCACAAGATCATCCGGCAGAAAGGAGCGGGCAACGGTTGCCACTTGGTAGTTCAGCTTTGCCTTTGGCTTGCACATATCGTGGCAACGGCTGTCCAGTGAGCAGCAGAGCGAACAGATGGGCGCGGCATAGGCGGGGCACCAGGCCATGTCCTCAGGCTCGAAAGGATGCTCGCAGATGGAGCAGGTGATGCTGCTTTCCTGTGCCCATTTTTGCCGTGGCTTGCGGGCCAGATAGAATTTGCCCCTGGTGCCCCAGGCGATCAACGGAGAGACGGTGAAGGCAACGAGCAAGGTCAGATAGGGTGCGAGCGAGGCGGCGATGGCGCCGAACATGCCGAAATGTGCCGCAAGCGCGATTGTTGCGGCCAGCGTCATGGTGCCAACGCCAACCGGGTTGATATCGTAGAGGTGGGCGCGTTTGAATTCGATGCCGGGTGGTGCAAGGCCGAGCGGCTTGTTGATGAAAAGATCAGCCGAGATGGTGCAGAGCCACGCCATGGCGATGATGGAGAAGATGCCCAGCGTTTCTTCCAGCAGCCGGTAGATGCCGAGTTCCATCAGCAGCAGCGCGATCAGCACGTTGAACACCAGCCAGACGACACGGCCCGGGTGGCTGTGGGTGAGCCGGGAGAAGAAATTCGACCATGCCAGCGACCCGGCATAGGCATTCATCACGTTGATCTTCAGCTGCGAGATGACAACAAAGGCGACCATCAGCAGCAAGGCGGCATTTTCATTGGGTATCATGTAGCCAAATGCCGTCAGATACATCTGCGAGGGATCGGCTGCGCGATCTACCGGCACGCCTGAGCTGAAGGTCAGCACGACAAGGAACGACCCCGCCAGAAGCTTGGGTACGCCAACCAGGACCCAGCCCGCACCGGCGAGAAAGACGGCAAAGCGATGCCGCAGCTTCAGCTTTCCCTCGGCTGGCAGAAAGCGAAGGAAATCCACCTGCTCGCCGATCTGCGACATCAGCGCCAGTATGACGGCAGAAGCCGCGCCAAATTCGACCAGATTGAAATCAGCCATCGTCCCCGCAGGACCGGACGCGTGATGAATGCCGGCAAAGGCGCGCCAGAGATCGAACTTTTCCCAATCCAGAAAAGCGATGAAGATGAAGGGCAGGATGTTGAGCACGATCCAGAAGGGCTGGGTGATGATCTGGAACCGGCTGATGAGGCGCACACCATGGGTGACGAGCGGAATGACCATGACGGCGGAAATGATGTAGCCGATCCATAGGGGTATGCCGAGCGCCAGTTCCAGCGCGCCGGACATGATGGATGCCTCAATGGCAAACAGCATGAAGGTGAAGGCGGCGTAGATCAGGGATGTGATGGTGGAGCCGATATAGCCGAAGCTTGCACCTCGCGTCAGAAGGTCGATATCGACGCCGTAGCGGATGGCATAGCGGCTGATCGGCACGCCGACAGCCAGCATGACGGCGGAGGCGACGAGAATGGCGAGAAACGCGTTGGTCGTGCCGTAGGAGAGGGTGATGGCGCCGCCGATGGCTTCCAGCGCAAGAAAAGAGATGGCGCCGATGGCGGTGTGGGAAATGCGGCTGGATGAGAACTGTCGGGCGCTCTTGGCTGTGAAGCGCAGCGCATAGTCTTCAAGCGTCTGGTTGGCGACCCAGCGATTATATTCGCGCCTGACGGGGATGATGCGTTGCCGTGCGGCCATGCGTGGTTTCCATAGCCTCGTCGCGGGATAGAAAAATGGCGTCGCCCGGATCGAGCGACGCCATCGGTATTATCAGGCAGCAGCCGACTGCGAGAGCGGCACTTCCGAGATCGTCTTCAGAACAACGGAAGCGATTTGGTATGGGCAGCCCTGGCTGTTCGGACGACGGTCTTCAAGGTAGCCCTTGTAGCCATTGTTGACGAAGGAATGTGGAACGCGGATCGATGCGCCACGGTCAGCAATGCCGTAGGAGAACTTGTTCCAAGGCGCGGTTTCGTGCTTGCCGGTCAGGCGCAGATGGTTGTCTGGGCCGTAAACGTCGATGTGCTCTTTCCAGTTCTTTTCGAAAGCAGCCATGAGCGCTTCGAAATACTCCTTGCCGCCAACTTCGCGCATGAACTTGGTGGAGAAGTTGCAGTGCATGCCAGAGCCGTTCCAGTCGGTATCGCCGAGTGGCTTGCAATGGAATTCAACGTCAATGCCGTACTTTTCGCAAAGGCGGAGAAGCAGGTAACGCGCGATCCAGATCTGGTCGGCAGCGCTCTTGGAGCCCTTGCCGAACACCTGGAATTCCCACTGACCCTTGGCCACTTCGGCATTGATGCCTTCATGGTTGATGCCTGCTTCGAGGCAGAGGTCGAGGTGCTCTTCAACGATTTCGCGAGCGATGGAGCCGACATTCTTGTAGCCGACGCCTGTGTAATATGGGCCCTGTGGAGCTGGGTAGCCCTGCTCAGGGAAGCCGAGCGGACGACCATCTTCGTAGAAGAAGTATTCCTGCTCAAAGCCGAACCATGCGCCTTCGTCGTCGAGAATGGTCGCGCGGCTGTTCGATGGGTGCGGTGTCACGCCATCCGGCATCATGACTTCACACATGACGAGCGCGCCATTTGTGCGGGCCGGGTCAGGATAGATCGCGACGGGCTTGAGAACGCAATCGGAGCTGTGGCCTTCGGCCTGCTGCGTGGAGGAGCCGTCAAAGCCCCAGAGTGGCAGCTGCTCGAGCGTTGGGAATTCATCGAATTCCTTGATCTGGGTCTTGCCGCGCAGGTTTGCTACCGGCTTGTAACCATCCAGCCAGATGTACTCGAGTTTGAACTTAGTCATTACGAACCTCTCATAGGTTAAGATGCGAAGCCTTGATATTCCCTTTGCGAACAAACAGCCCTGTGAACTGCCCTCGCTTTCAAGTGCTGTCCCTATAGAAGCATTCCCCGTGCCAGTTTGACGTGGCAACGACCGGGCGCCGTCTTTTTTTCAAGCGAATGGGTTGTTTGAGGTCAGAAATATCGGAAATATCGCAAGGCGCATTTTTGAAAAACCTAAGCATTTCCGATGCTTTTGGCAGGGCAGAGACAATTTTTGGTCAAAAATGATGCCGTTTCTTTTCGGAAACGTATTTTTCTTGCGAAAATTTCGAAGTTTCGCTCGATATCTGCATAAAGACTGTTCTTTGCACCATGAAGATTATATGACGCCTAAAAAATAGGCGTTCTGATATTTTTTTAATCAGGAGGGGTGTTTTTCGGCGTGTTTGGGCGTATATTTGGGTTGAGGCAAAAATGCTGGCTATTCAACGAGAGAGTGAATGTCATGAGAAGTGAACCGCATTTGGAGAGTGCCACAATCTATCAGTTCCCTGTCGGTGGTCGTGCAGGCTTCAAAGGCATGCGCAATGTGACCGTAACGACGGGCCAGTCGATCTCCACGCCGAAGACGCATGTCGATTTCGACAGCTGGTATCATCAGCAAGCCATTCTCGACACCTGCGATCCGGACAAGCCACACAACTAAGTACGGCATCGCGGGCGGTAGCAGTCCGCCCAAATCTACAGTGAATAAGCTGGCGTTCCTGTTTCGCCACCCTACCTACGTCAATTGACGTATACGGTTTTGCGGATGCGAGACCGATAGTCCCCTCCAGCAGCGGTAAAATAACCGCTGAGCCCATAGAGGCTGAACAGGAGAGGGGTCCTTCCGATGACTTTCAAGAACATGCTTTCTGGCGCTTTGCTCGGCGCCATCTTGTCTACCACAGCATTCCATGGCGCGTTTGCCGCTGACGATACGATCAAGGTCGGCGTTCTGCATTCCTTGTCCGGCACTATGGCGATTTCCGAGACAACTCTAAAAGACGCCATGTTGATGCTGATCGAGGAGCAGAACAAGAAGGGCGGCGTTCTCGGCAAGAAGCTCGAAGCCGTTGTTGTCGATCCGGCTTCCGACTGGCCGCTCTTTGCGGAAAAGGCTCGCCAGCTGATCAGCCAAGATAAGGTCGCAGCCGTCTTCGGTTGCTGGACGTCGTCCTCGCGCAAATCCGTTCTGCCTGTCTTTGAAGAGCTGAACTCCATCCTCTTCTATCCCGTGCAGTATGAAGGCGAAGAATCCTCGCGCAACATCTTCTATACCGGTGCAGCCCCCAACCAGCAGGCTATTCCCGCTGTCGATTATCTGGCCAGCACCGAAGGCGTCGAGCGCTGGGTTCTGGCGGGCACGGACTATGTCTACCCACAGACAACCAACAAGATCCTGAAAGCCTACCTGATGTCGAAGGGCGTCAAGGAAGGGGACATCATGATCAACTACACGCCATTCGGCCATTCCGACTGGCAGACGATCGTCTCCGACATCAAGAAATTCGGCTCTGCCGGCAAGAAGACAGCTGTAGTTTCCACCATCAATGGTGACGCCAACGTGCCCTTCTACAAGGAACTGGCGAACCAGGGCGTCAAGGCTGAAGACATTCCAGTCGTCGCCTTCTCCGTGGGTGAAGAAGAGCTTGCCGGCCTCGATACCGGTCCGCTGGTCGGCCACCTGGCCGCCTGGAACTACTTCCAGTCCGTCGACAGCCCTGTGAATGCCGAATTCATCAAGGAATGGCACGCCTTCACCAAGAACGACAAGCGCGTGACGAACGACCCAATGGAAGCCGCCTATATTGGCTTCAACGCCTGGGTCAAGGCGGTGGAAGCTGCTGGCACGACAGAGACCGACAAGGTTCTGGATACGATCATCGGCGTTTCCGTGCCAAACCTCTCGGGCGGCTATTCCACCGTCATGCCGAACCACCACATCACCAAGCCGGTTCTGATTGGCGAAATCCAGTCTGACGGTCAGTTCGAAATCGTGCAGCAGACCGCGCAGGTCGTCGGCGACGAATGGTCGGATTACCTGCCTGACTCCAAGGACCTGATCTCCGATTGGCGCAAGCCCATGGAGTGCGGCAACTTCAACGTCGCTTCGGGCAAATGCGGTGGCAAGGGCATGTAATGTCGCGCCTCGATCCCTCTCCGTAACGGGGAGGGGTCTACCATCCTGACTGACATGACCTCCACACTCTCCGTCATCCTCGGGCTCGACCCGAGGATCTATCAACGGCAACCGCGTTCTCTCGGAGATGATGGAACACGCCGCAGCGGCAGCAGATCTCCGGGTCCAGCCCGAGGATGACGATAGAGAGGGCAGAGGGGCTGTCCACTCCCGCGTCACCATAGGCACTGATGCATCGCCGTCTCGTATATTGGGGAACTGACATGACGATCCGATTTCTTCTTCGAGCCATGTGTCTGTGGCTGGCGCTCGGCATCGCTGCTCCATCCTTCGCCCAGCAAAGCGATCCTAAAGTGCTGATTGATGCGCTTGGCACGGCTGACTTCAAGCAGGCCGAGACGTTGACGGGCCAGATTGCAGCGTCCGGTGATCCACGTGTGGTTCCCGCGCTTGAAGCCTTTGCGGAAGGCGATCTCTATGTCCGCAAATCCGACAATCGCGTTTTCATGACAAAGGCAGCCGGCGCCAATTTCACGCTTGTCGATCCCCTGACCGGCGAGAGCGCGGGTGAGGCACCGAAGGCCGCGGTCACCAAGATCCGCGTCAACAACAATCTGCGCCGTGTTATTCGCGCCGCTCTGGGTGGCTTGACATTGCTCAGCCCTGACAAATCTGTTCGCCTGGCTGCCGCCGATGCCGTGTTGAAAGCACCGAGCGCCGAAAACCTGCAATTGCTGGAAGCGGCAATCGCCAAGGAAACCGACAGCCAGGTGCGCACGCGTATGGAAGAAGCGCGGGCCGTCTCCGTGCTGGCTTCAGATCGATCCGTCGATGAAAAGCGCGCCGCTATAGAGACCATCAAAAGCCTGGGTGGGCGTGGTGGTGTCAGCATTCTCATGGCGGCCGGTAATGTAACCGACGCCAGCCTGAAACCCGATATCGATGCTGCCATTGCCTATATTGAAAGCACGCTGGCTCTTTGGGACGCCGCGCAGAACATCTGGTATGGCCTGTCTCTCGGCTCCGTGCTTCTGCTGGCCGCCATCGGCCTTGCCATTACCTTTGGCGTCATGGGCATCATCAACATGGCCCATGGTGAGATGGTGATGATCGGTGCCTATTCCACCTTCATGGTGCAGGAGGTGATCCGCGCCAACTACCCCGGCCTGTTCGACTGGTCGCTGGCGATTGCGCTGCCCGTCGCCTTTCTGGTCACCGGTGCGGTCGGTCTGGTCATGGAGCGCGGTGTTATCCGCTTTCTCTATGGACGTCCGCTCGAAACGCTGCTCGCGACATGGGGCATTTCTCTCATCCTGCAGCAGGGCGTGCGTTCCATCTTCGGGCCAACCAACCGCGAAGTTGGCAATCCGAGCTGGATGTCCGGCTCGTTCAGCGTCGGCTACCTCAACTTCACCTGGAATCGCGTCTGGATTGTCTGTTTCTCGCTCTCCGTTTTCTTCGCTCTGCTACTCCTTCTCAAGCGGTCGGCCTTCGGTCTGCAAATGCGGGCGGTGACGCAGAACAGGCGGATGGCGTCTTCCATGGGTATTCGCACCCCTTGGGTTGATGCTTTCACCTTCGCGCTCGGTTCCGGCGTTGCCGGGCTGGCGGGTGTGGCGCTCTCGCAGATCGACAATGTCTCTCCCAATCTCGGCCAGTCCTACATCATCGACAGTTTCATGGTCGTGGTGTTCGGCGGGGTCGGCAATCTCTGGGGAACCTTTGTCGGCGCGCTGACGCTCGGCGTGCTCAACAAGTTCCTGGAGCCGACCGTCGGCGCCGTGCTCGGCAAGATCCTGGTTCTCGTTCTCATCATCCTGTTCATCCAGAAGCGGCCACGCGGTCTCTTCGCACTCAAGGGAAGGGCGATTGAAGCATGATTACCGGCTTCCTCCTTCGGGCGCTCGACCGCCGGATCCTCATCGCCATCGGCATCATCCTAGCCGTCGCGGTCCTCGTGCCTGCCTCCAACCTGCTGCTTCCCGCAGACAGCCCATTCCGCATCCCCACCTACATCATGTCGATGCTCGGCAAATATCTGGCCTATGCCATTCTGGCGCTGGCGCTCGATCTCGTCTGGGGTTATTGCGGCATTCTCTCGCTTGGCCATGCAGCCTTTTTTGCGCTCGGTGGCTATGCCATGGGCATGTATCTGATGCGGCAGATCGGCACGCGGGGCACCTATGGCCATCCGATCCTTCCCGACTTCATGGTGTTTCTGAACTGGAAGGAACTGCCGTGGTTCTGGCATGGCTTCGACATGTTCTGGTTTGCCATGCTGATGGTTCTTGTCGTGCCCGGCCTGCTTGCCTTCGTCTTTGGCTGGTTTGCCTTTCGCTCCCGCGTCAACGGCGTCTATCTCTCCATCATCACGCAGGCCATGACCTATGCGCTGCTCCTTGCCTTCTTCCGCAATGATATGGGCTTTGGCGGCAATAACGGGCTGACGGATTTCAAGGATATTCTCGGCTTTTCCGTACAGGCGGATGGCACGCGCGCCGTTCTGTTTGCCATGACGGCCATCATGCTGGCGCTCTGCCTGCTGATAGCCTCCGGCATCGTCAACTCCAAGTTTGGCAAGGTGCTGGTGGGCGTGCGCGATGCGGAAAGCCGCGTGCGCTTCCTTGGCTTCCGGGTCGAGAACATCAAGCTTTTTACCTTCGTCGTCTCGGCCATGATGGCCGGTATCGCAGGTGCCTTGTTCGTGCCGCAGGTGGGCATCATCAATCCCGGCGAGTTCTCTCCCGCCAACTCAATCGAAGTCGTGGTGTGGACCGCTGTCGGCGGACGCGGAACCCTGATCGGGCCGATCCTTGGCGCGGTGCTGGTCAATGGTGGCAAGAGCTACTTCACCGGCGCATTCCCGGAATTCTGGCTCTTTGCGCTGGGTGGCCTTTTCATTGCCGTGACGTTGTTCTTCCCCAAGGGCATTGTCGGCACCGTCCAACATTATCTTGCAGGCCGCCGGGAAAAGCGGGTGGAAGAGGCCAAGGACAAGGTGCGTCGGACCGAAAATGACGATGCCGTCAAGGCGGCGCAACAGGCTGCGGAGTAGCGACGATGAACATGATCTCCGAAAAAAGAGCCAAAAGCCTGCTCTATCTGGACGGCGTTTCCGTGTCCTTCGATGGCTTCAAGGCTTTGAATTCCCTGTCCTTCGTGGTCGAGCCGGGTGAGCTTCGCGCCATCATTGGCCCCAATGGTGCGGGCAAGACCACGATGATGGATATCATCACCGGCAAGACCCGGCCCAACAGCGGCACGGTGCTGTTCGAAGACAGTATCGACCTGACAAAAAAGGACGAGGCCGATATCGCGCAATTGGGCATCGGCCGCAAGTTCCAGAAGCCGACGGTGTTTGAGAGCCACACGGTCTGGGACAATCTGGAACTGGCGCTCAACCGCAAGCGCGGCGTCTTCGCAACGCTGTTCTATCGCCTGACGGAAGACGACAAGACCCGCATTGAGGAGATCTTGGCCACGGTTCGTCTCGGCCACCGCCGCAATGATCTTGCCGCCAATCTGTCCCACGGGCAGAAACAGTGGCTTGAGATCGGGATGCTGCTGGCGCAGGAGCCAAAGCTCCTGCTGGTCGATGAGCCCGTGGCGGGAATGACGGATGCAGAAACGGCAGAAACTGCGGTGCTGCTGAAGGAAATCGCCAAGACCCGCTCCGTGGTGGTCGTGGAGCATGACATGGGCTTCATCCGCGACCTCGGCGTGAAGGTGACGTGTCTGGCGGAAGGGTCCGTGCTTGCCGAAGGGTCGATCGATTTCGTGTCCAGCGATCCAAAGGTCATCGAAAATTATCTGGGGCGCTAGGTTCGCTGCACGGCGAACGTCATCAAACAGGATTGCATCATGCTGAGCGTCGAGAACATCAATCTTCACTATGGGGCAGCGCAGGCGCTGCGCGGGATTTCCCTCAATGCGCAGATGGGCAAGATTACCTGCGTCCTCGGTCGCAATGGCGTGGGAAAAAGCTCGCTCTTGCGCGCCGTCACCGGCCAGCATCCGCTGAGCAGCGGCACGATTACCTTTGGTGGCGAACCCCTCAACGGACTTGCGCCCTACCAGCGCGCCAAGCGCGGCGTGGGTTATGTGCCGCAGGGCCGTGAGATCTTTCCGCTCTTGACCGTGCAGGAAAACCTGCAGGCAGGCTACGCGCCGCTGCCACGCAAGGACAGGTTCATTCCAGACGATATATTCAGCCTGTTCCCGGTGCTGCAATCCATGCTGTCGCGCCGCGGCGGAGACCTTTCGGGCGGGCAGCAGCAGCAGCTGGCGATTGGCCGCGCGCTGGTGACGCGCCCCCAGATCCTCGTCCTGGACGAGCCGACGGAAGGCATCCAGCCATCGATCATCAAGGACATCGGAAGGGCGATCAAATATTTGCGGGACTCCACCGGCATGGCGATCCTTCTGGTGGAGCAATATCTGGATTTCTGCCGCGAGCTTGCCGATTACGTCTACATCATGGACCGTGGCGAGATCGTTCACGAGGGCGTGGCGGAAACGCTGGATATGCCCGAAGCCCGCCGTCATCTGACGGTCTGAGAGGCGAGTATCCTGTTCACGAATGGAGAAAAGCTTCGCAAAATTGTGAAAGCCATGCAGCTCTGCATGGCTTTTATGCGCAATTTTAGCGTTTCATTGATTAAAAGCCTGTGTTATTGGCACGAAACTGCAACATGCAAGACACAATGGCGAGGCCATCTGCATGTCGCTCCCGTCGATCCCTTACATTCCACGAATTTTCCGGCATACTGTCGGGGAACTGTGCCAATAAAGGCGTGCCGATGAATTTTACGACTGTTGCTGGCCGGCTTGCCCGGTTTGTCCGTCCCGCTCGCACTTTGGTTGCGGGCTTTGCCATTCTTACGGCCACGAGTGCCGCCGCGCTGGCGTCAACCTGCGGACAGACAATCGAACCGGGGAGACACGCGTTTTCGCTGGTCTCTGAAGGCAATCAACGCAGCGGCGTGTATTTTGTTCCGTCTTCCTATGACGGGCAGAAGAAAATGCCTGTCGTTTTTGATTTCCACGGCAGCAACAGCAATCCGAATGGCCAGTTGGACCGCAGCGGCTGGGACAAGGTGGGCGAGCGCGAGGGCGTCGTCGTCGTTGCGCTGCAAGGCAGCCTCAAGGGCGAGTTGCCCGGCACGAATGCGTGGAATGTTCCTGGCGTGACCAAGCGTGAGGGTGGTCTGGACGAGCCTGCCTTTATCCGTGACGCCGTCAGCATGGTCAAATCCACATTGTGTGTGGACGAGGCCCGCTTTTATGGCTCCGGTTATTCCGGCGGCGGGCGTATGCTGTCACAATATCTGTGCAACGGCACGAATGACTTTGCGGCTGCCGGTTTTGTGGCATCGTTGCGCGCCGGCCTTCCCATGGAAGACGCCGGAAAATGGGCGCCGGATGCAAAAAGCTGCACACCTGCAAAGCCACTTTCCATCGTCGCCTTTGCCGGGTTGAAAGATCCCGCCAACCCCTATCAGGGCGGCGGCAAGCCCTATTGGCAGTATGGCGGTGAGACCGCCTTGAAGCGCTGGGCCGAGATCGATGGCTGCAAGGGCGCGGTCAAGAGCAAGTCCACGGATACCTTCACCTTCAATTCCTATGATGTCTGCAAGAGTGGTGCCCGCATCCATTCCTACGTTATCGATGCCTGGGACCATGCCTGGCCGCGCGCCGCCATGAAAGCTGAGGTCGTCGCCTCTGCCGCGGCGATCATTCGTAAGCCATCCAGCGATGCAGCAGGCAAGGTCCAGCAGGCCGTCGAGCGCAAGATGCCTGCGACCGATACCGTCCAGCGGCTTGATGCGGCGGAAAGAATGTGGGAGTTCTTCCAGAATACGGAAGGGCAGATGGTTGTCGACGCAACTGCGAAGACGGATTGCTCCGTGAAGGCGGTTCCCGCTTCCGCATCCGCCAAAGCTTCGGAGACGACGTGCCGCCAGACCAGCAAAGCATCCCACAACCCCGCCCGCAGCGCGCCCGAGGCAGCGGACGCATTGTAACCAAAGCAGTGCTTGGCCGCAGCCGTCTGGAGCAATTGTTTCAGGAAGGCTGCGCCAAGATCAGGCTTCCCGATACGTTTTCCAATGAGATGGAAGCCATTCTCATCAACTCGTCAGGCGGCTTGACCGGCGGCGATGAGCTGGAATGGCAGGCCGATGCAGGCGAGGGAACATCCCTCGTGGTGACCACCCAGGCCTGCGAGAAGATTTACAAGGCAGCAGCCGGTACAGCCGCCGTCACAGCGCGCGTGTCTGCGGGCCCCGGTGCCAAGCTTCACTGGTTGCCGCAGGAAACCATCCTTTTTGATCGCGCGTCGCTTACCCGCTCACTTGAAGCGGATATTGATGCATCCGCCGAATTCATCGCAGTGGAAGCGGTTCTGCTCGGCCGTCAGGCCATGGGCGAGGCGATGCATGAGGGGCTGTTTCGCGATCGCTGGCGCATTCGCCATGGCGGCAAGCTGGTTCACGCCGAAGAACTGCGGCTGGAAGGAAACATCGGTGAATTGACCAGGTCGGAACCCGTCCTGTCCGGTCAGGTCGCCTTCGCAACGCTTCTTTATATCGGCCCCTTGGCGGAGGCACTTTTGCCTAAAATCCGGGCTATTGCCGGGTTTTCCGGCGGTGCCAGCGCGTGGCAGGGGAAGCTTGTCATAAGGCTGTCTGCGCCGGACGGATTCACCATGAGAAAAATGCTGTTTCCCATCATTTCGCTCTTGCGAAATGGCGCGCCAGTGCCGAAAGTCTGGAATCTCTGATGATTGAAACGGGACCACAATGAACCTCACCCCCAGAGAAAAAGACAAGCTTCTGATTTCCATGGCAGCCATGGTGGCGCGTCGGCGTCTGGAGCGTGGCGTCAAGCTGAACTATCCCGAAGCCATTGCTCTCATTACCGATTTCGTGGTTGAGGGCGCACGCGACGGTCGCGCTGTGTCCGAACTGATGGAGGCGGGAGCCCACGTCATCAGCCGTGATCAGGTCATGGAAGGCATTGCCGAGATGATCCACGACGTGCAGGTCGAGGCGACGTTCCCTGATGGAACGAAGCTGGTGACCGTTCACGAACCCATCCGCTAAGAGCGCGCCATGGCACTTGAACTTCGCCCCAATTGCGAATGCTGCGACAGGGACCTTGCGCCCGATAGCCTCGATGCGATGATGTGTTCTTTCGAATGCACGTTTTGCAGCGACTGCACGACCACTCTCCTCAATGGAAAGTGCCCGAACTGCGGCGGAGAACTGGTGCGACGCCCCATTCGCCCGGCGGCCAAACTGGTCAACAATCCGGCTTCCACGAAGCGGGTTCTGAAAGCCGATGGCTGCGCATCCATCAAAGCGGCGTGACGATAAGGAAAAGACCATGATCCCAGGTGAAGTCATACCCGCAGAAGGTGAGATCGAGCTCAATGCCGGTCAGCCAACGATCACCATTGAAGTTGCCAATAGCGGCGACAGGCCTGTTCAGGTTGGCAGCCATTACCACTTTGCCGAAACCAATGCGGGCCTCGTCTTCGAGCGCGCCAAAGCGCACGGAATGCGGCTTGATATTCCGGCAGGAACTGCGGTTCGCTTCGAACCCGGCCAGAAGCGCGAAGTGACTTTGGTGCCGCTTTCAGGCAAGCGGGAAGTCTACGGCTTTCGCAAGCTCGTAATGGGTAAGTTGTGATGATGACGGCCAAGCATCTGCGTCATGTTTTTTCCGGTCTGTTCGTCTTCTGTGCGGCCACTTCCTTTTCGCTCGCCGGCGGTGACGCTGTCGCTCAGGAAGAGCCCAATTGTGCCGAACCTTCGACGCAGAGGGACATGAACGCATGTGCTGCCCTCGATTATGAAAAGGCCGACAAGGAGCTGAATGTTGCCTACCAGCAGCTTCGCAAGAAGATGAGCGAGTGGGACAAGTCCGCCGATGCCGCGAGCAAGGGTGCCGTCGACGCACTTGTGGCGGCACAACGCGCATGGGTCGCGTTCCGCGATGCGAATTGTGATGTTGCGGGCTTTCAGGCGCGGGGCGGCTCGATGGAGCCGATGCTCGTCTCCTCCTGCCTTGCCGATATGAGCACAAAACGCGCCGAAGAACTTCGCACGCTTTCGGACGGTTTCTGACGCGACCGCCCATTCTTTTCTCCGCCCTCCAGGGAGCCTGATGCCGATGCCTTACAAGATTTCCCGTGCGTCCTACGCCAGCATGTTCGGCCCCACCGTGGGCGACAAGGTGCGGCTTGCCGATACCGAGCTCTTCATCGAGATCGAGAAGGATTTCACGACCTATGGCGAGGAGGTCAAGTTCGGTGGCGGCAAGGTCATTCGCGATGGCATGGGGCAAAGCCAGGCGACGCGGGCTGAAGGTGCTGTCGATACCGTCATCACCAACGTCGTCATTGTCGATCATAGCGGTATCTACAAAGCCGATGTCGGTTTGAAGGATGGACGCATTCACGCCATCGGCAAGGCTGGAAACCCGGATACGCAGCCGGGCGTGACCATTATCGTCGGCCCCTCGACGGAGGCGATTGCCGGTGAAGGCAAGATCCTGACGGCGGGCGGGATGGATGCCCATATCCATTTCATCTGCCCGCAGCAGATCGAAGAAGCCTTGATGAGCGGCGTGACCACAATGCTTGGCGGCGGCTCCGGTCCTGCCCATGGCACGCTGGCCACCACCTGCACGGGCGCCTGGCACATTGAAAGAATGATTGAGAGCTTCGATGCTTTCCCGATGAATCTTGCCCTGGCAGGCAAGGGCAATGCATCGTTGCCGGCGCCTCTGGAAGAAATGATCCTTGCGGGCGCATCCTCCTTGAAGCTTCATGAGGACTGGGGCACGACACCGGCCGCCATCGACAACTGCCTGTCTGTTGCCGATGCATTTGACGTACAGGTGATGATCCACACCGATACGCTGAATGAAAGCGGCTTCGTGGAAGATACGGTTGCGGCCATCAATGGTCGCACCATCCACGCGTTCCATACGGAAGGGGCGGGCGGTGGCCACGCGCCTGATATCATCAAGATTTGCGGAAACCCCAACGTCATTCCCTCGTCCACCAATCCAACGCGGCCCTACACCATCAATACGCTGGCGGAACATCTGGACATGCTGATGGTCTGCCATCACCTGTCGCCGTCCATCCCGGAAGACATCGCCTTTGCGGAAAGCCGCATCCGCAAGGAAACGATTGCTGCAGAAGATATCCTGCATGATATCGGCGCGTTCTCGATCATCTCCTCCGACAGCCAGGCTATGGGCCGTGTGGGTGAGGTGGCGATCCGCACCTGGCAGACGGCAGACAAGATGAAGCGCCAGCGCGGTCGTCTGAAGGAAGAAAAGGGCGAGAACGACAATTTCCGCGTTCGCCGCTACATCGCCAAATACACCATCAACCCGGCTATTGCTCATGGCGTTTCGCATGAAATCGGCTCCATCGAAGTGGGCAAGCGCGCCGATCTGGTGCTCTGGAACCCCGCCTTTTTCGGCGTGAAGCCGGAGATGGTGTTGTTGGGCGGCTCCATCGCCGCCGCGCCGATGGGTGATCCGAACGCTTCGATCCCGACGCCGCAGCCGATGCACTACCGCCCTATGTTTGCCGCTTACGGCAAGCTGCGCACCAACTCCTCTGTCACCTTCGTGTCGCAGGCATCGCTGGATGGCGGGTTGGCGCAACGGCTTGGCGTTGCAAAGAAGCTGGTGGCGGTGCGCAATGTGCGCGGTGGCATCTCCAAGGCATCGATGATCCACAACTCCCTGACGCCACACATCGATGTCGACCCTGAGACCTACGAGGTGCGGGCCGATGGGGAGCTTTTGACCTGCGAACCGGCAACAGTGCTGCCCATGGCGCAGAGATATTTCCTGTTCTAGGTCATTCCCTCAAGGTCAGGGATGGTGCAGAAATCCGCTAGGTCCGGAGAATGTGAAGAATCGCGCAATTCTCCGGGCTTCGGAGCGTTGCCGCCTGTGCATGACTGCCCTGCAGGCATATGTTTTTGCTGCACTGCAAACGAAATTGCGGTATCGCAAGCCCAGTTTCAGGCGTGACCTGTTCCCAAGCCCTTCACGCCGCATTTGTACAGGAGAAACCCATGCTCGGTAAAAAAGTGCCTGCCGTTACCTTCCGCACGCGCGTCCGCGACGAAGCCGTTGGCGGCCCCAATCCCTATCGCTGGCAGGACATGACCTCCGACGACTATTTCAAGGGCAAGAAGGTCATTCTGTTTTCGCTTCCCGGGGCCTTCACGCCGACATGCTCGACCTATCAGTTGCCGGATTTCGAAAGACTGTCGCCTGAGTTCCGCGCTATGGGCATTGACGAGATTTATTGCCTCTCCGTCAATGATGCCTTTGTGATGAATGCCTGGGCCAAGGGGCAGTCGCTGGAGAACGTCAAGGTCATTCCCGATGGCTCGGGTGAATTCACCCGCAAGATGGGAATGCTGGTGGCCAAGGATAATCTTGGCTTCGGTATGCGCTCCTGGCGCTATGCTGCCATCATCAATGATGGTGTCGTTGAGCAGTGGTTCGAGGAAGAAGGCTATTCCGACAATTGCGAAAGCGACCCCTACGAGGTGTCTTCACCACAGAACATTCTGGCGAATCTCAAGGCAAAGATTGCAGCCTGATCCTTCAAAAGCCCGGCATGGTCCGGGCTTTTTTTGTGCTTCCTCCCCTCTTTTTTAAAGGGTTTCGTTAATATTTCTGCCCGGTTTCCGCCGCTCCGGACGCTGTGCGAGTAAGCCGCAGCGATTGTAACCCATGATTATATAAGCGGATAATTTCGTTTACTCTGTCCCTTGCGCCGCAGGGGCTGCGAATTCCGCCTTTCCTACGTAAGGTTTTAATCAACAAAATTTTATTGGTTGTCCTTATGCACAAATATACTCGTAATATCTCGCTTTTTAGCTGTTTCGTTTACCTTCGGCCAATCTCTCATCTTTATCGATTTATCTCACGCAAGGGTTCGATGTGATGACGGAACGTTTAAGAAAATTTATTTCGCTGGAAATGAGTTTGACTGACCCGGGCGAAGGGCAGAGTCTCCGCACCTTCGCAACGAAGATGATCTTCATATCGATCATCCTTACCCTGATCGTCAGTTGCGTTGCGAATGCGGTCGCCGCCTATTATGGGCTTCTGCCTTTGCCTCTTCTTCAGGCTCTCATCCACAGCGTGTTCATGGCCTGGGTCATCGGAAGCATTGTCACCGGTATTCTCTGTTCAGTCATCGGCAACGCCATTCGAAAGCTGCACGAATCGCACGCCGAATTCGAGCGTCTGAGCCGGACGGATACGCTTTCGGGTCTGGCAAACCGCCGCGCCTTCAACCAGTCCTTTGACGATGTCGAAACAGACGCTTCCCTCGCCATTTTTGATCTGGACCGCTTCAAGAGCATCAACGACAATTACGGCCATGCGGCAGGCGATATCGTCATCAAGAAGGCAGCTGCGGCCATAGCCGATGTTTTCGGTGAGTTTCATTGTGTCGCCCGGCTGGGTGGGGAAGAGTTTGCTGTTATCGTGCGCGGTGGCGCCCGCAAGGACCGTCTGACCCTCATCGAGCTGGCGCGAATTCGCGTGTCTTGCATGACCATCAACTTCGAAGGCACGCAAGTGCAGACGACCGTCTCTGTCGGCGTTGCGGATATAGAGCCATCGCGGTCCAAGCACGATACGTTTGCAGCCGCCGACAAGGCCCTGTATTTCGCCAAGTCTTCAGGCAGAAATTGCATTCGCCATGAAATGGATATGTCTGCTGCGCAATCGGTCGAAAAGCTGCAATCGGCGTTGCTGGCGGCTTCCTGAGGTCATGGGCCGGCACAAGAGGAATTGACTGCAATTTCATGAGGGTGGCTTGCAATCCGGGGAGCGATCCGTCAGGTTTTGCAAAGTCACAATTGTCTGGAAATATCATGTTGCGCGTTCAATCCTATCTTCCCGCCGGTACGCCAGCGGACGAGCCCTCCGGTTATGTCACTCTCGCCCATGATCAACGGCATCTGCGCCGCAAGCTGCTGCATCTTCAGAATGATGAAATGGTTATGCTTGACCTGAAAGAGGCGGTATTGTTTGCTCATGGCGATCTTCTCGTCGTGGAAAATGGCGATCTCGTTGAGGTGCGCGCCGCCTCCGAGAAGCTGTTCGAAATCAAGGCTAACTCCACGCTCCATTTCATCGAACTGGCATGGCATCTGGGCAACCGGCATCTGTCGGCGCAGATAGAGGAGGGGCGCATCCTTATCCTGCGCGACCACGTCATCCGCTCCATGCTGGAGGGGTTGGGCGCTACCGTCAAAGAGGTGGAGGAGCCTTTTCAGCCGGCACGCGGTGCCTACCACGCCCATGGCGGTCACGGGCATGGACATGATCACCACGGCCATGGACACGGTTGATCGGTGACGCTCCCCCGCAGCATCGATCCCTTGCTCCGGTTGCTTGCCTGGATGTCTCCCGCTTTTCCGGTGGGTGCTTTTTCCTATTCCGGAGGGCTGGAAACGGCGGTGAGTGATCGCCGTATCTCTTCAGCAACTGATCTCATGGCATGGATTTCCATGCTGTTGCAGCGTGGAACGCTTTGGAACGACGCCGTTCTATTGTCCTGCGCATGGCAGTGCCACGGGGATCAGGAGGAACTTGCGGAATTGACGGCGCTTGCCCGGGCATTGGCGGGCTCTGCTGAGCGATACCGTGAATCGGTGCTGATGGGCGACGCCTTTGTCGATGCCGCCAGCGCCTGGCCGCATTCTATCTTGGAGCGATTCGGTAAAGCCACGCCCTATCCGGTGGCGGTGGGGGCGATTGCTGCAGCACATGGCGTGGGGCGTGACGAGATATTGCTTGCCTATATGCATTCGGCTGCCTCGCAATTGATTTCTGCTGGCATTCGCCTTGGCGTCGCAGGGCAGAGGGACGGGGTCGCAATGCTTGCGCAGCTTGAGATAACCCTGTCGGATGTCGCGGCGCGAGCGGTGATCTCGACACTCGATGACCTCGGCTCCGCAACCATTCTTGCGGATACGGCATCGATGCGGCATGAAATACAGGAAACCAGGCTTTTCCGATCCTAGGCATTGGAAACCCGCGCGTCTGTTACCAAAAAACCGTTATAACGGCAAAATGGTATAAAAATATCATTTGGAAGGAAAATGGAATGAAATCGGGAAATGGACCGTTGCGCGTTGGAATTGGTGGGCCGGTCGGCTCCGGCAAGACCGCTTTGACGGAGAAATTGTGCAAGGCGATGCGCGCGGATTATTCGGTCGCTGTCGTCACCAATGACATTTACACCAAGGAAGACGCCGAGGCACTTGTGCGAATGCAGGCGCTGCCTTCGGACCGTATTGTCGGCGTGGAAACGGGTGGCTGCCCGCATACTGCAATCCGAGAAGATGCGACCATCAATCTTCAGGCCATTGCCGGACTGAACGAAAGATTTCCGGATCTCGATGTCGTCTTCATCGAGTCTGGCGGCGATAACCTCGCGGCCACGTTTTCACCGGACCTCGCAGACCTGACGATCTATGTCATCTCCGTCTGCCAGGGTGAAGAGATTCCACGCAAGGGCGGCCCCGGTATCACGCGGTCTGATCTTCTTGTCATCAACAAACGGGATCTCGCCCCCTATGTGGGCGCCGATCTCGATGTGATGGAAGCAGACGCAACGCGGATGCGACAGCAAATGCCATTCGTCTTCACGGATATGAAGCGCGGCGATGGCGTCGATGGTATCGTCAGCTTCCTGAAGCAGCAGGGTGGGCTGTAAGGCGACAGGTGGAGCTTCAAACGACTCCACCCACCGTCAATCAAAAGTGCCTGAGCGCGCTGACATCGTTGACCTGAATGATCCGGCCCCTCACGATCACGCCAGCATCCCGCAGGCTGGAAAAGGCACGCGACAGGGCTTCTGGTGCCAGTCCCAACTTGCCGGCGAGAACGCTTTTCTGGAAAGGCAGCCGGAGCGAGTAGGAGTTGGCGTCAGCGGGGCCCTGGGCAATCAGGTAATTGGCCACGCGTTGCGGCGCGGTCTGTAGCCGATCATTTGCCAGGCAGTCCATTGTCGTTCTCAGACTGTTGGACATGGAGTGCAGGACAGCCTTCACGATTTTGGGCTCTTCCTCGATCATGGACCTGACCCGCTCCAGATCGAACCGGGCGAGGGTACAGCTGTCCGCCGCCTGTGCATTGTGCTGATATTTGTCTGCGCCGAAAATCAGACACTCGTTGAATGCCTCGCCAGGGCCGCAAATGCGGACGTCCGCCTCACGACCATCGCGGCTGAGGCGGTACAGTCTGACATAGCCGTTGAGAACGCAGAACAGATATTGTGCGGTTTCGCCCTGGCGAAAGAGTATCTGCCGGGCGGGGACAGTGACGATGGTCGCCGCCTCCATGAATTTTGCGGTGACCGCTTCATCGCCAGCGCCGATGAAGGGTGCCTGAACGAGTGTGCTTCTTTCCCTGTTTCTGAGTGTCATTGCCTTGTTCACGTCCGTCGCGCTCCCGAAACTTTCAGACGCCAGACGAGCCTCAAGCTTTGCGTTCTTCCAAAACGCATGGCCTGGACGGCGTGTCTTTTGTCCGAAGACGTTTTTCCCATGACGCAGAGAATAGCACCTTCTGCCTAGACGGACTTGATTTCGATCAATCGGCTGAAAGAAATGCTCGTCGGCTAAGGTAACATGGATGAGTTGTGAAACGGCAAGCGCCACATCTTTCTGTAAATACGTCGTAGCGCCGTTCGCCGCGTGCCGAAGCCTATCCACAAAAGCAAAACGCCGGGCGAGCCCCGGCGTTTCTGATCAGCAGTCTTTCAGGCCCTATTCGGCAGCCAGCGGCGGAAGCCGAAGGACGTTGCCGGTGCCGCTTCCGTCCTTAGTCCCGCCACCACCATTTTTCTGCTCGACCTTGGCCAGACGCTCATCCATCTCTGAAAGTGCGGCCTTGTTGTCCCGCGCCAGATCCGAGAGTTCTTCCTTCGAGAGAACCGGGGACTCTACCTCCTTCTTGCCGATGAAGCGACCGAAGATATGGGCGAGGAGTTGCGACAGATCATCCATGATGAGGAAGAAGGCAGGCACGACGATCAGCGAGAGCACTGTCGATACGATGATGCCGCCAATGACCGCGATTGCCATGGGCGCGCGGAATGATCCGCCTTCGCCCACGCCCAGCGCCGATGGCAACATGCCGGCAGACATGGCGATCGATGTCATGATGATCGGTCGGGCACGCTTGCGCCCGGCTTCCACCATGGCATGAACCCGCTCCAGCCCGTGACGACGCATCTCTATGGCGAAATCGACCAGCAGAATTGCGTTCTTCGTAACGATACCCATCAGCATCAGGATGCCGATGAGAACGGGCATGGACAGCGCATTTTGCGTGATGATGAGCGCAACCGCCACGCCACCAATGGCCAGCGGCAGGGAGAAGAGAATGGTGAAGGGCTGGATCACATCCTTGAACAGCAGAATGAGAACGACCAGCACCAGAAGCAGACCGAGCAACATGGCATTGGTAAAGCCGCGCTGCATCTCTCCTTGCACCTTGGCATCGCCGCTTTCGGCGAGGCGAACGCTTGGCGGCAATTGTGTTTCCGCCACGATGCGTCTGAACTCGGCGGAAGAGGTATCCAGCGCCGTGCCAAAGGGCACATCGGAGCCAATGGATACCACGCGATTGCGGTCGTTGCGCTTGATGGAGCTTGGACCTTCGGAATAGTCGATGTCGGCAACGCTATAGAGCGGGACGGTCGCGCCTGACGCTGTCTTGATCTTCAGCGCACGAATGGCCGCAAGATCACGCCGCACGTCGAGGGATGCCTGAACGCGGATCGGTATCTGGCGATCATCCAGGGAGATTTTCGTCAGAAGCGCATCGATATCGCCGATGGTTGCCACGCGTACAGTCTGCGAAATCTGCTGTGGCGTGATGCCGAGGCGGGCGATCTCGTCCTTGCGCGGACGAATTTGCAGTTCAGGCCGGGGAAGCGCGCCCTCGGAGCTGACATTGGCAAGGATGGGAGACGCACGCAGACGCGATTCCAGAATGCCGACGGCCTTTTGCAGGTCTTCTTCATTGCTGGACAGGAAGTTGAAGCTCAGTTCGCGCTCGGCACGGTCGTTGAGCTTGATGATGCGTACATCCGGGATCTTGTTGACGTTTGCGAAGATGTCGCGCTCGACATCCCATTGCGGCCTTGTTCTGCCGGTGTCCTCGACCTTGGGCAGATGGGGGCCGATGAGCGGTATCGAGCCCAGCCCATCATTGACGAGCGTTTTCAGCAATGAGTGATCGATATGCTGGAGAATGACGCGGACGGTTGCCCGGCGCAGCTCCAGATCACCCTTTGGCGATGCGCCACCGAGAATGAAGACACTTTCGACGCCGTTGATATCGCGGATGGCCTGATGGATTTTCGATGTCGTCGCGTCTGTTTCTTCCAGCGTGGCATTCGGCGGAAGCTCTACCGACAGAACAACGCGCGAGGCATCGTCGGGCGGCAGGAAGCTGCCGGGAACACCGCTCAAGAGAATGATGGACCCGACCAGAAAGCCGATGGCGCCGAGCAGGGTAAGATAACGCGCCCACCATTTGCTGGTGGTTGCGGTTACCATGCGCGTATAGGATTTCATCAGCCAGCCATCATTGTCCTGATGGTCATCGACAGCATCATCCGAGCGCATCAGGTAGGCCGCCATCAATGGCGTGATGAGGCGCGCCACCATCAGCGAGAAGAACACCGAGAAGGCGACGGTCAATCCGAACTGGATGAAGTACTGGCCGGGAATGCCGGGCATGAAGGAAACCGGCACAAAGACAGCGATGATGGTAAAGCTGGTTGCGATGACAGCAAGGCCGATTTCGTCGGCGGCCTCAAGCGATGCCCGGTAGGGAGATTTGCCCATCTTGATGTGGCGCGAGATATTCTCGACCTCCACAATGGCATCATCCACCAGAATACCCGTTGCGAGCGTGAGAGCCAGAAAGCTGACGAGATTGAGCGAGAAGCCCAGCACATCCATGACCCAGAATGTCGGAATGGCCGACAGGGGCAAGGCGATGGCGGCAATCAGGGTTGCTCGCCAGTTGCGCAGGAAAAGCAGGACGACGATGACCGCAAGAATGGAGCCTTCAACAAGCGTATGAAGCGCAGCCTCATAGTTTCCATAGGTGAAATAGACGGCATCATCGACCATTTCGATCGAGACATTGGGATGCTCGGCGCGAACCTTGTCCAGGTTCTGCGCGACTGTTTCCGCAACGGAAACCTCGCTTGCACCCTTTGAGCGGAAGACGGCAAAGGTGACGCCGGGATTGCCGTTGAACCGCGAGAAGGATTTCGGCTCCTCATAGGTATCGGTGACGGTGCCAAGTTCCGACAGCTTGACGAAGCGGCCGCCGGACAAAGCAATCGTCGTATTGGAAAGCTGAGTGACATCACGCGTATCGCCCAGCGTCCGAATGGTCTGTTCATTGCCCGCAACCTGGCCGCGGCCCGATCCGAGATCCACATTGGTGCCGCGCAATTGCTGGTTCACTTCGGCTGCCGTGATGCCATAGGCATCCAGCTTGGCGGGATTGAGCGACACGCGCACTTCGCGGTCCGCTCCGCCATAGCGATCTATCTTGCCAACGCCCGACTGACCCTGAAGCGCACGCTTGATGGTGTCATCCACGAACCATGAGAGTTCTTCGAGCGTCATGCTGGGGGAGGAAACGGCAAAGGTCTGGATCGCCTGTCCCTCCACATCGATCTTGCTGACGACAGGCTCTTCGATATCCGAAGGCAGTTCGCTGCGGATCTTGTCGATGGCGTCCTTGGTGTCCTGAACGGCTTCTTCGGTGGGCTTTTCGATGCGGAACAGGACTGTCGTCAGCGACTGGCCGTCCGTGACGGTGGACTGTATTTCGTCGATACCGCTGATCGAGGCGACCGCGTCCTCGATTTCCTTGGTGACCTGCGCTTCAAGTTCGGAAGGAGAGGCGCCGCTCTGGGTAACGGTGATCGCCACCACCGGCACGTCGATATTGGGAAAACGGGTGATCGGCAAATCGTAAAATGCCTTGATGCCCAGAAACAACAGCAGGGCAAAGCACAGCAATGGCGCAATCGGGTTGCGTATGGACCAGGCCGAGAAATTCATCGTTCTTCCTCAGTCAGTTCGAGGCTGCGGCATCAGCCGGCACCGGGTTGATCTTGTCACCATCGCGCACAAAGGCGCCTGCTTTTTCAACGACCATATCGCCAGCAGCCAGACCGGTCCTGATTTCGACAAAGCCGCTGTCCTGAATGCCGATTTCGACGGCCACCTGCTTTACCACGCCATTTTCCACACGCCGTGCGGTGGAACCTTCTCGCCCGGAGGTGACAGCCGAGAGCGGCAGGGCCAAGGCGTTGGTGGAGGCGATAACGATTTCCGCACTGCCATACATGCCTGCGCGGGCCGGACTATCCGTTGGCAGAAGAATATGGACGGAGCCGAGGCGGCTGGTGGCATCCACCGTTGGCGAAACAAGGCGCACCTTCCCTTCGATCTTCCTGTTGCCGCCGGCAACCGAAATCACCGCCTTCTGCCCGGCTTCGACTTTCTGGATATCGGTTTCGGAAAGGTCGGCAACGAGCTCGATTGCGTTGTCCTTGATGACGGTGAACAGGGGATTTCCTGCACCGCTGGCAATGGCACCGACACGCGCGTTCTTGGCGGATACAACACCGGCAACGGGCGTCTTGACGCTGGTGCGTGACAGCTTGAGATCGATATCGTCGATCTGGGCATCCACGACCTTGATATCGGCTTCACCCACCGTCACCGCCTGTCTGGCTGCGTCGAGACGCGCGCGCGCCACATCTGCGGCCGCCGCAGTCTGTTCCACCTGAGAGACGGAGCCTGAACCGGACTGACCGAGCCGCTGTGCCCTGTCGCGCTGGCGCACGGCATCATCATAGTTTGCCTGCGCCTCTATGACCTGAGCCTTGCTCTGGGCAACGCCCGCCTGCGCCTTGGCGCGGTTGGCCTCGAGCTGGCTTTTTTGCAGGATGAGGCTGTCCTTCGACAGTTCTGCAAGTGAGGCACCCGCCTCGACCCTGTCGCCGATATCCACATTCAATTTGTCCACCGACAGGCCATCGACAAGCGGCTGGACATAGATTTCATCGACGGGCTTGAGGGTGCCGGTTGCGATGACGCGATCGACGAGATCCCGTTTCGTTGCCTCGCTGACCACGATGGAAGGCAGATTGCTGCGATCTGCGCCGCCTTGCGCGCTCGCAATTTCGGGCATGAAGAGAGCCGAGACCATCAGCATCGAAAAGCGGGCGGCGGTAATTCTGGCAAGCATGTATCTGTCCGTTCAAGGTCGGATCGCACGTCCATCGTGCACATTGGTGCTGCAGAAGGCCAGGCGACAATGGATGCAAACTGGAGTGACACGCGTGATCTTCCTCGAAGGCTTGCTTTCTTCCGCCTGGCGGTCAGACGTGCAGCGCTTTCGATGAAGAGGCCAGATCAACTCTCTCAAGCAGGAATGTAATTCGTCGCAAGGGGTAATTCAATCCGTCTAGCTCATGCAGCGCATATACATTTTTGAATATTGCTTAACTTCCATATAAGTGCATCCGCAAGGGTTTACATGGCAGTCGCTTCCGTGACTGCGGCTGTTTGCGCAGCCTCAAGCGACCGTCTTTGCGACCTCACAGATCGCGCCTTATTTGACCGACTGGTCAACATTGCGGACGAAGGCTTTGGAGCCTAAAAGAAATGGGGATATTTGATGTGCAAAGCGGTATCTGGCGATACGGCGTTCATTATCAATTATTCTTGGTCCAGATCGTCCCAGCAGAATTTAAACATACAGAGATTTTCCATGCCCATACCCAGAGCGGCGAAGACCCAGAAGCGGACGCGCATACAGGAAGAGAAGGAAGAGGCGATCCTGGAAGCGGCGCTGGATGTCTTTTCGGCTCACGGCTTTCGTGGCACGACCATCGATCAGATCGCCGAGGTTGTGGGAATGTCGAAGCCCAACGTTCTCTATTACTTCCGAACCAAGGAAGCGATGCACAGGGCATTGATCGAGCGTGTGCTGTACACCTGGCTAGACCCGTTGCGGGCCTTTGACGCTGATGGTGACCCGGAGAGCGAAATCCGCTCCTATATCCGGCGCAAGCTTGAAATGGCCCGGGATTATCCGCGCGAAAGCCGTCTGTTCGCCAATGAAATCCTGCAGGGCGCACCGCATGTCGAGGATGAGTTGAAGGGGCCATTGAAGGAACTTGTGGATGAAAAGGCGGGCGTGATCCGCAGTTGGGCGAAATCTGGCCGGATGGCGCCTTGCGATCCCTATCACCTGATTTTCTCGATATGGGCGACGACTCAGCACTATGCCGATTTCGATGTTCAGGTGCGGGCTGTGCTGGGCGACAATGCCGGAGAGGGCCGTTTTGAGGATGCCGCCCGCTTTCTGGAACAGCTCTTCATGGGCGGACTGGGGATATTTTCCCCGCAATCCAAAAAAACATGACGATTACGTTCAACTTTATACTTTACTCGAAAACTCATCTTTACTATCGTGTGCCCGACCTGATTGCACAGGTGGCAGAATTCAATGGTAAGGTGAGGCATGGCACGGAAAGAGAAGAAGAAGGCGGATCGTAACGGCAAGCGGGACAATCGCCCGCAGCAGGAAGAGCAAACCCCTTCTGCACCGGCACCTTCCGGCCCAAGAAGCTTTCTCTATGTCGGTGGGCGTGACTGTCAGGTTGCGCATCTTCGACAGATTGCCAGCAGCTTCGATGCGGAGCTTATCCATCACGATGGCGGATTGCGCGAGGCTGTTTCGCGGATCGACACGCTGCTTCCGTCGGTCGACTGCGTGTTCTGCCCCATCGACTGTATCAGCCATGATGCGTGTTTACGGGTAAAGTCCGGATGCAAGAAGTTCGGCAAGACCTTCATTCCACTGCGCAATGGCAGCAAGTCCAGTCTGGAACGTGCCCTTCAGACCATGAATGAGCGCAACGGCGCCAATTGAGGTGTTCAGGCGCGGGCCGGCTTGAAAAAGGCGGCAAGCGCCAGAACGATCCATCCGGCAATCATGCCAAAACCGCCTATTGGCGCGGCCATTGGAAACAGGCCCACACCGGTGAAATGGCGTGAGACAAGGTCGGCTGCAAAAAGTGCGGTGCCGAGGCCCAGAAGAATGGAAGCGGGTGTTGCGGTCCTGATCCGCTCCCAGCCGATGTGAAGACCGAGAAGGACCGGTGCGTGGGCCAGGCACATTGCCGATGCGTTGCCAAGCAATTGCGTTGCACCCGTGTGCGTTGCCGCCGCAGCAAGCGCAACACCTGCGGCGCCAAGCAGGCCGGCAAGAAACAGGCTCGTCGAACGCAGCCATTGTCTGCTCATGATGTGGTCTCTTCCTGATTTTGCATATGCAGCGCCAGACGTTCTATCGGCGTCCAGATGATGTCGCGCAGTTTGGGGTTCTCGATGGTCTCATCCATGGCGCGCCGAAAGCAGAGCAGCCATTCTTCCCGCTCCACGGTACCGATGGGGGCCACGAAATGCCGTCTGCGCAGCATGGGGTGTCCGTATTTTTCGACATAGACCGGCGGGCCGCCGAGGTAGCCCAGCAGGTAATCGGTAAACTTGCTCTCGCTGTTTGAAAGATCTGGTGGGTGGATGGCCCGGCAGTGCGATGCTTCGGGCAACGTGTCCATCAACTCGTAAAACCGCCTCGACAATGCACGAACCGTCTGCTCGCCGCCAATTGCCTCATAAAGTGTAATGGTTTCGCCCGACACGTCCAGTCTCCGTTTGCCCCAGCTTTGCCGCCTCAGCGAAAAAAGCGCAACAGCAAACGAAGGGTGCGGCAAATTGCTTTGCCGCACCCGGCATCACATCAGCCGAAGTTGCGGATCATATCCAGACCCTGTCGCAACAGGGCGTCGGCGTCGTCCTGATTGGCCGCTTCGACATAGCAACGCATCTCCGGCGCGTTGCCGGATGGGCGGAAGTGGATGGTGTTGCCGTTGGTCAGCGTCACACGGAGCCCGTCTATATCGCTGGTTTCCTTCACATCCCCGACGGGACGAAGGAACGTTTCAAGGTTGGTGCTGGACGCGCGAAGATGCTCCATCAGGGCAGCGCTCTTCTCCTGGGCAAAATCCTGCAGACGATCTGCGGCGGCGGCAGGGAGCCTGTAAGCGGCCGCAATCTGCGACAACGGCTTTTGCTGGTCGGCTGCAAGCTTCAGCACCGCCAGAAGCGGCAGGAAGCAGTCACGTGTCGGCAGCGGGGACACCGTCTTGCCATTAAGCGTGAAGGCCGAGGCCGTCAGGAAACCGCCATTGGCTTCAAAGCCGATGACCCTTTCCTTGCCCTTTGATAGAGCCTCCTGCATCCCGGCGATGACAAAGGGCGACCCAACCTTGGTGCGCAAAACCTCGAAATCGCCATTGCCTTCAATGCCTGAATTGGAGGTGACGGGTGTGACGACAACATCGGCTTTGAGAAAATTGGCAGTGATGAGACCCAGGAGGTCGCCGCGAAGTGGAGCGCCGTGCTCATCCGCCAGCAATGGCCTGTCTCCATCGCCATCGGCTGAGATAATCGCATCCAGCTTATGCTCTGCGGACCATGACTTGAGTTTCTCCAACGTATCGGCGGAAACGGCTTCAGTATCGACAGGGATGAAGGTCTCGGACCTGCCGAGTGGGACGACCTCAGCACCGTAATGTTTCAAGACATCAACAAACGCATCCCGGGCGACCGTGCTGTGCTGATAGACGCCAATTTTCAAACCGGAAAGCGAACCTGCTGGTAAGAGAGCCGAAGTGCGCTCGAAAAACAGCGCGTTTGCCTGTTCTGCTCCGCTTTCCGCATCGCCCGGCTGGTCGGGCATATCGGCGCCTTCGAGGCCCTTGGCCAACTCGCCAATTGCAATTTCATCCTGCTTGTCGATTTCGCCATCCGGCCTGTAAAACTTGATCCCGTTGCGATCCGCCGGAATATGCGAGCCCGTAATCATCAGGGCACCGGCATTCAGGGACATGCTGTAGAGCGCCAGGGCAGGTGTCGGCAGCGCGCCGCAATCAACCGGCTTCAGACCGGCGGCGTGCAGTGCGCCAATGCAAGTGCGTGCGATGGAGGGGCTCGAATCCCTGAAATCTTGCCCGATCAAAACAGGATCACCAGCTTTTGCCTGTCCGGAAGCCAGAAGATGTTTTGCGAAGGCTGTTGCGTAAACTGCGGACGCCCTGCCTTTGAGATCTTCCGAAAGGCCGCGAAGGCCGCTTGTTCCAAACTTCAGGCTCATATCGATTGCTTCCTTATTCTGGTCTTGCGTGGGCTTTTTTGTCGAAATTTTTTAATATAACGCCAAAAGCGCAGCATTGATCCCGCCCGCGGCCTTACCCGGTGGTAGCCGACAGCTCGGAAAGGATCAAGTTTTGACAGGAAGCGACCACTCACCCTATACCGGCCCGGCGTCGAGAGGGTCGGCGTCAGGGAAAGGTTCTGGAATGGAAACGGTATCGATCGACAATCGCGGCGACTTTGGCCTGTGGGCAATCGAACGCGCCAAGGCAATCATCGCCGCAGAAGGCTCAGACCTTGCCATCGCTTCCCGCGAGGGAAACGAGGAAGAGATCAGAAGCGCAGCAAACAGCCTCGGCGCTGCGATCTCTGCGGCCTTGCTCGAGGTTTATGACGGCCTTGTTCCCGAAGAATGATCCTGCCGATTGAGGCCTGCATAGCGCAAGGCGATGAAGGCCGTAAGGCACGCCACGGCAAATGCGTTGATGTTCAGCAGCTTTGTAAGGTCTTCCGCATTCCATAGATGCAAGGCGTCGCCCAGGAGATAGCGGGTGAACAGGAAGCCGACGAAGACGAAGCCGGTCATGCCGATCTGCCACAGTCTTTCATGCGCGCGAAACGAAACAGCCACCAGCATGATGCAGGCGCAGAAGAAAAGCTCGGTGCCGGAGGCGGTGCCGAAAAGCTTGGTTTCGAACACCGTGTCGATCGTGCCGATCACAGGCAGGGAAATCCTTGCGGCAAGTGATGACCTTTTCGCGATCAGGGGGATGGCCAGGAAGAACAGCATCGAGATGATGCTGATCGACGCTGCCGCCACCCCGCTCCCGACAAACCACCATATCGTCAATGGATAAAATGGCTTGTTGGCGATGATGACCCAGGCGATCGTCAGGGTCGCTGCTGTCAGAGGGTCGTGTGCTGCCGCTTTCGTTTCCATCGCGCTTACGCTTTGACCGGAGCGAGCAGATAGTGGCCAACGCCCCAAACCGTACCCTTGTCATGACCGAAAAGGCCTGCGGTTGCGAGGAAGAACAGACGCCAGCGTCGTCTCCACAGATTGGCATCCTTGCCATAGACCTGCTGGAGAATGGGAGTGATACGCGCCTCTTCCCTGTCGAAATTGGCGAGCCAGTCCATGGCGGTGCGCCGGTAGTGGTCGCCCGACCAGCGCCATTCCGCCTCAACATTGTAGATGTCCTCGAAGCGGTGCGGCAGGTCCAGCGCAGGCATGATGCCGCCGGTGAAGAAGTGATGGGCAATCCAGTCGGCGGGGTTGTTCTGGTCGAAGCGGTAGGAGCGGTCCTTGTGATTGAAAACGTGGATGAACAATTTGCCATCCTGCTTCAGCCAGCCGCGTGTTCGCTCAAACAGTGCTCGCCAGTTGGACATGTGCTCGAACATTTCAACGGAAACGATGCGGTCATAGGTGCCGTCAGGCGCAAAATCATTCATGTCGGCGGTAACGACGGTCAGGTTGGTGATGTCGTTGCGCGCGGCCTGCGCAAGAATATAGGCGCGCTGTGATGAGGAGTTCGAGACAGAGGTGATACGCGCATTGGGGAATTGACGCGCGAGGTAGAGCGACAGCGAACCCCAGCCGCAACCGAGTTCCAGAATATCCATCCCATCCTGCACATCGGCATGTTTTACCGTTTCCGCCAGAGCGGCTGTCTCGGCATCGGCAAGTGTGGTGGTTGCGCTGGGGTAGAAGCAGGATGAGTATTTTCGTTGCGGACCCAGCACCAGCGCAAAGAACTCCGCAGGCACTTCATAGTGCTGTCGGTTGGCCTCATCGGTATGCGTTGCCACGGGGAACGTCGCCATATCGCGGGCGAAGTTCAACTCCTCATCGAAGGGCACTTTCTCCAGCCTGCGCTTCGTCCGGTTGCACAGGAAATTTATGCCGGTCAGGGTCAGGGCGTCGGAAAGCGGCGCCTTTTCGGCGGCATTGATCGCAAAAGCCAGCATGTTCATCTTATGCCTCCTCTTTTCTAGGTCCGGGGAAAAACGCATTCACACGCCGCTGGAGCGAGCGGAATTTTTCGCCGCGTGACCGCATCATGTGTTCTTCAAGGGGGGGAATGCCTGACGCGTGAACCAACAGCCAGTACATCAGCGCGGGTGCCAAGAGGGAGGCCCAGCTCCATGCAGAGGGGCCGGTCAGCGCAAGCAGCGGCCAGGCGCACCAGAAAAGCCATTCGAAGAAGTAATTTGGGTGGCGCGAATATCGCCAAAGGCCTTCCTCGCACACTTCCGTCTTCGCCTCCGGCTTCTTGCGAAAGGCTGCAAGCTGGCGGTCAGAGAGGGCTTCTCCGCCCAGTGCAATCAGGGCAACAAGAATGCCGACAATATCGAGCGCTGTGGGAAATTCTGCCGTGTTGGAAGTTGCAACATAAACCGCCAGGACCAGTACGAAGCCGCACAAGGCCTGAATCTGGAGGAACACGAACAGGCGCACACTTGCCTTGCTGCCCCAGTCCTCTACCAGCTTGGCGTAACGGGGATCTTCCCCACCGCCTTTGGTGCGCGAACCGATATGGCTGCCCAGCCGGATTGCCCATATGGCGACGATCAGGAACGCGGCAACCCGCCGCTCGAAAGCTCCTTCAGCGAAGAAAATAGCGACAAGGCCGCCAATTCCGATGGCGAAGGACCAGATGGTGTCGATCCAGCCGCTCGCACCGGTTTTTCTCTGGACGGCCCAGGCAAACGTCATTGCAAGACTGAGGCCGACTGCCACCAGCGCAAGTAACCCATAATTCATCGCAAGCATTTCCACCCTCGAGACATTGCAACATGTGATGGAGTACGGCGCGGGCCATGAAACGGTTTCCTGCCTGCGAAAAAAAACTGAAGGGACGATTATTTGTGATCCGTTGAAACCTTTGGGTCGTTCTAGTCTTCAATGCCCGTGAGCAAGAACTTCCACCGGAGGAGATGACCATGAATACAGCATTGAAATACGCTTTATGCATTGCAGTATTATCTGGCGGTGCCGCATCCGCAGCCGACATCAACGGCCAGTGGGCGCGTGGCGATGGCAACGCAAAGGTTCAGATTGCCCCATGCGGCTCGGACATCTGCGCCACCAATACCTGGATCAAGCCGGGTACCCCGAAGGAAAAGACCGGTGACCGTCTGGTCATGAGCATAAAGCCGACCTCTGACGGGCAATATTCCGGCACGGCGTTCGATCCACAGCGGGATCTGACCTACAAACTGTCCGTTTCCGTCAACGGGGACACCATGACGACGAAGGGCTGCGTTCTGGCAGGAATATTGTGCAAGGGCGTCAACTGGTCGCGTATCAACTGAACCAAATAGACTGGACCTGACATGAAAAAACGTGCTGTCGCCTACATCTCGACACTTATCGTGTTTGTCGCCATAGATTTCGTATGGCTGAGCGTCATGGCAGACGTTCTCTACCGACCGGCACTGGGCGACATGCTCGCAAAAGACTTCAGGCCAGTACCCGCAGTCCTGTTCTACCTCATCTTTGCAGCCGGGCTGACCTTCTTTGCCGTCCGCCCGGGCCTGGTGACGGCCAAGTACGGCACATCCTTTCTCTACGGCGCCTTCATGGGCTTTGTTGCCTATGCGACCTATGATCTGACAAATCAGGCAACGCTTGCAAGCTGGTCGACAACGTTGACGGTTGCGGATCTGATCTGGGGCTCACTCCTGTCGGCGGTTTCCGCATGTGCCGGCCACTGGATCACCGAGAAATTTGGCGGGCGTCTTGCGCGTTGATGCCCTCAAACCTCGCCGTCCCGATCTTATACCACAGTATCTGATGTTCCCGTTCCGGCCCTTGCGTGGCAAGGGCCTTTCGTTGCAGAAATCCAGGATTGTCATGGCATCCTATATCATTGCCGTTTTCAGCGTTTGTTTCGGAATCCTATTGGCAGGGAGTGCCATGGCCTCGCAGAAAGATGAATCCTACAGGGCTTCAGGGGAGGCGAGGGTAGATGTGGGCGGCTATTCGCTTAACAGCGTATTGTTGCCTGCAGCCAAGGGCGCGGCACTTCCGCCTGTCGTCTTCATCCATGGTGCAAGCACCAGCCTCTATGACCCCATGTATGCGTTTCGCGAAAAGCTGGAAGGCAAGGCGACACTGCTTTTTGTGGATCGTCCAGGACATGGCCGATCTGACATAGGGCCCAAAGCGAATGTGCTGCCGGACGCACAGGCAGACGCCATCGCAACGCTCATGAAAAAGCGCGGCATTCGCAAGGCAATCATTGTCGGCCATTCCTTTGGTGGCGCGATCACAGCAGCCTTTGCCGTGCGCCATCCCGATATGGTCGAGGGACTGGTCTTCCTTTCGCCTGCGCTCTATCCATGGCCCGGCGGCGTTTCATGGTATTATGACGCAGCCCGCGTGCCGGTCGCCGGTCTGCTTTTCAGCGCCATCATTGCGCCAGCGGCAGGGGCCATTGCAATCGACGGGGCAGTGAAATCCGTCTTTGCGCCAAATCCCCGCCCTGCCGATTACATCGCAAAAACCAAGGCTTATCAGGCGCTACGCCCCGTCGCTTTCCGCCACAACGCGCAGGAAGTGGGTGGTCTGAATGCCTGGGCAAAGACCGCCTCAGGCGAGTTTCGCCACATCAAGGCACCGACCGTGATCATTGCCGGAGATGCCGACAAGGTTGTTTCGACCGAAATTCATTCCCGTCATTTGGCGCGCGACATACGGGGTGCCGAGTTGATCGTGGTCCATAATCTGGGACACAAGTCCGATTACGTAGCGAGCGATCTGGCGATCGCGGCAATGGAAAAGATCGCGGGGAAAAAGCGCAACTTGAAAGCCATTGCAAAAACGCTGGAAGCCAAGATTGCCAATGACGGCAAGTGATGAAGAACAGGCCGGTTGATCGGCAACCGGCCTGTATTCGCTTCAAGACATCTTACATCGACAGCACGGCGATCGAACGGATCGGGTTTTCAGTCCCGGTGATTTCGCCTGCGCTGGTCGCCTTGCCCGTTTCAAGATTGACCGTGTAGAGCATCTTGCCAGCGGCCAGCCATGCCGTGTTCTTGCCATCGGCCGTGGTCTGGATATCGAAGGCATAGGTGGCTGGCTTGCCTTCGATGCCAAGCTTGCCAATGGACTTCAACGTGCCGTCGTTTGGCTTGGTCTGCTGCACCAATGCGCTGGTGGTCGCGTCGATGTTGTACATCGCGGTCTTTTCAGGCTTGCCGAAGGAGTTGGTGTAGGCCGCGGCAACGACGTTCGGCGTTTCGCCCTTGTGCATGTCGCCGTCTTCATAGGCCAGCGTACCATCGACCGTTACAGCGCCCGTGTCTGGGTGAACGCGGTGATTGGTAGTGCCTGTCATGTAGCGCAGGCGGTCTGCCATGGGGTTGAAATCAACGATGACGGGCGCCTGCGTCATGGTCAGCGGCTTGTCCATTTTGGCAACTTCCGTTGCCGCGCCGGTCTCCAGATTGATGGAAACAATGGTGTTGTCAGGTGTCACGCCGACAACTGTCTTGTTGCCGGGGCGAAAATCAATGCCGACCAGCTTGTCAACGCCGGTCACATCCATGCTCTTGGTCACGGCTGGCTTTTCGGTATCGAACATGACGAGTGTCTTGTCGCCGGTCAGTCCCAAAACCGGTGCTGCTGCGGCATAGGTTGCGGTTGCGGCAAGCAGGGCAGAAGCAATCGATGCTGTGCGAATGATGGTCATATCTTTCTCCCGTGTTGATCTCGTTTTCCAAGAGGCGGCCAGCGATGGCTGTTCAACGCTCTCAAGAGGTAGACACACGGGGTGGGGCGTTTGGATGCAGCCTGCCAAATTTTTTTTGATTTGCATCCATCGCATGATTTCCAGTGTATGACGTTATGAACATAAGCAGCGGGAGAGACGCCTTTGGACGTCGTGCAGACACAAGCGGATGATTTTGGCGCGGCGCTTCGCGCCTGTGCGAAAGGTGATCGAAACGGCTTGCGGCTGATTTTCGACAAGGAGGCGGGGCGGCTCATTGCAGTGGCGCAACGCATTGTGCGCCGGCGCGATCTTGCTGAAGAGGTGGTGCAGGAAGCGTTCATCCGCATTTGGAAGAATGCCCATCAATATGCACCGGACCGTGGATCGGCACGCGGCTGGATCTACGCCATCGTTCGCAACCGGGCGCTCAACATGCTGCGGGATGGCAAGCGTGAGGATCTTCTGACGGGTGACCATCTGGAGGCATTGCAGGAAGCGCAGCATGTGGAGCACATCATGGCGTCCTGGCACAGGCTTGATCAGGACAGCAAGCTGCGCGACTGCCTGTCGACGCTGGATGAAACCAGACGCAAAGGCATTCTCATGGCCTATGTCGGTGGCTATACCCATGGCGAAATCGCCGGACGGCTTAAAATCCCACTTGGCACGACTAAGTCCTGGATAAGGCGCGGACTTTCATCGTTGCGGGAGTGCATGGCATGACGCTGATGACGCAAGATATCGCCCGCATCGCCGACGAATATGTTCTAGGCCTTCTCGACGACGACGAGATGTTGCGTGTCGAGCAGCAACTCGATGAGAATCCCGCCCTTCGATCAGCCATTGCGGCCAGCCGCGAGCGGTTCCTGCCCCTCGATATCTCGATCGAGGAAACAGCGCCCAGCGCAAGCCTCTGGACCCGTATCGATGCGGAGCTGGAGAGCACTCCGTCGCAGGCGCAGGGCACGCGAGACCCCCGGCCAGCGTCAAACGATAACCATCTGTCCTTCTGGAAACGCACGGCTGCCGCGTCATTGGCGGCTTCGCTGTTGTTTGCCGTTGGTCTTGGATGGTCGCTGACGAGGCAGGTCGATCCCGTCGTCGTCGCGATCTTGCTCAACGATGCCGGTCAGCCTCAGGCTGTTGTCGAAGACTTTAGCGACCGGGAGGCCACGATCAGATTGCTCGCGGATTTTGCGGTGCCTGAAGGCAAGACCTTGCAGGTCTGGACCTTGCCCAACCGGGACATGGGCCCGATTTCGCTTGGCCTCCTCGACGACAGACGCTCCGCCAGATTGGCAACGCCAGCACTACCGGCCCCGAAAAACGATCAGCTTTATGAGATTACCCTCGAACAGGCGGGCGGATCTCCAACCGGCAGACCGACAGGACCAATACTGGTCAAGGGAGTTGGCCGGATTCCATTGTGAGACGGCTTTTAGCAAACAAGGTCGCCTGAAAGCAGAAAGCCCCGGGATCGAAACCCCGGGGCAAGTTCAGTTTAGGTTACGAATGCTGCGGATACTCAGGCTGCCCGGTTCGAGAAGGACGATGAAACCCGGTTCATGAGCTGACGTGCATGGGATTTCTTACCGTCTGCGCGACCATGGATTTCGGCATCCGTTTCGAATTTTCCGACAAGCATGAACAAAGCTTCCGCTTCCTGGGCAAGCGAATGGCTTGCGGCGGTGGACTCCTCGACCATGGCTGCATTCTGTTGGGTTCCCTGATCCATCTGGGCAACCGCCTGGTTGATTTCCTTGATACCCGTGGACTGCTCGCGCGACGCCTCTACGATGGACAGGACATTGACGCTGATTTCCTTGACCTGCTCGACGATTTGTCCAAGGGCTGTGCCCGTTTCCCCAACAAGGCCCACACCGTTTTTGACGTGTTCGCCAGACTTTGCGATGAGTGTCTTGATATCCTTTGCTGCGCTCGCCGACCTTTGGGCAAGCTCGCGAACCTCTTGCGCTACCACCGCAAAGCCCTTGCCGGCATCACCCGCCCGCGCTGCTTCAACACCGGCGTTCAGTGCAAGCAGGTTGGTCTGGAACGCGATTTCATCAATCACGCCAATAATGGTCGATATTTCGTTCGACGATGCCTCGATGGCATTCATCGCGTTGATGGCGTTGCTTACCACCATGCCGGAATGCTCCGCGTTCTTGCGTGTCGCGGTCACCAGGTGTCCGGCTTCCTCGGCACGGCGGCTGGTGTCGGCAACCGTCGTGGTGATCTGCTCAAGCGCGGCGGCTGTTTCCTCAACGGATGCCGCCTGTTGCTCGGTGCGTTTGGCAAGGTCGTCTGCCGCAGCCCGGATCTGCTTGGATCCGGCGGAGATGGCTTGCGCATTGCCGCTGACATCGACAATGGCCCCTTCCAGCCGCTCGATAGCGCCATTGAAATCGACGCGGATCTTATCGAGACGTGCTGCGAATGCCTCGTCGATGCGATAGTTCAACTTGCCGTTCGCCATTGCTCCAAGGCCCAGCGCAAGCGTATCGACTGCGAACTGCACCTCTGAGGCTTCTTCCGCCTGTCGCTTCTGCTGTGCCAGACGCTCACGCTCGGACATCGAGCGGTTTGCCTCAGCTTCGGCTTCAAGGCGGATGCGGTCCCGGGCATTTTCCCGGAAGACGGCAACACACTTGACCATGTCGCCAATTTCACTGCGATCGGGTACCGCATCCAGCTGTGCGTCGGCGTTGCCGTTCGCAAGTTCGCGCATCGTCTGGACGATGCGCGTTACCGGGCGCGTGATGGAGCGGGTAACGATCGTCGCCAGAATTGCAACGACAAACAGCACACCAAGCGAGGTGAGAATGGAAACCAGCAATTCTTTCTGCTGTGTCGCTGCTGAGGCGGACGCATATTCCTCGAGCTCAAGCCCGGTCTGATCTTCTACCGTCTTGAGGGCGTTGATGCGATTGGTGGAAGCCTTGTACCAGTCCTCTGCCGAAACGCTGGCAATATCTCCGCCAAACGGACTCTTAAGTGCAACCTCACGCTGGCGTTCAACCAGTTTTCCGGCGTCGCTTGTCAGAGCAGCCTGCAAAGCGGCGCGTCCGTCTGCGCCCGCATAGCTGTTGAAGTCTGCGAAATAGACGTTCTGCATGGCGCCAAATTTGATGAATTGCTGATAGCTCTCGGCCTGAAACCTGCCAGAAGCAAAGGCCGCCGTGCCAGCCGTACGCTCCTGGCCCGCACGTTCCTTGCCCTGCAGCAAAGCGGAATAGGCGACAATCCGGTTTGAGATATTGCTGTCGGTCGTCAGCGAACTCATGGACTCGATCAATTTGATGATGCTGCCAATCGTATCCGCGAAATAGGCAGCAAGCTCTGGTACAGTCGCTTTGAGCGCCGTCACATCGTCGCGCATGGTCTTGAGCCGGTCGAGTTTCCCCTCCGCAACAAGCGCAAGTTCCCTGAGGGCAGGCCCTCCGACATTGTCGCTGGAGGTGAGATTAAGAGCCTTGAACTTTGCGATGGCTGCGTCTGCGGCAAGTCTCTGCTTTTCCAGAAGCGGACCAAATTCGCCGATGCCTTTTGCACCTACAAACCCTGCAGATGCGCCTCGCTCCTTCTGAATTTCATGAATAGTGGCGCCAATAACGGGCGCCATGGATGCTATCTCCGAAACAGACTTGGCGGCAGAAGCATTTCCCAGACGCAGTATACTATCTTGAACAGCAGCACCAACAAGCGCAATCGCAGGGATTGCGGCAACAAGGACAACGCGAGTGCTTATCTTTAGATTACCAAAAATGCTCACTTAGACCTCTATTTCTGGCGGGAGCAAAAATTTCTGCATTCGGCCAAATGGGGATGAAGGATAACAGTTTTGATAAACAACAATTATTGATGTTTAGTTATTTTGCATACAAAATCATCGCACTTGCTGAATTAGTGACCATTTATTTTCTTGCGCGCTAAATTCTGGAAGGAAATGAGACTTGGCATCGTCGCTCCGGCGTCGTCGCCACGGGAACTTTCTTGCCTCACCAAAGAAAAACATCCTTCGGCAGCATCGCATGCCTGTTTTTTAGCTGACGCTCGAGGGCCGTATATCGAGCTAGGATGGCCTGAGTACCAAGGACACTTGATATGTGGGGGAAATGGCGCACCCGACAGGATTCGAACCTGTGACCTTTGGAATCGGAATTGGAAGACATTAGTTCTAACTGTTTCATTTTTATAGATATGAGTTTACGGTGCGCTAGGACTGCGCTAGATTTTTGACCGCATAAGACTAGCTCAGTTCGATTTTTGACACTGTCGAGGAGCGTCATCGGAATTGGAAGAATATGGTTATAAAGGATTGTTTTTATTATCTTGAACGAGTCAATGTGCTATGACTGCGCTACGCCTGCGCACTCGCCGTCACGCGAAATTAACTTAGTACCCCTACTGCCCATGCGCTATCTTTGGACTTCTTCCCAAGCTCCCTGGATCTCGTCACAGGAACGACCCTCGCGCACCCATGTCGCCACCTCGTCGGCGACCTCGGATATGTCTAGAGAGGCTCGTCCACGAATGGCGCATTCCCAAACTTTAAGGACCCTCCATCCAGTGTCGACGAGTGCGGCTTCAGCTGTACTATCTCTAACTTTAGTTCTCTGAATTTTGTCGTTCCAAAACGAGGAGTTTGTCTTAGGCATGACGCCCTTTGGACAGTCGTGGCCGTGCCAGAAACACCCGTTGACAAAGATGACCGCATTGGGACCTGAGAACACGAGATCTGGCTTTCCCGGCAAACTACTCACATGCAATCGATAACGTAGTCCCCGAGCATGGAGCGCCTTTCGCAAGGTCACTTCTGGGCCAGTATTCCGTCCGCGAATCCGCGACATATTGAACTGCCGCTGATCCGAGTTGAGCGGATCAGGCCGACTTGCTGTGCGGTAAGGCATGTAGGATTTTGTCAAAGCGAATTTCTCAACGTTCTCAACGGCAATCTCGCTGGTATGCTAACTCGACAAAAGATGTAACAATGTCCTGTAATCGAGCATTATCGTATTCGTTGTATCATGCACTCTAGTGACTCCGCATCCATTGAACGCCATGATTGTGTTCTGAATCGATTCGGAGTGCACATGGCTACAATGAAAGTTTATGCGGGGCCACCGGGTACGGGCAAGACGTGGAACGCGGCGCGCCAAGCCGTAGAAATACTACGTCCTGGCACTTTGCCGGCGGATGTCCAGACCGTCCACGAGCAGCTTGTGGCCGAGGGTCGGATAGTCTGGGTGACGTTCCACCCGAGCTATTCCTACGAGGATTTCGTCGAGGGCTTTCGCCCCGAGGAAACCCCCACAGGTAATGTCGTATATTCAATTGTCCCCGGGCCTTTCTTGACTGCTTGCCGGACTGCGAGTGCAGCAGTTAGCGCGAACCGGTTCAGCGTAGGTCAACTTCTCGGCCATCGTGGCCAATACAGAGTTACGCATGTTGAGGCGGGCGGTCTCGTCTTGGCCACCGTCGCAAATCGTAGAGGTGATGCGGTCGCTGGTGAAGACGATGAACCAGCACAGGCTTTTGTTGATTTCTGGACGCTCAAGCGATTTGCTGACAACAACTTACCAGTCTCGGACCTTCGGTTGCCGGGCACTCAGAATGCACGTCGGCAGGAGGTGTCTAGGATAACCGGAGTTCCGACCACCTTCTTCCCAAATTCAAGTCGGCATGCCGCTGTCTACGAGGCATTGCAAAGCGGCGGAGACGTAATCCAGCCCACTAAAGTCGTTCTGGTCATCGATGAGATTAACAGAGCTGATTTGAGCCGAGTATTCGGTGAACTGATAACGCTTTTGGAGTTTGATAAGCGACAAGGCGCAGCAGAAGAGAGAAGAGTAACTCTTACATACTCCGGTAAACCGCTTTCCGTCCCATCTACATTGTCGATTGTCGGCACAATGAATACTGCCGATAAATCCCTTTCCACCATCGATTTGGCGCTGAGGCGCAGATTTGAATTTGTGCTCATTATGCCAGACGCTGATCTGACGCCCACCGAATACGGGGGCTGTAATGTTAGAGCGATGTTTGTGACGATGAATCGCAAACTGATGGCATTGAACGGTAATGAAAATCTTCTAGGTCACGCAGATTTCATGCGCCAAAAGCTTGAAGAGCTTCGTGAGAGGGAAGGCTACGCGAACAATCAAGTAGGGCAATTATCGGCGATCGCTCATGTGTTGCGGAACAAGACGGTGCCGTTCCTCGTGGACCTTTTCCGAGGTGATCAGGAACTGGTTCGCTTTGTCGTAGGTTCTGAACTGTTCGAGCAAGACACGCTTGACGATTTACACCAGGCTCTTGATAGCTTGGGCCGGTTCGACATCAAGGCGATAACAACACCGTCATCATGGTGGGATCCTCGAAGCCCGAGCTGGCTCCCTTCTAGATTCGCGGCACTATTCGCTGCGACTCCAAGCGCGACGGACCCGGGCCCTTGAAAGTTGTTCCACCGATTGTGTCAACCTACGAATATGGGCCGGTTATCCTCCCATCTTTCCTCGATACTTCGACTATACGAGAGCGATTGCAGAGTGCAGGCTTGCGGTCGGGCCACCGAGTTTTCGAAGTGCGTGATCGGAGGTTATTCGCCCTTGGTGTCGTCGGCGTAATAGACATTGGTCAAGTGGTTGTCGAAATTCTTCCTAAAACCAAGGCGGCGGCGTCAACGGCCGATAGGGTAGAGTTCCTCGGCAATTTGCTGATGTTTGCGGGTGCCTCCGAATTCTTGAAAGTGGAGAAGGCCGCTATTGCGGAAACAAACGGCAGCTTGCTCGAGGTTGTCTTTGCTTGGGCAATACGTTCCATCGAAGCAAACATGAGTAGAGGAATGCCTCGACGATACCGGGAAAGAGTAGAGGCATCCACTGCAGTTAGGGGGCGAGTTGAGCTGCGCGATCTGGTACGACAGAGACCAGGAAAAGCCTTTGAGCTGACAGTGCGGCACGCGCCGTTATCAGAAAGGAATATGATAAATTCGACGCTGAAATGGCTCGTGGAAGAGATAGTTCGGCGTACACGCAGCTCGCGCACGCGCTTTGTCGGGCGGCAAATTGCAGGACATCTACCCGATATCGATGACGTCCCCAGTTTCTCTGACGTACAGCGGCTTAACTTGACGCCGATGGAAAGCCATTGGTCGCCGCTTATCGAATTGGCAAAGACATTTCTTGCGCAAGGCAGGCCAGATCCGGCTCGCGGCGGGAGCCTGGACTCTGTGGCTGTGCTGTTCACTTTGCATGATCTATTCGAGGCCGCGCTGAGACGGATTTTCGCCGAAGGATTTGCAAGCTATGGCCTAAGCCTACGGCCTGGGACCAAACATCTGCTTCGCTCAATAGTTTCTGGTGACCAAGCATTTCGAATGCGGCCAGATTTTTGCCTCAGTGAGGTCGGCTGCTCATCCCCGAAGATTGTTGGGGATGCCAAGTGGAAGCTAATATTTGCCGAGCGGTTCAATTTGCGTGAGCCTGATGTCTACCAGCTAGTCGCCTACATGGCGGGATTGCAGGCCAAGGCCGGCTTTGTAATCTCGCCACTTTCAGAAGATGACGAACAAACCATTAGGTGCGCGCAGTTTGCAGTGTCCGGGCTTGATTGTCCCCTCAATGTTTTCGGCGTTCGACTAGGATCGTTGATTATTGGTGACAACGCCGCGACGTTCCGGCGCGCTCTTTGTGAACGTGTTTTTCGAGAAGCAGAGTAGGAATGTTATCCAGAGGCTTCCTTCAAACTTTGCTTTAGCGGAGTTGCGTTTTTGACCCTGTCCTGCAGAATTTTTGCCACTCTTGTAGCCAGTGCATGACTTAACATTGGTGGAACCGCGTTTCCGATCATTTTAAACGCATCTGTCAGTGCGGCGTCAGCTAGCGAAAACCAATCGGGGAATGTTTGTACGCGCGCCGCCTCTCTTACAGAGATGGTTCGCGCTGATGCCGGGTGCACATATGCGTAGGTATCTTTTGCCATGTGGCTCACCATCGTTTTCGCGGGGCGACTGGCGTCCATTCGAGCGACCCAATCACCGTGGTTGCCATCTCGCTTAGAAAGATATCCCTCTGCTAATAGATGGTGAGGCGCGCCAAGTTTAGTCCCCACCTGCTCCAGCAACAGCCGCAGAGGAAGACTTCCGTTGATTTTTTGACGAAGCTCAGCGAGCTCATTTCGGTTTATGGGCCTGCCCGGTCTTTCGCTTATGCCTATAGCGTCAAGTGAGGCGGTGGGAAGGCCTAGTAGCAGATCCAATACGCTTTGTAGTTCTGTGATTGTCGCGGCATCGTCAGCTCGATAATCCATCCACCGCTTGCCGGGCCCCATGAGAGCGAAGAAAGCTGCATCGTCAGCCCGCGCGGCGCGCGCCGCATGACCATCAATATACCTGGGTTCTTCATGGGTGCGCGGCATTCGTTGCCGGACCCAACTTAGGAAGGGATGGTGAGTTGCCAGTCCCGATACCGGCGTTAAAGTTTTAATTGCTTGGTTTCCTGTGACATCTCCGCCTACCATCACTGGCTCGGAAAGGCCCGTCAACGCCATGTTGAGTGTCGCCTCAGGTAGACGTCGAAGTGTCAAACAGTCCTGCGCTGCTTCAGGGGCACTACGACCTTGCACCCCGGCCATAAAAAATCGCTGACGAGTCTGAGGAATTCCGTGCCGTGACGCATCTATGACCCGCGAGGAGACCTCATAAGAGACCTCACCGCCCGATATGTTTGCTATCGCTTCAGCTAGTACCTCAGTTGCCTCAAACTCTACGCCATCGGCTTTCACCGTCGATTGGAAGTGTTGAACGTTCTCGAAAAGAAAGACTTCAGGGCGGAGCGCGCCAAGCACCATGACATATTGCAGGAAGAGAAGGTTTCTTGAATCACCTGCTTCTGCATTGCCATGAACTTGAACGCGGGCGTCACGCAAGCTTCTGATTTTTCCGCGGCCTATGCGACTGAAGCCCTGGCAAGGTGGGCCTCCAACCAGTACCGATACTTTGCAGTTTGCCGTGTAAAGGTTGCGCAAGTCACGTGCGAATTCGGGATTATCAAAAATTTTGCTGCGAAGGGTGAGGCGCGCAGCGCGCCAATTTATCCAAGCCGCCTTGACGGCAAGCATAGCATCGCTGCGAAGAAATGATACGAAAACACTGACTCTTCTCGCCGAAGCGGACAATTGTCCCTTCCCGGACGCTTTTTGTTTCTCAGCAAGAGCAAATTCTTCCTGTTCCCATTCCCACATGGCCTGTTGAAGAAATTCTTTGGCTGGTTTGCAAACGGATCCTTCTTCAACCGCGTCCTCACTAGAAGCCCACAACACCGGTACGACCATGCCGGCCTTTAGCGAGGGTTTGGGAAGCTTTAGCTTTTCATGGAAACCAATGACTGAAGTCTGATTGAGTGATTGCTTGTCGAGGCCGCTTAAAGCTTTTCGCCACTCGCTGGATGCGCGTGCTTGATCGAGTTCCGCACGAAAGCGGAGATCAACCGCCGCAACAGCCTTCAGAAAGTCAGGGAAAGCACCGTTGCTGAGCTTATTCAATCCTCTCAAGAGGCTTTGATCGGCCAACGTGGTTGCAGCATGCTGCACATAAAACGCTAAAAACTCGGCTTCGTTGGCAAACTCAGTCAAGTCCACTTGCCGACCGATTTCTGAATCGAGTCCACTGACGATTTTTGCGTTGCGGTTCAATACTGATATAGGCGCCGCCTGGTTGTCTATCGCCAGTATCGTCCGAAAGTATTTTCCTTCCCCAAGTACATCAAAGCCTAAACTAAGGCCGCCGCAACCCGAGAAAATGTCAACCACCAAGTGCCTAGCTTCCGGCGGCGCCAGATGAAAATCATCTGCCGATTCGTCATGGTCTTCTGATAGTTGGACCGGCAACACAAAGATTTTCCGGCCTTCCACTTTGCCTGCTAGCCAATTCTCATACTTTCGTGCCGAGTCACTGCGCACGTGCTCGCCCGACAGATGACCCTTTAAGGTTGCCACGCCGACGCCTATCTCTCTCGCGGCCACCTGCAAACTCAGCCCACGCGTGGTCAGCTGATTTGTAACTCGGCCCATGAGCGAGCCATCAACGTTTTTGTTATCTGTCTTATCGTTTTTCATGCTGCCCAAGAGGCTAGTTGGAAATCGAGGCAGATGCTTCAAGCCCTGAGAATCGCAGCTTCACATATCCACCTTTGGCCAAATATCGGATAGCACGCATAATCCATGAGGCAAAGACGCTAGTAGTACTGTACCTCTAGCCGGCTTGAAGAGGCCACGACAATGCGCGTTATGGTGTGAGTTTCAATGGGCCTAAGCGTTTAATGAACGGAAGTCTTGGTCTGCCAGGAGCTGCTCAAGGACCGTTCCCAAAAGTGAACACGCAAATTTTCCGACAAATTCATCGTGATCGTCAGTGATGATAAATTCACCTACTCTGTTGTGCGCAATTGAGCATCGGACCCGATAGATCCAATAAGCCGCCAAATCGATGACAAGTTTGCGATCAGCATCGGCGTCTTTTGTGATTTTCCCCGTTCGCATATTTGTCAGTGAGAGGTTTTGACCGAGAATGAGAGGCCAAACTTTTGACCACCGCGTCTCATCCCCTAATGGGTTGCCGTCTTTTGAAAAATTTTGAAATATGTCTCTGCAGGTAACCTCAAATGCGGCGGCACCGTGCAGCGCCTCCGCGAGCTTGTCGACATCTTTGCAATATTCTCTGATTAAAATCTTGAGCCTGTCGAGCTCTACTCTGCTGTTTTCTTTCATGACCTCGGCGTAGCCGAAGAGATCGTCATTGAGCCGCTTTATTTTCTTAAAAATCACATAGTCGAATAGCAGTTCGACGCAATGGTACATTCGTAGGTAACGTTCAAAGTTGTTGCCAGCCGCGGTCAGTCGAGCAAAATTCACGGCATGAACTTCAGTCGGCGGGCTAATGTTTTTCTTCGCGATGATTTCAGGACCGCTACGGGACCAGTATGAAGGATTGTAGCTCTTGTGGGAAAAGCCTCCCCAGATCGGCGCACCATCCCTGTATTCTGAAAGGTAAGAGACGAGAAATGATGCGTCGATAACAATGTAGTCTCTTTTGAAGGCATAGTTAGCCTCCGCCACGTCCGTGACTTCGCTATCCGCTAAGTATGCAACATAGCGCCATTGCGTTAGCTCGTCGCGATCAACTCGTCCGAGGTCTTTGGTGAAGCAAAGTGTTCCAAAAGATAGTCCGTCGCTCGTCTTTAGCTCGCAATCCTCTGCGCGGTTCCACATCGGAGATACATCCTCGATGGCAATTGCCACCAAGTCACTGACGCACAGACAGCCGTCGAGATATTGAGCTGTAGAGGGATCAACTCCCTCTATCTGAGGCAAATCACCTGCTGCAGCCAGCGTTGATATTTCTTCCGGGGTCAAGGTTCTTACTCTGCTGCCAGCTGCCAACAGCGATCGAGGGTGGTCTCGCCTGCATCTCTAAAAAACTCCTTGAAGCCGTTTGTAAGCAGTTTACGCGTTGCAATGCCAACGTTGACTTTCCGGGGATTGCTTCCCGCCCGGACTTTGTCAAAGGTTTCAAGATGAAGCGGATCTGCACCGAATTCAGCGGCGCGTAGGCTCGCGACCAACGAGTTCAACGCTTCGTCAATGCGGTGGCGCTTATCTGGAATGTTTCCGTACTGCACGATGGCCGCGAAAAAAGCGACAAAAACATTCTCCGCTGCTAGCCAATGAGATGAAACCATCACTTTGGTGGCGTCAGTCATTTCGCTGAGGTTCGGCCCGTCGCTTTCGCTGTTGCCGCCGCTGTATACGCGAAACACCTCACGATCCATTTCTGTGTAGATCGAAAGATACTTTACGAAATCGTTGAATTGTTCTCCAATCTCTTCTTCTGTAGCGTCCAGTGCGTTCGCCTCGAGCATCTGGGATGCTATTATGTTGTCCTTTTTTAGCTCTGCGGATCCCGTGATGAAGGCCTGGTAACCTGACACAACCACCGCCAACGGGAACTTCATAGGCCTGCGCCGCCTTGAATTTTCTCTTTCAGTGTAGATGCTCAGCTGGTCTATCCTTGCCTCGATAGAGGTCTTCAATGACATGAAGAGCAATTCAATCTGGTGTCGGATAGACATTGGCTTCTGTCCCGCGTTCAGGACAATTATGCGGTAGATGAGCTTTTGGAGATCACCCTCCAGCCAAAATTCGACTAGAATTGTCTGTCCGTCAACGAATACGTGTCCTTCGGCACGGAGATCACTCAGGATATAAGTGCGCTGTAAACCATCGAGGATATCCACCCGACTGGGCTCACTAAGTGCCGCTGATAGCGATTGAACATCGTTGGAACCAATAGCCTGTTGGTAAAGCGGTAAGACGTGATCGACATACTCTGGCTTTACGGCAAGAGTGATTGAGGGTAGCAGGGCTCCGCTTCGGATGTCGACTTTTAGCCTCTCGTAGGCTTTGTGCGTCTCGCGCCGTCTCTGGATGGAGAAATTTTCAAAATCATGTCCAACAATATTGAGATAGTCGGCGGTTGCCATTTGCGCATATATGACCGGCGTATTTGTGCGTAGATCGCGCGCTAAACCTATAACTGATACTGTCATCGTTGCTCCGCTGAATGTGCCGCAGGCACTCTGAACCGTCGGTTGCGGGTTCACACTACGCACGAATATCCTGCAATGTCGGCTGCTGCAAGTCGGCTTAGGTAGGCGTAATCTGTTGGCGCTACCCTTTCTCGTCGTGCCCGGGGCAGTTAGGGGTGTCAATAGACTAACAGAGACAGCTTACACATGCGCTGGGGACGCGGCCAACTTAAGGGTGCGTGCCGCCGCAAGGGAACGTCATGAAACACACATTTCATGACGTTTTGTGTCTCTGAATCGCAAGGTTTACGATACCTTCACGCAGTATGGGTTCGGGATGGTGCGATATTCGGGTATTATAGTGACAATCAATCGTCTCGTATTTGGTTCTACAGTTTGGTCCGTATCTAACTACTTACGCCGCTTTGTCGCTGCCATCGCTGGAATCGCCGTGGTGGTGGGTCTATGGTCAGGATTTGTGCTATTAGCGCAAATCCCCCCGTACATACTGCCCAGTCCAAAATCCGTGGTCGAAACAATCGTAAATGACTGGTCAGTATTGGGACCTGCGCTATGGGTCACCGCCCAAACGACCCTGTTCGGTTTGTTCCTAGCTGTCGTAGGGGGAGCGTGTATCGCTGTAGTCATCGCACAATCGCGTTTGATCGAAATGCTCATTGCACCGTTCATGGTGTTTATGCAGGTGACGCCGATAGTCGCGGTGGCTCCGCTCATCCTTATCTACGCGCCCAATCCGCAGATTGCTCAGCTACAGTGCGTGTTTTTGGTGGCGTTTTTCCCGATAGTGGTCAACACGCTGCAAGGCTTTAAGAGCACTAATCGTGATTTGGCAGACACCGTCCGTGTTTACACTGCCTCAAGGTGGACTATGCTGGTGCTCCTGCAGGTGCCCTCTGCGCTTCCAACCTTTTTCGCCGGACTGAAGGTTGGCGGTGGGCTGGCGCTTGTGGGAGCAGTGGTCGCTGAATTCACGGTTGGTACGGCTGGAACAAATGCTGGTCTCGCTTTCCGCTTGCTCGAGGCCCAGAGCAACCTTAACACACCACGGCTTTTTGCCGCGGTTATGCTCCTTGCTCTACTCGGCGCGTCGATCTTTTTTTTCATATCGGTTTTTGATCGCTTTGTGCTGCGCCATTGGTATGCCAGCAAAGCGTCAAACGCGGTAGGATAACAAAAGAAGGGGACCTAACAAAATACACATTTTCTTAGGTTCAGGCTCTTTTGAACACTAACCTGCTGCACCTGTAGAGCAATTTCCTCCGGGCAATCTCTACTCGCCCTTCCTTGTCATCGGCAACATAACGAATCGCATGGAAACGTGGCTTTTTGTGAGGTTAGGTGAAGCAAGCTCGGGTTTTAACGGAAGCCGAATTCAAACGGGTGCTGGCTGTGGTCGCGCAGATGAAACATGCCGGTCGCAATAGGCTGACTTTGATGCTCTCCCATCTCGCAGGCTTGCGTGTAGGTGAGATCGCGGCGCTAACCATGCGCGATGTCTTCGACGGCGAACGTAAGGTTCGGGAGCAATTGCGGCTTCGGGCTGAAATCACAAAAGGCTGCCATGCTCGGACCGTCTTTTTGAATGAACGGCTGCGCCGCGAGATCGAGCGTTTCGGCATGGATCGGCCCGAAGACGGAGATGCTGACGCGCCGTTGCTCCTTACACAGAAACGTACGCCATTTTCTGCAAACACGCTCTGCCAGTTGATGGGACAGATTTACAAGCTGGCCGGCCTTGAGGGGGCGACCTCGCATAGCGGTCGCCGCTGGTTCATAACCCGCCTTGCACATTCCGGGGTCAGTCCGAAGGTCATCATGACGCTTGCCGGTCATCGGAACCTCACCACCACTCAACGCTATATAGATGTGCGGGATGACATGATGAAAGCCGCCGTCGATTTGCTGTGAGGTGAAGCATGCCTCATCTGATTATTTTCGCTCTGGTCGTTCTTTCCACCTGGGCAGGCGGCGGCTCGTTCTCTCACATGTTCGGCTCATTCTATGTCGTGATCCTCCTCGCGTTAGTTGTCAGCGGCGTCATTGCGATCCGCGTGACCGTGTGGGCGGGACTTGGCGCATATTCGTGGCTGATTGTCGTCGGGCTCATTGGGCTTTCCTATATTCTCGGAGCGACCTTCCGTTTTTGGGCGCTTGATCTGCCCACGTACAAGCTCACTGAAATCGTGCCGATCAAGATAGAGATATTGCGCAATAACGGCAGCGCGACCGGCGCTGTCCGCATCACGAATGTTGGCAAAGACCCAATGATCTCTGCCAACGTAGCGTGTCGCATCTTTCACGATAACGGAGAGCCGGTCGCCAAGCTGCTCAACGGCGGGTTTGGCCGGTTGGCGCAGCTTGATACTGGATACGGCAAGACGACGCTTGTGGCGACACCCACCGATTTCAAACGCTACCGGAGCGATCCGAACCTCATGGAATGCTGGCCGAAAGACGCAACGTTCGTCACGCCATTGCCATACAAGATTGAGCTGCGCGTTAAACGCAACGTCAACGACGGCATGACTGATTTTTACGTTACCAACCGCGATCAGCTTCCGTTGAAGAACATTCAGTTCAATTGCGTCAATGACCGGGACGAGCCAATGAAGGTGGCGGCATATCCGGCCTATCAGCCGAACAGCTTCGCCAATACGATCATAGATGTAGGAAAGACTGTGAAATTCGTCTCAGACAGCGCGATTTGGAAGTTTCGAAGCTGCCGTGTGTCCAACGCAGCAAATGCTAACTGAGCTTACCGGCAATGAAAAGTTTGCTCAGCGAACTTTTTCTGCGCGTTTTGCCACTATGACCGTCTGCAATTTATCACCCCAAAACTTGCCGGTGAAATCGCTCTTATCCAGCTTGTGCGAACTATCACTGTTCATGCGTAAGCCATCCTGGCCGAAGATCTCAACAAGCTTGCGGTGTCCTTCACGCATTTGCTCAATTCTTTTGGTATCCGTCATCGCGAAATGGCTTTCGCCGCCGAGTTCATCGAGAATGATATTCCAGCAGGTCATTGGCGCATAACCTTTAGAAATGGCTTGTAAGGTCAGATAGGTATCTTCACCAACAAACTCGAACTCTTCGGGAAGAAACAACGGATCTCGCCCCTCCTGCGCGAAATTGCGAACAACGATCATCGTTCCCTTGAGGTTCGTACTTTTCTTGAACACATGATTGGCCGCATAGGGTGCGTCTATGGCGCTGTATTTCTTGTTAAAGCTTGTTTGTCTACCAAAGATTGGTTGGAACAGGTCAACCCCGTCATAAGCAGATTTTCCGTTCGCTGCCATTTCAGCGAACAGACGATAACTGCTGTTATGGTTTTCTCCCTGCATCAGCACGGCGTCGTCGTCCATGACAATGCCCCAATCGAAATCACTCTTATAAAGCCGTGACAGGCAAAGATTGCGATTGCGGGCAATCGATTGACCGGGCTGGCGTATGATGCCGCCGCCATGCTCCGAAAGCAGACCAAGTTCTTTGCTGGTTGCAATTTCCTCGTCAGTCCAGTTGGACGCAGCGACATGAACCGGAATGTCCGTCATGCGACGCCACCACTCCAATTGCCATTCGAAATCGAACTTCCGATCTTCTCTATGGGCGGCGTCATCAGGCAGATAGCTGGTGATAAAGGCACCGAAAGCCCGTCCGCTGGAGCATGGTGCAGCCGGGAATGTTGTTCTTTTCCGCCTATTCTTTTCTATCCGCGCATGGTTCCGCGAGCGCGTTCCAGGCGAGGTTGACGGTTTCGAACCCGATGGGGGCGCTGGAGGAGGAGGCGGTGCAGGCGCGGCGATAAAATCCTCGCAAACCTGCGTGCGGGCCATCGAAACGCCGAGAACCATCGGAGAAACATACTCGAACCGGTCGCCATCCTTAAAGGGGTGATCGATGCAAAATGCTGCATCTGCTACGTCGCTTTCAGCGATATAACCGGCCAGATCCTCGCCATAGGCAGAAGCTGTATTCCAGAATGCCGCAATGTCGGCCAATGAAAGTTCCATCTGGGGATCAATTGTAGCGGTGGGCGCGGTGAACTCGAGAAAAGGATAACTGAGCCCAGAATAGCCTTTTGCGCTGGTAAAACCGACTTCCGGCATTGCCCCGTCCGACAGCCACTGAATGCGTTTCGGTGTCGGATCGGGTGTAAGCTGCGCGCCATTGTCCCTTTTGAACAAGGCGGTCGCCATTTCAAGATTGCTGGCAGAAGCCTTCATGCCGATACACGTCGCCTGAAAATGACGTGTTCTCAATCCGAGCTTAGCGCCCTGTCGCAGTTTCTTACCAAGGTAACCCGCAATCGGTCGAAGCGTCAGCCGAGATTGCGACTTCGCGTTATCGACAACGGAGACCCCTTTATCGTCTACCAAAATGCGCCACTGGTAATCGTGTTCGAAGCGTTGCCGGAAAGTCTCCGCGTCTTGAAGTTCAAAGGCATATTGCCCCTTACCGTCTAGCTCGGCGAGAGAGTGTGCCAGCGTCACAGTGGCATTCGTGAAGCTGTAGGCATCCGACAGAAAGCGCAGTTTTGTGACTGGCACCCCGTCCGCCATTTCGTTCCATATAGCGATCACTTGATGTTGGCTTGAATTTGACGATTTGCACGTGCCAGCGATCAGATCGATTGCGCGGTACAGCGGATAGAGGGGGCGAGCGGCAAGGGGATGATCCTCCGGCGTTCTGCTCCCAACGGCTTCCAAAAGATATTTGTCTACGGTCTTCGGATCGTCGTTATCACGGACGTGGACAAGAAAAGTCTGACCACCTTCGGAAAACAGCAAGGAACGGTGAAAACCATCGGCAAGCATCACTCCAGGAAGCGGAGCGGCAACAATGCGCGCCTTGGTCAACTCTGCGGATATCATATCGAGCTGGGACGACCGGAGCCTTTGGTTTTTTTGAGTTGCTTTACGTCCGAAGTAATCGACGGCTTCCCCGTATCGCCCAGAAATGCCCTTACCTTCCTCTAGCCATGTCGGCAGTGGCTCAGTGACTTTCGTTTCTGCCGCATACCTCAAAACGTTACTGATTTCGCTGCGCCAACTCTTGCTGGTGTTTTTCGAGAAAGTCAGCTCGACAAGCGCGTTGTATGGGTTTTCTCGCGTAACCTTGTTCAGCGGCTTGCCGCGGTCCTCTAGAAAACTTTCGAACGACTGTGCGTCTTGGCGAATGTCCTCGCCAAAAGCAAAAAGCCGTTCCAGAGCCACATATAAGAGCTTCTGGCTTTGGCTCTCGTGGTCTTCGAAAACGCTGGCAGCATCGATGATTGTCTGAAACCGGCTCTTATATTGATGGAGCGGAGAAACGATTTGCTCTTTCTTAACGGCTTTGCCCATTGGATGCTCGCAATGATTCTATAAAGTGTGCGGCAATGAAACCGTGCAGATATTAAGAAAGTGCAGCCAGTTGGCAGTTCAGGGATTTTAAGGTTATTCAATGCTTTCCGCGAAATCGAACCATGCCGTCTATCTGCCAGCGATCAGTGCGAACTATGCCAAGCTCGGTCACTCGTTGCATTTCAAGCGGACTTTCGCGTTCTCGGAAAAGGACATGAACTTTCTCGATCCGGCGAGCGGCCTGTTTCACTACCCCTACGCGCTTTATAGCGCAGGGCAGGCGGCCAAAACGGACGGCGCCGCCAAGCAGACCAACCTTGTGAGCCACCGGGATCGCGATCGTACAACGGTGATCGGTGATAGTGGAGGTTTCCAGATACAGGAAGGCACGATCAAGTTCACCGGCGATGCCACGTGTGGGCGCATGCTGCGTTGGATGGAAAGCCATTCAGATTTTTCCATGTCGCTGGATTTTCCGACCGGCGGCATCTCGCCAGGAAACGTTGCGCAGCACACTGCAAGGCTAAATGCAGGAGGGAAAATCACGGCGTTGAGCGCGGCCAACAGCTTGTCGTTGGACTATAATGCTTGCCTAACGCAATCGCTGCTCAACCTTGATTATTTCGTTAGCCACCGCATTCCAACAAAGACCAATCTTCTCAATGTCATCCAAGGCCGCACCGAACGCGAAAGCAAGGTGTGGTATGAGGCCGTAAAAGGCTACTCGCTGGAGGGCTGGGCCTTTGCCGGTGCGCATCAGAGCGCGTTCTCTCTGACCATCGCTCGCCTGCTCGATATGGTTGACGATGGGCTGTTGCATAACGCGAAATGGATACACTTCCTTGGCATCTCCACGCTTGAACCTGCGTACCTGTTCACAACGATCCTTCGCTGTCTGCGCCGGTATAATCCCGAGATTGGCATTTCCTTCGACACATCAAGCCCATTCGTTTCGGCGGCGAATTTTAACATGTATACGTCGTTCCGCTTCGACAAATATGGTTGTGCGTTCTCGACGTTTTCCGTTGCGGAGCATGCGAACTTCGACGATATCCGCACACTCAATGACATTGCTCGTGATTTCGTCAAAGACGTTGTGATTGCGCGTACAGGAACACCCGAACGGCGTTTCACCCCGCTCCCCGTTGCAACAGCTATCGGCTCAAGAGTGACCGTCGCCGAGATTTGTGAGCTGAAGGATAACCGCTGGCGCATCACAACGGATGGCGTTTGGATTTTGATGAACCACAACGTCGAGGTGTTCAAAAAGGCGTTCGAAGCTCTCAATCGCAGTTTCGATGAAAATCCGTGGCATGATGATATGCCCGTCTACGTCCGAGCTGCGAAGGTTGCTATCGAACTAATTTTCGAAAAACATGATTCGACAGGCCCTGCCGCTGCTAGAGCGTTGCTAAAGGAATCGACTTCGATGTTGGATGTCTTTGCTGACATGAGAAACTGAGTTGGAAGGAGCCGAATTAGCAGCTCCATCCAAGCAGTTCACTACTTCTTCAAATCAAGCCCAACACCTTTGCACGTAAAGCGTTCATCAAAGGCTTTTGTATAATCGGTATCCGAATTCAGAAGCTTGGAATTCACCATCTCGTCGGCAAGCCACTTGTAACGGGTTGCTGTCAAACACCCGATACCTTTGTCTAGAGCATCACCACTGTCAACGATACCGTAAGTCTTAATCTTGTCGAGTGCGTAAGCAATCTGGCCATCAGTCATTTCAGGGTTGGTCTTTTTGATGAGAGCGTTGGCGGAGGTGTTGTCGCCGTAAAGGTAGTTGTACCAGCCCTCAATAGACGCATTGACGAAGCGTTGGACAAGGTCTGGGTTACTATCGATCAGCTTTTGCTGCACCGTAATCGTGGTAGCGTAAGGCTTGTAGCCGCTGTCAGCGAGAAGGAATATTTTTGGTTCGATACCCGTCTGCGTCTTTATTTCATACGGCTCTGCGGTAATCAGGCCTTGTTGCCCTGAGTTCTTATCCGCGAGAAACGGCGCGACGCTGTAGTTATAAGGTCGATATTGCTCGTCACGGAATCCGGTGAAATTAGCCTTCATCCACTCGAAATATCCGCCTAACCCGCCTTGGGTCATGAAAATCGTCTTTAGCTTGGCGAGGTCTCCGAATTCGTCGATACCGTTATCAGGGTGAGCTATGAGAACTTGAGCGTTTTTCTGATAGAAGGCGGCAACGTCCACAAGCGGAATGCCTTGTTCGACACCCGCAAGTTGCTCCTGCTGTGTGCCGAGGTAGAAATCGAGTTTTCCAACCATCAGAAGGGTTCGATTTTGCGTTCCCGGCCCTCCCTGCTGAATCTCTACGTCAATGCCATACTTGGCGTATGTGCCATCGGCGACAGCCTGATAGAATCCGCCATGATCGGCTTCTGCCAACCAATCGGTGCCAAAGCGGACCTTATCGAGAGAATATGCAGGTGAGGAGATGCAAAAAGCAATCGCAGAAGCTATCAGCGGGGCGAATCCGGACGCCTTGCTGGAGATAAACGGGCTTTTCATTTGAAATTCCTGATGCGGAGGGAAGCAACGTTAAACGCTTCGATTGTATGAACCGTTTATTGGCCAAATGTTAAGATTGATGTTTCCGAATATCTGTCACCGCTCTTCGGTCTATCTCCATTGAAAGTTTTTGCTGGAATTCTAGCAGTTCCGGCTGAGCGTCTAGACGCATTCCCTTCAATCTCCACGACACACCGCACAGCGTTGCCAGTCCGGGTTCGCGATCAACGGCGATGAGATGTGAGTAGTATCGGGGGCTACGGCCCAACCACACGCTCGAGAATTCCATTTGTGAGCTGGCTAAGCCAGCGGTAGCCATAAATTCATAGATGTCTTTGATCTTCATCGGTAGCAAATCCCTGTTTTAATTATTTATTTTCAAAGACCAGTGGCGCTACACTGGTGCTTTATAAATAGCAGGTGATTTAATCAGGAGATTTCAATGAAGACCAAGATACAGCAGCTTCGCGCGGACATGATGACGAGTGGTGTCTTCACCCATCGTGAACGCGCCCAGATCAAATACTTGACGAAAGCTAACGAAGCTCAGCGCCAATATGTAAAGGTGGTACTTCCAAAAAATCATTTGGCCCGAGGCTGGATGGAAACCTGTGGCGAAGTGGACGACTGGGGCAATGTCGATTACTGCGTTGTCCCCCTTTGCCCGCGTTGCCATCTAAGGGAGCGGGGTGTGCAGACAGCTCAAGCTATAAAGAAAACGTTCCTCGGAGCTGCCAATGCCGACCTCGCATTCGCAACGATCCTCCTGCCGCCACAGCTCGACTTCTCCGGTATGACCAATCTCTTGGAAACGGAAAAGCGTCGACTGCGCACATTCATTTCTCGCCAGCGGGTGAAAGATGCCCGATGGGACGATTTTCAATTGCTGGGCTGGTGGGAAATCGACCGCATGAGTTTCGGTGATTTTGAAACTTGTGGCCGTAATACGCGGCTGGCGCTGGAATCCCTCGGCTTTCCGCTGATGGAAGCCCCAAACAAGACCATTTGGCGCCCACACCTCCATGCGATAGTTCGCAAGGGTAATCTGACAACCGAGGAAATCGCCACTGCTCTGCGAAAGGAAACACACACGGCGAAATATCAGGTCGACATTGAGCCGTTTCGCCCAAATCGCGCCGTTGAAACAAATCTGCAGAATATCGTTCGTTACTGCCTGAAATTCCGCATTGAGAGCGACTACAAACGACCGGATGCGCAAGACTTCATAGATCATGAGGTGTCAGTTGAAGGAAAACCTGCCACACGGAATTGGTGGCCAGCTGAGGATGTCCGCGAATATGTCGACTGGCTGTGTGTGCAACGCGCAGGGTTTCAATCGCTTCGCGTTGTAATCGGCAGAGCCAAAGTTCAATCCGGCAAACCGGCGCAAAAGATTGCCGAATTAAACCCCTCTTCTGCTGATCAGGTTATTGACGGTTGTTCATTGCCCACTGACATTCAAGGCCGTGAATTTTCAAGTGCCGAAACTAACCTGACATGTTCTCAGGTGGAGAGCTTAAGCGTAGATCAAAACCACATCATTGAAATCAATGGCGTTGTCTCATCGCATTGCTCACCTGTCAGTCGTGATTGGTCTGGCAACAGAATGTCTATGTATAATAATACTATACAGGATACTAACTGGACTAATTGTGGGTCTGATGGCTCATCGAAACGTGATGACCGTCCAGCGGTGAGCGTTGTCAGTGAAAGGCCAGGATATGCGGGGAACGTCATCAGCCTTTCTGAACATATGCGAAGCATTTGGGCCAAGAAGCCAGTCAGCGACGTTCCATTGGACGCTACGACAAGGAGATGAGTGTTTGCTGACAGAACTTTTTGATGTCAAACTTCGAAAGCGTAATCCTCACAGATGCTCTTTCCGCGAAGCTGCTGAAGTTCAGGGTTTTCGCGACATTGCTGGTCGAACATACGGGTGACAGCTAGCATTGATGGCGGCATGGAAAGCGGATAATGTGCGCCGGTCAGGTCAAGTCCCGCTAATTCCTCTTCATCTGTTATTCGTCCCGTAATGGCGGCGGCTTTGAGATACGCGCTAATCGGCATTGCCGCTGCAAATGTTTCGTCCCGCACAAGCTCGATGCCGAGCATCGGGCGAAGAGCCATGATATCGGAAATCCAGAGTGGCTGAAACACCGGCACTCCACCTGTGAGATTGTGCAACGCGTCAACGGCGTGGCCGCATAGGCGGCTCCGTGTCAGCAGCATGACAGCATTGCTGTTGGGATCGTAAAGTCTCGAAACAGGCCAGAAATTCGCGCTCGGCCTTGCGTGCCACTGAAGACGGCAGAGAAGGGTTTTCGGAAACAATCGCCGATATCGTCCCGGCTGATCCATCTCATGCACGGTGACGGTTTTGCCCTCGCTTAAGGCAAACAGCATGATAGCTCGCCATGAGAGCCCCGATAGATAGTTTCTCTGGTGAAGAACGCCGTCAATGTCATAACGGAGATTGAGAGCCGTACCCTTGCGCTTAACCTTGTAGAGCCATTTGGATCCGATGTGCAAATCGGTGGCGAACAATAGGGCCATGTCGATTTGTGTCTGCGTCGGTTTTCTGACGTTATCGTTCTCACCAAGATAATCGCTTTCGCGCTGTGTCTGCATTCCTGTCCCAACTACGTTTCGGCGGAAACAAAAAGCCGACGACGAGAAAGGGCGAGTGGAGAGTGCCAGAGGTGGGCATCTGGTGCAGCAGGTGCTTGTTCGATGCTGGAGCTTACGCTGTCTTGCATCGTGCAGAAGCATAGACATATCAAGGAACGCTGCCGTGCGTCGAAACAATAAAGCGCAGCATGCCGGAGAGGATGCGTGCCGTTGGCGCTCTTTGACTGCGCTGCGCCCCAGAGAAGCAAAAGGCATGGGATCATATGATCCCATGCCTTTGGATGCTTAAACGCAGTATTCGCTGTTTACACGGATTTACGCAAAAGCTTCCCGCGTTCGGCAGCAGCAGCGGTCAGTTGCGCGTCAAGCTCGCCGCCGCGCACTGCCTCGATCAGCGTATCAATGATCTTCGGCAGTGCCGAAAGCTCACCTGCCTCGACGGCGTTCCTGTCCTTCGCGAACTCGATTGGCTTGCCAGCATAGCGGATCGCGAAGAACACCTTCCCGTTGCCATCGGTGAACCAGCCCTGACGAACACGCTTGAGCGTTTCCACCTCAACGCGCTGACCCTCGGAATTCTTGCGGCGAACCAAATGTGTAGGTGCAAAGACCTGATCGGCGATCTTTGCCTCTGCCATCTGCTTCTGCTCCGCGAGCGTTGCGATCATTTTTTCCCGCGCCCGCTGTACAGGATCGACAGTTGCGCGAACCGGAACGGCGGAGGTGAGCTTGAGTGCTTTCAAATGAGACATGCTGTGATCCTTTCTGAAACCTTTGAACGTGTTTCCGGAATACAGCCGACTGCCAGAAGGGCGAGCGAAGAGTTGGCTAGATTGAACTGGACTTATTGGTAAAGCTGCAAAATCTTATCCGCGTTCGTGTTGGCGATCTGCAAGGATTGAATAGCAAGCTGCTGTTGAGTTTGTTGTGCGGCAAGTTTAGCCGATGCTTCTTCCATATCAGTGTCGACTAGTCGGCTAACGCCACTCTTGATGCTGTCCATGAGTTTGTTTGCGAAATCATCCTGCAAATCGATACGTTGACTGAGTGAGCCAAGAGTTGAGGCGCTGTGGATCGCTTCCTTGAGCATGTGTTCTACACCTTCAAGATATTCTTCCACTGTGAAAGTGCCAGCTGTGATATCAATTTCCGCTAGGTCGAAGCGTAACGTGAAGGGTGGATTTGGCCGAAATGGACTGATGTAAAAATCTACAGCCTTATTTCCATAGCCTGGATAAGCGGTTTGATCCGCCTGATACGTCAATTGACCGCCAGATACAGTGACTGACATACCTGCTCCCGATGTGATGTGATCTACCACCGTTTTCAGATCTGCGGCACTGTTGATCATTCCGTCAGTCGTCCCGAGCGCAGCGTCTACAGCAGCCCGGTTGATAGTATAAGTGGTGATTGGATTATTGTTGATGCTGAGATCGAAAGATATCGTAGCATCAAGCATCACTTTGAACGGCTGCACGAAGCTCATCGTTGAACTCGTGATCATGTTGTCGTGATTGACACGCGGCGTTGTGAGAAGGCCAAGTGTTCCTTCATTCACCGGTGATGAGAATAACGGGACGACATCGCTAATGAAAATACTTGATCCAACATGAGGGCTGGTCTCCAGCGAGCGGATTTCATAGCGGCTGGGATCGTTTATCGGGGTAGCCGTATGACCATACACGTCGGCGTAGACGCCTGCTCCGGCATCATCGAATGCTTTTTGCATGACGAGGCGTAAATCCGCTACATTTCTGATAAGGCCATTGGTCGTTCCCAACGCGGTATCTATAACGGATTTGTCAATGTTGATGTTGAATGTTTCCCCGGCACTTTCGGCGCTTTGGTCAATCGTCAGTTTGAAGGTAACGTTGTCGCTGTTACCGAATGTGATTGGGCCGTTGAAGAGGTGATCCTCGTGGCCTTCATGGAAAAAGCTGTTTGTGTACATGCCTCCTACAGGCATGTAGTAGTCTAGGACGTCTTTCTGCAAAATGCCGCCGCCTCCAGTATTGAGCATGCTGGTTTTCCTGAGATCGGCTTCCATCTGCGTGATCTTCGTTCCACCATTTGCATCTCTGATGAAGCCTTCCACGACATAATCTGAGAGAATGTTGACATCGTTGATGTGGTCGCTTGCCGAAGTTTGCAGCCAGTTCACTCCGCTGAAGCTGGACGATGTTACGATGCTTTCTGCCTGTGCATTCAGCTGCGTAAGTGCACCCTGAATTTGACGTTTGTCTGCGCTAGGCTCTTTCGCGGTGACGAGGTTCGCTTTGAACTCCGTTAGAATATCGACAACGGCTTCTGTCCCTGCATAGGCTGTATCAAGCTTCGCGGCTCCAATGCCAAGTGCGTCACTCGCGGCGGCTAGAGCCTTGTTATCAGAACGCATAGTCGTACTGATTGACCAGTAGGCTACGTTATCAGAGGCCGACTTAATTCGTAAGCCAGAACTGACCTGCGCTTGCGTTTCCGTTAAATTCGACCCTATGGAGCGAAGCGTTTGAAGTGCGCTCATGGCGCTGGTGTTTGTCAAAATGCTGGTCATGTTAACCGTCCGAAAGCAAAGGCTGGCCATCAGTCCGAATGATCGAACTGTTGCTAGGCGGGCAATGATCTGAACATCGTTACGGTTAACCCAAGTGGGTGCCAGCCATAATGGCTGGACCGCGCCATGAAGATGGGGAATACCACCCTCGGCTGTCCCACAAATCGGAGACTTCTATGAATCCTTTTGCGTTGTTTTCGGTTAACAAAACGTTAACGCGACGCGCTTTCAACCACTAACCGCTTAGAAAGTTAGTAGCCGCTTATAAACTTTGGAATAGCTTCTGAAATCGCGTTAAGCTCACCGTTGAATTCCTGAATAATATCGACGATTTGCTTTTTGGTCTCATTTGCATCGTAGAGATTACTGACAAGGACGGAATTACTGTGCAGAAAACGGGAGTACAGCCTACCCTTGTCCGAAGCTCCTGGATGGAAGCGAATTCTTACTAGATTTCGTTCTGACGCGACATTCTCGATAGTGTTTATTATTTTTTTTCGAAGGGTAATGTCGGCTACTGGTCCGACTTCGGCGTTGAACCTGAGTTCTGCAGAACTGTCAGGATTTTGCTTCGAAATCTCGACAAATGCGATGAGAGGGAAGCCAGCTCGCCAATTTTCACATCCCCTCCATACAGTTCGTAACTCACTCAGCTGAATGAGCCACTCGACGGGTAAAAAGCTCGCGGATTTTCTGTCATGATCCACGTAAGAGAGTTCTTGACCGGCGATCTTTATTTTCTTGCCGTATTTGGGACTTTGACCGAATAATTCCGTCACTGCGGGCTTGAAACCAGACTCAGGTCTCTCCTTTTTGAGCAAATCGAGCAGTTTCTTTGGTTCCGAAAATACGTGACGCACCGAGATTCCGTATCAATTGAAAGCTGAAGGAGCGGATGTGCCGTAGCGTTCCGCATGCACATCGCCTTTGAGTTAAGCATGAAATTATGCCTGTAGCGTTCATCCTGAGACAGATGCAACTGATTTTAGTAGCAGAGTAGGGGCCATAAAAGTTCGCTCAGTGAACTTTTCGCTAACCAGAAAGCTTCTGAGCATATCGCTGTGCAATCTTTTGCTCGGTCGAATTGCCTTTTCCACCACGTTTCAGCTCTTCGATCCGTTTTTCAAGAAGTTTGATCTCATCGAATGTATCATCATCCAGCAGAACTGGCTCTTTTGAGAAGTCCTCTTGGCCTGGGCGCAGGAAGTCCTTGATCTGCTCGGTGTTCACTTGGGCATAGTGCTTGTCGATCATCGCCAAAGATGTCCGGGTGTTTCGAGCGACGTGATGGACCGAGACATTGTTAGCGAGCATCTGCGAGATGTAAAAATGCCTGAACGAGTACGAAGTACGGCGTACTCCCCGATTATCCTTTTCCAGTCCAGCTGCGATCAAGAGTGCGTTGAGGCCCTTCTTGAACGAGAGGATGGGTTTGCCCGTTTCATCGGCGAAGACTGGATCAGCGTCCAGCGGCTCGCGTCCGAGGTCATGCTCAAACAAATTCCAAAGCATTTCTAATGCCGACACCGCGCCATAGAGCGGAACAGTGTTTCCATGCTTGCCTTTGCCCCGCACGGCGAGACGCGCATCTTGCTTGTGAAGCGGCAGCTTCCTCGTTTCTCGATAAAGTGAAATGTCGCCCCATGTCAGGTTCTTTGCTTCTGTCGGACGTAGGCCCGAGTTCGCCATAAGCTCGATATAGGCATGGAGCCGAACACGATCAGCACGAATGTTCTCTGTTACTGCTTTCTGCGTCCAAACACGCCCGTCTTTCGCCTTGATGACCTTGAGGGACGTGTGATGCTCGTTGATTCGTTCGATGCTTTTGGCGATCAGCTTTTCGTATTCTTCCGGCTTGAAGCCAGGCCTTCTATTGTCAGGTCTTTTGCGCGTTTCAACAGTCGGAAGTTCCAACGGTTTACAATAGCCCCACAGGTCAGCCTGTCGGAAAAGTTCGCGAATGATGACCATTTCGCCTTTCATTGTGGTCAAGGCTGCAATCTTACGCGGAGCAGGGCGCGTGAAGACGCGACCATCCTCACGTTCGCACCTGATCTTTTCGATCTGTGAACCCGGGCCTTTCGTCCAATAGGTCTTTCGCCATTCGAGATAGCGAGCAACGTCTGCCGCAGTGATAAGGTCGATAGCCTTATCGCCGAAATAGCCAACTGGAAAACGCCGGATTATCGGTGGCCAGAATGTTGGGTGATAGTGGCTGCGCTCGCCACGCTCTGCTTCAGCGCATACTTTCTCGATGAATTCTTCCGCCACGTCATTAAAGGCGTGCTGCGTCAGCGACAGGCCCTGCTTATGCCGGTACTTCTGTTCGTGATAAATCTCGTGTGCCCGCTGCATCGCGAGGCTGTGGTCGGCAATGCCGAGCGACTTTTTGATCTGCTTGCCGCCCAGCGAATAGCGCATTGACCAGTTTCGGGTGCCTTCGCGCTGGAAGAGGGTGAAAGGGGCGTTTGTAGGTTCGTGGTGACGCTGCAACATGAATATGGGCTCCAACGGAGTTACTTCGGTCGGGGCGCTGCGCTTAAACTGCGCTGGTTCCGAGCCCAAGCGTCGGAACGCTACATTGAAAACATTGATGAATTCGAAACGTTATGCGTTACTGAGCTAGGACTGAGCTAGCTTATTGCCTTCGTCGAGCAGGACAAGAGAAGGCTAAAAAATCAATGAAATCAATAATTTCAGTGGCGCACCCGGCAGGATTCGAACCTGCGACCTTTGGAATCGGAATCCAACACTCTATCCAGCTGAGCTACGGGTGCATCCGTAAGTGCGATGAATCGCGACTGGTCTTGCTGGTTCTTAGCCTAGCTTGTGGTTTGCATCAATCTGTAAAATTGGGGAATTGGGTTTGCCGTCAAAAAAACGATCGTTATTTTTGACGATTGTCTATTATTCTTCTCTTTGAGATTGTATTCATTAGTGAATTTGAGGTCGCGCCTAGTCTATTTTGAGCGTGGGCGGCGTGCGGGCGCGATCTGTCGTTTTTTCTGAGAAGAGGTGTAGTTGCGTTTCCCCTGGACCTGTTCCAAGGGCCAATCAGGTGCAACCTATGCTAATTTTCTTGTGGTTTATAATCTTGACGAATACTCATCACTACAAAACTTTACAGCTTTGCTTTATATAATGTTAAATATTGTTCTAATAAACGTATTAAGATAATTAACTGTGATTCATGCTGACGAATCAGAGGGGGCAAAGATGGCTTTGAGTTGGGCATGTGAACAAGGCAGTAGTGATGTGGTTTATGTGGAGGTTGACGGTGTTCCCGTGGCCTCCAAATCTGGGGTCAATTACGCGATCCTGTCGGAGTCTGTCGGCTATCGCCTGCGAAGGGCACAGCTTTCAGTTGTAAGTAATTTCAACGAAAGTTTGCTGGCATTCGGGCTTCGACCGGCCGACTTTTCCGTCTTGATTGTGGTGGCCAACAATACGGGCCTCAAGCAGAGTGATGTGGCGGAGGCGCTTGGTATCCAGCGCGCCAACTTCGTCGCCATTATCGATGGTCTTGAGGAGAAGGGCCTTGTTCATCGGCGTCGTTCAGATTCCGACCGGCGTGTCCATTATATGGAAATGACCGACGAAGGCCGGATCGTTGTCGAGGAGATCACCAAAATCTGGAGAGATCACGAAGCAAAGCTCATCAACCGGCTTGGTGGTGAGAATGCGCGTGACCAGCTGATCGGGCTTCTTCGCCGCATCCAGGACTGATCAAAACGCATTGCCCGACCAAGCATCGGGCAATGTTCAATTCCGGATCAAAGGTGCGGGGGCGCCTTTGATCCTTCACGATTTTTCAGGATTTCATGGCGCCGGGTCCCGGTGTGGCACCTGCGGGCACTTTTCCAAGAATGATCATGCCCAGGACTTCATCCTTGGTCACATCCTGCGTTCTGGCGTGTCCCACGACTTTACCGTTTTTCATTACGAACACACGGTCGGCGAGATCGAAGACATCGTGGATGTCGTGGCTGATGAGGAAGATACCGATTCCCTGTTTTTTTAGCTCTTTGACCAGATCGCCCACCTGTGCGGTTTCCTGCGGCCCAAGTGCGGCTGTCGGCTCGTCCATGATGAGAATGCGTGCATCGAAGAGAATGGCACGGGCAATGGCCACGGATTGCCGCTGTCCGCCCGAAAGCGCCTTTACCGGCTCCTTGAAACGCTTGAAATTGGGGTTCAGACGCCCCATCACCTCGCGGGTCGAGGCCTCCATGGCGACATCGTCCAGAGTGCCCCATGGTGTGCGCAGTTCACGGCCAAGATAGAGATTGGCTGCGGCATCGACATTGTCGGCGACGGCGAGCGTCTGATAGATGGTTTCGATACCGTATTTTTTCGCATCGCGCGGATTGCGAATATCGGCTTCTTCCCCGTTGATGAGAATGTCGCCATTGTCTCGGCGATAGGCGCCCGACAGGATCTTGATGAGGGTCGATTTGCCAGCGCCATTGTGGCCCAGCAATGCCACGACTTCACCGCGATGAAGATCGATCGATGCGCTTTCAACCGCATGAATGCCACCGAAGGAGATGGAAACATTGCGCATTTCCACAAGCGGAGTGGTTTGGTCCGTCATATCGGAAACTCCTCTTATTCTTACTTGGCTCTGGCGCGGTAAACCGTATCCAGCCAGACGGCCAGAACGAGCACCATTCCGATGACAATGCTTTGCAGGGGCGTATCCATGCCTAGCAGCACCATGCCGGAGTTTAAGGATTGCATGACAACGGCACCGAGGATGGCCCCGGCAATCGTTCCGGCTCCGCCCGCAAGCGACGTTCCGCCAATGACCGCTGCAGCGATGGTGTAAAGCTCATCTAGCGTGCCCTGCGCATTGGTTGCCGCGTTCAGGCGCGCGGTAGAAATTGCGGCGGCAATGGCGCACAGCGCCCCCATCAGCGCGAATATCCTGACCGTGACCCAGCGGGTCTTGATGCCGGCGAGGACCGCGGCTTCCGGGTTGCCACCGATGGCAAAGACATAGCGGCCAAAACGGGTGCGGTTGGTGATGAAGTTCATGACGATAGCGATGCCAAGCGCAATCAGCACCGGGATTGCAACACCCAGCGAAATCTCAAGTCCGGCGTCAGGCCAGGCAATGTTGTTGGCTTCGGCATATTTGCGCGCCAGATTGACCGGCATGTAATAGCTGTTGAGAACCTTGACGGAGCCGAGCACGATGCCACAGCCAACCAGGCCGACGAAATACTCGGCCCAGATTGGCTTCAGCGGAAAGCCGAAGCGCTTGCGCTGCCTGCGTGAATTGATGATCGATAGAATAATGAGAACGCAGGCCACAATGCCGACGATCCAGCTTGCCGTTGCGCCGATGGAGCCATCTGCGCCACCGCCCATCAGCCGGAAACGGGTATCCATCGGCGCAACCGTAGCGCCGCTCGTGACCATCCATGCGGCACCGCGCCACACCAGAAGGCCGCCAAGCGTGACGATGAAGGATGGCACATTCATAAATGCGATGATGACACCCTGAAACGCGCCGATGGCTGAGCCCAGTATGAGGCCGATGCTCAAGGCCACCATCCACGACATCGGATGGTCATAGCCGAGCCAGCCGGGCAGAAAGCGCGTTTGCGTGACCGCCATGATCATGCCGACGAAGCCGAGGATGGAGCCGACGGACAGATCGATATTGCGCGTGACGATGACCAGAACCATGCCCGTCGCCATGACGGAGACGGATGCTGCCTGAACGGACAGGTTCCAGAGGTTGCGCGATGTCAGGAACAGGCCCCCGGACAGGATGTCAAATCCGACCCAGATAACAAACAATGCCACGACCATGCCAAGAAGGCGGGTATCGATTTCCGTCGCGTTCAAGAATCGTCGCAACGGGTTGCCTTGTTGCGCCGGTGCGCGCGCTTGCGATGCGCCAACGGTTTGGTCCGCCATATCTGTTGTTCTCCCTGATATATGTCATGCCCGCCTCATACCGGTGCGCCGCAGGGTTGCCCCTGCGGCGAAGCCTGACGAGACCGCGAAACGCAAGGCCCCCTGCCTTCACGCGTTTCGCACAGCCCGATGCTGGCCTATTTGCAAGCGGCGACGGTTCCGCCCTTTACGCCTTGGCAAAGTTCGCTCTTGCTGATCCACTTGGCATCCAGGACAACGTTGAGATTGTCCTTGGTGATGGCCTGCGGCTGGAGGAAATAAGAGCTCATTTCCACGCCCTGGGTGCCGCCCTTGAACTTGATGGTGCCTTCCAGCGATTCCATCTTGGTGCCCTTGGCCAGAGCAACCGCCACTTCACCGGCCTTCTTGCCCAGCATGCGGCTGTCCTTCCAGACAGATACCGTCTGAGTGCCGAGTGCTACGCGGTTCAGCGCGGCCTTGTCGCCATCCTGACCGGAGACGGGAACGGAACCGGCAAGACCCTGGGCTTCCAAAGCCGCGACCACGCCGCCCGCCATGCCATCATTGGATGAGACCACGGCATCGACCTTGTTGTTGTTGGCGGTCAGGAACTGCTCCATGTTCTTCTGGGCAATTTCCGGCTTCCAGCCATCCGTATAGGCTTCGCCGACATTCTTGACCTTGCCGGAGGCGATGGCGTCTTTGAGTACTTCCATCTGGCCGGAGAACACGAAATCTGCATTCGGGTCGGTCGAACCGCCCTTGATGAAGACGTAATTGCCCTCTGGCTTGATCTTGAAGACTTCTTTCGCCTGCAGGCGGCCGACTTCCTTGTTGTCGAAGGTGATGTAATAGGTGCTTGGGTTCTCGATCAGGCGGTCATAACCCACGACCGGGATACCTTCGGCGGCAGCCTTTTCGATGGCAGGGCCGATGGCGCTGCTGTCTTGCGCCAGAACGATGAGGGCGTTGGCGCCCTGCGCGATCAGGCTTTCAATATCGGTCAGCTGTTTTGCGGCTGAGGTCTGGGCATCAGCGGAAATATACTTCGCACCGGCCGCTTTCAGCGCATCCTTGATGGCGGCTTCGTCGGTCTTCCAGCGTTCTTCCTGAAAGTTCGACCAGGAAACACCGACAACGAGATCAGCAGCAATCGCTGCCGTGTGCAGGGAAACGAGTACGGCTGTACCCGCCAGCAATTTGGCAAAAGAATTCATGATTGTCCTCCCGGGTGGTGGCGAAACGCGGGGCACCTCCATGCCTTTGCGCGAACGCCAGAAATCCTGCCTAGCAAAGCCCAAAGCTTTTTTCTCGACAGTCGAGAAATTAAATGTCAGAGAATCCGAAGGCTGTCAACTGGACGTGCGAAGGGGTGCAGAAGGCAGATTGCGATGAGTGCGGACAGGGTTTAATGGCATCCGAAACAGACAGGGGAAACGGGGCGGAATGTCGGCCATAGCGAGTACCGAGCTGGTCCGACAGCAAAACAGTTTGCGAATGCTCAGCGCATTGCGAAGGCATGGCAATCTTTCCCACACCGACCTTGCCGAACTGACGGGCCTCTCATCCGGCACGGTCTCTGCCATAACCGCAGAGCTGGAACGGTCGCAGCTCATTCATCGCAGTGAACAGCAGGCGGCATCCGGTCGCGGTCGCCCGCGCGTGCTGTTTCAGCCCAATAGCGGTTTTGGCTATGTGGCTGTCGTCGTCATCTCCTCGGATGCCGTTCAATATTCGCTTGTCGATTTTACCGGCAGGCTGATGGACCGGTTCGGGGAGGGCAGGTCTTCGACCTCAAGCGATGTCTTCGCACGGGAAATTCTCAATGGGCTGGTGCGGCTGGCTGGTCGCTCGAAGATTGCGCCGGGTGACATCCTTCATGTCTCCATCAGCAGCAAGGGCCTGGTCGATCCCGCCACGGCAACGCTGGTGTGGTCTCCCGTTCTGGGAAGCGGGCATGTGGATTTTCGAACGGTGCTGGCGCCCCACTTCCGCGCCCAGATATATCTTTACAACGAAACGCTTCTCGTAGCCGACGCCCTGTGGCGGCAAAGGCGCGAAAGCGCAGGCGAATCAGCCTCGCTTGCGGCGCTGTCCCTTGGTCACAGCATCGGCCTTGGCGTGGCGCGTGGGATTGGCGAGGGGAAGGCAGAGGTCACCGCTCCCAATTTTGGTCACATGCTGCATGTGCCCGGGGGCGCGCTCTGCCGGTGTGGGGCGAGGGGCTGCGTCGAAGCCTATTGCGGCTTTTATGGCATCCTGCGTGCGGCCTTCGAGGTTCCCACCAACACGATACCGGCCAAATTCGTGCCGCTTCCAGAAGTCGAAAAGATTGCGGCCTCGGCGCGGGCGGGAAACCGCATGGCCGTACTCGCTTTTCGGCAGGCGGGTCTGGCGCTGGGCTCCGGTCTTTCGCGGCTGTTCAGCCTTTACGGCCCTATGCCGATCATCGTGACAGGCCCGGGAACGCGTTTTCTCGATCTCATCAGCGCCAGCATGAGAGAGGGCATGGAGCAGACGAGTGTCGTGCGCATGGGCGGTTTGCCACAGATCACAATTGAGCCAGATGAGCAGACTTTGGTCTTTGACGGCCATATGGGACTTGCATTGTCGCGTCTGGATGGAGATATCGTGATGTCTGGCATGGCCGTGCCACAGATTTCATAAGCGGCACCGGCACGGTGCGGGAGAAAACATGCTCAACATCGATACGAGCCACCCGATTTACAGGCCGCTTTGGGTCCGGCTTTTGATTGTCGGCTTTTGTGCCGGCTGGGCGATCATCGAGTTCGTCAATCACGAGATATTCTGGGCCACGGTGGTGGGCGGCGTTGCCGTCTATTCCGCCTATGTCCTGCTGATCACCTTCAAGCCACAGGCAGAGAAGGTCGAAGACACGGCGACCTTGCCGCAAACCGACACCGAAAAGTCAGATTGAAAGCAGGCGGATTGCCTGATCAATCAGCAGATTGGCTGCCGTCATGCGTTTGGTCGCGTTATCGCGAAACGGGACGCTGACCATATCCGGATGATTGAGACGGGCAAAGCTGCGGCGCTTTTCTCCAAGCGATTCGATGGTGTCGTTCTGATCGATCGCCAGTTCTTCAGACACGTCGGCCAGCGAGGTACGCGCAAGGTGTGCCGGCATTTGTTCCGGTGGTGGGGCGGGAGCAGGCTGCGGCGCCTCCAGAAAGTCCAGATAGCTATCCAGCGGGCGATTCGCCGAAGACGGATCCTGCGTTGCGGTTTCGAAGACCAGACTGGCGCTGAACCCGTTGGTCGCATAATCGGCGCGCGGTTCCTCAGCGGGCGGCTCTTCCTCGGCTTCCCGCTCCAGCCGCGCCACCACAGACTGAAATACAGACTGGCCAAACAGCATCAGATATTCCCTCTCGAAGCAGCGACACGACCACATGAAGGTGGTCCGGGGCTTGCGGCGTCAATTCCAGCTCAATGTGTCGCTCTCGGCCAGCACAAGATCATACAGAAGTTGTGCGCTGGGTGGCAGAACGCGGTCCTTCGTCACGACCAGGCTATAGGGTTTGACGTTCAGATCGAATTCTGTGGGCAGAATGCGTATGTCGCCCATGGGTGAATGCTGCCCAGAGACGAACTCCGCCATTTCATAGGCCAGGGGCGCAATCGCATTGGTCTGGGTTACAATTGCAAGGGTCAGCACGATAGACGGTGTATTGATGACGTTGCGTGGCAGGGGAACGCCCTGGGACAGGAAGACATCTTCCATCGTGCGGCGCAACAGGGCGCCGGGTGGCTGAAACACCCAGTCATATTGTGAGAGGTCTTCAAGCCGGGCTGGCGCGGTGTTGAGAAGCGGGTGGTCTTTGCGCACCAGCAGGCAGGCTCGCTCTATGCCGATCTCATGCGCGTTGAAGAGGGCAGGGTCTATGTCCTCGGGAATGCGGCCAATGATGAAATCATGGCGGGCCGCCAGCAATTCGCGCGCCAGCACATTGCTGGTTTCCACCTGCACATTGACCTCGATGCCGGGATAGGTGTCCATCGCCTTGCGCAGCGCCGGCACCACGAGGCTGATGGCAGGTGCGGTGACCGAGCCGATGAAAACAGAGCCGCCGCTGCCGGACTTCATCTGTGCAAGTTCGCGGCTGGCTTCCCGCAGTTCGAGGAGGATCTTTCTGGCACGTTTGGCAAGAGCCTCGCCGAACTGCGTCAGCACGACGCCGCGCGAGGCTCTCTGGCACAGCGGGCTCTTAACGATGGCTTCCATTTCCGATAACATGCGGGATGCGGCCGGTTGCGTCATGTTGAGGACAGCCGCGGCCGCACTGACCTGTCCGTGCTCTTCAATCGTGACCAACATGCGCAGATGCGCCATTTTCAAGCCGGCGCGCAACAGAGGGTTGTCCTCCGTCAGCGACAGGAATTCGAACGTGTTCGTTCCATTTCGTTCCATCGCAAATGCGGTCCAGACCCGTTGCAAACGACGTTGTGCAATTATATCGATTTAATATATCAAAAATGATATAGGAAAAGCAATATATTCTATTTGACAGTTATATGGATTCAGAACAGTTTGCGCCTGTGCCGAGGAGGAGTGGCGAAAGTTCGGATTGTAACTATGCATTCCGTTCGAGTAAGCTAAACTTCTAACACTCGGGCGTGGATTTGAGGGCGCGCTGTATAGACACATCGCCTGGTTAAAGGGTTCCAAGGGAGAGAGTTCATGAAATCCATCATTTCGTTGGTTGCGGCCTGTGCCATCGGCGCTGCAGCATTTGCGTCGCCGGTCTGGGCGCAGGACAAGGGCACAGTTGGTATTGCAATGCCAACGAAGTCTTCTGCTCGCTGGATCGATGACGGCAACAACATCGTCAAGCAGCTTCAGGAAGCTGGCTACGCCACCGATCTGCAGTACGCAGACGACGATATTCCGAATCAGCTTTCCCAGATTGAAAACATGGTTACCAAGGGCGTTAAGGTCCTGGTGATCGCATCGATCGACGGCACAACGCTTTCTGACGTGCTCAAGCAGGCCGGTTCGCAGGGTATCAAGGTCATCGCTTATGACCGCCTTATCCGCAACAGCGGCGACGTCAGCTACTACGCAACCTTCGACAACTTCCAGGTTGGCGTGTTGCAGGCAACGTCCATTGCCGACAAGCTTGGCCTGAAGGACGGCAAGGGTCCATTCAACATCGAATTGTTCGGCGGCTCGCCAGACGACAACAACGCCTTCTTCTTCTACGATGGCGCAATGTCCGTTCTGAAGCCTTACATCGACAGCGGCAAGCTGGTTGTAAAGTCCGGCCAGATGGGCATGGACAAGGTCGGTACGCTGCGTTGGGATCCGGCAACGGCCCAGGCTCGTATGGATAACCTCCTGTCTGCCTACTACACCGATGCAAAGGTTGATGCAGTTCTGTCGCCTTACGACGGTATCTCCATCGGCATCATTTCTTCGCTGAAGGGCGTTGGCTACGGTTCCGGCGACATGCCGCTTCCAGTGGTTTCCGGTCAGGATGCTGAAGTTCCTTCCGTCAAGTCCATTCTTGCCGGTGAGCAGTATTCGACAATCTTCAAGGACACACGCGAACTTGCCAAGGTTACTGTTGGCATGGTCAACGCTGTGATGCAGGGCAAAGAGCCTGAGGTAAACGACACCAAGACCTATGAAAATGGCGTCAAGGTTGTTCCTTCCTACCTGCTCAAGCCAGTTGCCGTTACCAAGGACAACGTAAAGTCTGTTCTGGTTGAAAGCGGTTACTACAAAGAAGATCAGCTGAAGTAATTTCATGATCGTGGCGGGGATGGACATGGTTCATCCCCGCTTCTTCACATAAGAACGCCGGATTGTACGGCGCTGGATTGCGATATGGACAATACCATCCTCGAAATGCGGAATATCACCAAGACGTTTCCGGGCGTGAAAGCTCTGGAAAACGTGAACCTCAAGGTTCGCCAAGGTGAAATACACGCACTCGTCGGCGAAAACGGTGCCGGAAAGTCGACCCTCATGAAGGTCCTTTCAGGCGTTTACCCCGCCGGCACATATGAAGGCGAAATTCACTACGAAGGTCAGCTGCGTAATTTCCGCGCGATCAATGACAGTGAAGAAATCGGCATCATTATCATTCACCAGGAGCTGGCGCTCGTGCCGCTTCTTTCAATTGCCGAAAACATTTTTCTCGGAAACGAGATGGCCACCAATGGGGTCATCAGCTGGCAGCAGACGTTCAATCGTACGCGCGAGTTGCTGAAGAAGGTCGGCCTGAAGGAATCTCCTGAAACCCTGATCACCGATATCGGTGTCGGCAAGCAGCAGCTCGTTGAAATCGCCAAGGCGCTGTCCAAGAGCGTGAAGTTGCTCATTCTCGATGAGCCCACCGCGTCCTTGAATGAAAGCGACTCCGAGGCGCTTCTGAACCTGCTGATCGAGTTCCGCAAGCAGGGACTGACATCCATCATCATTACGCATAAGCTCAACGAAGTGCGCAAGGTTGCGGACCAGATCACGGTTCTGCGCGATGGCATGACCGTCAAGACGCTCGACTGTCACAAGGAAGAGATCAGCGAAGACGTCATCATCCGCAACATGGTGGGCCGCGATCTGGAAGATCGTTATCCGCCGCGCGATGTGCCGATTGGCGAAACCATTCTCGAAGTCAAGAACTGGAACGCTTACCACCAGCAACACCGCGAACGTCAGGTGCTGCACGATATCAACATCAACGTGCGCAAGGGCGAGGTTGTTGGTATTGCCGGTTTGATGGGCGCAGGCCGAACCGAATTCGCAATGAGCGTTTTCGGCAAATCTTACGGCCACAAGATTTCTGGCGAAGTCCTTCTTCATGGCAAGCCGGTCGATGTCAGCACGGTTCGCAAGGCAATCGATGCGGGCCTGGCCTATGTTACCGAAGACCGCAAGCATCTCGGCCTCGTGCTCAACGACAACATCGTACACAACACCACGCTGGCAAATCTGGCGGGCGTGTCGTCGGCAACGGTGATTGACGAGATCAAGGAAATGTCGATCGCCAGCGACTTCCGCAAGCGATTGCGCATTAGATCCTCCGGGATTTTCCAGGAAACGGTCAATCTTTCGGGCGGCAACCAGCAGAAGGTCGTTCTGTCGAAGTGGCTGTTCTCGAATCCTGACGTTCTCATTCTGGACGAACCGACACGCGGCATCGATGTCGGTGCCAAATACGAAATCTACACCATTATCAACCAGCTCGCCGCCGACGGAAAAGGCGTTCTGATGATTTCATCGGAAATGCCCGAACTGCTCGGCAACTGCGACCGCATCTACGTCATGAACGAAGGACGGATTGTCGCCGAATTGCCGAAGGGAGAGGCGAGCCAGGAAAGTATCATGCGCGCTATCATGCGCTCAGGGGAGAAGAACTGATGAGTTCGGCCAACACATCCACCGAAGAAAGCAACGTCGTATCAGTCGGCTCGTATATCCGGTCCAACATCCGCGAATACGGTATGCTGATTGCCCTCGTGGCCATCATGGTTTTCTTCCAGTTTTATACCGGCGGCATTCTGTTTCGCCCGGTTAACCTGACAAACCTCATTCTGCAGAACTCCTTCATCGTCATCATGTCGCTCGGCATGTTGCTGGTGATTGTCGCGGGACATATCGACCTGTCCGTTGGCTCCATCGTCGCCTTTGTCGGCGCGATTGCCGCTATCCTGACGGTCCAATGGGGCATGAATCCGCTTCTGGCGGCGCTTATATGCCTCGGCGTCGGCGGCGTGATCGGCGCGGCACAGGGCTACTGGATTGCCTATCACCGCATTCCATCCTTCATCGTGACGCTTGCCGGAATGCTCGTGTTCCGCGGCCTGACGCTGTTCGTGCTGGGCGGAAAGAACATCGGCCCGTTCCCTGTCGACTTCCAGGTCGTCAGCACGGGCTTCCTGCCCGATATCGGCGGAATCGAGGGCTTCAACACCACGTCCATGGTCCTGACTGTGGTCATCACAGCCGTGTTGTTCGTCTTCGCTCTTCGCCGTCGTCAGGTAAACCAGAGCCACGGTATCGACGTTGAACCGTTCGGCTTCTTCGTTGCGCAGCACCTGCTGATTTCCGCAGCGATCCTGTTCCTGGGCTATCAGCTCTCCACCTACCGCGGCCTGCCAAACGTGCTGATCGTGATGCTCGTGCTGATTGCGCTCTACAGCTTCGTAACACGCCGCACCACCATCGGCCGCCGGATCTACGCCATGGGTGGCAATGAAAAGGCAACGAAGCTTTCTGGTATCAATACCGAACGCTTGAGCTTCTTTACCTTCGTCAACATGGGTGTGCTTGCCGGTCTTGCCGGAATGATCATCGCGACACGTTTGAACTCGGCAACGCCAAAGGCAGGTGTTGGCTTCGAACTCGACGTGATTGCTGCCTGCTTTATCGGCGGTGCCTCGGCGTCTGGCGGCGTTGGCAAGATCACCGGCGCAGTGATTGGTGCCTTCATTATGGGCGTCATGAACAACGGCATGTCGATTGTCGGTCTTGGCATCGACTTCCAGCAGATGGTCAAGGGCCTCGTATTGCTGGCTGCCGTATTCTTCGACGTCTACAACAAGAACAAGGGTTGATCGTCAGATCACCCCATCGATGCGAACGAAAAGAGTGGCCGGTTTCCGGCCACTTTCATGAGATGTAGGCGTCAGAACGTCTTGAAAGGAACTACCGTGCTGATTTCTCAAATCAAGGATGCAAGCGGAAGCATCATCGTTGCCGCTCGCGAAGAAGGCGGCCAGGCGCGCGCCATCAACAATGCCGGATCGGTTTACGCGCTGGCAATGGAAGCGGCCAATAGCGGCAAGTCGCTGGCAGATGTCATCGCGGCGCACGGGTTTGGCGACAATGTCGATCTCGAAGCTGCTTATGACGACGGCCGCGTTCTGCCGCCGATTACCCATCCCGATCCGTCCCATCTGCACCTGACAGGTACAGGCCTGACCCACCTCGGGTCAGCTGCGACACGTGACAGCATGCACAAGAAGGCCAGCGAAACATCGCAGGAGAGCCTGACGGACTCCATGAAGATGTTCAACATGGGTCTTGAGAACGGCAAGCCAAAGGCTGGCGAAAAGGGCGTGCAGCCCGAGTGGTTCTACAAGGGCAATGGCCACGTCGCGACTGCTCCTGGTGCTGCTCTCGTCTCGCCGTCTTTCGCGCTGGATGGCGGCGAAGAGCCGGAAATGGCGGGGATTTACGTCATCTCCGACAAGGGCGAGGCATTCCGTGTCGGATTTGCGGTCTCCAACGAGTTCTCCGATCACGTCACAGAACGGATGAACTACCTCTACCTGGCCCATTCGAAACTGCGCCCGGCAAGCTTCGGTCCGGAAATCCGCATCGGTGCGCCTCCAGCGGATATTCGTGGCACGTCCCGTATCCTGCGCGATGGAAAGGTCATCTTTGAAAAGCCTTTCCTTTCCGGCGAAGACAATATGTCCCACACCTTCGCCAATCTCGAATATCACCACTTCAAATACGGCTTGTTCCGCACGCCAGGCGAAGTGCATGTTCATATGTTCGGCACGGCGACACTGTCCTTCGCGGACGGTATCAAGCCGGAGGCGGGTGACGTATTCGAGATCGAAGCCGGTGGCTTTGGCCTGCCGCTGCGCAATGCGCTGAGAGTGGAAATGGAAGAGCCGGTGGTTATCCACCAGCTCTGAGTGCTACATTGTTAGCAATCGTGAGCTTCGGACCTTCCGGTCCGGAGCTTTTTTTATGGTGCGTCGTCAGTCCAGATTTGCGTCTCACCGACTTCGACAGAATTGCCAGCGGGGTCGCGGATATAGACGGACACGCTGTTATTGGGCCAGCGGTGGTAATGTTCGATTGCAATGCCCCTGGAGGTGAAGTGATCCCTCCAAGCCAGCACCTCAGCCTCGTCTTTTGCAGCAAAGCAGAAGTGGCCACTTCCTGTCGTCCCGTGACGGGGAAGGGGGTTATTGATGTCATTCTTGATGGAATTGTCAGCGTTGAAGATCAACAGCATCTGCTGCCCACATCTGAAGAACACAAACTGTTCTGGCAGCTTCCGGACGACTTCAAGCCCGAAAACATCCCGATAAAAACGCTCTGCTGCGTCGATATCGGCGGCGTAGATCACTGTTTCCAGGATTGCCGAGGGTGATTGCATGGAAGCCTCCTTTCGAAAATAGATCGGTCTGAGTGAGACATCAGCACAGGAAGGCTCAATTGTGCTAGCCGTCCCCAGGCCTTTCCCGACCTGTGGGTACTCTAATTCTAGGGTGAGGAAGTCAAACAACCTCAGCAAAAGAAAAATGGCGCGACCTAAGCCGCGCCATTTCCTGTTTCAGTGATCTATGTCAGCCGTTATCAGACGGCTGCATATGCCTGTGCCAGAGCCTCAGCCTGTTCCTGGGTCAGCGACTGAACTTGAGCTTGGCTGAAGGCGTTGATCGTTGCATCTGTCAGACCGGCGATTGCGGAGGTCTGGAGACCATCGAGTGCCTTAGCAGACAACACGGCGATTTCGTCTGTCGTGAAGCTGTTAAGCTCAGTTGCATCGAGCGTTGCCATTTGACCCGACGTCAGTGCAGCTACCTGTGTCGTGGTAAGCGCTGCAATATTGTCAGATGTGAAGGCAGCCATCTGTTCGGTGGTGAGCGATGCCACCTGTGCGGTACCCATTACGGACACCTGAGCGGTGAGCAAGCCAGCCACAGCACCTGTCGTCAACGACCTCACCTGAGTGGATGTCATCGCAGCCAGTTGGTCCGTGAGCAGAGCACCAGCCTGTTCCGACGTCAAGGACGCGATCTGAGCAGTGTTAAGCTTGGAGACCTGTGCTGTTGTGAGCGCAGCAACGCTGTCTGTCGAGAGCGCAGCCATGGCTGTGGTCGTGATGCCAGAGAGAGCTGCTGTGTTCAAGCCACCAAGTTCAGCAGCAGTGAAGCTGTTGAGCTCAGTAGCGTCGAGCGTTGCAACCTGCGTTGAGGTCAGAGCGCCAACTTGCGTAGCGTTGAGGGCTACGATGTTGTCAGAGCTGAACGAACCGAGCTGTGTTGCGGAGAGTGTGGACACCTGTTTTGTTGTCAACACGGCAACCTGGTCAGTCTTAAGACCTGCAAGTGTGTCGGTTGACAGGGCGCTCAGCTGGGCTGTCGTCAACGCTACCACCTGGTCAGTCTTCAGAACGGCCATCTGGTCAGATGTGATGGATCCGATCTGCACAGCGCTCAGGCCAGCAATCTGCGTTGTCGTGAAGGCGGCAAGATTATCGGTGCTCAGGCCGGAAAGTGCAGCTGTCGTCAAGCCGGTAAGGGACTTTGGCGTCAGGAGTACAATTTCGTCAGTGGTGAAGCTACCCAGTTCCGTTGCATCGATTGTTCCCATCTGGGACGAGCTCAGGACTGCAACCTGTGTCGTCGTCAGTGCTGCAATATTGTCAGATGTGAACGCCGCCAGCTGATCCGTGGTGAGCGCAGCAAGCTGTGCGGTACCGATGGATGGAACCTGCGTTGACTGCAAGCCAGCCAGTGCAGCAGTTGTCAGCTTTTTGACCTGCACTGCCGTCAAGCTGTTGATCTGGCCTGTCAAAAGGCCATTCAGCTGATCAGAAGTCAAAGACGCGACCTGGCCTGTGGTAAGCTTCGAGACCTGCGCCGTCGTCAGTGCAGCCACCTTGTCAGTGTCAAGGCCAGCAAGGTCAGTTGGGCTGATACCAGAGAGCGATGTCGTGCTGAGAGCAGCGATTTCGTCCGTGGTGAAGCTGTTGAGCTCGGCAGCGTTGAGCGTTCCTACCTGCATGGAGCTCAAAGAGCCAACTTGCGAAACAGTCAGTGCTACAATGTTGTCAGTGGTGAAGGCCTGGAGCTGTTCTGTGCTGAGGGCCTTCAGCTGGTTGTTGGTGAGGACAGCAACCTGCGAAGATTGCAGACCAGCAAGCATATCAGTTGTCAAGGCGCCGACCTGGAGAGAGGTCAGTGCGACAACCTGGCCCGTCAAAAGCGCAGACAATTGCTCCGAAGTGATGGATCGGATCTGCGCCGTGCTCAGCGTTGCGACCTGGTTTGGCGTGAGAGCCGCAAGCTTGTCTGTATTCAGCGCATTCAGAGCAGTGGTGGTCAGGCCGGAAAGAGCCTTTGTCGCCAGGGATGCGATTTCACTTGTGGTGAAGCTGTTAAGTTCTGCTGCATCCAGGGTTGCTACCTGAGCTGAGCTGAGGAGGGCAACCTGTGCGTCGCCCAGTGCTGCGATGTTGTCGCTGCTGAGCGCAGCCATCTGGTCGGTGGTGAATGCAGTCAACTGGGTGGAGCCAAGAGCTGCGACCTGAGCTGTCTGCAAGCCCGCCAGAGAGGCAGTTGCAATCACCTTGACTTGCGCTGCAGACAAAGCATTGATCTGGCCTGTCAGAAGAGAGCCGACCTGTTCCGATGTAAAGGCGGCGATCTGAGCATTACCCAGCTTCGAAACCTGCGTCGTTGTCAGAGCAACCACGTTGTCGCTGGTGAGGCCAGACAAAGCGGCTGTCGTGATGCCCTGCAGGGAGGCTGTGCTGAGAGCAGCGAGCTCGACGGTAGAGAAGCTGTTCAGTTCTGTAGCATCAAGAGTTGCGATCTGAGCGGAGGTGAGAGAGCCAGCCTGGGTGGTGGTGAGTGCTACGATGTTGTCGGAGCTCAGAGCTGCAAACTGTGTGGTTGTGATGGCCACGAGCTGCTTCGTGCTGAGAATGGCAACCTGTCCAGTCTGGAGGCCAGCGAGGGCATCGGTCGTGACAGAGCTGATCTGCTTGACTGTAAGGGCAGCAACCTGATCGGTGGTGAGGGCGGCAACCTGCTCGGAAACGAGCGAACCGATCTGGGCAGTGCTCAGGCTCGAGACCTGTGCAGTTGTCAGTGCGGCAGTGTTCGTAGAGTTAAGGCCGGCCAGGACAGCTCCCGAGATGCCAGGGAGAGCCTTGATGTTAATAGCTGCAATTTCAGTAGTGGTGAAGCTGTTCAGCTCGGTCGCATCCAGTGTCGAAACCTGGGCGGAGGTGAGGGCACCAACCTGGGAGAGCGTCAATGCTTCGATGTTATCGCTGCTGAATGTCGCCAACTGCTCCGTGGTCAACGCTGCCAGCTGCGTGGTGCCGAGTGCGGCTACCTGGCCGGTCTGCAAGCCGGAGAGAGACGAGGTCGCAATGGATTTTACCTGTGCGGCTGACAAGCCCGTAAGCTGCGTGGTGGTCAGGACGCCAATCTGGTCGGAGGTGAAGGCATTGATTTGTCCGGTTGTGAGCTTGGAGAGCTGTCCGGATGTCAGTACAGCGACATGGCCAGTGTCGAGAGCGGAGAAAATGGCTGTCGAAACAGTCGACAGAGCCGTCGCATTCAATGCAGCAATTTCCGACGTCGTGAAGCTGTTCAGCTCTGCGGCGTCGAGGGTTGCCATTTGAGCAGAGCTCAAAGCACCAACCTGTGTGTTGGTCAGAGCAGCAATATTGTCAGAGTTGAATGCAGCGAGCTGAGTGGTCGTGATCGACGCGATCTGCTTGGAGGTGAGGACGGTAACCTGGCCGGTCTGGAGGCCAGCGACGGCATCGGTCGTGATGGTAGCGATCTGCTTGGTCGTGAGCGATACGATCTGGTTCGTCGTGAGTGCTCCGAGCTGTTCCGAGGTGACCGATGCAATCTGAGCAGTGCTGAGGGCAGCAACCTGTGTCGTGGTCAGAGCAGCAATTTTATCGGTGTTGAGGCCGCCCATGGCTGCTGTCGTCAGACCCGCAAGAGCCTTGGCGCTCAAGACAGCGATTTCATCGGTTGTGAAGCTGTTGAGTTCGCTTGCGTCGAGCGTGCCGACCTGTGTGGCGCTCATGGCAGCGATCTGCGTGGCTGTCAGCGCAGCGATGTTGTCTGAAGTGAAGCCGTCGATCTGGCTGCTGTACATGGCGACGATCTGAGTCGTCGAAAGGCCGGATACCTGGTCTGTGCCGATTGCGGACAGCTGCGGTACAGACAGGCCAACGATCGCCTTCGCCGTGATGGCGCTGATCTTTGAGCTGCTAAAGGCGGAAATTGCATCTGTGGAGAATGCACCGATCTGCGTCGACGAAAGCGCGGCGATCTGAGCAGTGGTCAGAGCGGCGACATCGTCTGTCTTGAGAACCGCTACAGTTGCAGTCGACAGATTTGCAATCTGCTTGATGGAAAACGAAGAAATAATAGACGTCATGGACACGTGCCCCCGTTGATAACTGGCCAAAGCGCCACACACACATGCCGACTTTACGCAGCGCACCCACTGGGCCGCATCCGTTACCCCGGATGCGCTTTTGCGTAATTAGACACAGTGTCTCCCTCGTTCGGCGAAACGCCGAGCGATGAGTGTCCGTTCAGGACAATAGCAGTATTAAGCAGAACATGGCTCGTGTGAGCCGGCGCATCGGAAGGGCATCATGCGTACAGAACATTCCCTGTTCTGATCCCTACGCCATCGGACATTAGAGCTTCCCCGCAGGAAAACTTTCGGCAAACGATGAGCGCAACAATAGTTACGGTTCACGGCTACCTCACATGACCGTTATCACTATCGTCCATAATGTGTGAAAAATTGGTTAACGACGACTGCAGATCGATGATCTCTTGAAGACTACGTCGAGTCTAAACCAAATCGAATTTCTTAATATCTGTAAGTATCTGTCTCGATATAGCGAAAAACATGAGTGAAATCAGTGTGTATCAATATGGTTCGGAGGTTCTATTTAAGGGCAAAATAGAAAAAGAAATTTCAGCCGCAGGATGTGACTTTTTTTGGTTTTATCAATGAGCTTTCTGGATTTGGCAAGCAGAAATGCGTCCAGAATTTCTAATTTGGTGGGTTTCTCGCAGATATGTATGTTATGTTTGCTATTGATAATAAGATAAAATACGAATTTTAAGTAGATAACAAAGTCGAGATCAGCCAATAATTGACCCCAATCAAATATAGTCCGTACTAGAAAAGCAGCGCCATACACCGCCGCGCGACGCAAGCGTGATCGCGGCCTCACCGGACCGTGATCAAGAATCGAAGAAGGAATATAGGGTTAGCCTTGGCTCTGGCTTTGGGACTGCTGGACCGTCACCGACACCGACAGGCTTTCGCCTGAAAGGCCTACACGCATTCCCGAGACAGGTGCGCAATCGCGGTAGCTCAGTCCGGAGGCAATACGCACGTAGCGTTCGTCGGGGCAAAGCTTGTTGGCGGCATCGAAACCCACCCAGCCGAGGCCCGGAACATGGGCTTCTGCCCAGGCATGGGTTGCGATCTGCCGTTCCACGTCTTCCATCATGAGATAGCCTGAGACGTATCGGGCGGGCAGGCCCATATGGCGGGAAGCTGAGATGAAGATATGGGTGTGGTCCTGGCAGACACCTTTTTTGGCTTCCAGCGCCTGTTCCGCAGTGGTTTCCGTTCCCGTTGAACCCGTCTCATATTCGACTTCAAGGTGGACAAGCGCCATCAGCTCATGCAACCGCTCCAGCGGCGTTTCACCTGTTGCCTGTCGAGCAAGCTCGCGGATCAGTTTGCCGGGCTTGGTCAGAGGTGTCTCGCGCATGAATAGCCATAGCGGGGCGTTGCCAACATGTGCTCCGAAGACGCCAGCCTTGTCGATTGTTTCCACTTCACCACGGGCAACGACCTTCACCGCGCTGCGGGGGCCTTCGGTCTCCACGAGTTCCACCCGGTTGCCGAAGTGATCGTCGTAGCGCACCTCCAGCGTGGCGCCATCCACCGTTACTTCCCATTCTGTCACGGTTTGGGTTGGCCCGGTTGCGGGTGTCAGCCGCAAGCGTTGCAGGGAGTAGGGCACCGGCTCATCGTAGAGATACTCAGTCGTGTGATTGATCTTCAGGCGCATTCCATATCCCCATCTCACGGTCGCTTATTGATAGAAGCGATAGCCATCCGTGATTTCCTGGCCCAATTGGGCGTTTCTGTTGACGAAGTGCTCCAGAAATTCGTGGAGACCCTGATCCATCACACGATTGATTGTCGTTTTCTGCAAAGTCGCCTGAATGGCTTCGGCGGTATCATGCGCCTTGTGTCGTTCCTGGTATTCTTCGGCAAGATAGCTGAGGTTACTGACGATCTTTTCATAGCAATAGGCAAGAGATCGCGGCATTCTGCCGTTCAGAATAAGAAAATCGGCAATATTGGCCGGCCTATACTCTGCATCATACACCCATCCGTAGGAACGGTGCGCCGAGACGGAACGGAGAATGGATTCCCACTGGGCATTATCCAGCGATGAGCCCACCTGGGCTGCCGCGGGCAGAAGGACATAATATTTGACGTCCAGTATTCGCGCCGTGTTGTCCGCACGCTCGATGAAGGTGCCGATGCGGGAGAAATTATAGAGATCATTGCGAAGCATCGAACCGTGGAATGCACCGCGCACAAGTCCGGCCCTGTGCTTGATGACATCGATGACCTGCGGTAATTCCGCCGCCTTTACCTTGCGGCCGAGAAGGTTTTTGAGCTCGATCCAGAATTCGTTGGTCGCTTCCCACGTTTCGCGGGTCAAGGCGGTCCGCACCATTCGGGCATTGTTCCTGGCGAATTCGATGCAGGACATGACGCTGGACGGGTTTGCCTTGTCGCGCAGCATGTAGTCGATCGCATCGACCGACGTCACCTTCTCATGGTGCTGGAGGAATTCCTCGCGGGCGCCTGCGCTCTGCAGCACGCCATCCCAGTCCTCGTCGCCGCCGCCGCTGCGCGTCAGCGAGACACGCATACCAGCATCCACCAGCCGCGCGATGTTTTCCGCACGCTCGATATACCGGAACATCCAGTAGAGTCCGTTTGCCGTTCTTCCCAGCATGGCTTAGTCCTCCAGTACCCAGGTGTCCTTGGTGCCGCCGCCCTGGCTGGAATTCACCACAAGGGATCCCTGCTTGAGTGCGACACGCGTCAGCCCGCCGGGAATGATCTTTACCTTGTCGGAGACCAGAACGTACGGACGAAGATCCACGTGGCGCGGAGCTATGCCATTCTTCACCATGATCGGCACTGTCGAAAGCGACAGTGTCGGCTGTGCAATGTAGTTGGAAGGGCGTGCACGCAACTTGTCGGCAAACAGCGCGCGCTCCTTTTTCGATGCGGTGGGGCCGACAAGCATTCCGTAGCCGCCCGATCCGTGCACTTCCTTCACGACGAGATCGGCCAGATTGTCGAGAACATATTTGAGGCTGTCCGGCTCCGAACAGCGCCATGTGGGCACATTTTCCAGAAGCGGCTTGCGGCCTGTGTAGAACTCAACGATCTCAGGCATGTAAGAATAGATTGCCTTGTCGTCGGAAATGCCTGTGCCGGGTGCGTTGGCAATGGTGATGTTGCCGGCACGGTAGACATCCATGATTCCGGGTACACCGAGGGCCGAATCAGGTCGGAAGGTGAGGGGGTCGAGGAAATCGTCGTCCACACGTCTGTAAAGCACGTCGATGGCTTCGTAACCGCGTGTCGTCCGCATCTTGACCTTGCCATCCATGACGCGAAGGTCCGAACCCTCCACCAGCTCGACACCCATCATGTCGGCCAGAAACGAATGTTCGTAATAGGCAGAATTGTAGATGCCGGGGGTAAGGACCGCAACGCGCGGCTTGCCTTTGCAGCCCGGAGGCGCAAGTGATGCCAGCGACTGGCGCAGAAGGTACGGATAATCTTCGACGCGCTGGACCTTGTTCTCGTGGAACAGTTCCGGGAACATCTGCATCATGGTTTCGCGGTTTTCCAGCATATAGCTGACACCGGAAGGCGTGCGCGCGTTGTCTTCAAGAACGTAGAACTGGTCTTCACCGGTACGCACGATATCCGTGCCGACGATGTGGGTGTACACGCCGCCCGGCGGCTTAAAGCCGATCATCTCCGGCAGAAAGGCTTCGTTGCGCTCGATCAGCTCGCGGGGAATGCGGCCTGCCCGGATGATTTCCTGCTTGTGATAGATGTCATCCAGAAAGGCGTTCAGCGCCAGCACCCGCTGCTCGATACCCTGGGCAAGCTTGCGCCACTCGCGGCCAGAGATGATTCGAGGGATTATATCGAAAGGGATGAGCTTTTCCGCGCTGTCCGCATGTCCGTAGACGGCAAAGGTGATGCCCGTCTTGCGGAAGATGTTTTCGGCGTCCCTGGACTTCTGGATCAGGTGCGATCTGTCCTGCCGGCTGTACCAGTCATTATACTTTTCATATGGGCTTCGCGGCGTGGAGTCCGCATCTATCATTTCGTCAAATGCCAACTTTAGGTTCCCCATTTTTGCCCATTTGAATACAAGGACGCTCGCAATGCAAGAAGCATACACAATGCCCAGAGAGAATTTTTGCTCCTTTCGTGCTCGCTAAATATTCAAAAAATAAGCGGTTTCAGCTTTGCTCGCTGATAAATTCAGCAAAAAGGAAGCACGCGTAAGGGCTTCTACCTCTTTCGCCAAATATTCTCATAGGTTGTGCGGCGTCTGGTGCTTAAAATTTCATCAAATGAAAGCGTGAGCGGAGAGCTAGCATCCCTGGCTTCATCAATGTTTGTTAACAGCATGCCGCGCTCAATTAGAGGTTTGTTAACCATAGAATTATAGGAATTGTTAATCGAAAGATTGATCGAGCCGGGGGTTACATGTCTATTTCTCGCCGTGGGGTCCTGTTTGGATTGCCGCTTTTTCTCGCAGGCTGCGCCAGCACCAACTTTACTCAACAAAGACAGAATTATGCTGCCGTGCCGGACGAGAAATTCCCGTTGAAGGCAATGCAGCTTGACCAGATCAAGCCAGAGCTCCGTCGCCAGGAAGTCGCCTATGTCACGACGCATCCGGCAGGCACGGTTGTTGTCGATACGCCGGCCCGGCGGCTCTATTTCGTCATGGGTAACGGTCAGGCCATGCGCTATGGCGTCGGTGTCGGTCGCCAGGGACTTGCCCTCAAGGGCAATGCCTATATCGGTCGCAAGGCCGAGTGGCCAAGCTGGACGCCGACGCCGAACATGATTCGCCGCGAGCCCGAGCGGAACCTGAAATATGCTGGCGGTATGCCGGGTGGCCCGAACAATCCACTCGGTGCGCGCGCGCTCTACCTATACCGCGACGGCAACGACACGATGTTCCGTCTGCACGGTACCAACCAGCCGCAATCGATCGGACACGCAATGTCCAGCGGTTGCATCCGCATGTTGAACCACGATATTATCGACCTCTACCAGCGTGTCCCAGTCGGCTCCCGCGTTGTGGTTCTGCAGGCATAATGACCTTATAAATGCCAGGATCCGGCGGTCTACAGCCGGATCACAAACCCCTTGCCATGGTGCCCCATGTGTCGATTTCTTGCCTATACCGGCTCGCCTGTCTGGCTCGACAGTCTTCTGATCGAGCCGGAGAGTTCTCTGATCACCCAATCGCTTGCGGCGCGTGAGGCGAAGACGGTTGTCAATGGTGACGGGTGCGGCATCGGCTGGTATGGGGAGAGGGGAGAGCCTGGCATCTACCGGGGCATTCTGCCCGCATGGTCTGATCGCAACCTGACTTCCTTGTGCCATCAACTCCGCTCACCGATGTTTCTGGCGCACGTGCGCTCCGCCACGACAGGCGGGGTCTCCATGTCCAATTGCCATCCCTTCGGCTTCGGCCGTCACCTCTTCATGCATAACGGCCAGATCGGCGGATATGAAAAGGTCAAGCGGGCCATCGAGGCGTATATCCCCGACGAAGTCTATTGTTCACGCGCGGGCAACGGCGATAGCGAGGCGATCTTCTTGATCGCTGCGGGTTTCGGCTTGGATCGTGATCCGATAGGGGCATTGAAAAGAACATTGCAGATGTGTCTCGATGTCGTGTCGCGCGCCGGTCTCAACGAGCCCGTGCGCTTCAGCGCCATTCATGCGGATGGTGAAAAACTGCACGCCTTCCGCTGGTCGAGCGATGAACGTCCACCGACGCTTTACTGGCGCAATATGGGCGAAGGCATCGCGGTGGCATCGGAACCCTTTGGAACCGGTGTCGAACGGTGGGATATCATCCCCGCTAACACGGTTGCCACCATTACCGGCGCCGATATCTCATTCGATGAGTTCAATCCGGTTGCCCAGCCGGCAGTGCTGATGCAGGCCTGAAGGTAGCCGCTGCCCTTTGCCGGTGACAAGGTTCACCTTGCTTGTGCTGGACCTCTGATATCAGCTGGTGAGGCTTCGCGGGCGCAGCTGGTTGGCTCGATCACGCAGCTGTGCTTGGGCGCCGTGTTGTCTTTGGTTTTGAAATGTGTATCCGATCCCCAAAGATCGAGGTGGGGTGAGGCTCGGTCATTATCCATCAGACTCCTTTAAGGGACAGGACATATGCAATTTTTTGAAAAACTTTCGCGATTTCAGCCACAACTGCTTGCAGCGCTGAGAATCATCACCGCCCTGCTGTTCATCGAGCACGGAACTCAGAAGCTGTTCGGCTTCCCCGCATCGCAGATGGAAGGCTCACTGCCGCCGATGCTGCTGGTCGCTGCTATCCTTGAAACGGTGGGCGGTATTCTCGTTCTCATCGGTCTGTTCACCCGCCCGGTCGCTTTTGTCCTGTCCGGTCTTATGGCCTTTGCCTATTTCATGGCTCATGCGCCAAAAAGCTTCTTCCCGGTGCTGAATGGCGGTGACGCAGCAATCCTCTTCTGCTTCGTCTTCCTGTATCTCGTGGCTGCGGGACCGGGTGCGTTCTCTCTGGACGCCAAGCGCCGCTGATAGACTTTATCTGTGACCAAGAAACGCCGCGTGGGAATACCCATGCGGCGTTTTCAGTTTGACTTGACCTCAACGGATCTGGTCGTGTTCGGCGTCAGCCACTTGTCTATCTTTGCTTGCAGCAATTCCGGGCTGATCGGCTTGGAAAGATAATCATCCATGCCGACTGCAAGGCACAGATCGCGATCGCTGTCCTGCGCATGGGCGGTCACGCCGATGATGGGTACGCGCGTGACATCAGAAGATGCGTCCTCTTCAGCGCGGATCGCCTGGGTCGCCTGGTGGCCATTCATGACAGGCATGGAAACATCCATGAGGATGATCGACGGATTGTCGCTGCGCCAGGCCTGAACCGCCTGTTTGCCATTGTCGACAATGCGGAAGGTAAGCCCCGTCTGCTGGAGTATCTGCGTGAAGACGATCTGGTTGACATCGTTGTCTTCGGCGATCAACACGTCCAGCCGTCTGCTTCCGACGTAATCCTTTTCCGGCCGGGCAAAACCCGCCGTCATATGTTTGACGGTTGCTGCCGGAGCGTTTGGTTGCGGGTTCGGCTGTGGCTGAGCCTCTCTGGCCGGCTCGGCTTGCCTCTGGAGAGCACGTTTTGCGCGCGCGGTCCGAACGACATCGGCCAATGTCTTTCGCAACAGCCGCGCCCGCACCGGTTTCATCAGATGGGCATCGAAATCCGGGCCTCGCGAGGCGCTGTAGCTGACCGCATCCATCGACGTAAGGAATATGATGGCCAGATCTTTGAGGCGCGGATTGTCACGCAGACGTCTCGCCACTTCCATGCCGTCCATATCGGGCATGTGGTAATCCAGAATGACGGCATCGATTTCGAAACCGATAGCGGCTGCCTCTTCGAGGATTGCCAGACCGCTTGGTCCGCTTTCGGCGGCATAGCTGTCGACGCCCCAGCCATCGAGCTGCTCGGTCAGGATTTGCCGGTTGACGACATTGTCATCAATGACGAGGACACTGACCTTCTTCGTATCGATCGGCGTCACGGCCTGGTCCGGACGGTTGCTGGCGGCGCGTAATGGCAGGGCCACGGTGAAGATGGAGCCCTGTCCCACCTTGCTTTCCACGTCCAGCTTGCCGCCGAACAGTCCCGTTAGGCCGAGGGTAATGGCCAGTCCAAGCCCCGTGCCCTCATGTCTGCGGGTTGAAGACGTATCCGCCTGGCTGAATTTCTCGAAAATACGGTCGAGTTGATGGGGCGCGATGCCAATCCCGGTGTCTTCGACCCTAAGCGTGAGAACCAGCTCGCTTTCACTGATCGTTTCACTCGAGAGATCAATGAGGACGTGACCGATTTCGGTAAACTTGATGGCGTTGCCAATCAGATTCGTGACAATCTGGCGGAAGCGTCCCGCATCGCCGCTGACCGCTGTCTTCAGCTTGGGATCGACGCGCACGATAAGCTCTATGTTCTTTTCCAGGGCCTGCGAGGACAAAAGCGAAGCGACGTCCTCAACGGCTTCCGCCGCATCGAAAGGTGCAGAGCGCAACACCATCTGGCCAGCATCGATCTTTGAGAAATCCAGGATATCGTTGATGATGGTCAAAAGGGCATTGCCGGATTTGACGATGACATCGGTAAAGGTTCTCTGGCGCGTGTCGAGTGCGGACTTGGCCAGCAATTCCGCCATGCCGAGAACGCCATTCATCGGCGTCCTGATCTCATGGCTCATATTGGCGAGAAATTCCGATTTCGCACGATCCGCAGCCTCGGCTCGCGCGAGAAGACCCTCAAGCTCGGCCTCTCGCTGCTTCAGGTCGGTGACATCTGTCGCGATGACCAGCCAGTAATTGCCGGCACCCATGGTCGATTCAAGATTGAGCCAGCGTTTGCCACCGACATGGACAAGGGACGAGAATGGTTTTGAGGCGGAAATGTTTTGAAGCCATTTCGTTCGCTGGGCAGCGGCGTCCTCATGATTGCCGAAATCGCCACGGTCCGCGCAATGAGCGAAGAGTGGGAGCCAGCTCTTTCCGGGAGCGAGCATGTCAGGCGGAACGTCGAACATGGTGGAAAGGGCATCATTGGACAGGATGATCTTGCCATCCTGAACCAGCGCCAGTCCCTGGGCCATGACCCGGGTCGCATCCTGCATATATTCGCCGACGCGCTGCAACTCTTGCCTTGCGGCACTGATTTCCTTGTCGCGAGCGCGGATGGCTGTGCAATCTGCAAAAGTGATGAGGATCTTGTTTCCCGCCACCCGTCGTTCCGACAGGATGGTGTAGCGACCGGCCTTGCTGGCGACTTCGCGCGAGGTATTGCCATCGATCTTGCTCAACCGTTCGATGCGATCGCGATAGGCATCCTCGAACGTCATGTCTCCGAACTCGTACTTGCCGGATTCGTAGCCAAGCTGGAGATAGCGGCGATAGGGCTGGCCGATGAGATCGACCTCTTCCTCAACCTCCCAAAGATCGTAAAAACAGCTGTTTGCATATTCGATCGTCAGGTCGGGTCCCAGCAGCATCACACCCACCGGCAGCGTCTGCAAAATGGATTCGACTTCGGCATGAAGGCGTTCCGCCTCGTTTCTGGCCGCCAGAAGCTCCCGACGCCCCTCCTCCAGGGGCGTGGTATCGGTCATGGATCCGACAAGATATCGCTCATTGTCCGGTGTTTGAATTCGTCCTACCCTGATCAGCGTTGGAACAGGGGTGTTATCGTTTCGGACAATCTGTTCCGTCTTCTGAAATTCCTCGCCTGTCTCCAGTACGCGGGTATTTGCCAGCCTGAAACGCTCACCCTCGTGAACGAACAATTCGCTTTCCGTCAGCCCGTAATAATTTTCGCGCGGCTCTCCCCACAGCGCTTCATATGCCGCATTTGCGTAGGTCAGCCGGCGCTCGCTATCCAGAAGGAAGGCGGCAACAGGCAGCCGCTCCAGCGCCTCGCGGAAAAGCCAGGTTTCCCGCTTGTGCTGTTCGATCAGATTTTCCTGAGTCTTGACGTTGCTGATGTCGATGCGAAGCGCGATCAGCAATCCGTTCTCAAGGCGCCTGTTGATGAACCGTATCCATCTTCCGTCGCTCACCCTCTGGGTGAATTCGGAATAGGCCTGCCGGGTCTCGTCCACCTTGGCATCGACCCAGGCGTTCTTTTCAGCCTCAGCTGCGCTATCGGCAGCCCCGGTACCCACATAGTGCTCGTAAAAGGAGGTCACGACGGAGCGCAATGTGAGCGTTCCACGCCAATCGAGGTCGAGTTGGGCATAGAGGCTCTGCAAGCGCGTATTGGCGTAAAGCAGGCGATCTTCGACGTCGTAAACCGCGATGGCCACATCGAGAAGGTCGAGAACATTTCCGCCGGTGAGAAGCTCGATCTGGGCAGCCGAAAACTCGGATTTCACAGAGGGCACCGTCTCGAAGACTTCGAAGAGGAACAGATTTCCGTCTTCCGTCTCAAATCTTTCGCACTTCATGGAGTGGACGTCTTCGGCTTGCTGTCCGCTGCAGGACGTCACCTCTTCCGTTGAAAAGACGAGGCAGCGCCGCTCCTTCTCATTCCGGTCAACGTCCCTGGTTTCGCCGAAGAGGTCCTGCGTGGTCTTGTCGACAAAGTCACTGACGGAGCGGCCGTTGAAACATGCGTAGGCGGCGTTGACGCAGACATAGCGAAGCTGACTGTCCTTGATGCAGGCGGGAAGTGGCAGCGCCTTGACGCCTTCGCATGCTCTTTCAAGCAACCCCCCTCCAATCAAGACATTCTCCGTAACCATCCATGACACCTGACAGAATCAGTGCCAACCGCGAACTGAACCTGTGGCTGTAAGCTATTGTACCTTGATTGATTTGGCTATGCGTCCGACAGCATTATTGGTCAAATGTTAACTATAGATTTCCATCAGTTCTTTATGTTTTAGAGAGATTTCTGCTGCGTGACCGGCGCGCCGTTGGGGACTTCCCATCTCCATCTTGAAAACAATTGCTTGACTTTCGCGGATAAAAAGACCAAATCCCCCTCAAGCTTTCACTTTCGGCGGCCGCGTGAGCTGCAGCGTCAACGAATTAATTAAGACGCATGAAGGAAAAGCGCATTCATACAGGAGACGGCAAACACGCCGCCCTTTAGCGCAGAAAGTCATTCCAACCCACAAGTTCCCAATTCACGCGGGGTTCTTGACGCCAAGACAACCGGACAGCAGGGCTGATCCGGATGCAAGCGTTTTGGCGCCCCGAAAGGCATACTATTGACCAGTTTTAACGAACTCGGCCTATCCGAAAAAATCGTGGCCGGCGTCACCCAGCTTGGTTACACCACACCGACTCCCATTCAGGAAAAAGCGATCCCGCTGCTTCTGGAGGGTCGCGACATCATTGGTCTGGCACAGACCGGAACCGGCAAGACTGCCGCATTCGGCCTGCCGATCATCGAAATGCTGCTCAAGCAGCCTGATCGTCCTGCCAACAGAACCACGCGCACGCTCATTCTCGCTCCTACTCGCGAGCTGGTGAACCAGATTGGCGAAAGCCTTCGCGGCTTCGTTCGCAAGACCCATCTGAAGATCAATCAGGTTGTTGGCGGCGCTTCGATCAACAAGCAGCAGCTGCAGCTGGAAAAGGGCACCGATATTCTGGTTGCCACACCTGGCCGTCTGCTTGATCTTATTTCCCGCAATGCGATTTCGCTGTCCAAGGTGACCTATCTGGTGCTGGACGAAGCCGACCAGATGCTGGATCTCGGCTTCATTCATGACCTGCGCAAGATTTCCAAGATGGTTCCTGCCGGTCGTCAGACATTGCTGTTTTCGGCCACCATGCCGAAGGCCATTGCTGATCTCGCCGGAAGCTATCTGACCAACCCCGTCACGGTCCAGGTCACGCCTCCGGGCAAGGCCGCCGACAAGGTTGAGCAGTATGTTCACTTCGTTGCGGGCAAGAACGACAAGACAGAGCTTCTCAAGAAGTCGCTGAACGAGAACCCGGATGGTCGCGCCATTGTGTTCCTGCGCACCAAGCATGGCGCTGAAAAGCTGTCCAAGCATCTGGAGCATATCGGCTTCAAGGTCGCGTCGATCCATGGCAACAAGAGCCAGGGCCAGCGTGAGCGCGCGCTCAAGGGTTTCAAGGACGGAGAAGTCAAGGTTCTGGTCGCAACCGATGTTGCTGCCCGCGGCATCGATATTCCAGCCGTGACCCACGTCTTCAACTATGACCTGCCGGAAGTCGCCGACGCTTACGTCCACCGTATCGGTCGTACCGCCCGTGCGGGCCGTGACGGTATCGCCATTGCGTTCTGCGCACCGGACGAAACCCGTCTGCTGCATGACATCGAAAAGCTGATGAAGATCGAGATTCCGGTCCTGTCAGGCGAACGTCCGGAAGGACTTGCCAGCCCGTCTCGCGGCAACAACAACAATCGTGGTGCCAATCGCGGCGCTCCGAGCGGTCCACGTCGCCAGGGCGGCGAACGTGCCCATGGCGATCGTCCAGCGCGCACGCACCGCGAAGGCGCACCACGTGATGGCGGCCGACGCAATGGTGATTTCCGCGGCCAGCGTGCCGGTGAGTTCGCACCTGTCGAGCACGACAACGATCTGGAAGTGACGTCCGACTTCAAGCGTCCCAAGGCTGATGCCGTTGCAGGCAAGCCTGCTGGCAATCGCAACCACCGTGGTGGTCAGGGCCGTCCTGCCCGCAAGGCTGGCTCCTTTGCGCCCGCCGGTCAGGGGCGTCCCGCTGGCAATGCCGGTCGCGGTCGCAAGCGCGGCTGATAAGGCTGATCTTTTGAATATGAGCGCCCGGATGAAAATCCGGGCGTTTTTGTTTGGGAGGATTATGCGGGTTTCGTGCCGCAGAGCATCTCGCGTTTTCCCGCAAAGCCCGGTCTGCGTTCAACGGTGAAGCCGGCACTGCCCAGATTGCGCCGGACGAATCCAGCCGCTGCAAAGGTTGCGAAGGTGCCACCGGGGGCGGTCTTCTCAAACACCGCCGACATGATGTCCAGCGACCACATGTCCGGGTTCTTGGATGGTGCAAATCCGTCGAGATACCAGGCGTCGAATGTATCCGTGGTCTCGATGATGCCCTGCATGGCATCTCCGCAAAAGACGGTCAGACGCGTCTGCTCATCAAGCTTGATGTCGATCCAACCTTCCGGATCTGAAGGCCATTGCGCAACGAAGGCCTGCCGCTCGGCATCAAGTTGCGGCCAGTGAGACAGTGCGCGGTTCAATTCGCGTGCCGTCATCGGGTAAAGTTCGAAGGATACGAAATGCAGCTGCGCACCGGCGGGCCGTGACAGCTTCCACTGTCGCCAGGTTTCGCACAGGTTCAACGCCGTTCCAAAGCCAAGCTCGCCAATGCGGAACGTGCCCTGTGCCGTTTTCCAGCGTTCCGGCAAGCCGTTGCCGGACAGCGAAACGTGGCTGCATTCCTGCCTGCCATCGGTCTGGCAATAAAAATGGTCGCCAAAGGCCAGCGAATAGGGCATATCGCCCTCTCGCCAATCCAGCATGTTCGAACCGGCTCGTTCCGGCCCACGATTATCGGGGTGTGTCATGGTCAAAGCCGATAGTCTGCCCGATCAAACAGGTCAATCACCTTTGCCATCCAGCGTGTCTTTGTTGATCGTCGGCGGCGGTATCATGGGGCTGTGGGCGGCCGTCAAGGCGGATCGGCTGGGTATCGACACCTTGCTTGTGGATGCTGGCCACATCGGCAGCGGTGCCAGCGGCGGGCTGCTGGGTGCGTTGATGCCGCATATGCCGGACCGCTGGTCGGACAAGAAGCAGTTTCAGTTTGATGCACTTCTGAGCCTCGAAGCGGATATTGCCGCGGTGGAGGCCGATACAGGCCTTAGCGCGGGTTACAGACGGTGTGGCCGCATCATCCCTTTGCCAAAGCCACATTTGCGAACCATCGCAGAGCGGCACCAGCAGGACGCGCTTTCCAACTGGCACGCTGATGAACGACAGTTCTACTGGCATCTGCTGGAAAATGCTCCTGTCAGCGGCTGGGTGGCCGAGACCGCAGGGGAGGCGGGTTTTGTCCATGATACATTTGCGGCAAAGGTATCTCCCCGCGCTTTCGTTGCTGTTCTGAAAACCTATGTCGAACGCTGCAAACACGTGCGTCTGGTCGAGAACTGCGCCGTTGCGGCTATTGATCCTGAGGGTATGGCCACTCTGACCGGGGGAGAGCGCGTCAGTTTCAGTCATTGCATGGTCTCGGCAGGCAATAGCTCCTTTCCTCTTCTTCAGACTGCGCTTGGCCTTCCTGAAAGCGGCGCACTCGGCCAGCCCGTCAAAGGGCAGGCGGCCTTGCTGGACGCGAAGGCCGATCCGGCAATGCCGGTGGTCTTTCTCAACGGCCTTTATGTGGTGCCGCATGAAGACGGTCGTGTTGCCATTGGCAGCACCAGCGAGGAGGAATTCGAAAACCCTTTCTCGACCGATGAGGGGCTGGAGATGCTGATCGAAAAGGCCCGGGAAATCGTTCCGGCCTTGTCGGGTGCTGCGGTGGTTGAGCGTTGGGCGGGACTGCGCCCCAAGGCAATCGGTCGCGATCCCATGGTCGGCGTCCATCCCCGGCACGCTCGCCTGATTGCGCTGACGGGAGGGTTCAAGGTGAGTTTCGGTCTTGCCCACCGTCTTGCCGATGCGGCAATCGACGCCATGTGCGGCAGGCCGATGCGGGTGCCGGACAGTTTCTCGCTCGAAGAGCACATTGGCGTCTTCAACCGAAAGATTTGACACCACATCTTTTACGCGTCGTTAATCTGTCACGCAAATCACCTAACAGCTTGGCTTATGCAGTGGTGCTGTTGATATCCGTTGAAAACGGCGAGGTGACGACATATGCGGTATGCCATTCATTTTACGCCTTCGCCCAACGATCCGCTGACGCATGTGGCGGCGGCCTGGCTTGGCCGTGATGTCTATTCCGGGCTTAGCGTAGAGCCGCCTGCCGTTACCAGCCTCGGAATGCAGGAGATTTCCTACCATACCGCGCTGCCGCGCCGATATGGATTTCACGGAGCGATCAAGGCACCCTTCAGGCTGATGGAGGATGTGAGTGAAGCTTCGTTGTTGCGCGGCCTGATGCATTTTGCGGGCACCCACCAGCCTTTTTCTCTGCCGCCGCTGGAGATTGCCAAGCTGGGCAATGTCTACGGCCTCGTTCCGTCATGGCCATCGGAAACGCTGAATTTCCTGGCCGCAAGCGTGGTGCAGGAGTTCGATCACTACCGCGCGCCCCTGTCTGACGCCGATATAGACCGCGCCGATCCAGACCGGTTATCCGCAACGCAGTTGACCAATCTTCATCGCTGGGGGCATCCCTACGTCATGGATGAGTTCCGGTTCCAGATGCTGCTGACGGGCGGTGTCATGCCCGGCGATTGCGCAAGGGTGGAGCGGGCCATCCGCGGTGTGTTCGAACCCTTGCTGGAACGGCAGGTCGAGTTTGCCAATCTCGCGCTCTTTGTGGAAGACGAGCCGGGTGCTCCGTTCCGCGTGCACTCCCTGCATCCCATGGGACGTGTTTCTGCCAGACGGATTGCCTAGAAAGGCACTCGACATTCCGGTTTGCGATGCTACCGTTCACGAAATTCTCGTGAAGGTGATTTGATGATTTCCGCTGACTATCCCCGCAACCTCATAGGCTACGGTCGCAACACTCCTGATCCGAAATGGCCGGGCGGAGCGCGAATAGCGGTGCAATTCGTCATCAATTACGAAGAGGGCGGCGAAAGCTGCATTCTCGATAGTGACAAGGCGTCGGAATCGCTTTTGTCTGAGATTGTCGGGGCGCAGCCATGGCCGGGACAACGCAACCTGAACATGGAATCGATCTATGAATATGGATCGCGTGCGGGCTTCTGGCGGCTGTGGCGCATGTTTACCAGCCTTGGCGTGACGACGACGGTTTATGGCGTCACGTCTGCCATGGCGCGCAATCCAGAAGCGGTTGCTGCGATGAAGGAGGCGGGCTGGGAAATCGCCAGCCACGGCTATCGCTGGTTGGAATACAAGGATTTTTCCGAGGAAGATGAGCGCCGACATGTGCTGGAAGCGGTGCGCCTGCATACCGAACTGACGGGTGAGCGGCCCTACGGCATGTATCAGGGCAAGCCCTCGGACAACACGCTCCGGCTCGTCATGGAGGAAGGCGGCTTCCTCTACTCGTCCGATTCCTATGCGGATGATTTGCCCTATTGGGTAAAGGGCGTGAAGGATGAGCCGTTCCTGATCATACCCTATACGCTGGAAACGAACGACATGCGTTTCGCCACGCCGCAGGGCTTCAATTCGGGCGACCAGTTCTTCACCTATCTCAAAGACGCCTTCGATGTTTTGTATGAAGAGGGGCGCGAGGGATCGGCCAAGATGTTGAGCGTCGGTCTCCATTGCCGTCTGGTGGGGCGCCCCGGGCGCGCGGCAGCGCTCCGGCGGTTCATAGAATATGTCCTTGGCCATGAGAAGGTCTGGCTACCGCAGCGCGTGGACATTGCCCGGCACTGGCACGAACACCATAGGCCGGAGACGTTCTGATGCTCGACCGGACAGAATTCGTGAACCGGTTCGGCGGTGTGTTCGAACATTCCTCCTTCATCGCAGAGCGCGCCTATGATGCGGGCGAACTGCACGAACCGCTGACGGCGGAAAGTGTTCATGCGGCTCTGTGCAAACAGTTCCGGGCTGCCTCGCATGAAGAAAGGCTGGGCGTTTTGCGCGCCCATCCCGATCTTGCCGGTAAGCTCGCCATCGCCGGGAAACTGACGCAGGAGAGCCGCAGTGAACAGGCGGGCGCAGGTCTCGACCGTCTGTCGCCGCAAGAGCACGCGCGGTTTACCGATTTGAATGCCACCTATGTCGAGAAGAACGGGTTTCCCTTCATCATTGCCGTCAAAGGTTTGACGAAGGACGATATCCTGCGCGCTTTCGAAACCCGCATCGACCACGGTGTAGATGATGAATTTGCAACAGCAACCGAGCAGGTGGAAAAGATTGCCTGGCTGCGACTATCCGCGATGTTGCCGTAATGCCTGCGATGGCAATGCCGAAAGTGAATGAGCCTTGACTGAATTTCTTGAAATACTGCCTTTGACCAAGGATGCATTTGCGCCATTCGGTGATGTTCTGGAAGACGATCCGACCAGCTTGCGAATGATCAATGGCGGCAATACGGAGCGGTTTCACGCGCTCGCAACAGCAGAGGCGACGGGGGAGGAAGCCCGCATCGTTCTCAACAAGTTCCGAGGCAAGCCGCGGTCTTTCCCCTATGCCGTGGACATGATGGAGCGGCATCCGCTCGGGAGCCAGAGTTTTACGCCGCTGTCCGGCAACCCGTTTCTTGTGGTGGTGGCGGAAGACCGGGATGGCGCGCCGGGCAAGCCCCTTGTCTTTCTGGCGCGAGCCGATCAAGGCGTGAACTACCGTCGCAATGTCTGGCACCACCCGCTGATGGCGATTGGGTCCATGAGCGATTTTCTGGTGGTGGATCGTGACGGACCGGGCAACAATCTCGAGGAGTTCTTTTTCGTGCAGCCTTATCTCATCGCGGAGCCCAATCCATGACCGGCCTTACCACCCATGTTCTCGATGCCGCACACGGTACACCCGCGCAGGGGTTGAAGATCGATCTTTACCGCCTTGACGGGGATCATCGCGAAAAGCTGAAATCGGTCGAAACCAACAGCGATGGCCGCGTCGATGGCGGGCCGTTGCTGATTGGTGAGGACTTCAAGGCGGGTCAGTATGAGCTCGTGTTCCACGCCGGAGATTACTTGAGAACCAAGGGCCTCGTTCTGCCGGAGCCCGCCTTTCTCGATATTATCCCCATCCGTTTCGGGATAGCCGACGAGCAGGGGCATTATCACGTTCCGCTGCTTCTCTCGCCCTATAGCTACTCCACCTATCGCGGAAGCTGAGCGCATGATTTTTGCCGCCATCGCCGACATTCACGGAAATCATGCGGCACTTGAAGCCGTTCTGAAAGATATAGAGACACTCGGCATAGCAGATATCGTCAATCTGGGCGATTGCTTCAGCGGTCCGCTGGAAGCGGGTCGCACCGCCGACATACTTGTTTCGCGAGATATCGCCACCGTGCGCGGCAATCACGACCGCGCCCTGATCGACCGGCCTTTTGAGATGATGGGAGACTGGGAGCGGCCTGCGCATATGCAGCTGTCGTCCGATCATTTCAGCTGGCTACAGGCGCTGCCCTTCGATCTCGTTTTCAAGGATGTCGCCTATTGTTGCCATGGCTCGCCGAGAGACGATCTGGATTACTGGCTGGAGACCCTTCATCCGGACGGGTTTCTCCATTTGCGTCCCTTGCCGGAAATCGAGGCATTTGCTGCCGATATCAATCAGCCGCTAATGCTGTGTGGCCATACGCACATCGCCCGCACCGTGCAACTGTCCGACGGCCGTCTCATCGTCAACCCCGGCAGTGTCGGCTGTCCGGGCTGGAAGGATGATGAACCCTTCTACCATCAGGTTGAAGCCGGCCATCCGCTGGCAAGCTATGCCGTTCTGGAAGACACGCCGTATGGCTGGCAGGTCTCGTTCCGGCAGGTTCGCTATGACAGTGCCGCCATGGGAGAGCTGGCGCGCGCCAACGGAATGCCGCGCCTGGGCAAGGCCATCGCCAGCGGCTGGCTGGGTTAGCCTTCGCTTGACATGACCACGCAGGAATAGGAATTCGCCTTCAGATCCTTGCAGGCGGAAAGGGCAGCCGCCTGGCTGTCGAAGCCCGTAAAGCGGGCGCGGTAAAGCGTGGCGGATCCGCTTTTCACCGCTTCCGTGTAGGGCGCGATGCCGGAGTAATCGGAAGAAATCGTCGGGCGGGCATTGCGAAGCAGCGAGAGAGCGGCGGCCTGACTATCGGCTGCGGCAATCTGCACTTCCCAGGTGCTGCGTTCAGAGTTGGTTGCGCGAACCGCTGATGTCTTGATCATGTCAGGAATGACGGGTGCGGGGGAGGCGGAGGCGATCTGCATGGCCACCGGATCTTTCCGCTGTGCAAACATGGGCAGGGGTACGCTTGCGGGCTTCACTTCGAAGGTACGGCTCGTGCTAGCACTTGCAATCAACTGTCGGCTCTCATTTCCTCGGGATGCCTTGGGCAAAGTCCGGTCGAGGAGGGATACCATCTGGTTATCGCGGCTGCGGGATGTCCTGCCACCCAGCACGACACTGACGACGCTGCGGCCATTGTGATTGACGGCGCTGACAAGATTGAAGCCGGATGCGTTGGTGTAACCTGTCTTGATGCCATCGACTCCCTGATAGCGGCTCAACAGCCTGTTGTGACCGTTGATCGTCTTGCCACGAAACTTGAAGGACCGAGTGGCAAAGAGTTTGTATTCCTCGGGAAAGTCGCGCTGAAGCGCAAGACCGAGTTTGGCCATGTCACGCGCCGTTGTAACCTGCGCCTTGTTTGGCAGGCCAGATGCATTTCTAAAGACCGTGCTGGTCATGCCCAGGTGGCGGGCCTTGCGCGTCATCATCTGAGCAAATTTCGCCTGGGAGCCGCCAAGATGGTCGCCCATGCCTTCCGCCATGTCATTGGCCGACTTGACGATCATGCCGTAAACCGCTTCGCGAACCGTAAAAGTCGTGCCGGCTTTCACCCATAGCTTGGAGGGGATCACCGCTGCCGCGCGTCTGGACATCGTCACGCGCTGGTTCCATGTCAGGCGTCCGTCATGCAAAGCCTCGAACGTCAGATAGAGCGTCATCATTTTCGTCAGCGATGCGGGGTAGTTCTTCGTGTCTGCATTTTCGGCAGCAAGGACCTTGCCGGTGTTTGCGTCCATTACGAAATGTGCGTAGCCCGCCTGCGCCTCGGCGGCGTCGAACGAGAGGATCGCGCAGAAGAATGCCGCAGCCAGAAAATGCGCTCCGGTCATACCTCGTCTGATCGTTCTCAACATGAATTCACCCCTTGTCCGTCCATTCGCCGTTGCCAAAACTACTGAAACTTTCAGGCAACAAAACCACTCAAACTTTAAAGACCGCTTTCATCCTTAATTAAGTATGAAAATCGACCCCCATTGGTGGCGGGTAAATTTCTTGAAAAGAAACGGACGCCCCGTGCGGCTCCTGATAAACGGACTGATGCAATAAGGGCGAAGATCCGCGCCCTCTCTCGCGCCGGAACATGGCCGGCTTTCAGCCGAAACCTCCCTGTTCACAAGGGGTTTCGGCCATCTGCGTTCAGCGATTTCCTGCCTGAAAAAGAGAGGGCGGCCTGCACTTGGCTATCGTCATGACGACACCGGTGAGGGGCCCACATCACTGCCCTGACGGCAAAACGCGAGGCCAGTTTCCATGCGCCGATCTCACAGGATTGTGAGGGCTGGATCGCTCTCGCGCGGCGCCAAAAAGGGTAAGTGACCGTCACTGAACCAGGATGCTGCGATCCACATCGGTCAGAAGACGCTTGCCGCACAGAGCCATGGTGATGTCCATTTCCTTGCGGATGATCTCCAGCGCCGTCGTGACGCCATTCTTTCCATCTGCGCCGAGGCCATAGAGGAAGGGGCGTCCGATGTAGGTGCCTTTGGCGCCGAGGGCGATGGCTTTGAGGACGTCTTGTCCGGAGCGAATGCCGCCATCCATATGGACTTCGATCTTGTCGCCGACGGCATCGACGATCTTCGGCAGGATCGCGATGGATGAAAGCGCGCCATCCAGCTGACGACCGCCGTGGTTGGATACGATGATTGCATCCGCACCGGTGTTGGCCGCAGCGATTGCGTCTTCCTCATCGAGAATACCTTTCAGGATGAGTTTGCCGCCCCAGCGTTCCTTGATCCACTCTACATCTTTCCAGGAAAGGCGCGGGTCGAACTGTTCTGCGGTCCAGGATGAGAGCGACGAGAGGTCCGACACGTTCTTGGCGTGGCCGACAATGTTGCCGAAGCTGCGGCGCTTCGTCCGCAACATATCCAGGCACCATTGCGGCCTCGTCGCCATCTGCCAGATATGTTTGGGCGTAAATTTCGGCGGTGCAGACAGCCCGTTTCGCAAATCCTTGTGGCGCTGCCCGAGAATCTGGAGATCAAGCGTCAGTACCAGAGCGGAGCATCCGGTAGCCTTGGCGCGGTCGATCAGATTGTTGACGAAATCGCGGTCCTTCATCACATAAAGCTGGAACCAGAAGGGCCGGGAGGTCACGGAAGCGACGTCCTCGATAGAGCAGATGCTCATGGTCGACAGGGTAAAAGGCACGCCAAATTCTTCTGCGGCCTTCGCGGCCAGCATCTCACCATCGGCGTGCTGCATACCGGTGAGCCCGGTCGGCGACAACGCGACTGGCATCGAGACTTTCTCACCGATCATCTCGGTGGCAAGCGACCTGTCGGTCATGTCTACCAGCACCCGCTGGCGCAATTTTATCTTGGAAAAATCGTCTTCATTGGCGCGATATGTGCTCTCGGTCCAGGCACCGCTATCGGCGTAATCGAAGAACATTTTGGGCACGCGGCGCTGGGCACGCAATTTGAGATCAGCGATGGTAAGCGTTTTGGCCATGAATTGAACTTTCACATCTGAATGATAATCGCATAGCACGAAGTTGCGGGCGAATGGTACTGAAATTGATCGAGATGAGATGTCTGGAGAGGGTTTTTGAGGCGCGTTGCCGTTAGCAGCGATTGCGTCGCGAATGTTTCGCCCGTCGCCGTAACATTGGAAAATCTGCCGACGTAAAACAGGGTGGAAGACAGCGACGGGACGGATTTTATGACGAATATCGATATTGGTTTTCTGGCGGCAATTACCGTGACTTTCGTTCTGGCGGGTGTCGTCAAGGGCGTGACCGGCATGGGGCTGCCGACCGTGGCCATGGGTCTGCTCGGCCTTTTCATGCCGCCCGTTGCAGCGGCGGGCCTTTTGCTTCTGCCGTCCTTCGTGACAAATATCTGGCAACTTTGCGCCGGTCCGGATTTTCGCGGAATTCTGCTCCGACTCTGGCCGATGATGGCCGCTATCGTTGTCGGAACACAAATCGGCATTCAACTGCTGACGGGTGGGGCGGCTGGTTGGACGACGTCGGCGCTCGGCGCGGCACTTTTCATCTATGCCGCCTATAGCCTGATGGCGCGGCCACTTGTCGTGCCCCTGCACTTGATGAGGTTTCTATCGCCGCTGATCGGTCTCGTGACCGGGCTTCTCACCGGTGCCACCGGCGTCTTCGTGATGCCAGCCGTTCCCTATATCCAGTCCATGGGGTTTGATCGCGATATGCTGGTGCAGGCTCTCGGTCTTTCATTTACGGTTTCAACCGTGGCCCTCGCGCTCGGTCTGGCGTCCCAGGCCGCCCTGCAGATCCACGATCTGGGGCTTTCGACACTCGCCATAGTGCCAGCACTCCTTGGTATGTGGCTTGGCCAATGGGTCCGCCAGTTCGTCAGCCCGGCGAGATTCAGACGATGGTTCCTAATGTGCCTGCTGGCTTTAGGCACGGAGCTGATCGCAAGACCATTCTGGAACTGATGCCCATAAAGCTGCGGGCGCCAGAGGCGCCCGCAAAGTCGATTTCTGGTCGGGATGGATCAGAATTCTTCCCAGGTGTTCTGCGCAACCGCCGCCGCCGAGCTGCCCCCGAAGGCGCCAGCAATCTTCTGGCTCAGTGCGCGGGCCGGAGACGGTGCTGGCTTTGAAGCGGCTGACGCCGATCTGACAGGTGCCGCTGCCGCTGGCGCTGATGGCATTGTGCGGCCCGCTACCGCGGCGTCACCCAGCTTGAAGCGTGACAGCAACTGGTTCAACGATGCCGCTTCCTTGGCAAGGCTGTGGCTGGCCGCTGTCGACTGCTCGACCATGGCGGCGTTCTGCTGCGTGCCCTGATCCATGGTGTTAACGGCGGTGTTGATTTCCTGAAGGCCGACCGACTGTTCGCGCGACGATTCAACGATCGCGTGGATATGACGGTTGATTTCCTGCACTTCGGAAACAATGACTTCAAGCGCACGACCAGTTTCACCGACAAGCTCCACGCCGGAGCGAACATGTTCGCCGGAAGTGGTGATCAATGCCTTGATTTCCTTAGCGGCCTTGGCCGAACGCTGCGCCAGTTCGCGCACTTCCTGGGCAACGACGGCAAAGCCCTTGCCAGCTTCACCGGCACGTGCAGCTTCAACACCGGCGTTCAAGGCGAGCAGGTTGGTCTGGAAGGCAATTTCATCGATGACGCTGATGATGTTGGTGATCTCGCCCGAGGAGCGCTCGATTTCATTCATGGCAGTCACGGCCTGACGCACGACGTCGCCGGACTTTTCCGCACCCTGACGGGCCTTGGAAACCAAATGTCCGACTTCTTCGGCGCGACGGCTGGAATCCTTCACCGTGGTAGTGATTTCTTCCAGAGCAGCTGCGGTTTCCTCGACGGATGCGGCCTGCTGTTCTGTGCGCTTGGAAAGATCGTCTGCAGCAGAGCGGATCTCGTTTGCGCCGGCATCGATGCCACGGGCATTCTGGTCAACCGCGCGCAGCGCGCTGTTGAGGTTGCCGACGGAATCGTTGAAGTTGTTGCGCAACGTATCGAGATGGCTGACAAAGGGAGTGTTGATGCGGCAGGTGACGTCGCCATCGGCAAGGCGACCAAGGCCTTCAGCCAGCCGATCCACGGCAAACTGCGTATCCGCCGCATCCTTCGCCTTTTGGGCTTCGCGCTCGTTGCGCTCCTTCTCGGACAGGTTACGCGTTGCGGCCGCTTCACTTTCCAGACGTGCGCGTTCCAGTTGGTTATCGCGGAAGACGGAGACAGCCTTTGCCATCTGACCCACTTCGTCGCGGCGATGCTGTCCTTCCACCGGTGCCGTCGCGTTGCCCTGGGCAAGCGAAATCATGCGCTCCCGCAGCGCCGAAATCGGCGTCGTGATCCCCTTGGCTGCAACGATGAGCGCAGCGATGATGCCGAGCGCGAATGTAAGGCCGATGACCAGCAACGAGTTGAAGATCGTCGAATCGGTCTGTGCGGTCAGTTCGTCGCTTTTTGCGTCGACACCTTTTATGATCCTGTCGAGAAACGCGGCATTGTCCGACGCCAGCGGAATGACTAGCGCGTCGACTTTTGCGAGCAGGGCTTTCGCCTCATCATCCTTTTCCGCTTGCGCCAGTTCGACACTGCGATCCGTCAGGGCTACGATTTCTTTTGCCCTTGTCATCAAGGGATCGATATTTTTAGCTTCTTCAGGCAGCAACGCCTTAACTTTCTCAAGGCGCTCAAAGAGCTTTGTTCTGCTATCCTTGTAATAATCCAATGCTTTCGCGATTGCAGGATCGTTGATTGAATAGACCATCATCTGATAGGCGCCATAGGCGGTCGCCGCCAGATTGCGGTTTGCTCTTGCGATTTCGATGCTCGCCTTTATTTCCTTGGCGAGGAAATCCGAGTAATCAGTATCCCCTTGTTTGTACCTGCTGGAAACGAAGGCAGTGGCTGCCAACCCGACGATACATAGGGGTATAATCAAGGTCAGTATTTTCGTGCGTATGCTCGCATTTTCTAAAAACGACATTCGTCCTCGCTTTGAGGTTCTAGCCGAAACACGAGGCGTCCGAAGGGGTGGCCGGGGAGGGCGGCGGATTCAATCACTTCGAAGCAAAAAAGCTCGGTACGGGGGATTTATTTGCATGACAGTGCGAGCATGCCGTCATGGCGCTCAAGACTAAAGCTGTCGAGCGGAAACTATTTAGGTACTATTTAAATATACTTAAAATTATCTGCATGTTTTAGCTACGAGAATATCGATAAATTCGAATATTAAATTATGCTTTTTAGAGGTTTCCCGGCAATATAAGTTTCTTCTACTGTTCTGTCGTCGCCCATTGTCAGCATCAGAAACAGTTCTTCTGTCAGGCTGGTGACAACTTCCATTTTCAGCGCCATGGCGGGAGTGGAGGCGGCGTTGAGAACTGCGATATCCGCATCCGTTCCTGGCTCCAGCGTGCCGATGCGATCAACCATGGACAGCGCCTCGGCATTGCCGCGGGTCATCATGTACCAGCTTTCCAGCGGGTTCAGACGCTCACCCAGCAACTGCTGGATTTTGTAGGCCTCATCCATGGTGCGCAGCATGGAATAGCTTGAGCCACCGCCAATATCTGTGGCGACAGCGATGCGGACCGGCTTTTCGCGGCGCTGCAGCTTTTTCATCGGGAAAAGACCGGAGCCGAGGAACAGGTTGGAGGTGGGGCAGTGGACGGCCACGGCGCCTGTTTCGGACAGGACATCCGCTTCACGGTCCGAAAGGTGGATGGCGTGGCCAAAAAGCGTCTTCTTGCCCATCAGGCCATAGCGCACATAGATATCCGTATAGTCGATCGCATCCGGGTAGAGCTCGCAGGTGTATTTGATCTCGTCCATATTTTCGGAAAGATGCGTCTGGATGAACAGGTCCGGAAACTCCTGCGCCAGCGCCTGTGTCGCTTCCATCTGTTGCGGCGTGGAGGTGATGGCAAAGCGCGGCGTGATGGCGACGTGGTTGCGGCCCTTGCCGTGCCAGTCGGCGATCACCTGCCGGGTCTCGTCATAGCCCAGTTGCGGCGTATCCAGCAGACCCTGCGGGGCGTTGCGGTCCATCATCACCTTGCCGCCAACCATCAGCATGTTGCGTTTCATGGCCTCGGCAAAGAATGCATCGGCAGATGTCTTGTGAACGGAGCAATAGGCTACGGCCGTCGTGGTGCCATGGCGGATGAGTTCATCGTAAAAATGCGTGGCGATACGCTCGGCATGGGCGCTTTCGACAAACCGGCATTCCTCTGGGAAAGTGTAAGTATCGAGCCATTCAAGGAGATTTGCGGCATAGGAACCGATGACCTGCATTTGCGGGAAATGCAGATGCATGTCGATCAGCCCTGGCACGATGAGATGCGGGCGGTAGTCTTTTTCCTCGACATCGTCTGGCGCCTTGGCGCGGATGTCCGCATAGTCGCCGATAGCGCTGATCCTGCCGTCTTCGATCAGCAGGCCCCCGTCTTCCACATAGAGATAGCTGGCCGTATCAGAGATGGAGTGCGGTGCGCGGTTGAAGCTTAGCAGGCGTCCGCGCAGCAGGAGCATGGTCATTCCGTTTTTCCTTGGGACAGGGCGCTCTCGTACCAGGCAGTCAGCACCTTGCGTTCTTGCGGCGTAATCGCCGTGATGTTGCCGGGGGGCATGGCATGGCTACGGCCTGCCTGTAAATAGATTTCCCGCGCATGGGCTGCAATCTGTGCATCCGTTTCCAGTTTCACCCCCTTCGGTGTGAAGGGAACGCCTTCCCAGACTGGTTCTGCGGCGTGGCACATGGAGCATCGGCCCTGCACCACGTCGCGCGCAGATGCAAAATGCACGTCGCTTGCGAAACGCTGCTGTATCGGCGAGAGCGTCGCGGCTTTTTCTTCCTGCTCGCCGGTCAGTATTTTCGGAACGGTAGAGAGCCACATGATCACAAGAAAGATCAGCGCCGTGACCAGCCATGTCCAGGTGGGTTTGCCTTTGCGGGCATGGGTGGTGTTGAACCAGTGGCGGATCGTCACGCCCATCAGGAAGACAAGTGCGGCGATGATCCAGTTGAACTGGGTGGCAAAGGCCAGCGGATAATGGTTCGACAACATGAAGAAGATGACGGGCAGCGTCAGGTAGTTGTTGTGCAGGGAACGCTGCTTGGCGATGCGTCCGTATTTCGAATCTGGCGTGCGCCCGGCGATGAGGTCCGCGACAACGATCTTCTGGTTGGGAATGATGATCATGAAGACATTCGCCGACATGATGGTAGCGGTAAACGCGCCCAGATGCAGGAACGCAGCGCGTCCCGTAAACACCTGCGTGTAACCCCAGGCCATCGCCACAAGCGCGATGTAAAGAACCGCCATCAGGCCCCAGGTGTTGTTGCCGATGGGTGATTTGCACAGAAGGTCATAAAACACCCAGCCAACAGCGAGCGATGCCAGCGACAGACAGATGGCCTGAAACTGCGTCAGTTCCAGCACGGAATGATCGATGAGGAACAGATCCGCGCCGCCATAATAGACGATACAGAGCATCGCAAAGCCGGAAAGCCAAGTGGCATAGCTCTCCCATTTGAACCATGTCAGATGTTCCGGCATCTGCGCGGGCGCCACCAGATATTTCTGGATGTGGTAGAAGCCACCGCCGTGGACCTGCCACTCTTCGCCATAGGCACCGGCCGGCAGATGTGCGCGTTTGACCAAACCGAGATCGAGCGCGATGAAGTAGAAGGAGGAGCCGATCCAGGCAATCGCTGTTATCACGTGCAGCCAGCGGACGGCAAGGGCCATCCATTCCCACGCAATGGCATATTCGTACATTATGTTCCCCTGACGTTGCACCGCACTGTGCGAGAATTTTGGGCGTTAGAAAAGAGGCAACAGCGCTTTGTACGCAGGATTGTCACATAAGGACTGTGGATCACGGCTCCGGCGGGAACTCCTCCAGCATCCAGTCGCGAAACGCCTTGATCTTTGGAATGTTTCGACGGCTTTCCTGGTAGACCAGCCAATAGTCGCGGCCATCATTGCAGACGAGATCGAAGGGCTGAACCATGCGACCGGCGGCGATGTCCTCGGCGAAATGGGCCGGATTGACGATCGCCACGCCATGACCGGCCATGGCCGCCTGTGCCTCGAGATTTTGAAAACCGAAACTGCTGCCGGTGCGCGTGTCGAGCTCCGAGGCGTCCACCCCGGCTTCCCTAAACCAGTGTTTCCACCAGACATCATTCGGGCTGATGATCGTCAGTTTCAGGAGGTCGGCGGGTGTCTTCAGCGGACCATGTTTTTCCAGCAGCAGCGGGCTGACGACCGGCGCAAAATCCAGCCGCATGATGCGGTGGCCGATCAGGCCCGGCCAGTCGCCCTTGCCCCAGCGTATGCCGACATCGACATTGTCGCGGGCGAAATCGACGATGTCGTTGGAGAGCGCCAGATGCACCGCGATCTTTGGGTGCCGCGCCTGAAACACGCCGAGCCTGCGCGCAAGCCATTGCTGCGCGAATGTGGGGGTGGGGGAAACGATGAGGACATCTCCCGTTCCTGTCCTTGCCTCCGCGATGGCGGTCTCCAGGATCGAAAAGGCCGTATTGGCCTGTTGCGACAGTCGCTCACCCACCGATGTCAACGTGACCTGCCGCGGCTTGCGCACGAACAGGGCCGCACCGATGAAGTCCTCAAGCAGTTTGATCTGGTAGCTGACCGCCGTCTGCGTCATGCCCAGCTCTTCGCCAGCCTTGGTAAAGCTCAGGTGACGGGCTGCACTTTCCAGCACGCGAAGGGCGTTCAGGGGAACGTTGCGTGACATCTTCATGAATCTCTCTTTATCCATAGCGTCGAAAGTTTCATTGGTTTTTCCCGGAAATCAGGTGCATTTCTCTCTCATAGCATCAAAAAAGCTCAGGAGAAATCAAATGCGTACAGTCGCTTTCAGCGTCTGGTCAGCCCTGTTTGCGCGCCTGCGGACAATCCAAATGCCACTGCCGGGACCAGACCGGCCCACCGTGTTGCTGCCCAGTGAGGCGACGCTTCAGGTCAAGCGCGATCTTGGCTTGCTGGATGGTCGTGGCCAAAGGGGGCGGGAGCAGCCTCGCCAAAGCGATGAATTGCGTGAAGCACTTCGCTTGCCACCAAGGATGCTATGACCTGCGGGCGTTTGTCCTTCACGATGCTGCCGCCAATTGGCAGGATGAGGCGCTCGATCGTCGAGGGCGGCGCACCCTCGCGGCTCAGCCAGTGCGCGAAGGTTGCGCGTTTGGTTTGTGAGCCGATCATCCCGACATAGGCCAGGTCTTGTCGCGCCAAAGCCTCGCGCGCAATCAGGAAGTCCAGTGCGTGATCATGTGTGACGATCACCACCGATCCACCCGACGGAATGGTTTTGACCAGGGCTTCCGGCATAGCAGCCAGATGCGATGTGACGCTTTCCGGAAGTCCAGCCAGTTCATCCCGTCGCGTTTCAACGACGGTCACGGCGAGGGGCAGAAGCGCCATGGCTCGCGCCAGAGCCCTTCCGACATGGCCTGCGCCAAAGAGGAACACAGCGGGGTAGGCGTCCTCCTCACTTTGCCAGCGATTTTTCAAGTCGTCAGCGATGGCTGGCGTGACTTTGGAAAATCTGATCAGCGTTCTGCCACCGCAGCACTGCCCGATTTCCGGACCCAGAGCGATATCCAGGCTGTCAATCGCTGTCGTGCCTGCCAGCATGGCGCGCGCATGGTCGATTGCCATATATTCAAACTGCCCGCCGCCGATCGTCTGCCAGATATGATCCCGCGAAACGAGCATAAAAGTTCCGGCCTGTCGTGGCGCGGAACCCTTTACGGACGCGATTTCTATGAGGATGACGGAATCATTCCCCTGTAGAAAGGCGCTGAGCGTGGTGTCGGCAATCGTCATGCTTTCACACCCGCTTCAGCCGCTCCACCGCCATCAACACCCTCTCAGGCGTCGCAGGTGCGTCCAGCCTCGGGCAGACCTTGTAATCCGCAACGCTGGCCACGGCCATGGAGAGCGCCTCCAGCACCGAGATTGCCAGCATGAAGGGCGGTTCGCCCACGGCCTTGGACCGCCCGATGGTCGGTTCTGCATTTTCGGCCCATTCCGCCAGCCTCACATCGAAGATCTTCGGACGGTCGGAGGCCAGTGGTATCTTGTAGGTGGAGGGCGCGTGCGTGCGCAGCCGCCCCTTCGCATCCCACCACAATTCCTCGGTCGTCAGCCAGCCCATGCCCTGAATGAAGCCGCCTTCCACCTGTCCAATGTCGATTGCCGGGTTCAGCGATTTGCCGACATCGTGGAGAATATCGGTGCGCTCCATCATATATTCGCCGGTCAGCGTATCGATGGAAACCTCCGACACGGAGGCGCCATAGGCGAAATAATAGAAGGGCGTGCCTTTGCCAGCGTTGCGGTCCCAGTGGATTTTCGGCGTCTTGTAAAAGCCTGCGGCGGAAAGCTGGACGCGCGCGAAATAGGCCTGCTTGATGAAATCGTCAAAGGCGATTTCCTCCGTTCCCACGCGAATGCGGTTCGGCAGGAATGTGACGTCACCTTCGCCGACATTCCATTTTTCCATGGCGAATTTGACCAGCCGCTCCTTGATCTGGCGTGCCGCATCATAGGCTGCCATGCCGTTCAGGTCCGTGCCGGAAGAGGCGGCTGTTGCGGATGTGTTCGGCACCTTGCCTGTGGTTGTGGCGGTAATCTTGACGCGGCCGATATCCACCTGAAACGCGTCGGCAATGACCTGCGCCACCTTGGTGTAAAGGCCCTGGCCCATCTCCGTGCCGCCATGGTTCAGGTGAATGGAGCCATCATTATAGACATGCACCAGCGCCCCCGCCTGGTTAAAGGCCGTCATGGTGAAGGAAATGCCGAATTTCACCGGCGTCAACGCAATGCCCTTGCGGATGACGGGGCTTGTCCTGTTGAATTCGATGATTGCCTGGCGTCTCGCCTGATAGTCGCTGGACGTCTCCAGCTCCTCCACGATACGGGCGATGATGTTGTCCTCCACCTCCTGATGGTAGGGGGTGGTGGTACGGCCCGAGTCCTTCTGGCCGTAGAAGTTCAGCTTGCGGATTTCGAGCGGGTCCTTGCCCACGGCATAGGCTATTTCCTCGATTAAACGCTCTGCCCCGAGCATTCCCTGCGGCCCGCCGAAGCCACGAAAGGCCGTGTTGGAAACGGTGTGCGTTTTCAAGGGCTTCGACTGAAGCTTTACATGCGGGTAGAAATAGCTGGAATCCGCATGGAACAGAGCGCGGTCCGTCACCGGGCCGGAAAGGTCGGAGGAATAACCGCAGCGGGCGGCATAGGTGGCGTCGACTGCGTGAATGCGGCCTTCCTCATCGAAGCCCACCTCGTAATCCACGCGGAAATCGTGGCGCTTGCCTGTAGCGGTCATGTCCTCGTCTCGGTCGGGTCGCATCTTGACGGCCCGATTGAGCTTCTTGGCGGCGATGGCGCAAAGCGCTGCAAACTGGTTGCCCTGCGTTTCCTTGCCGCCGAAACCGCCACCCATTCGCCTGACCTGCACGGTCACGGCATTGGAGGGCACCTGCATGATATGGCTGACGATGTGCTGGATTTCGCTCGGGTGCTGCGTGGAACTCCACACAGTGACCTCGTCATCTTCGCCCGGCACGGCCATGGCAATGTGGCCTTCCAGATAGAAGTGCTCCTGACCACCGATCCGCATGGAGCCGGTCAGGCGGCGCGGCGCGACATCCATCTCCAGTGCCGCATCGCCACGCTGCAGGACCATGCCCGGTGTAACCAGCGGCTCGCCGTTCTCCATGGCCGTGTCTATGTCGGTCCAGTGGGGCAGATCCTTGTAGGTAATCTTGGCCTTGCGTGCTGCCTTGCGGGCAATGTCACGGTTTTCGGCGAAGACGGCAAAGATCGGTTGGCCGTGAAATTCCACCAGCGTTTCCGCCAGCAATGGTTCGTCGTGACGACCGCCGGATGACACATCGTTTTCGCCGGGCACGTCCTTGCCCGTCATGACCCACACAACCCCCGGTGTGGCCTCGACGTCGGAGAGATCCATGGCCACGATTTCTGCATGGGCACGGTCCGCCATGCCGATGGCACCGTGGATCATGCCCGCAGGTTCGGGAATATCGTCAATATATTCGGCACTTCCGGTTACATGCTTATGCGCTGAATCATGTCGCAACGAGCCATGCATCTTGCCATCAACGGCTGTTTTTTCGGATTTGAATGTTGTTGTGTCCATGGCTCACACCTCCGCCAGCGCGAAGCGTTGCAACTCCTGGCCTTGCCCGGATGTCTCGAGAAAGAAGCGGGTCAGCAGGTTCTTTGCGGTCAGCAGCCGATATTCGGCTGTGGCACGCCAGTCCGTCAGCGGCTGGAAATCCTCATCGATGGCATCGCGGGCTGCTTCGATGGTGTCAGTGTTCCACGCCTTGCCCATCAAGGCCTGTTCCAGACGGTTGGCCCGTTTCGGCGTTGCGGCCATGCCGCCAAAGGCGATGCGGATGTCGTCAACGGTGCCGGTTGGCCCCAGTTGCAGATGATAGGCGGCGCAGAGTGCCGAGATATCCTCATCCCGCCGTTTGGAAATCTTGTAGACCGCAAAGTGGCTGTCCTGCGCCGGGAACGGCACGAAGATCTTCTCCACGAATTCGCCCGCGAAGCGGTCCTGCTTGCCGTAATCGACAAAGAATGTCTCGAGCGGCATGGAGCGGGTGCCTGATGTCGAGCGCAGGGTCAAGGTGGCGCCAAGCGAGATCAGGGCAGGGGGCGTATCGCCGATGGGGGAGCCATTGGCGATGTTGCCGCCAATTGTCCCCATATTGCGCACCTGCTGGCCACCGATACGATCAATCAGGCGACCGAAAGCGGGTACATGCTTTGCAAGAACGGTGAACGCCTGGGCGTAAGTCACGCCGGCGCCTATGGAAATGCCGTTTTCTTCCACCGCAATGGATTGCAGCTCGCTCAGGTGATTGATGAAGATGACAGGGTTTAACGCCCGCATCTGTTTCGTTACCCACAGGCCCACATCTGTGGAGCCGGCCACGATGGTTGCCTTTGGTTCTGCACCATAGGCGGCGGTAAATTCCGTGAGATTACCGGGAATGATGGTGCGACAGCCGTTGCTGCTGACGACAATGGTCTCATTTAGCGGAATGGCCCACAGACGCGACATGATGCTGGCGCGGTCGCGCTCTATGGGGTCGAACAGCGTGCTTGGCTTTGCGGCCGTAACGCTTTCTGCGGCGCGGATGATCGGCTCATAACCGGTGCAGCGACAGAGATTGCCCTGCAAGGCCTTTTCGATATCGGCCCGTGACGGCTTGTCGCTGGTCAGCCACAGGCCATAGAGCGACATGACGAAACCCGGTGTGCAGAAACCGCATTGCGATCCGTGAAAATCCACCATGGCCTGCTGAACGGGGTGCAGCACGCCATCCTTGCCCGCCAGATGCTCGATGGTCACGATATGGGTGCCGTGCAGGGAGCCCACGAAACGAATGCAGGCATTGACGGTCTCATAGCGCAAGGATCCGTCCACCAGCCGCCCGATCAGCACCGTGCAGGCGCCACAGTCGCCTTCGGCGCAGCCTTCCTTGGTGCCGGTCAGTCTTTTTCGCAGCCTCAGATAATCGAGCAGCGTGTCGGTTGGACCAAAGTCGTTGAGCGATACACTCTCATTGTTGAGGATGAAGCTGATTGCGTCTTTCATGCCGTGCCTTCGTATGCGTTATTGTTATTGGGCCGTCCAGCCGCCGTCTATCGAGATGTGTGTTCCGGTGATCTGACTGGCCGCATCACTGGCCAGAAAAATGGCCGTTGCCGCGACATCATCGACCTTCACGAATTCCTTCGTCGCCTGCAGCCGTAACAGAACATCGTTCTTGACCTCTTCCTCGCTGATACCGCGTGTTCTGGCGGTGTCGGGAATCTGCTTTTCCACGAGCGAGGTCAGCACATAGCCGGGGCAGATGGCATTCACGGTTATACCGCTCTGCGCAAGTTCCAGTGCGGCGGATTTCGTCAGCCCGATGATACCATGTTTTGCCGCGACATAGGCAGATTTGTAGGGTGAGGCGACAAGCCCGTGGGCCGAGGCAATATTGATGATGCGTCCCTTCCCGGCGGCTTTCATCAAAGGGATGACCGCGCGCATGGTGTGAAAGGAACTGGTAAGATTGATGGCGATGATCTGATTCCATTTTTCCGGCGGAAATTCATCGACCGGCGCGACATGCTGTACGCCCGCATTGTTGACGAGAATGTCCACCGATCCGAGCTTTTCATGGGTTACCTTGACCAGATCGGCAATCTCGTCCGGTCTGGTCATGTCGGCGGGGTGGTAAAGAATGCGAGTGCCGCTTTCCGCTTCCATCAGAAGACGCGTGTCTTCAATCTGGTGTTCGTCGCCGAAACCATTCAGCATCACGTTGCAGCCGTCATTGGCGAAAGCCTGCGCTATTGCCAGGCCGATGCCGCTGGTCGAGCCTGTTACGATGACTGTCCGATGCATGCGTTCCCCTTTTTATATAACGTTGCAACGATTTACATCAGGTTATGCTTAAACCGGGGGAGGTGGCAATCGGATTTCACGGGGCTGATGACAACGGCGTGGCTTGACATTGCAGGCCGCGCATATTGTGTTGCGCGACATTGATTTGCGGGAGGCATGCATGGGCGGTTATATTCTCGCCATCGATCAGGGTACGACATCGACACGGGCCATCATCTTCGATGGGTCGATGCAGGTTGCGGGTACGGCCCAGAAGGAATTTCGCCAGATTTTCCCGGACTCCGGCTGGGTGGAGCATGATCCGGAGGAAATCTGGGAAAGCGTTGTCTGGTCAATCAGGCAGGCGCTGGAAAAGGCTGGTTTGAAGGCTTCCGACATTGCCGCCATCGGCATCACCAATCAGCGCGAGACGACGCTTTTATGGGAGCGGGAGACCGGCAAGCCGCTGCACAACGCCATTGTCTGGCAGGATCGGCGCACCGCCAAGCTTTGCGAAAAGCTGAAGAAGGACGGCCATGAAAAGGTTTTCGCCAAGAAGACCGGCCTGCTGCTAGACCCCTATTTTTCCGGCACCAAGCTTTCCTGGCTGCTGTCAAAGGTCAAGGGCGCGCGCAAGCGTGCGGAGAAGGGCGAGCTGTGTTTCGGCACCGTCGATACCTTTCTGATCTGGCGCCTGACCGGCGGCAAGTCCTTCGTGACAGACGCCACCAATGCGTCGCGAACGCTGATGTTCAACATTGAAAAGAACGTCTGGGACAAGCAGCTGCTCGAAATTCTCGATGTTCCCTCATCCGTCCTTCCTCAGGTTCTGGATTGCGCAGCAGAGTTCGGTGTTGCCGACGAGGAACTCTTCGGTGCCCCAATCCCGATTCTCGGCGTTGCGGGAGACCAGCACGCAGCCGTGATCGGGCAGGCATGTTTTGAACCGGGCATGCTGAAATCCACCTATGGCACTGGCTGCTTTGCCCTTCTCAATACCGGCGAAGACATGGTGCGTTCCAAGAACCGGCTTTTGACGACCATCGCCTATCGGCTGGACGGCAAGACGATCTACGCGCTTGAGGGCTCCATCTTCGTGGCTGGCGCTGCGGTGCAGTGGCTGCGCGATGGTTTGAAGGTCATCGGTTCGGCATCGGAAACCGGTGCTCTGGCCGAAAAGGCCGATCCGGCTCAGGATGTCTACCTCGTGCCTGCCTTTGTCGGTCTTGGCGCACCCTGGTGGGATGCGGAGGCGAGAGGCGCAATGTTCGGCCTCACACGCGGCACGGGTCCCGCGGAATTTGCGCGTGCGGCGCTGGAAGCCGTCTGCTACCAGACCGGCGACCTGCTGGATGCCATGCACAAGGATTGGAAAAACGCCAATGGCGATACCGTGCTGCGCGTCGATGGCGGCATGGTGGCATCCGACTGGACCATGCAGCGCCTGTCAGACCTTATCGATGCGCCTGTCGATCGGCCAGTGATACTGGAAACGACGGCGCTGGGCGCAGCCTGGCTGGCGGGCAGCAAGGCCGGTGTCTGGCCGGATATGAAGGCGTTCTCCGACGCCTGGTCACGGGATCGCCGGTTTGAACCGCAGATGGACGATGAAACGCGCGAACGGAAGATCAAGGGCTGGAAAAAGGCCGTCCAGCGGACATTGAGCAACGCGTGATCCCTGGGCCGCTCGGCATTGTCTGGCCTTCTGGAACGGAAATGCCGGCGGCCAGATCACCAAGTCGCAAGACCCCGGGAAGGCGGGTCTGAGGTGCGCACCTGCCTTGCCGCCAACACCAATTCTTAATGAGTTGGGCTGTAAATTCGGCAATTGAATTAAATCGGCGCAAGTGCCGTTTCATTCCGATTGAGGTTCGCCCGGCGCGGTCCGAGCCTGCTGCGGCTGCGCAATGTCGGCGCAACGCGAACAAGAGGCTGGTAACCAGGCGATGTTGAAGGGTGTTTCTGCGCTGGTGACGGATCGATTTTCTCACTTTGCAGCCTTGTGGCCAAATCCGCGGTGCCAGCCGCCGTTTCTTGCGCTCGCCGCCTGAGATGTCAGTGACAGCCGATCGCAGTCCCGGTTTTCGCACTCACCCCGTCAGCGGTCTGGTGAGACTTGCCGATGTGGCGGTAGCGCTCTGGCGCCGGAAACTGCTGGTCTGCCTTGTCACCCTTCTTGGCGCGCTTGTTCCCTATGCGGCATCCTTTGCGGTGCCGAACTATTACTTCATCTACACGCAAATCCTTCTTGATCCCGAGGGGACGCGCATTTTCGAGTCCGATCTTCAAAGGCCCGAGCAGCAGCGTTCTGCGGACCTTGAGGTGTTGAGCCAACAGAGCGTCATCACGTCCGATTTGGTGCTGGAGAAGGTTGTAGAGAACGAGAACCTCGCTGACGACCCGGACTTTGGTGCAGCGTCGCCACACTATCCCGACGAGGCGCGCAGGAAGGTGCTCGCGCTCGAGAAATTGCGGGATGCCGTCAAGCTCAAGCGTATCGGCGACAGCTTCGTCATCGAGGTGAAAATCACAGATACCAAGCCTGAGCGTGCGATACGGATTGCAAGACAGATCCCCGACATCTACTTCCAAACACGTCAGGACAGCAGCGCCGAGGCATTGCGGCGGACCGGTTCCAGCCTGTCCCAACAGTTGCAAAACCTGAAGGCGGCGGTGGAGGCGGCGGACCGTGCTGTGACGGACTATCGCGCCAAACACAATATCGCGCTGATCAACGGTCAATCCGATATTGCCGGGCAGGTGACCGAGCTGAACAATCAGGTTTCCGATCTGGCGGCCAGAATTGCCCAGCAGAAGGCCATTTCGGCGGAGTTGAGCAAGATGCGGGCGGATCCGGCCTACCGCCCCTCGGTGCCTGACATCGATCTCAGCCGGGCGATCGTCCAACTCCGCGCGCGATATGACCAGAGCAGGGAAGAGCTGAATGTTCTGGCTGCTTCGGTGGGAGCGCGCCATCCATCCTATCAGGCTGCGCAGGAACGGAGCAGGGCGATAACAAGGGTTCTGGATGGCGAATTGCGCAACCACGCCGATGCCGCCGCCCGCAATGTCAAGACGCTTGAAGAACAGAACAGGTTATTCACCGCGCGGCTCGACCAGACGAAAGGCCAGTTGAACGAAAACGACGCCACGATGGTCACTCTTCGCGAACTTGAGAGAAATCTCGCATCGCAGCGATCGGTCTACGAGGAATTTCTGTTGCGCACGCAGCAATTGTCGCAGCAGGCCGGTGCCGTGCAGGAGCAATCGCGCGTCATCGATCCCGCGTCCTTTCCCTTGCGTCGGGCTGGGCCGCCCCGAAACATGATGGCCTTCATTGGCGCGCTGACGGGCCTGCTGCTCGTCATGGCCGGTATTTTGCTGCGGGCAGATCTGCTCGGCGTTTCAGCAAAAAGAGGGTTGGCGGCATGAGCGACCTTGTGCACTCCATGCCTTACCGCGCGCCAAGACAGGTCGCGACATCGACGGGTTTCGACGGTTCCGTGCCATGGGCTGCCTTCCTGCTGATCCTGACCTTGCCATTCATGCAGCTGTTTACGGTGAACTTCGTATTCCCGCTGAAGATTTTCGAGATCGCGATCCTTCTGTGGGGGCTGACGGCGATTGCGATGATGCGCATTCACGTCTTCGATGTGCCCATCCTCATCTTCGGCATTCTGCTGACTGCCTACTGCATCGTCGCACTTCTCATGAACTTGAGAATTTTCGACAATGTTGGAAACTTCTCCCACCTGGCCCGCTGGTCGCCCGAAATCGACGGGCTGACAAAGGCGGCATATCTGCTGTTTTGCGTGCTGGGGCTGAACCTCGTTGCCTATGCCGCCTACTTCAAGCCGAAGCTCGCGGTAAATATCTGGATTGCGGGCGCTCTCGCCGCCGCCGCCGTTCACTTCACGCTGTTCCTGATGTCGCTTGCGGGCATGGCGCTGCCAAGCCTGCCGGGTATGCCGGACAATCCGCAGATGATCGATTTTGCGGGAATGCGCCTTTACCGGGCTGCGACGTTTCTGGAAGGAAACTATGCCGGTCCGTTCTTCATCCTCTCGTTTCTGCTGGCATGTCACATGCGCTACCGGCTGCGGGCCTTGCTGCTGCTGCTCGCGGCTCTCCTGACCTTTTCGACCACGGCACTTTTGGGCCTGACTGCCGCAGGGCTCTACTGGATGCTCAAGGGGAAATATGCAGCGTCGAAGATAAAGGTGCTGCTCGTTATCGTGCCCGCCCTGATCCTCGGTTCCCCCCTGCTTGAAACCTTTGTCTTCGACAAGATTTCCGACGACAGCGACACATCGTCGATCAGCGACCGTACCAACACGGCGATCGAAGCTTTCGGCATGTTTCAGGACAACCTGTCCATCGGCGTCGGCATTTCCCAATACGGGTTCAATGTACCCGGACGTCTGCGTTGGGATTTCACCCGCAATGATTATGCGGTCGACAAGGAAAAGGCCATTCCGAACAATGTCTACGCCGAGACGCTATCGGAGCTGGGCCTTGTCGGTCTCCTGTTTCTTGCCGCGTTTCTGGTGATGATTTTCCGCATCATCCTGCAGTCTCCGCATCCGCTGCTGCGGGCTGGCTCCTATGCGGTTTTCCTCTTCTGGATTTCCTCGCCCACCATCACCTTGATGTATTACTGGGCCTATCTTGGCCTTGTCTGTGGCCTCTCACGCTTCGAGCGGCGCCAAAGTGCAGTTCTGGCGACGTCTTAAAACCGGGCCAGGGCAGCCCTGACGGGCAGGGGGGATCGCCTCGCAAAGCCCTTGCAGGCAAGGTCTTACCGAAGATGCTGAAATACTATATGGTTGGCCTCTTCCTGGGGACGAGGGACAAACAATGCCAAAGATTGCAGAGCATGAATTGTCGTTAAGCCGCATCGTCAATGCTCCGCCGGAAAAGGTCTTTCGTGTCTGGGCGGACCCTGAATTGCTGATCCAGTGGTGGGCGCCTCGACCTTACCAGACCTCGCAGGCCGTGATCGATCTGCGCCCGGGCGGAGCCTTCAACACCGTCATGCACGCGCCAACCGGAGAGATTTATGAGAATCTCGGCGTGTTTCTGGATGTCGTCCAGAACCAGCGTCTGGTTTTTACCGATGCCTTCCGGGAGGGCTGGGTGCCCGGAGACCGACCCTTCATGACGGGTTATGTGACGTTTGAGGATGCCGGAAACGGCGCCACACGTTATGTCGCACGCGCCCTGCACTGGACAGCAGAGGACAAGCAGACACACGAGGATATGGGCTTTGAAGAGGGATGGAGTGCGGCCGCCGAACAGATGGAAGCCCTGCTGCAACGTATCTGATCTGCCTGTCGTCGTGGAGAAACCCGCCGCCCGCTGGCTCAGCGCCGCTGCTTGTGTCGCCGCGCCGGATTTTGCGTTTGCGTCCGTGCCGTTCCAGCCTTATCTCTCGGTGAATACTCTCGAGGGCTTGGCATGGAACTTGGTCTTTACACATTTGCGGACGTCGATCCGAACGCAGCGAACGGAAGAGGCCCTGAAGGTGCCCGCCGCCTCAAGAACCTGCTGGAGGAGATCGAGCTTGCCGATCAGGTCGGGCTCGATGTCTTCGGCCTTGGTGAGCATCACCGCTCCGACTACGCCGTGTCTTCGCCCTCCACCGTGCTTGCCGCAGCTGCCGTAAAAACGCGGGACATAAGGTTGACGAGTGCGGTTTCGGTTCTGAGTTCGGATGATCCCATCCGCGTGTTCCAGCAGTTTGCCACCGTTGATCTGCTTTCCAACGGTCGTGCGGAAATCATGGCCGGGCGCGGCTCCTTCATCGAGTCCTATCCGCTCTTCGGCTACAATCTCGAGGATTACGACGAGCTTTTCAGTGAGAAGTTGGATCTTCTTCTGGCGCTGCGTGAAGACGAAATCGTCACATGGTCCGGCAGCAAGCATCCGCCGATCAACGGTCGTGGCGTCTATCCGCGCCCCTTGCAGGAGCGTCTGCCGGTGTGGATCGCCGTTGGCGGAACACCGCAGTCTGTCGCGCGCGCGGGTGCCATGGGCTTGCCGGTCGCGCTGGCCATCATCGGGGGAGAATACCGCCGCTTCGCACCGCTGTTCGATCTCTATCGGGAAGCTGCGCGCAGGGCGGGACAGGATGCGGCGAAACAGAAGACCAGCATCAACGTTCATGGCTTCATTGCCGATACGACCGAGATGGCGGCGGATCAGTTTTATGGCCCGCAGGCGGAGGTCATGAACCGGATTGGCCGCGAACGTGGCTGGGGGCCGACCAATCGCGCGCAATTCGACGCGGCGCGCAGCGCTGCCGGAAATCTCTTCGTCGGAGAGCCGGAGGCGGTGGCAGAAAAGATCATCGCCGCGCACGGCGTTTTCAAAAATGACCGTTTCCTGCTTCAGATGGCCATTGGCCTTATGCCGCACGACCAGATCATGCGCGGCATCGAGCTGTACGGCACCAAAGTCGCGCCCATCGTCAGAAAAGAATTGACTGGCAGTGCCGATAGGGCGAAAGCCTCCGCCTGATTGAAAAAGGCGGGGCCTCAGCCTGTCAGCGTGTCGCAAGCATGGAACGATAATGGTTATTTCTACTGAAGAAGAGCTCGAGCATCTCAAGGAGATCGGTCGCATCTGCGCATTGGCGATGCAGACCATGGGTGACGCGCTGGAGCCCGGCATCACCACCTTGGAACTCGACACCATTGGTCGGAAAGTGCTTGAGGATCACGGTGCGCAATCGGCACCCGAATTCTGCTATCAGTTTCCGGGCGCGACCTGCATCAGCGTCAATGAAGAGGTCGCCCACGGCATTCCCGGACCGCGCATCATCAAGGCGGGTGATCTCGTCAACATCGATGTTTCCGCCGTCAAAAACGGGTTCTTCGGCGATACCGGCTCGTCCTTCGCCGTTCCTCCTGTCAAGAAAGAGATTGAACGGCTGTGCCGGGATGGCAAGCGCGCCATGTGGACCGGGCTTCAGCAGATCAAATCCGGACGGCCGCTGGCCGATATCGGCAACGCCATCGGCGCATTTGCCAAGAAAAATCGCTATACGCTTATCACCAACCTTGCCAGCCACGGCATTGGCCGCTCCCTGCATGAGGAGCCGACCGAGCTTGCGACATGGCCGGACAAGGACGAAACCCGCATCATGACCGAAGGCATGGTGTTTACGGTCGAACCCTTCCTGTCCATGGGCGCCTATTGGGCCGAAGACGGCGATGACGATCCCTGGACGCTGTTCAGCGACCCGAGCGCGCCAACCGTGCAGTTCGAACATACGGTGGTCGCGACCAAGAACGGTCCTCTCATCCTCACGCTTGCCGAGTAATCTCATCGCATTGCAGGCGTTACGTAAGTAATGGTTTTGTAATCCACGGCGCCGGAAGGCAGATTTATCTTACATCTTCGTAAGTTAGCGATTGTCGCATTGCTGCTGACCAATTTCTGTCCTAGTTTCCGGCAAAACTGCTTCGCCAATAATGGCTGACCCCAACTCGCGAGAGTTCGAAACGTGTTTCATTCCTTCTTCCCAAAACCCAAACTGTTTTTCACGTCCGCCGTGGTCTGGTCGCTTCTTATGATCGGGTTGTGGTACGCTGGCGCAAGAGGGTGGGGCAATGCAATTGGGCTGCCCGACCTGCCAGAGGGGCAGCCGCCCATTATCGGGGTCTCCGTTTTCTGGTCGCCACCATTTCTCTGGTTTTATGTTTATTACATAGCTGCCGTCGGTCTGTTTGCGGCTTTCTGGTTCGTCTTTAGCCCACACAGATGGCAGAACTGGTCTATTCTGGGTTCAGCATTGATCATTTTCGCGACCTATTTCTCGGTTCAGGTCAGCGTGGCAATGAATGCGTGGTACGGCCCCTATTATGACCTCGTCCAGCAGGCTCTTGCAAAAACCGCTCCCGTCACGGCCGAGCAGCTCTATATGGGGCTTGTCGGTGTCACCGGCATTCTTTTCTTTGCTATCACGGTCGGCGTGCTGAACCTGTTCTTCGTCAGTCACTACATCTTCCGTTGGCGCACAGCCATGAACGAATTTTACATGGCAAACTGGGATCGTCTGCGTCACATCGAAGGCGCCTCGCAGCGTGTTCAGGAAGACACGATGCGCTTTTCCAGCACGGTCGAAGGTCTGGGCGTTGGTTTGGTGCGGGCCATCATGACGCTGATCGCGTTCCTTCCCGTCCTGTTCACCTTCTCGGAGACCATCACCGAACTTCCAATCATCGGTGAAATTCCACATGCCCTGGTATGGGCCGCAATTCTGTGGTCGCTTTTTGGTACCGGCTTTCTTGCTCTCGTCGGAATAAAGCTTCCCGGGCTGGAGTTTCGCAACCAGCGTGTCGAAGCGGCCTACAGAAAGGAACTCGTCTATGGCGAGGACCATGAAGACCGCGCTCGCCCGGCAACCGTGGCAGAACTCTTCTCAAATGTCCGGAAGAACTATTTCCGTCTCTATTTCCACTACATGTATTTCAACGTCGCGCGTATCTTCTACCTTCAGGCCGATAACCTTTACAGCCTCGTTGTGCTCATTCCCTCCATCGCTGCGGGCAAGGTGACGCTAGGCGTCTTCACGCAGATTGGAAATGTGTTCGATCAGGTTCGTGGATCTTTCCAGTACCTCATCAATTCCTGGACGACGATCGTTGAGCTTCTATCGATCTACAAGCGCCTCAAGGCCTTTGAAGCCGCAATTGACGACAAGCCGCTGCCGGAGATCGATCAGCGCTATCTCAAGCGTGAAGCTGAAGATGGTGAGTTGGCGGCGAACAAGCCGACCTGAGACAGCAAAAAGGGTGGCCTTGTGCCACCCTTTTCAGTTTCTGCGGTAAGAAAATCAGCCCTCAGACTTCTGCGCTCGTCGCGCTTCTATCATCGGCATGGCCTGAGCGTAGCTGACGCAGGCAACATCTTGCCTCTTGCAGACCTCGCGCAGCAACCGCTCGAAGGCGTTCCAATAGGCGCCGCCGTTCATTTTCACGAAGTGGAAGCCAAGCTGGAGCGGTATTCGCTCGCCGTCATATTGCTTGTCGAAGGCGGTGCGGAAGGCCTGATAGGCGCGTTCTTCGAATTCGGCTGATTTTTCCCGGTTTTCGATGGCCATGGAGTGGCGCACGAAGAGATTATAATCCATGGCGATGATGGGTCGTTTATCCGGCCCCTCGGGAATGAGCGGCAGACCGAAATGCTCGATGCCGTTTTTCTTGATCGGCCATGCCGGACCTTTGGTGATGCTTGTCGCATCATAGACAAAGCCATGTTTCTTCTGGGCGGCAGTCAGTGCATCGCCTTGGGAAAGATAGGGTGCACGAAAACCGTTGATACCTTTGACAAGATCTCGCCAGCCCTGTGGCTCATCATCCTTTTTGCCGATCATCTGCCAGGCATTTTCCAGCGTGCTGGTGAACGTGGTGAATTCGGCGTCCCACTGTTCTTCCGTCCAGTTGCCGCCATCAAAGTGGCCGCAGGTGTGGTTGGCAATTTCATGGCCTTCCTGGGATGCTGCCCAGATGTTGCGCAGGCGCGTTTCGACCTCTTCGATTGACTGTCCAAAGCCGACATTGGACCGGCCCGTTTTCTGGCCAGGGCCTTGATAGCTCTTGGCGCTGGTCTTGCGGTCCATAACGAGCGTGCAGGCAAGGAAGTAGGTGAAATGTGCGCCGACCTCTTTCGCAGTGGCACGGCTGCGCTCCCACAGGGAATTGTCTCCCGCACCATCAAAGGACACCATGACGAGTTGTTTTGGTTTCTCCGCTGTTTGCGCGAATGCCGGCGCGGCAACAGAAAGTGATAAACTCAAAACGGCAATAGAACGAAACATCAGCAACCACGTAATTTTGAAAGGCAGGTGCCTTTTGAAGCGGCAATAAGGCGAAGCTTTGATTTGTCTGGCAATTTTGGGCTTTTGGCCATAATTCAATAGCAACGCGTTTCCGCATCCGCTTTAGGGGCCATCCATGCTGCTGCTTTTGATCTGTCTTCTGTTTTTCTTCGCTACGCATTCCCTTCGGTTGATCGCGCCGGGATTTCGCTCAGACATGATTGCACGCATGGGTGAGGGGCCGTGGAAGGGTGTCTATTCTCTCGTCAGCATCGTGGCCATCGTGGCTGTCGCCTATTCCTTCGATCAGGCGCGCCAGGTCACGGGGATGCTGTACAACCCTCCCATCTGGATGAGCCACATTGCGCTGACACTCATGCTGTTTGCGATGATCTGTCTTGCCGCCAGCCTTTTGCCGGCTGGTCACATCGTCGCCAAGACAAAACATCCGCTCATCCTGGCCGTCAAGATCTGGGCATTGTCCCACCTTCTTGCCAATGGCGAGACATCGTCGGTCATCCTTTTTGCCTCTTTTCTGGCATGGGGCGTCGTCATGCGCATCATCCTGAAACGTCGGGCACGGGCAGGCGAGACGGTGACCCGTCCATTTGTGTCGGCGCGTTACGATATCGTCGCGCTCGTTCTGGGCGTCGTTCTCTGGGCAGCGATGATCTGGAAGCTGCACGAATGGTTGATTGGGGTTCAGCCTCTCGCGATGTAAGAAAGTGAGTTTTCCCCTTACATATAAGGGAAAATAGGCTAGAAGGCCGTCCAATGATCGTGGTTGGCTTTTTGTCAGCCCCGGCAAAGGGCTTTGGCATGTCCGCAGACCGATTGGGTAGATACATTCGGTGCGGGTAACGGAGAATTCGATGGCGAACGAGAATGAAAGCTTCATCCGCGAAGTGAACGAGCAAATCCGCTCGGAGAAACTGAGCAATTTCTGGGGACGCTATGGCGTTGTCGTCGTCGGCGCCGCGATCCTTGTCGTTCTGAGCGCCGCCGGTGCCGGTGTCTATGAATATTGGAACAACAGCCGTGCGTCTTCCTCGGGCGATCAGTTCGCAAGCGCTCTCAAGCTTGCATCCGAAGGCAAGAATGACGAGGCGCTGAAGGCATTCTCCGATCTCGAAACGGCAGGCCACGGCTCCTACCCGGTTCTTGCCAAGTTCCGCTCCGCCACGCTTCTGGCGCAGAAGGGCGATGCGGCCGGCGCAATTGCGGCCTTTACCGCCATCGGCAATGACAACAGCGCACCACAGGTATTCCGCGACACCGCAAAGGTGCGGGCCGCATGGTTGCTGGTGGACAATGGAACCTATGAGCAGGTCTCGGCACAGGCGGAAGTGCTGACCGGCGAAGGTCAGGCCATGCGCAATTCGGCGCGCGAGGCGCTCGGCCTTTCCGCCTACAAGGCGGGTGATTTCGTCAAGGCAAAGCAGTGGTTCGAGCAGATCACCGCTGACGTGCAGGCACCGCGCAATGTCACCAGCCGTGCGCAGATCATGCTCGATAATATTGCCGCTTCCGGCAAGGCAGCGTAACACTCTATCCGATAATCGCCGCTGGCCGGCTGCAAATGGCATTTTCGGCGCTTCCGGTGCTCACGTAGTTTGATTACGCTCCGCTCCGGTTCTTGAAACCACCATTTCGCCAGACCGGCAGTAATTTTTGAATAGACTGTGCATCCAGGCCATAGTTCAGGTTAGGGTTTTCCCATGAGTTTCACCGTCGCCATCGTAGGGCGTCCCAATGTCGGCAAGTCCACCTTGTTCAATCGTCTGGTTGGCAAGAAGCTGGCGCTTGTTGACGATACGCCGGGCGTGACCCGCGACCGCCGCCCGGGCGACGCCAAGCTGGTGGATTTGCGCTTCACCATCATCGATACGGCGGGTCTGGAGCAATCCGGTCCGGAAACGCTGCAAGGCCGCATGTGGGCGCAGACGGAAGAGGCCATCGAAGAGGCTGATCTTACCCTGTTTGTCGTTGATGCCAAATTCGGCCTGACACCTGCCGACCAGACGCTTGGCGAAATGCTGCGCCGTCGCGGTAAGCCTGTCGTGCTCGTTGCCAACAAATCGGAAGCCCGCGGCTCCGATGGCGGCTTTTACGATGCCTATACGCTGGGTCTCGGTGAGCCATGCCCGATCTCTGCGGAACATGGGCAGGGCATGATCGACCTTCGCGATGCTATCGTGGCGGCCATCGGGGAAGATGTTGCCTTTCCGCCAGAGGATGATTTCGAAGAGGCGGAAACGGATATCGTCCTTCGTTACGGCGAACTCGATGGGGAAGAAGACGAGGACGAAGAAGAGCCCGTTTACGACGAGACCAAGCCGCTGCGCGTGGCGATCATCGGTCGCCCAAACGCCGGCAAGTCCACGCTCATCAACCGCTTCCTCGGCGAAGACCGGCTGCTGACCGGGCCGGAAGCGGGCATTACACGCGACAGTATTTCCGTGGAATGGGACTGGCGCGGCCGCACCATCAAGATGTTCGACACCGCAGGCATGCGCCGCAAGGCGCGCGTAACGGAAAAGCTGGAAAAGCTCTCCGTTGCCGATTCCCTGCGCTCCATCCGTTTTGCGGAAACCGTGGTTATCGTGTTTGATTCGACGATCCCTTTTGAGAAGCAGGATCTCCAGCTCGTCGATCTCGTCATTCGCGAGGGACGTGCAGCCGTCCTGGCGTTCAACAAGTGGGATCTCGTCGAAGATCCGCAGGCATTTCTCGCCGATCTGCGCGAAAAGACCGAGCGTCTTCTGCCGCAGGCTCGTGGCATTCGTGCCGTTCCAATCTCGGGCCAGTCGGGTTACGGCCTTGACCGGTTGATGCAGAACATCATCGATACCGACAAGATCTGGAACCGCCGCATTTCCACCGCCAAGCTCAACAAATGGCTGGATATGCAGGTCACTCAGCATCCGCCACCGGCTGTGTCCGGTCGTCGTCTGCGCCTGAAATACATGACGCAGGTCAAGGCCCGCCCGCCTGCCTTCATGATTTCATGCACGCGGCCCGAAGCCATTCCGGAATCCTACACGCGCTACCTCGTCAACAATCTGCGCAAGGATTTCGACATGCCGGGCGTGCCGATCCGCGTGCATTACCGTGGCTCGGACAATCCGTTCGAACATAAGGCGAAGAAGAAGCGGTAAGCTTCATCGACGGAGTTAAATTCATGGCCGACATTCCAATCCGTAGTTTCGCGGTATCGGTTGTCGTGATCCGTGAAAATCCGGTCGGTTATCAGGTGTTGCTGCTACGCCGGAACCATACGTTGGTTGGTGAGTGGTGCCAGATTGCCGGCGGTATCGAAGACGGCGAAACAGCGTGGCAGACGGCGTTGCGAGAGGTGCGGGAAGAGACGGGGCTGGTATGTCAGCATCTGTATTCAGGCGACATCTGCGAACAGTTCTACGAGGCAGATCGCGATGCAATCAGTATGCTCCCGGTTTTCGTGGGAATTGTCGATGCCGTCGCTGATGTTACGATCAATGAAGAGCACAGTGAATTTCGTTGGGTGTCTTTCAGCGAGGCGTTGACAATGGTGCCTTTCGCGGGTCAACGGAACGTGCTCCGGCACGTCGAAGCCGAGTTCGTTCAACGCAGTCCATCGGAATATCTGCGCATTCAAACACCCTAGCCCGCAGGGCTCGACGCCACAGGCACAGCGCTGTTTGGAGGCATCGATCATATTTCTCAAGGACTTATCATGCTGATCAAGCAGACCGATTATCATCGTATCTACCGCGTCATCAACAGCCTGCTGATCAACGAGAATGCCGATCCCGCAACGGCCAGCATGTATTTCAGCACATTCGGCGCATTCATTCTGGAGCATCATTACAAGGTCAAGGCCAAGCCTAAGGGTGGGCTTGCGGCCTATAATCTCGATGGAAAGCTCATTCTTTTCGCGGATCACCGCGATGACGGCCATGTTACCGGTGCTGGCGAGAATTTTCATTGCTGGGTGGAGGCTGATGGGTGGGCCATTGACTTCATGGCCCCTGCGTTCTCACAGGCCGCGCGTGAGCTTGCCGTCCCGTCGAAGATGTTCCAGCGTCCGCTCGCATCCATGGCACCGTCGCTCAACGAGCTGAAGCAATCCGGCGATTTCTTCTACAAGTCGGAGCCGGAAGCAACCGCGCGTCGCTTCGCAGACTGGCGCAAACACGCCATGATCGGTGATCTGGCATCGATTGCCGCAGGCTGGTTTCGCAAATCGCCAAAGTCGATGCAGAGCGAGCTTTCCGTTTCCGATTCGTCGGGCAAGAGCAGAACCATTCCCCTTTCGGGAAATGCGCTGACTGGCACGTGGTAACGACGACGTTTTTGGAAAAAGGACGGCCAGCGTAATCTCGCGGCAGCCGCCTGACGTCAATCAGCAGCCCGACCCCGCTCTATAGATAGCGGCAGTCGCATCCCGAGGCGTCTTGTGACAGCCTTGTGGGCTTTCGTCCACATGCGCCGCTGAAAAAATCGCCCGATCTGTCGATATTTGTGCGGCGCTCCAATTAGCAGGGAAATGCTGTAGCGCCAGCTCTAGCGCGGTCGCGGGCTTCCTGTATGCCGGAACTTGCGGCCGAGGTCACGTTGTCCAGAAACTGGCGCGACGCCTTTTCCCAGGAATAGGTCCGGGACAGCGCAAGCGCGGCCTGCGAAGAACAATCCAGTGCGGCGAGGCAGGCGGTCTGCAAATCCACGTTCAACTGGCCTGCATCCGGGTGTGCGCCAAGAATATCCAGCGGACCCGTCACGGGAAAAGCGGCGACGGGGACGCCGCTTGCCAAGGCCTCAAGAATGGTGTTGCCGAATGTGTCCGTCTTGGATGGAAACACGAAGACATCGGCCTGAGAATAAGCCTGCGCCAAATCTTCGCCGGTCTTTACGCCGGTAAAGAGCACGTCCGGATATTTGTCCTCAAGTTCAGCGCGGGCAGGGCCGTCACCCACGACGACCTTCGATCCCGGCAGGTCGAGGTCCAGAAACTCGGGCAGGTTCTTTTCAACCGAGACGCGGCCAACCGTCATGAAGATGGGGCGCGGCAGGTCGAATGGCTGGGCGACCTTCTTGCGCGGATAGAACATGTCGGCATCGATCCCGCGGCTCCAGCGCCGCAGGTTCTTGACGCCGCGTGCATCGAGTTCCGTTTCGAGGCTGGGCGTCGCCACCATGCAGGCGCTGCCGCCATTATGGAACCAGCGGACAAAGGCATAGAGCCAGCTTTCGGGAATGGGAAAACGGGCAGCGACATATTCCGGGAAGCGCGTGTGATAGCTGGTCGAAAAGCGCATATTGTGCTTGATGCACCAGCGCCGCGCCATGAAGCCCAGCGGCCCTTCGGTGGCGATATGGACGTAGGATGGCTGGCTTTTTTCGATAGCGCGGGATACCCGCCGATAGCCCGCCACGGACAGGCGAATTTCCGGATAGGTGGGGCAGGGAACGGAGTGAAAATTCTGCGGGGTCACCATGCAGACCTCCACGCCCATCCGCTCCAGTTCGGTGTTGGTGTTCTCGATGGAACGAACAACGCCATTGACCTGTGGATGCCATGCATCTGTGACGATGGTTATTCTGGTCATGCTGTGCGGACCTCCGCGCTCGCGAGTCCCGTTGTGCCGGGTCACCGCGTGTATGCGACAGGTGTGTTACAGCTTCATGTCACTGCAGAGTTCAGTCGTGCGGCAGCAAGGCGGGCTCAATTAGCGCCCCGTGGTGGCCGATAACGGTTGCCGCAACCTTTGCCGCGAAGATGGCAGCCTCCTGCGGTGTCCTGCCTGTCACCAGTCTGGAAAGGAAGGCGCCGTTGAAGCTGTCGCCCGCACTCGTGGTATCCACGACGGAGATGGCCTGCGTGGCGGGGGCGTGGCTGCGCTCGCCATCGAAATCAAGTGTTGCGCCCTTGGCCCCATCTTTGACGACCAGTTGGGAGACGCCAAGCGCACAGTAACGAGCAATCGTTGCATCGATATCGGCATCGCCAAAATTCACCGTCTCATCGTCAAAGCTCGGCATGACGAGCGTTGCGGCCCGCGCACCGGCGGTAATGGTGTCCAGCATCGTGCGCCTGTCCGCCCACAGGCGCGGCCGGATATTGGGATCGAAGACGACCTGTTTTCCCGAAGCTCTGGCGCGGCGCAGCTCTGACAGAAACGTATCGACGGCCAGCGGGTTTTCGAGAATCGCCAGCGTTATGCCCGAAAAATAGATGAGATCCGCTTCCTCGACGGTGGCCCGCAGGTGGTCGGCATCGATGGCGAGCTTGCGGGCAGCGGACGCGTTGCGCCAATAGCTGAAGGTGCGCTCTCCATCCTTCAGGTTGATGAGATAAAGCCCGGGCGTGCCGCCGGTGATGCGCGCGACACTGCCTGTTTCGATGCCCGCCTTCTCGATGAATGACAGCATTTCAGCAGAAAGCGGATCATCGCCCAAAGCGGTGAAGAATTCGACTTTCCATTCGGACGGGAGACAGGCGCGTGCATACCACGCGGTGTTCAGAGTATCTCCGGCAAAGCCCTTGCGCAGCAGCCCATCGCCCGCCTGCGACAGTTCCACCATGCATTCGCCAACAGAAAGAAGCCGTCCACCCATTGCATTTGCCTCCCGAAAATCGACGTTCCGCCATTACGATGCTTGCCGCGTGGTGGCAAGGGCACGATACCCTGTGTCCGTCGTGGTGTGTCATGGAACGTCTTTGGCGTTTACGAATTGACGTGGGCTTTATATGCTCTGCACAAATTGAACGGAGATTGCCCATGCCGGACCCGAATGCCTCCACCCCAGCCGTTGCAGATCATAAGGATTGGTGGAGGGGAGCGGTCATTTATCAAGTCTATCCTCGTTCCTTTCAGGATACGACGGGCGATGGATATGGTGACCTTCCCGGCATCACCAAACGTCTGCCCTATATTTCTTCGCTGGGTGTGGATGGCATCTGGCTTTCCCCTTTCTTCACATCGCCCATGGCAGACATGGGCTATGACGTTTCGGATTATTGCAATGTCGATCCGATGTTCGGAACCCTGGAAGATTTCGATACTCTGGTGGCCGAAGCGCATCGTCTGGGGCTGAAGATCATCATCGATCAGGTCATCTCCCACACATCCGACCAGCACCCGTGGTTCATGGACAGCCGTGTCAGCCGCACGAATTCGAAGGCAGACTGGTATGTCTGGGCAGATCCAAAGCCGGACGGCACCGCGCCCAATAACTGGCTTTCCGTTTTCGGCGGCCCCGCCTGGGAATGGGATGGCGTGCGCAAGCAATATTACATGCACAATTTCCTGGCCTCTCAGCCGGACCTGAATTTTCACAATAGGGAAGTCCAGGATGCTCTTCTGGAAACGGTGCGCTTCTGGCTCGATCGCGGTGTGGATGGCTTCCGCCTTGATACTGTGAACTACTATTTCCATGACAAGCTGCTGCGCGATAACCCGCCGCACGAACCAGACAGCGACGATGCCGGTCTCGATGCGCCTGACGTGAACCCTTACGGGATGCAGAGCCACATCCACGACAAGACGCAGGTTGAGAACATCGATTTTCTTCGGCGGTTTCGCGCCTTGCTGGACGAATATGAGGGACGCATGACGGTGGGCGAGGTCGGCGATGGAGCCCGGTCTCTGAAAACCGTGGCGGCCTATACGGCAGACGGTGACAAGCTCAACATGTGCTACACCTTCGACCTTCTATCGCCGGATTTTTCCGCGAGCCACATTCGCGGTGCTGTCGCCGGTTTCCAGAAGGCCGTGACCGATGGCTGGGTCTGCTGGGCATTCTCGAATCATGATGTGGTGCGCCATCTCAGCCGCTTTGCCGAAAGCAATCAGGAGCAGAACCGTGTCGCCAAGCTGGCATTTTGCGTGCTAGCCACGTTGCGTGGCTCCATCTGCCTTTATCAGGGTGAAGAGCTGGCGCTGACCGAGGCGGAACTGGCCTTTGAAGACCTGCGTGACCCCTACGGCATTCGCTTCTGGCCAGCCTTCAAGGGTCGTGACGGATGCAGAACGCCGATGGTGTGGGAAACCGGAGGCCGCAATGCCGGCTTTACGACCGCCGAGAAGCCATGGCTGCCGGTGCCTTATGCACACGCCATGCTGGCCGCAGATGGGCAGGAGCGCAAACCAGACTCGGTTTTGAACCACTACAAAGCCGTGCTGGCCTTCCGCAAGCGCCATGCCGCGCTGCGTGACGGCGATATGGTGTTTCTGGACACGCAACAGGATGTGCTGGCCTTTACCCGCCACAAGGGCACCGAAACGCTGCTGTTTGTTTTCAACCTGACGCGCGAGCCAGCAGAATTTCTAATCCCGGCAGACTTGAAAGTCCGCGAAGCACTGGAAATGCCGGGCTTTGAGCCGCTTTTTGATGGTGCAGTGGTGAAGCTGGATGGGCTCGATGTCTTTTGCGGGACTGTTGCGTAGCGCGGGTCGCGCTACAGGATGCCCTTCGTCATCTCAGGGTCGAGACTGAGAATGAACTGCCACAGCAGCGCCTTGTCGAACTGGTCTTCGCGGGACATCATCCAGCTCAACGCCTGCTGCGATGACCAGCCCTTCTTGTAGGGGCGCGCCGAGGTAAGGGCGTCGAAGACGTCGCAGATGGTGCTCATGCGCACTTCCGTACCGATTTCCGCGCCCTTCAGCTTGTCCGGGTAACCTTTACCATCGGGCCTTTCATGATGGGAGCGACAGATGTCGAGGACGAGCTGCGGCATCTTGGCGTGGGTGGACAAGAGATCGTAGCCGCGCTGTGGATGCTGCTCCATCAAATCGCGCTCAGCGGCGCTCAAGGGTCCTTGTTTCTGAAGGACCTCCTTGGAAATGGTCAGTTTGCCGATGTCATGGAGAATGCCCGCCATGCACAGTTGCTCGACACTTTCGTCATCCATGTGCATGGATCGCCCGAAATGGAGCAGCAGGGCCGCAACGGCAAGGGAATGTACGAACGTTGCATTATCGCGCGATCGCATACGCGACATGCCGATATAGAGCGACGGGTTTTCTTCCATCGTGCGCGCCACATCCTCAACCAGCGGCGTAAAGGCTTCAGCCTTCAGGATGCGCCCCTCGAAGACGTCCTCGATCAGGGATCGGGCTTCGGCTGCCTGGGCCTGTATTTTTCGGGAAGTCTGCAGCTTTTCGTGTTTGCTCGCGGTTCCAATATTTCCGGCTCTGGAAGGGTGGTCCGCGGAGGTTATACTGCGGCCCAAGGCCGTATTGATGAAGACTGCGCTGACATTACTGTTGCGGATCATGTCTATTTCGTGCCCGGAGCGAATTGTAAAACGCCTTCCAAGTGTCGGACTGTCCTGCCAGGCGCCTTCTATAGCCTCGACGAACATTCCGATCTTGAGTTGTGATTTATCAATTCTTGTTACAGCCACAAAGAGCTCCGGTAGAAATACTCCATCAGACAGTTTAGTATTAGCAGAACTGTCTTAATTTAACATGAGCAAAGCTTTATATTATTTATCCTTCGTTACTTGGAAACAGTGTCTATCAGTGCAAACTGATCAACATCCACCATCCCCATGTCCGATATCTTCAAATGGGGAATGACGGGCAGGGGCAGGAATGCCACCTGCAGGAAAGGTTCTTCCAGAGTGGTCCCGAGCGCGTAGGCCGCCTTTCGCAAGCTGTGGAGCGTGTCACGCACCGTCTCGTAAGGTTCAAGGCTCATGAGGCCTGCAACGGGCAGGGCAATCTCGCCGGTGATCTCGCCATCTTCAACCACCACAAAGCCGCCCTTGATTTCACCCAGGCGGTTTGCGGCCTGGGCCATGTCATCCTCGCTGACGCCGACGACGCAGATATTGTGGCTGTCATGGCCGACGGTGGAGGCAATAGCCCCCTTCTTGAGACCGAACCCCTGCACGAAACCGTTTGCGTGATTGCCATTCTTGCCGTGGCGTTCGATGACCGCGACCTTGATGATGTCGTTCTCCAGATCGATGCTCGTCTGGTTTCCATCGGTAGGCAGGGTATAGCGGCGATGTTCCGTGATGATCTTGCCCGGCATGACGCCGATGACGGGCGTTTCGCCCTCCGTTGCTGCGACGCCGAAATGCGACGCCTGCACCGGCCGCGCTTTTACGCTGTCGAGACCGACGGGCTGCACGGGCTTGCGGCTGGCAAAAAGCTCATCCGTAACCCGGCGACCGGCTGAAAAGACCATGCTTGCCTTGCAGTTCTGCAGCGTATCGATAACGACGAGATCCGCGCGCCAGCCAGGAGCGACAAGGCCACGGTCCCGCAGGCCGAAAGCCCGGGCAGCAGAAATCGAGGCGGCGCGATAGATGGCAAGCGGCTCGACACCATTCGCGATGGCAGTGCGGATCATGTAATCGAGGTGGCCCTGTTCGGCGATGTCGAGCGGGTTGCGATCGTCCGTGCACAGAGCCAGATAGGGGGAAAGCCGCTCCGTAATCAGCGGCATCAGCGCGTGGAGGTCCTTGGAAACCGAGCCCTCGCGGACCAGAATATGCATTCCCTTGCGGATTTTCTCCAGGGCTTCGGTTGCCGTCGTGCATTCATGCTCGGTGCGGATCCCCGCTGACAGGTAGCCGTTCAAGGCGGTGCCCGACAAAAGCGGGGCATGGCCGTCTATGTGCTGGCCCTGGAACGCCTCGAGCTTGGCCATGCAGACCGGGTCCCTGTGGATGACACCGGGAAAATTCATGAACTCGGCAAGGCCGATGACGCTTGGATGCTGCCGAAACGGCAGAAGCTTTTCAATCGGCAAATCCGCGCCGGATGTTTCCAGATGGGTGGCGGGCACGCAGGAGGAGAGCTGCACGCGGATGTCCATGATCGTTTCCAGCGACGAATCCAGGAAGAACTGAATGCCCTCTTCGCCTAAAACATTGGCGATTTCATGCGGGTCGCAGATGACCGTGGTCACGCCATAGGGAAGCACGCATCGGTCAAATTCATGCGGTGTGACCAGAGACGATTCGATATGAAGATGCGTATCGATAAAGCCGGGCACGACGATCTTGCCGGTGATGTCGATGACGTCGACGCCCTCGTAATTCTCGCAGGTGCCGATGATCGTATCACCGCAGATCGCGATATCTGACGCAACCAGTTCGCCGGTCACCAGATCGAAGAAGCGGCCACCTTTCAAAACGATATCGGCTTTTTCCCGAGCTGTTCCCTGATCGATCTTGCGCGCGAGTGCCGATGCCATTCTGTACCTCATCCGGGTTTCTTGTGCTGCAGAGTAAGCCAGACCTGCCCATGGCTTGTCCAGTTCCGCAATCTGCAATGACGGGGCATGATTGATTGAAGCCCCAAAAAAATAACCGGGCGCGAAGGTCGCACCCGGTTACGTCTCTCAATAGCACCGCGTCTTATTCTGCGGAAACGATCTTGCCGTTTTCCCACTTGTACAGCGAGAACGCCTGCGAGCTGAGGTCGCCGGTTTCGCCATAGGTCAGCTTGCCGATGGCTGTTGGAACGCCTTCGCCGGATTTCAGAGCCTTTGCAACGGCTTCAGAATCCTCTGCACTTCCAGCCTTTTCGATACCGGCCTTCAGTACTTCTACAGCGGCGTAGGCATTGAGCGTGAAGGCTTCAGCAGGAATATTGGCTGCCTTCAGCGCATCTGCTGCCGCCTTGGAATCGGCGCTCTTGGTGGCGTCGGCTGCGTTGGTGAAGATGGTACCAGCTGCTGCATTGCCGCCAATGCTCCAGAATTCGGAGTTGGAGAGGCCGTCACCGCCGATAACCGTTGCCTTCGCGCCGGAATCATTCAACTGGCGAACCAGAAGACCGGCTTCCGGGTGGTAGCCGCCGAAGTAGACGACGTCGACATTCTCGGACTTGAGGCGCGTCGTGAGCGCGCTCAGATCCTTCTCGCCCGGTGTCAGGGCATCATAAAAGACTTCCGTCACGCCACCGTCATTGAGGGTCTTCTTGAAGGAGTCCGCCAGGCCTTTGCCATATGCGCCCTTGTCGTGGATGATGGCGATGCGGCGGTCCTTCAACTGTGCCAGAACCAGCTTGCCGGCGACTTCGGCCTGCTGGTCGTCGCGACCGCAGGTGCGCAGCACGTTCCACAGGTCGCGGTTTGTCAGGTCAGGAGCGGTCGCTGTCGGCGTTACCATCAGGATGCCGTTCTCGGCAAAGACGTCCGAAGCGGGAATGGCGACACCCGACGTGACCGGACCGACGACGAAGCGAATGCCTTCTGCAACCAGCTGGTTGGCGGCCGATACACCCTGCTTGGGTTCGCCACCATCATCGGCCAGCTTCAGCACGACCTGTTCGCCCAGAATGCCGCCATTCTTGTTGATGACGTCGACTGCGGTCTGCGCGCCGTTCTTCACCTGATCGCCGTATGCTGCAACCGGACCCGTCAATGGTGCAATAAGACCGATGACGATCTCTGCATGGGCCAATGGTGCGAAGGCAACCGAAGCGGCGAGCGTCAGGCCCGATAGAATCTTGAGTTTCATTCTGGTCTCTCCTTGGTTTGGGCGTGTCCCGGATGAATCGCGGGAGGACGGGCGCTTTGGACAGCGCAGATCAGCCGTACCTCCAGGCAACACGTTGTCGTTTCATGTTTGACTTCCGACATCCTTTTCCCGTCATACTCGCCGGACGCGATTTCGCAAGTCGTGTTTGATCCAAATCCGCCTTGTCAGCGTAAATCCTCTGTGAGGGAAATGCACCGGCCTGGCCGCCCCTCGATCCAGCGATATATCTGGCTTTTCGTCGCACGGAGTAGGATAATGTCATGATGATATCGCCTGACGACGAATTTTTGAAAAACCTGCCGGTCTTCCTGCATTTCGAGGATGTGGCCGACCCCACGCTTTATCGTGCCTTGCCGGATGGCTGGGCATTGGCGCTGGCTGATGTCATCGATTCGACCGGCGCTATCGATGCTGGCCGTTACAAGGCGGTCAACATGGCCGGGGCTGGCGTCATTTCCGGCGTTCTAAACGCGCTGGGACGTCACGATTTACCCTTCGTCTTCGGAGGGGACGGCGCCGCAATCGCCATTCCATCGCAACAGATCGAGGCTGCGCGTGAGGCGCTGTCGAAAGTGCAGAGCTGGGTAGCGGACGATATCGGCCTGACACTGCGCGCTGCCATCGTGCCCGTTTCGGCCATTCGTGACAATGGTCTAGATGTGCGCGTGGCGCGGCTCAAGGCCAGCCCGGATGTTTCCTACGCCATGTTCTCCGGCGGCGGCAACCATTGGGCTGACGAGCAGATGAAGCAGGGAGCTTTTCTGATCCAGCAAGCGGGCAAGGGTGAGCGTCCGGATTTGACCGGCCTTTCCTGTCGCTGGAATCCGATAAAGGCGACTCAAGGACACGTCGTGTCGATAATTGCACTGCCTGGGCCCAAACGCGATGAGCTGGCATTCCGGGAAATCGTTGCCGAGATCGTGGCTCTGGCGAATGAAGATGGAAGAGGCGGACATCCGATACCGGTGGAGGGGCCAGCGCTCGGCTTCATTCGCGAGGGCCTGTTCCTGGAAGCGAGTGCTCTTTCAGCTTACCGCGACCGTATATCGCAGTTGCGAAACGGTGCTTGGGTCATGTTTCAGACGGTGCTGATCGCCGTCCTTTACGCGTTGAAAAAGCCGGTCGGCCGGTTTGATCCCATTCAATACAAACGCGCCGTTGCCAGCAATACGGATTTCCGTAAATTCGATGATGGTCTGAAAATGACCGTCGATGTCGATGGCGAGAGGCTGAAGAAGATCAAGTCACGGCTTGAAGGTGCTGCAAGGGAAGGAATCTGCTTCTACGGGCTGCATGAACAGGATACGGCGTTGATGACCTGTATCGTGCCGTCTCCCTTGTCGAAAGATCATATGCATTTCGTCGATGGGGGAGAGGGTGGCTACGCCCGAGCTGCCACCAAACTCAAGATGCAGATGGCTTCTGCACCCTGACAAACCAAGCGTAGATACGCTTTTGAGAAGTTCTCCAAACCGGACCGGCACTGGGCGCTTTAATGAAGCAGCCAGATACCGGTGTGGCTTAGATCTTCAAGCTGCGGTCTTCTCGGCGTCAGACGCTGCAGGCTCGCAATAGATGTTTTCCAGCGTCGCAAGGATCTTTTTGACGGATTCGGAAGTGCTGGAATAGTAGATGGTCTGGGCGTCGCGACGGGTCTTGACGAGACGCTGAGCGCGCAGCTTGGAAAGGTGCTGGGAAAGCGCCGACTGGCTCAGGCCTACCTGGGTGGCGAGCACGCCGACTGGCACTTCGCCCTCAACGAGGCTGCACAATATCATCAGCCTTTTCGGGTTTGCCATCGCGGAAAGAAGGCCCGCTGCCGCAGTAGATTGTTCTGAAAGAGATTCTGTTTTCATATTCTCACTTCTCCTGAGTGAAGCCCGCCCCGGACCGTCTCAATGGCAAAAACGAAAGTTTATATGGCCTAAGTGTATCAATTCGGTAAGACCGTTGTATATACCTAAATATAAGGTACAGGCCAGCCTTTATTAGCAACGAATAAAATTCGGTTGCATCTGCGCTTCCTTTCAAAAAAATAGTCGAATGTTCTGCTAATATGGCCAGTATCCGGCTCGCTTGGTCGAATTTGCTAATTTTACGTCAAAATTGGCAAATAATTTCAATTCCCCGCTACAGCTTTTTGCGGGTCATAATTATTAATTTTTTATTCAGCTACCTAGATTTCGCACTGCAGCACTCCGCGCTGGCGCATCCGGTCTGACAGATCTCAACTCAGTGTGAGGTCTGTTTGGCAATCGCAGGATGTGAGAAGTTGCTTGCGGCGGGTTGTGTTCGACTCGTTCGGTCGATCTGGAAGCTGCGACGCCGCGGACGACGTCGCAGGATTTCTCATTTCTTGCGGTGCAGCGTCAGCCCTCGAACGATGTCATCGGCGCTGACAGTTCCCACGACCACCCCGTTGTCGACGATCCCAATGGCCCCTGGCTGCTTCGCCATCGTGTCGAGAATATCGACCAGAGGCGAGCTTGGCTTGGCCGTTCCCGAGACGGGGAGCCCCGCATTGTTGGCGGTGACGCCTGCCTGCATCACGTCTGCGGCGGTCAACATGGAAATCGGGTTCATGTTCTGCACAAAGTCCGCAACATATTGGTTGGACGGATCCTTGACGATTTCCTGTGGTGTCCCGCACTGGATGATGTGGCCCCCATCCATCATGGCAATACGGTTGCCGATGCGGAACGCCTCGTCCAGATCGTGGCTCACGAAGAGAATCGTCTTCTTCAATCGACTCTGGAATTCCAGCAATTCGTCCTGTAACCGGCTCCTGATCAACGGATCGAGAGCGGAAAAGGGTTCGTCCATCAACAGGATCGGCGCGCCCGTCGCAAATGCGCGGGCCAGGCCGACTCGTTGCTGCATTCCGCCCGATAGTTCTCCGACCTTCCGGTCTGCCCAATCGGAGAGATTGACGAGCTCCAGTTGTTCGGCAACGCGCTTCTTCCGGTCAGTCTCTCGCATACCGGAAAGTTCCAGGCCGAAACCCACATTGTCTGCAACATTGCGCCATGGCAGCAAGCCGAATTGCTGGAAGACCATGGAAACCGTATGGGTCCGTAAGTCCCGCAATGCTTTCGTTGAGGTCGCATAGGGATCGATATAGCCGGATGGCGTCTTTACGCTGACCTTTCCGCGAGCGACGGGAGCAAGACGATTGACGGCACGCAGAAGGGTTGATTTCCCCGAACCGGACAAACCCATGAGAACGAGAATCTCGCCCTCCTTGACGGTCAGCGATGCGTTGGCAACACCCAGAACGAGTCCGGTCTGTGCGTTGATTTCGGCCCGTGTCCTTCCCGCATCGAGAAGCTGGAGAGCCTTGGACGGATTGTCACCAAAGATGATATCGACATTTTCGAATATGATCGCGTCGCTCATGCTTCTTCCTCCGATCCAGGCAGGCGGAACAGGCGGTCGAGAATGATCGCGACGATGACGATGCAAAGCCCTGCTTCAAAGCCCATGGCGATGTTGACGGTGTTGAGAGCCCGCACCACCGGTACGCCAAGCCCGTTTGCGCCAACGAGCGCGGAAATGACCACCATCGACAGGGAAAGCATGATGGTCTGTGTCAGCCCCGCCATGATCTGTGGCGTGGCGAACGGCAGCTCCACCTTCCGCAACACCTGGCCCGGTGTGGCGCCGAATGCCACGGCTGCTTCGACCAGGGCCGGCGGTGTGGAAATGATGCCAAGGCGCGTCAGACGGATGGGGGCGGGGAGAGCAAAAATGACCGTTGCGATCAGGCCGGGGACCATTCCAAGTCCGAAAAGCACAAGCGCTGGAATAAGATAGACAAAAGTGGGAATGGTCTGCATGAGGTCGAGCGCGGGGCGCATGACGGCATAGACCCATTTTCGACGTGCCGCGAAGATGCCGAGTGGGACGCCGACAAGCATACACACAACGCTGGCGGCGATGACAAGTGCGAGGGTTTCGGTCGTTGCCTTCCAATATCCCAGATTTATGATGAGCAGCAGTCCGAGCGCCGTAAACAGAGGCATTCCGATGGAGCGCCGCATCCATGCCGAGAGTGCCGTGAGTATGGCAACGATGATGAGCGGATGCGGTGCCTGTAGCAGGTAGAGCAGAGCGTCGATGACGCTTTCGAAGATGAAGGATAACCAGTCGAAAAAGAAGGAAAGATTTCCGGTCAACCAGTCGACCGCATCCTTGGCGTATCGACCGATCGGGAGACGATTTTCAGAAGCGCTGAGCCATTCCACGGTAAGAGCAAACCTTTCGTGAACGGAGTCATGGTCGTCTTCCGACCGCCATCAGTCGGAAGACGTGTTCAATGCATTCTATGAAATGCTTATAGCCCAATGCTCTTCTTTGCGGCGGCCAGAGCATCCTGACTGCCGTCTTTCGTTTTTACGCCTGCGAGCCATGGCTCGATGGCGGCTGGATTGGCTTTCAGCCACTCCGTTGCGGCGGCTTCACCCTCCATCCCGTCGTTGAGAATCTTGCCCATGATTTCGTTTTCCATAGGAAGGGTGAACTGCAGGTTCTTGAGGAAGGTTGCCACATTTGGGCATTCCTGCAGATAGCCTGCGCGCACATTGGTATGGATCGTTGCGCCACCAAGGTTCGGGCCGAAGACGTCGTCACCGCCGGTCAGATAGGTCAGCTTGAAATTGGAGTTCATCGGGTGGGGTTCCCAGCCGAGGAAGACGATAGGGTCTCCGGATTTCTCGGCGCGCGCCACCTGGGAAAGCATTCCCTGCTCGGACGATTCCACCACCTGGAAGTCCTTGAGCCCGAACGTGTCCTTCTCTACCATTCCCAGAATGAGGCGATTGCCGTCATTGCCGGGCTCAATGCCGTAGATCTTGCCGCCCAGATCATCGCTGTGGGCAGCGATATCCTTGAAATCCTTGATGCCGAGTTCGGCACCCTTGCTGTTCGTGGCCAGCGTATACTTCGCGCCGGTCAGGTTTTCGCGAACCGTTTCGACGGATTTGTCATCGCGATAGGCCTTGATGTCGCCTTCCATCGTCGGCATCCAGTTGCCGAGGAAGACGTCGATGTCCTTGTTCTTCAGGGAGGTATAGGTCACCGGGACGGAAAGAATCTTGACGTCTGTTTCATAGCCGAGGCTTTTTAGAATAACAGAGGCGGTCGCAGTGGTTGCGGTGATGTCTGTCCAGCCGACATCCGAGAAGCGGACTGTGCCACAACTGGCGGGTTCTGCCGCAGAGGCCGTCGTGGTGAAGAGTGCCATTGCAGAAACGGCTGCGGCGAGCGCCAGACAGCGGTGATTTTTTGCAAGCATTGCTTACTCCCTGTTTTTAAGTTCCCCGCCATTATCAATATCTTGAGCCGACAATCAACTCATGTGCATTTGCGTGCATTCAAGCGCAGTTTGCGACACGTTGCATTAAAATAGAATGCACTCAATGGCTGCGCTCTTTGTCGAAACCTGTGTTTTTCGCCGCCACTCTCTTGCTCTTGGCGTGGACTAGCCTGCAAAAGGCGCTGAACGCAGGATCCGGAGGGCATGATGGCCAAGCTCTATTTCAACTATGCGGCAATGAACGCCGGCAAGTCCACCATGCTTTTGCAAGCCTCCTATAATTACCAGGAGCGGGGGATGCGCACCCTCATCTTTACGGCTGCATTCGATAATCGCGCCGGTATCGGCAAGGTCGCATCGCGCATTGGTCTTTCCTCGGATGCGCTGGTATTCGATGACGCCACCGATATCTTCCAGGAAGTTGGGCGTCTGCACGCGCAGGAGCCGGTGGCCTGCGTCTTTATCGATGAGGCCAACTTTCTTTCCGAGCACCACGTCTGGCAATTGGCGCGCATCGCAGACAGGCTTGGAATTCCCGTCATGGCGTACGGCCTACGCACCGATTTTCAGGGAAAGCTGTTTCCGGCCTCTAGAGAATTGCTGGCGATTGCCGATGAATTGCGTGAAATCCGCACGATTTGCCACTGCGGACGCAAGGCCACCATGGTCGCGCGTTTCGATTCACAGGGAAAGATCGTCAAGGAAGGCGCGCAGATCGATGTTGGCGGTAACGAGAAATATGTGTCCTTCTGCCGGCGGCACTGGGTGGAGGCAATCGAAGGCGCGTGATGCTCAGGAAATGGCACTGCGCCTTCCATTCCAACGACGACTGTCCGCTGGTTTGATTTTGGTCAAAGAAGGCCACCGGCTGCCGGAGTAGGACCTGCAACGGAAAGACCGCCATCGCGGTTTCGTTCAGGAGTATGATCCCATGCTGAATACAAACGTCCTTCGCCTTCTGACCAGCGCCGCCGTCGCCGGGTTTTTCGTCTTCCCGGCTCAGGCGGCCGATATCGAGATCAAGATGCTCAACAAGGGGTCGGACGGTCAGGCAATGGTTTTTGAGCCAGCTGCGGTCAAGGCCAATATTGGAGATGTCATCACCTTCACGCCGGTCGACAAGGGTCACGACGCCGCAGCCGTAAAAGGCCTCATTCCCGATGGTGTCGAGGAATATAAGGGCAAGATGAACGAAGCTCTTAAAGTGACGATTGAGAAGGAAGGCGCCTATGTCTTCAAATGCACGCCGCATGTCGGCATGGGCATGGTGGCCCTCGTCGTCGTTGGTGATGCGCCGGCCAACATCGAGGCCGTAAAAGCCGGCAAGCTGCCGAAAAAGGCACGCGAAAAGCTGGACGAAGAGATCGCCAAGCTTAATCTCTGAAAGTAACCGGTTTCCACTCCCGGATTGAGAAAAGGCTGCGCATATTTATATGAGCGGCCTTTTTGCACAGCAGCGATTCGGGAGACGACCCTTCATGGCACGAACGCCATCTTTTGACGCCCAGTTTGAGAAGACCAAAGCCGCTGGCCGGATTGTCGAAGAGCTGTGCGCCCGGTTGGCCCAATCCGTTGCCACAGCGCAACCATCCTCGTCGGATGCAGCGTTGGAAGCAGATGCGGCGCTTCTCGGGGAGATGCTGGATGCCAAAAACACCTTTGCGGCAGACAGCCGGCGGGTCATCCAGGGATTGTCCGCGCGCATCGATGCGGCCTACCTGGCCTTTGACAGGGCCGACGACGTTACGCGCAAAGAACGATTTCTAGGGTTTTTCACGCGAAAGCCCCACAACTCCTTCAGGGCTTCGCGCCAAAGACGGCTTGCTGTCGCCGAGAGTGTGCAGGTCATCCTTGCCCAGGCCGCTGTCGTTTATCGGGTTTTGGAGGAGTGCAAGGAAACGTCAGCGCCCTTCGTGACGCAGTGTGAGGCGCGCCTTGAGGCGAGCATGGAGGCGCGCCGCAGGGTCGTTCTTTCGATTGACGACGCACGCCAGCGTGACCGGGAGCTTGCAGCAACTGTGGCAACGCTTGAGCGCAGGATCTCCACATCGACAGACGACACGCAATCCGACAGGTGGTCAGCGGACAGAAATGATGCGGCCGGGCGCCGGGACGCCGTTCTGGCGGAGCGCAAGGCCTTGAACGATGAGCGCGATGTTCTCGACCGCCAGGCGATCCTGTTTGGCGATATGATTGACGCACTGAATGATGGCGTGTCGATCTATTCCCTCTTGCTCAATGCTGTCTCCATCGAAGCCGAACGCTGCATCATGCTTCATGATGTCGCCTACGGCTCGTTACAGCCGCTGCTGGAAGATCTGCGGCTCTTCTCGCAGGCAGGTGATAACATGGAGCACCCGCCAAGGCCGGGTCCTTTCCACCATTTGCTGACACTTCACGCAAAAGGCGCCGTTACCATGCAGGACGTGGACCGGCGCAAAATCAAGCTGGAAGATGCTCTGGCGCGCCATTTCGAGCGATCAGAAGCGAAGATCATCGAAACCGGAGCGGGAAAAACATGAGGTCCTCCGTTGTATCGCGCATCTGATCACCATATGTGAGGTGACAGCCGGTCCGCCTTTGAGAGCGGAACGATTGTCGCATCCTGGCGTCGCGTATCTGTCACGCTGGAGATGTTCGTCGTGGTAGATTACGCATTGTGCCCGGTTTGGGCGTATGCGCTCAGGGGAGTTGAACGATGCTCGATCCGGTTATCGCGTTTTTCAGGCGCATGTTCTCCGCGTTTGGAAGAGGTGCCTCCATGGCGATTGCATGGCTGTTCTGGCCTTTGAGAGCGGCGCATGGCTGGTACACGAACCGCAACGGATTGATAAAGATCCCGATTGCTGCAGCGGTGGTTCTGCTGGTCGGTCTTTACGGCTATTTCTTCTGGCAGACGCAGGTCTGGTCGAACTTCAACCCGGATTATGTTGCCAGTTACAAACTCTCCGAACGCACGCTGGGCGCCGGACAGGAATTGCCTGCAGCAGCAGCGCCCACGCCTGCTGCAACCACAACTGAGGCTGCCCCTGCAGTACCTGCAGCACCTGCGGCGAGAAGCTGCCAGAGTTCGGCCATCGTCGATGTTGCTGCAGGGCTGATCGATTTCAACGTCGATCAGAATGCCTGGATTTCTTCCATGCTGCTGTATCGCGCTGGCTTGTTCGGCATCGATTGGGATAACACGCCGTTCCTCGACAACAAGGCGTCGTTCCAGCGCGGGGTCAATCAGGCCGTTCGCCGGACATCGGTTGAGCTGGTGGATTCGCTTGGTCGCGTCCGTGGCACATCCGGCATTGACGCCAATTTGCAGAAGGCGCGCGGTAACCTTCAGTTCGATGAATATTCCTGGTATTTCGGTCTTGATCCATTCGGCCCGAAAACACCGAGCCCGAGCTACTATCGCTCCGCTGCGGAAAGCCTGCGGATGTTCAATACCAGCCTGGCGCAGTGCAATTCGGTGTTTGACGGACGTGCCGACAACCTCATCCAGTTCATCGACCGCATCGCCAACGACATCGGCGGAACATCCGCGATCCTGCGTGAGCGTTCGGAGAATTACAATGGCGGCTGGTTCGATACGCGCGCCGACGACCGGTTCTGGTTCGCCTATGGTCAGCTCTATGGCTATTACGGCATTCTGGCCGCAGCGGGAGCGGACTTCTCTCAGGTTATCCGTGAGCGGAACCTGACAAGCCTCTGGAACGATACGCTGTTGCAGACGCGCGCCGCATTGCGCATCCAGCCGCTCATCATCTCAAACGGTGACGAGGGCGGATGGATCATGCCATCGCATCTGGCGACCATGGGCTTTTACGTGTTGAGAGTTCGTTCGAACCTTGTGGAACTGCGCTCCGTGCTGGATCGCTGATCGCCAATGGCTGGCGCTTCGTATCGAAGCGTCAGCTGATCAGTTTGAGGCGGATCGCCTTGGCAACGAGTTGCGTGCGATTGACGCAGTCGAGTTTGCGGATGGCATTGTTCAGATAGGCGTTGATGGTGTGATCCGACAGCGAGAGGATGTGTCCGATTTCAACGGATGTCTTGCCCTGCGATGTCCAGCGGATAACTTCCAGTTCGCGTTTGGTCAGCTTGCGCGGCGCAGTCATCTCCGTACGCCGCATACGCTCATACACGTCAAAGGCATGGAGTGCGATCATGCCGATTTCATTGAGAGCAATCTGGCAGAGCGGCGCACAGTCACCTTCAAAACGAATGAGGTAGCGTTCGCCGCTGAGCGAATTTGTGGGAATGATAAGCCCGTTTTTGATGCCGTATTGTGAAAGCAGCGTCCCTAAGGACTTCACCTTGGTGTCCGAGCCCTCGATATCATCCAGAGACCAGCCTTGCGGCATCAGGGATATCTCGACTTTCGGCAGAATAGGGCAGTACCGCAGGAGACGCTTCTGATCAAATTCACGGATGAAACGCAAAGGAATGGTTGTTTCCACCAGGACTGCGGAAAGCAGCTCGTCATCCGCTTTGGGAAAACGCATGAGCCCGACATGTGAGAAACCGAATTCCTTGGCAACCGCTTGCAGCACCTGCAGCCACCGAGGACGGCTTTCCGCTGCCGACAATTCCTTACTCAGTAGCGATTGCCGTTCGAGTGTGATCATGATCGTTTCGTTGATAATGCCGCGATATGTTAACGGTAACAAATATACGAATTATCTTGAAAATCCAGTTTTAATTTCAAGTTTGGTTCGCGCTTCATCACCTCCGTATGAACTGTTTTAAATCAAATGCATCGATATGGAAGTAACCAACGTCCTTTGTCGACAGCTATTTACTGTCACAAAAGATGTGAAAAGGATTAGATGTTGGCACTGTCCTGCGCGGCCTTGGGTTTGGACATCAGTTTCTCAAGAAAGCCCAGCATGACCGCAGAAATGACAAAAGCCAAATGTATGATCGTAAACCACATCAGCTTGCTGTCGCTGTACTGGTTTGCATTCAGGAATATTTGCAGCAGATGAATGGATGATATGGCGACGATTGATGAGGCAACCTTGATTTTCAGGCTGCCCGCATCAAGCTTGCCCAGGAAGGAAACCTTGTCTTCGCCTTCGTCGAAACGGCTGACAAAATTCTCATATCCGGAAATCATCACCATCACGATCAGGCTTGCCACCAGCGCCGCATCGATCAAGGCCAGCATGGCAAGGATCATCTCGGCGTCCGTGTAAACGAAGACATTCTGGGCGATTTTGAGAAATTTGAAGGCGAAGGACAGCGCATAGACAGCCAGTGCGGCGACCAGCCCCAGATAGAATGCCACCAGCAGCCAACGGCTGGAGAGAATGATTCTTTCAACAAGCAGTTCAAGGGATTTCATCTGCGTCTCTCGTCTTCGACTGGTTGCGACTTCGTCTGGGGCCATGATCTAGTTGGCCGCCATTGCTGCTTCAAGGGGCCCGCCCACTCATTCCAAGGTTGATCCCATCCCGCGTTCTTATTGATCAGCGTCATGTTCGCGTTCTTGTTTTGCCCGAACCGACGTCGCAAGGGCATAGTCTCTCCCTGTCACATTTTCGCAACATTGTTGTCCCGCGTAAACATGATCGTTTGAATCATGTTTTATTTGTTGACATACAAAGTCATGTTTTTTAACTCTCCGATACGGCCAAAGCCGTAAAAATTATGGGTATGTATCGAGCCACTCCGCGTCAGCGCCTCGCGTTGCCGTGCGCTTTCGTGCGCTCGAATTTAGGGGTGAATGATGACCATTGGGCGATCCAAATCAGCTTTGCTTGTCTGCACGGCGATGACACTTCTTTCCGTTCATTCTGCCGGTGCACAGCAGGCTACGGATCAGGCAGCGAATGAGAGCGCGACTGTCCTGGAAAGGATTGTCATCAAGGGAAAGCGCATCAAGGCGAGCGATGCCGCTGGCAATACGCCTCTCGCCAGCTCGACCGGTGCTGAAGAGATCCGCAAAAAAGACGTCGACAGCCTCAAGGATTTGGGAAAGACGACAGAAGCCGGTGTCGATTTCGTCAATTCCAAGCCAGGCAAGCCTGGTGGTCTATTCATTCGTGGTCTGGGCGGGGCGCGGGTCACCACGCTGATCGATGGCATCCCTGTTCCGTTTTTCGAAAACTTTGCCCGTCAGGGGCAGGCGACAACGACCTTGAGCAACACGAACTCAAGTTTCGATTTCTCCTCGCTCTCATCCATCGATGTGGTGCGTGGCGCCGATTCCAGCCGCGCCGGTTCCGGTGCATTGGGCGGCGCGCTGGTGCTTCGCACTCTGGAAGCTGACGATCTCATCGGAGCTGACAGGGACTGGGGCGGTGTTGCCAAGACCACCTACGATACAGAGGACAAGAGCTATGGTGGTTCGCTGGCGGTCGCCAAAAAAATAGAGAATACCTCGGTTTTGTTCCAGGGCTCCTACAAGCGCGGGAATGAGGCAGATAACCGCGGCAGCGCAGATATTTACGGCACACGTCGCACGACACCCAATCCGGCCGATACTTACGAGAGTAACCTGATGTTCAAGATCCGGCAGGATCTGGAAGGCGGTCACCGCATCGGTCTGACGGCGGAACGCTTTTCGCTGCGAACCAGAACAGACTTGAAAACGCTTCAAGGCTCCAACGTTTCAACGTCCACCTACCGGATCGATGATTATGACGGCCATGAGGACACCGAGCGCGATCGCGTTTCGCTGGACTATCAATATGAGGCGCCGTCTACCGACAGCCTGATCGACGCAGCCGATCTTTCGCTTTACTGGACGCGGCTGGACAAGGTATCCGGCTCGGGCGACCGTCTGACCAACAATTCGCTTTATATCCGCGAAGACAACCTGAGAGACAACCGCTTCGGACTTGTTGGAGGTCTCGAATCCGGCTTCGAGGTCGGCAGCGTCAGCCACACAATCCGGTTCGGCGGAAATGCCTGGATTTCCGATTTCAGCAACGCTGTTTACCTCAACACAGGCGGATCGTCTGCTGCCTCGCAGTCTGATATGCCTGATGTGGACGGCAAAAGCCTGGGCCTTTATCTCGAAGATGAACTTGGCTTCGGGGCGAGCAAATTCAAGCTGACACCCGGTTTGCGGTTTGATGCCTATGATTATGATCCGGATGGCTCGGTCTCGACCAATAGCGGTTACAACACCTTCGGCCTGCCAACCGGCAACAGCGGATCGCGCTTCTCTCCAAAGCTGCTGGCGACCTATGATCTGACGCCTCAGGTTCAGCTCTTTGCCCAATGGGCGATGGCCTATCGTGCGCCGACCGTGAACGAACTCTATTTGAACTTCTCAAATATCAGTTCAGGATACGCTGTCATCGGCAACTCTTCTTTGAAACCCGAGACCAGCAACGGCTTTGAAATCGGTGCCAAGTTTGATAGCGGCGATCTTTCAGGAAGCGTGACGCTGTACCACAACAAGTACAGAAACTTCATCGAGCAGGAGACGACATTCACGACGCTTTTCCCGGGCTTCGGTGGCAGGGGCAATGGCCAGTTGTTTTCCTATCGGAACCTGGAACATGTGGAAATTTCCGGCGTAGAAGCCAAGGTGCGAAAGGATCTGGCGAATGGCTTTTTCGCGCATGCATCGCTTGCCTATGCCTATGGCAAGGATACCGACAATGACGAGCTCATCCGCACGGTTGCGCCTTTTAAATCCATTGTCGGACTTGGCTACGCGCAGGAAACATGGGGCTCGGAGCTTACGGGGATATTCTCCTCGAACATGCGGGACGATGGCAAGTCCAACACATTCGATGCACCCGGCTACGGTGTCTTCAACCTGACCGGTTGGTGGGAGCCTGAGCAGACAAAGGGCCTGCGTATTCAGGCGGGTGTCTATAATCTGTTTGACCGGAAGTATTGGAATGCTGTCGGCGTCAGGGATATCAACCCGGGCTCGGTGTCATCGACCAACCAGCCGGTCGATTTCTATTCGGAGCCGGGCCGCTCGTTCAAGATTTCTCTGACCCAGAAATTCTGATCGACACATCAAGCAAAGGACTGGCGGTGCTACGCCGCCAGTCTTTTACCGGCAGTATAGATAGCCGCCCTTGCGTTCGAGTACATCGAGATGCAGGTGGTCCTGGTGGGTGGCGTCGCTGCCGGGCGAGAGAACTGTCTTGAAAAACAGGCAGGCGGCGGTGGTGATGGTGCGTTGGAACGCGCCTTCCATTGTCCCGTCTTCCCCACGCGGTTTCATGACCAGTGGTTCGCCCTTGTCGAATGCAAGGGTGGCGATATCGACGGCGCTGCCTTTGGCGTGCTCGGAAATCTTTCCGGTTTCGGCGCTGTTGCGGTTGCGGCAGACATAAGTCGAGGCGTTGCCGAAGGCGGATACCTTTTTGTCTGGCAGCGCGATAGCCGCCGTCGGCACCACCACATCCTTTGCCCAACGCGCCAGTGCCAGAGCGGCTTCACACCGCATCGTTCCCTCAGGCTCAAGCTTGATGCCGGGAATGACGGTGGAGAGCTCAAGCGGCGATGCGATGCCGCAGCCGTCTTCTTCTCTGGGAATGGCCGGAAGCTCCTTGAATTCAGCGCCCAATTCACGCAGCTGCGAAAGGCAGGCCTTCAACTCCTCCGGATCTTCGGGCTTCACGGGCTCGCGCGCAGGCTCTTGCGGCTTTTTCTCTTCGTCCGTCTTTGGCTGCTCAGGCTTTGCCTCGTCACCTTCAGGTGCCGGTTCCGGTTTTTCCTCGGGCTTTTCCGCCGGTTTCGGAACGGCATTTTCAGCGGGGGGAGACGGTTGCTCGGCCTCTTTCTTATTATCGGCTGGTGCCTGGGTCGGTGAGGAATTTTCCTGCCCTGGCTTCGGCTGCGGAACGGGCACATCCTGTGGCGGCGGCGCGGCTGCGATCAGCAGCGTGCTGGCTGCGAGGATGATGAGACGATGAAGCATGTGAGCGGTCGCTCCCCTGTTGCGGCAGAGCCTGAACGTCTGAGCTGTCTTTCGGTTCATGCCTTTGCGCAAATCCGCTTGCCATGAGACACCGTTGGCGCTAACAATTTGCGCCATGAACATCATGTCGAAGAACATTGCTATCTGGTGGTGGGGCAGCTTTACGCGGCCTTGAGCACCTATGTCCTTTGACTAAGTCCAAGCCGCCCGAATTCTCAGGCGGCTTTTTTGTTATTAGGCCGCCTCTCATCGGGCAGAATGTTATCAGGCAGAAAAAACGGGAAGTGCTTAGAAATGGTAACGATCATTCAGGATGATGGCGCGGAAACCTACGAGACGAAGGGGGGCGTTAAAGTCTCCCGCCAGCGTCGCACCGCCGATTATGCCGGGGCAATCGACAGCTACGTCGAACGGTTGGACGAGCGCCGCGGTGCCGTCTTTTCATCCAATTACGAATATCCCGGTCGTTACACCCGCTGGGACACGGCCATCATCGATCCTCCGCTTGGCATTTCCTCTTTTGGCCGCAACATGTGGATCGAAGCCTATAACGGGCGCGGCGAAGTGCTGCTCTCCTTCATTGCGGAGAAGCTGAAGGCAACGCCAGATCTGACATTGGGGGAATCGACCGCCCGCAGGCTGGATCTCGTGGTCAATGAACCGGACCGCGTCTTTACCGAGGAAGAACGTTCCAAGATCCCGACTGTCTTCACAGCGCTTCGCGCCATTGTCGATCTCTTCTATTCGAGTGCGGATGCCGCCATCGGCCTATTCGGCGCCTTCGGCTACGATCTGGCCTTCCAGTTCGATGCCATCAAGTTTTCGCTTCAGCGCCCTGAAGACCAGCGTGACATGGTTCTCTATCTGCCGGACGAGATTCTGGTGGTGGACCATTATTCCGCAAAGGCGTGGATCGACCGTTATGACTTCGAAAAGGACGGCGTCACCACCCACGGCAAGGCGGAAGAGATCGCGCCAGATCCCTTCCGGACGACAGATACCATTCCGCCGCGCGGCGACCATCACCCCGGCGAATATTCGCAGCTGGTGACGAAGGCCAAGGAGAGCTTCCGCCGTGGCGATCTCTTCGAAGTCGTGCCCGGCCAGAAGTTCATGGAGCGTTGCGAGAGCAACCCCTCGGCGATTTCCCGCCGCCTGAAGGCCATCAATCCGTCGCCCTATTCCTTCTTCATCAATCTGGGCCATCAGGAATATCTGGTGGGCGCGTCGCCGGAAATGTTCGTGCGCGTGTCCGGACGCCGCATCGAGACCTGCCCGATCTCGGGTACCATCAAGCGCGGCGATGACCCAATTGCCGATAGCGAGCAGATCCTCAAGCTGCTCAATTCCAAGAAGGACGAGTCCGAACTGACCATGTGCTCGGATGTGGACCGTAACGACAAGAGCCGCGTCTGCGAACCCGGCTCGGTCAAGGTTATCGGCCGCCGCCAGATCGAGATGTATTCACGCCTCATCCATACGGTAGACCATATTGAGGGCCGTCTACGCGATGATATGGACGCTTTCGATGGCTTCCTGTCCCACGCATGGGCCGTGACCGTTACCGGCGCGCCGAAACTCTGGGCCATGCGCTTCATCGAAGCCCATGAAAAGAGCCCACGCGCCTGGTATGGCGGGGCCATCGGCATGGTTGGTTTCAATGGCGATATGAACACGGGCCTGACGCTGCGCACCATCCGCATCAAGGATGGCATTGCCGAGGTGCGGGCAGGGGCAACTTTGCTCAATGATTCCAATCCTCAGGAAGAAGAAGCCGAAACCGAACTGAAGGCATCCGCCATGATTTCTGCCATTCGTGATGCAAAGGGCCAGAACTCCGCCGGCACCAAGCGCGACGCCGCGAAGGTGGGAACGGGCGTCAAAATCCTGCTGGTGGACCACGAAGACAGCTTCGTGCACACGCTGGCGAACTACTTCCGGCAGACGGGTGCCACCGTGTCCACCGTTCGCTCGCCAGTGGCGGCCGAAGTGTTCGAGCGCTTCCAACCGGATCTGGTCGTTCTGTCTCCCGGCCCCGGCAACCCCAGCGATTTCGATTGCAAGGCGACCATCAAAGCTGCCCGCGCTCGCGACCTGCCGATCTTCGGCGTCTGCCTCGGTCTTCAGGCGCTGGCGGAAGCCTATGGCGGTGAGCTTCGCCAGCTTGCTGTCCCCATGCACGGCAAGCCGTCGCGCATCCGCGTGCTGGAACCCGGCCTCGTCTTTTCGGGCCTCGGCAAGGAGGTAACGGTTGGCCGTTACCACTCCATCTTCGCCGACCCGGCCACGCTACCGCGCGAATTCATGATCACGGCGGAAAGCGAAGATGGCACCATCATGGGTATCGAGCACAGCAAGGAGCCCGTGGCCGCTGTGCAGTTCCACCCGGAATCGATCATGACGCTGGGCGGCGATGCCGGTATGCGGATGATTGAGAATGTGGTGACCCATCTGGTGCGCAAGGCCAAGGTCAAGGCTGCCTGAGCAAATACAGAATACCGGCGGCGTCATGGAACGCCGCCGTTTCCTGAAGCCGCGCAGGTGATGCAGAGTGAAGTTCATCAAACATCTATGCATTCTGCTGGCGCTGCTGATCCTTGGCATCGCTGGCGGTACCCTCGTGCCACGGCCGATCTTTGGCAATGAATCGCCCTCAACTGATCCGGCGCCCCGCCGCGTCCTCATTCTCAGCAACCCCATCCATACCGATATCGCTCTGCCCGTTACATCAGAGCTTCTGGCGCGCTTCGGCTTTCTGCGGGAAGGTAATCTGGAGATCGATTACCCCGGCGTTCGCTATCTCATTTTCGGCTGGGGCGGACGCGCCTTTTACACCGAGACGCCAACATGGGCGGATCTGAAACCGCTGCCGCTGTTCAAGGGTGTTACGCTCGATCAATCGGTCATGCATGTCGCCCTTGCCGGGGAGATACCGCTGGCCGATGCTGGCGTCATGGCGCTTGATCTGTCAGACGCGGATTATGAAAAGCTGCTTGGCTTCATCCTCGGCAGTTTCGCGAGACCGCAAGGGAAGCCGGTGCCGCTGCTGGGGCAATCCTATGGCCGGGATGACGCATTTTTTGAAGCTGTCGGCTATTTCAACGCCCTGCTTGGCTGCAACACATGGACGGCCTCCGCACTGCGGCACGCCGGCCTGCGCACCGGCTGGTGGACGCCGCTGCCGCCGCTTTTGACGACATCCCTCAGGCTGCACAATGATACGGTGACGCCCTGATTGACTTGCACCTTGTCGCAATGAACAAAAGCAATCGGGCCGCTTCATGAGGCCGATTGGTTTTAAAGATAATATTTGAGGACAAGGCGCAGATGATCGATTTCAATCAGCTTTTACTGGTTTACGTGGCTTATATCATTGCCGTGGCAAGCCCCGGTCCCAGCAACATGACCATCATGGGTATCGCCATGAGCCAGGGCAGGGTGCCCGCAATCGTGCTTGCGCTGGGCGTCATGACTGGCTCGCTCTGCTGGGCAACTGTGGCGGCGACCGGCTTATCCGCCGTGCTTGCGACATTTGCCAACGCGCTTTTCGTCATCAAGATTGCCGGTGGTCTCTACCTTCTTTATCTGGCCTATAAATCCGCGCGCTCTGCCTTTGCCAAGGCGTCTTCGGCCCAACCCGGGGAAATGGCGACCAGCAAAGCGGATTATCTCAAGCTCTATCGTCGCGGCCTGCTGCTTCATCTGACCAATCCCAAGGCCGTGCTTGGCTGGCTTGCCATCATGTCTCTCGGCCTCAAGCCGGGCGCTGGCACCGCAACCCTTGCCGCCATCATCGGCGGTTGCGCCATGCTCGGTCTCACCATTTTCTGCGGCTATGCGCTGGTGTTTTCCACGGCACCCGCCATCCGCATCTATCAGAAGTCCAAACGCTCCATCGAGACAACGCTTGCGCTGTTCTTCGGCTTTGCGGGCATCAAGCTGCTGTTGAGCAGGGTGTGATGATCGTCGAGCGTCTGGCCGAAACAGAGTGTCTTTGATGACGAGCGAAGATGAGTTGCAGCACGGGATCAAACTGCGGCCCGCCCGTCCGGGTGAGGGGCAGCAGCTTTACGATATTACCGCGCAGTCCATAAAGGCATTGGGCAAAGCGCATTATAGCGGTGACGAGCTTGCGAACTGGATGGGAAATCGAACCGCCGCCTATTACGAAGACGTCATCGCGAAAAACAGGACATTCGTTGCGGAGCAGGATGGCGTGCTGCTGGGCTTCGTCGATGCGGACCGTGGCGAAGTCACGCGTCTGTTTCTGGTGCCTGAGGCCGCCGGGCGAGGCTTGGGCAGGGCCTTGCTGCAGCGTGGCATCGAGGTCGCGAGAATGGGTCATCAGGGGCCGGTCAGGGTCGAGTCGACCCTCAATGCACAAGGGTTTTACGAGAGCTTTGGCTTCAAGCCGGTCAGTCGTGGATACTTCTCCCATGGCGTGGGAGGAGAGCCGATAGACATCGTCATCATGGAAATGCGGTAGGCGAGACGCAGCGGGGCAGACACAAGCGCAACAATGGCCCTCTTGACCTTTCTGCCGCTTTAAATCATAGAAGCCGAAAATATGAACCGCGCGCACGGAGCTTCCGTGCGCGCGGTTCATGCGTTTTGGGGTCCAATTCTGCAATTCATTCGCATCTGCATGGGGTCAGTTATGAACGAACAGGGTCACGCACTCGTCAGAAAGCTTGCTTTCTGGGGAATTCCATTTGCCATTGCAGTGCTTTGCCTCAAGCTTCTGGCCTGGTGGTTTACCGGCTCCGTCGCACTGCTGTCCGATGGTCTGGAATCAACCGTCAATGTGGTGGCGGCCTTCATTGCCTATTTCGTCATCCGTTACGCGCAAAAGCCAGCCGATGACGATCACCAGTTCGGGCATCACAAGGCAGAATATCTGTCTGCGGTGGTGGAAGGTGTTTTGATCGTGGTGGCCGCGCTTCTGATCGTGAAGGAGGCCTGGGGTGGTCTCATGGCACCCAGCCTGCCGGATGCACCGGTGCTCGGCCTCGCCATCAACGCCTTTGCGGGTATCCTCAATTTTGTCTGGGCGACGGTGCTGATCAGGGTCGGGCGCAAGCAATCCTCTCCGGCACTTCTGGCTGATGGCCATCACATCATGTCGGACGTCGTCACCTCAGGCGGCGTTCTGGTGGGTCTCGTGCTGGCAATCATGACCGGTTACGCGATCCTCGATCCGATCCTCGCTATCATCGTTGCCATCAACATTCTTTTCCAGGGTTACAAGGTCATCACGCACTCGCTTGGCGGCTTGATGGACCGTGCGGTAGAGCCGGAGGAAGACGAGATCATCAAGACCGCGATTGCGGAGAACTCCGCCGGTCTTTTGGGCGTCCACGATCTCAAAACCCGCAGGGCCGGGTCGGTGGCCTTTATCGATTTTCATGTCGTCGTACCCTCGGCCATGTCGGTTGGTGCCGCACACGAGATTTGCGACCGGCTGGAAGATGCCATAAGAGAGGCCGTGCCCGGTGCCGTCCTCGCCATTCACGTCGAACCCGAAAGTGAACAGGCGCATGGCGTCCGGGTCGAGTTTCAAGAAGCAGGAGTTTGAATTATGTCAGTCACGGATGTTTCCGGCCTGTCTCAACTGGGTGCGCAGGTTGCAGCACCCGAAAGTCCGGAAAAGGCCGTTCTGGAAAAAGTGCCGAACGGCAATGCCGGCACGGACTATGTCGTACGCTTTACCGCACCGGAATTTACGTCACTGTGCCCGATGACGGGCCAGCCGGACTTTGCCCATATCGTCATCGATTATATCCCGGGTGAATTCCTGGTGGAATCGAAGTCGCTGAAGCTGTTCCTGCACGCCTTCCGCAACCATGGTGCGTTTCACGAGGATTGCTCCGTCTACATCGCCAAGCGTCTGGTGGAGCTGCTGCAGCCCAAGTGGCTGCGCATCGGTGCCTATTGGTACCCGCGCGGCGGCATCCCCATCGATGTGTTCTGGCAGACGGGTGCGCCGCCGGAAGGCGTCTGGCTTCCCGAGCAGGGTGTCGCGACCTATCGCGGTCGCGGCTGATCCCGCTCTGAGAGAGATTCAGGCGAAGGAATCGCCATCGCCTGAATCGAAATCCATGTCGTCATTGCTGTCGTCATAATCCGCCTGCTGCACGTCGTCATTATTGTCCGAGGCGTCCTGCTGTGGCTTGTCGTCGTCATTATAGTAGTTGTTGATGACGGTTTCCTCGACGGGTGCATTGGCTGCGCCCGCGCCACCCCAGCCGGAAGAGGCAACGTGGTTGGAGAAGATGCCGCTGAGCGAATTGGCCAGCAACATGCCGCCTGCGACACCGGCTGCCGTTCCCAGCGCGCCCTGCAGAAAACCGCCGCCACCACCGCCGCCCCCAAATCGGCCGAAGCCGGAGGGCTGCTGGCTCCACGGGCCATTGGCCTGCTGCGGCGCATCCGCAGTGCGGCCCCATGGCCCCGCTGTCTGACCGGATATGTCGTTGCGATAGCTTGGAGCGGGGGCCGGTGCAGAGCTGGGGCTTGGCGCTGGTGCCGGTGCCTGTTGCTGGTTGCCGCCGAAGATCGAACTCAGGAAGCCGCCCTGCTGTGCCTGCTGCGGTGCAGTGTTGCTGCTTTCAAGCTGATGGATTCGTTCTTCCAGCTGGCGAATATGCGCCGCCGCTGCTTCCAGTCCCTTCTCCTGCACGATTACGGCCTGAGCAAGATAATAGGGGGCGGCTGGCTCATCCTTTACGGCCTGGCTGATGAGCCTTTCGGCGTCCGCATCGCGCGGTGTCGAGGATGCGGATCTAACCCTGTCGAACAGGGATGTGAGCAGTTGGGTTTCTTCTGGTGACATCGGTTGCCTCCTTGGCGTGTCGAGAAACGCACAGCAAGGAAGTAGGGTTCAATTCCGGCTTTTGAAAGTCGGAATTTTCTAACATTTTTGTAAGGTTAAGCGCCTGCTTAGCCGCCGAGAACCAGTGACAGGCCGGCAAGCGCGGTCGCCGCTCCAGTCAGGCGTGCAGCGGTCGGCCCAAGCTTTGCAATGCCCAGCCCCAGCGCCATGCCTGCGACATGAAGAAGCGCCGTTGCAATGACGAAGCCAATGCCGAATTGCAGCGCGCCCGCGCTGCCCAGTTCTCCGCCATGGGCATGGCCGTGAAACAGGGCAAAAACGCCGACAATGGCCGCAGCCGCGTTCACCGGAACCCGTGTTGCCATGGCGACCAGCAGTCCAAGGGCGATCACAGATGCAAGAATGGCAGGCTCTACGAATGGAAGCTCGATGCCGCTGAGTGCCAGCAGGAAACCGATGGCCATTGCGCCGACGAAAGCCGCAGGAACCATGAACAGTGCGCGGCGATCATGTCTCGTTGCCGCGATCTGCGCCGCCCAGATACCCACCGCCACCATGACGAGAATGTGGTCAGCGCCAAACAGCGGGTGCGAGAAGCCCGCCATGAAGGAGCCGTGCTCTTCCGGGTTGAGGTGAGCAAAGGCGGGAAGCGTGGACGCAGCCAGCGTTGCCGCAACGAGTGAAAGTCTTTTGATCATTGTTCCCTCTCGATTACTGGATGCGGAGCAAGGGCGCTTGGGTCGCCTGTCTGCCCCGCAAATTAACGATATCGTAGGCATGAAGTCCGTGTCCATGCGTCATTTGCCGGAGGTCTGTTTATTAAGCAGTTCCGCGCCTTGTCTTTTTCAATCATTGTTTTACGAAACAAATCACACTATGTCCGGTAGGTAATGAATTACGTTGGAGATCGCCCCATGAACGAAGAAGAAGACGACAAGAGCAAGGAACTGCCGATCGGCAAGGAAACGGAAGCGAATCTTTTCAAGTCGCGTTCGATCTTCATCTATGGCGGCATCACGCAGGAATTGGCGCAGAAAGTATGCACGCAGCTTGTGGCGCTTGCCGCAGCCAGCGATGAAGACATCCGCGTCTACGTCAATTCCCCCGGCGGCCACGTCGAGTCCGGCGACAGCATCCACGACATGATCAAGTTCATCAAGCCGAAGGTCTGGATCATCGGTACGGGCTGGGTCGCTTCCGCTGGTGCGCTGATCTATGTGTCGGTACCGAAAGAGCGTCGTATCTGCTTGCCGAACACCCGCTTCCTGCTGCACCAACCATCCGGCGGCACACGCGGCATGGCGTCCGACATCGAGATACAGGCACGTGAAATCATCAAGATGAACAAGCGCCTGATCAAGATTTTCTCCGTGGCCACCGGCCAGACGGAAGAAAAGATCGCCAAGGACATCGACCGCGATTACTGGCTGGGCGCTGAAGAAGCTGTGACCTACGGCCTTGCTTCGCGCATCGTGACCTCGCAGGCCGAAATCTAAGACTCGCCTTATCTGATTAAAAAAAACCCGCACCGGCTATGCCGATGCGGGTTTTTCATTGTCTGTAATCGGCCAATAGCGCGCTCAGGGAATCAGACGGTTCTTCCGAAGCGTTTCGAAGAGCGCAAAGAATGCGTCGTCGGTTGGCTGATACTCCTTGAAGCCAAGGCGGCGGCTTTTGCCCATGTCGGTCACGACTTCAATGGGGCGTCCCAGATCGGCGTCGGTATGCCAGGGCGATGCGAGGCGGTTAAGATCCGGCTCGGCAAGATTTTCGCGAATGGAAATTTTATTCCAGATTTCGGCGTCGTGTTCCATTTGTTCTGCCAGAGGAGTGACGGTGCCGTCGAAGGGTGCCGCTTCAAGGCCGAACCAATCCGCGATGCGGCCCCACATCCAGCTCCAGCGGAAAATATCGCCATTCACGACGTTGAAATCTTCGTTCTTTGCCTCAGGCGTTTGCGCCGCCCAGAGCAGATGCTTGGCCAGAAGGTTCGCATCCGTCATGTCGGTCAGGCCGTTCCATTGGGCGGTTGATCCGGGGAAGCGGAAGGGGCGTCCGGTTTCCCGGCAGATCGTGGCATAGACCGCCAGCGTCGTGCCCATGTTCATGGCATTGCCGACTGCCTGGCCAATCACGGTATGGGGGCGGTGGACGCTCCAGCTGAAGCCATCGCGTTTGGATGCGGTAAAGACCTCGTCTTCCTGCGCATAGTAAAAATTCTCGACATCGAGACGGCCCTGTTCTTCGCGAAACGGCGTTTGCGGAAGCGTGCCCTTGCCATAGGCTTCGAAGGGTCCGAGATAATGCTTGAGGCCTGTGACCAGCGCCACATGGCGGGTGGATTTGCCGAGGCTCAGACCATCCAGCAGATTGCGCACCATGGCGGAATTGACGCGGATGTTTTCCGCTTCGCTTTCCTGCCTCGCCCAGGTCGAGATAAAGACAGCCTCTGGCCGGACATCTGCGAGTGCCTTTGCGGTTTCGACTGCATCCTGCAGATTTGCCGAGACGGGAATGATTCCCTCTTGCTGGGTCGGGCGTCTGGCCAGACCATAGACCTGCCAACCCTGTTCCAACAAAAGATTTGCCGTGGCACTTCCCACGATCCCACTTGCGCCGACGACCAATGCCGTTTTAACCATGTTCAAACTCCATTTCGTAAACGCTTTAATTAGTCATCCGGCGCGTCATCGTGTAGACGGCACTGTTTGGGGACATGGAAACCAAAGGGTGACCACTATGAAGCCGGGTAGCCACGAAGCAGAATGGCGTGAGGATTGTGCGCCGAGACGTGTTCTGGAACTCTTCTCGACCAAATGGACGAGCATGATCCTGCACACGTTGCACAAGCTGCATGAGGGTGCCGCGCGCACCGGTGTGCTGGAGCGCAGCCTGCCGGGCATTTCCAAGAAGATGCTGACACAGACATTGAAAGAGATGGAAAGGTCCGGCCTTGTCACGCGCCACGTGCACGCCACACGCCCGCCTGCTGTCGAATACAGGCTAACACCGCTCGGTAACCGCTTCGTCGAACCGGTGGAGATGCTTTACGCATGGGGCAGGGATAATGCCGACGCCTTGGACGCTCTGGGAGAGCGCTCTACTTCAAGGCGCTGACACTTTCTGTCGTCAAGCCTTGGCAGCAAGCCAGAGTGTGTGACGCGCACCGCCGCGTTTGCCATTGGCGCGAACGCTGACCTCATCGGTCTTGAAGCCGGCCTGGCGAAGGCGTCGGGTAAAGGCAGCATCCGGACCTGAAGACCAGACCGCAAGCACGCCCTTCGGGCGCAGCGCGCTTCTGGCCGCTTCCAACCCTTCGCGATCATAGAGGCTGTCATTGGAGGGGCGCGAGAGGCCATCCGGGCCATTATCGACATCCAGCAGGATTGCGTCATAAGCCGCCTTTTTGGAGCGGATGAGCGCACCGACATCGCCGACATGAATATCGACGCGGGCATCATCGAGCGTGCCCTTGTGCAGATCGGCCATCGGTCCGCGCGCCCAGTCTACGACAGCCGGTACAAGCTCTGCCACGGTGACGTCGGCATCCGGCGGCAGTGCACCCAGTGCAGCGCGCAGGGTAAACCCCATTCCAAGACCGCCGATAAGGATGTGCTGTTTACTGCGGCCCGCAATGCGCTCGCAGGATAGTGTCGCCAATGCTTCCTCGGAACCGCTCAGCCGGCTGTTCATCAGCTCGTTCGAGCCAAGCATGATGGAAAATTCCTGACCGCGCTGCTTCAGGCGCAGTTCGGTGCCATTGCCGGGAATGGCTGCACGGTCCAGTTCTATCCAAGGGAGCATGGCGTATCTCGTTGTTTGCTGGCCGGGGTTTACACGGGCGGGGCCGAGAGAACAACAGGCACCAACCCTCAGGCGGCACACGCGGCATGGCATCGGATACTAATGAATCAAGGCGGAAAACTCTTTTGCGGTTTCTGCCCATAGAAAAAACGCCCCGTAAAAATGGTCGCCTTTATCATTGAATTTTTAACGCAAGCAATCTATGCGAACAAAAGTTGCCGGACAGAGAAATTGTTTCGTCAAAATTGCGGATACCCCAAAAAAAGTCATCCGCAAATCGCTTTTCCAGCTTTAAGTTCATAAAATTCAATTATAGATTGCGTATCTGTGTCGATAAATACGACCTGATTCCGGTTCTTTTAAATCGGATTGAGTGCATTTGGGGTAATTATGAACGCAAAGCATAATTTAAAACATTTTCGGCAGGCGCTTTTGGCATCCACTGTCGCTCTCTGCGGCAATGTCGACCTTGCTTTTGCAGTCGACAGCGGAGACATCGTCTTCAATAACGGAAGCGAGACCATATCTGACTCGATAAACTATGGTACCAATGTTATCGTCGGTGAGAGCGGCAATGCCGCCCTGACAATTAACAGCGGTGCGACCGTGACCGGCACGGGCGCCTATGTCGGAAAGCAAGAAGGTGTTACCGGCACCGTCACCGTAACCGGCAGCGGTACGATTTGGGAAAACACTAGCTCAACCTCTATCGGTCATCGCGGAACCGGCATACTGACAATCAGCGACGGCGGGTCTGTCAGCACTGATTATACGACTATTGGCAATGAGAGCGACAGTGAAGGAACCGTTACCGTCACTGGCAGTGGATCAAGTTTTGCCACGCCGAACTTAGCCGTTGGTTACAAGGGTCAAGGAACGCTTAATATAGAGAATGGCGCAACGGTAACAGCCTACACCAGCTTTATCGGTGTTTACGATGGTCGGGAAGGACTCGTGAAGGTCACCGGCAGTGGATCGACCTGGACCAATGGCAGCTTCTTTTACCTCGGCGGCTTTAACACCAGCATAGATCCAAGCTATATTGGAACGGGCACTTTAACCATCGCAGATGGCGGTGCTGTGAATGTAGGTGCCGAGCAGACTGGTGGAGGTTATGGCGGTACTGTAAATATTGCATATTCTGCTTCCTCGACGGGCACACTGAACATTGGTGCCGCGTCTGGTCAGACGGCTGTGGCCGCAGGCACACTGAACGCTGCAAATTTGGCGTTCGGCCAAGGTAGCGGCACTTTGGTGTTCAATCACACCGATTCGGATTATGATTTCTCGACAGCGATGTCATCCAATGCGGACAACACCGGCGCAATCAACCAGATTGCCGGCTTCACCACCCTGTCCGGCGATAGCTCGCAATTCGACGGCACCACCAATGTCACGGGCGGCACGCTCGACGTCACAGGTGCGCTGGGAGGAAGGCTGTATGTCTCCAATACGGGCACGCTTAGTGGTTATGGTGACGTTGGCACCACAAATATTCTCAGTGGTGGCACGCTTTCACCGGGCGGAAACAGTCCTGGCAGCCTGACCGTCAATGGTGATCTGACATTCGAAAGCGGCTCGACCTATGCTGTCGATCTGAGCGGTACAGAAGGCATAAGCACGAGAAGTATTCTTTATGGCGATCAGACAAGGGTCACCGGCAATGCCACTATCAATGGCGGCACAATCGCGGTTACTGCGCTTGATGCATCAACCAGCTACCTCAGTGGCAAGACCTACACTGTCATTGCCGCAGAAGGCACATTAAGCGGTGCATTCACAGGGGTTGTCAGCAGGTCTGCCTTCCTGACAACAACCGCAAGCTATGATGAAAACAACGCTTATTTGACAATTGCGGTGCAGGATACGGGTTCAAGCGGTACGGGCCTCTTTACGCCTGTCGCCCAAACCCCAAACCAGTCGGCAGTCGCCCGTTCGCTCGACAGCCTCTCGCAATCAGGCACATCGCTCGATCTTCACAACTCCATGCTATTATTGAGCGACGATGAGGCGCGCACGGCCTATCAGCAGCTCTCCGGCGACAGCTATGCCACCGCTCAGGCATCCTTTGTACAAACGGTCCAGACAGTCAACAACACCGTCAACACGCGCATGCGCAGCATTACCCAAAGCGTGGCAGCGCCGTCCATCGCGCCCTTGGGCTATGCCGAAGAAGAAAAGACCTCCAAAAAGAACAACCCTTTCTCATCCTATGAGAAGAAGGAAAAAACCTTTGATTCCCAGCGGTTTTCCGCATGGTCGATGGGCTTTGGTTCCTGGGGTAAGGTGAAAGGCACCGGCGGCGGGCCAGATACCGACACCGGCAACGGCGGTGTGTTGTTCGGTTTCGACGGCCTTGTTTCCAATGCATGGCGCGTTGGTGTCATGGGCGGCTATAGCCACTCCTCTTTTGATACCTCGACGAGCGATGGCAACAGTGACAACTACCATGTTGGTGTCTACGGCACTGGCGATTGGGGGGCGGTTACGGTCCGATCCGGTCTCAACTATGCCTGGAGCGACGTTGATAATACCCGCCAGGTCTCCTTGTTGAATCAGACCTTGAAGGGGGACTATGATGCCGGCAGCCTGAGCAGTTTTGCGGAAGTCGGCTATACGATCAAAACCGCCCCTGCGAATTTTGAACCCTTCGCGTCGCTCTCTTATTCGCGCGTGAAGACTGATGGTTTCAGCGAAACAGGCGGCTCTGCAGCGTTGACCGTGGATGAGCAGCAGATGAACACAACCTTCACCACAATTGGACTGCGTACATCGAAGGATATAAAGCTGCTCGGAACCGCCGCAGCCTTGCGCGGCACGGCCGGATGGGTTCATGCTTTCGGCGATGTCGACCCAATCTCGACTGCCCGCTTTGCCACAGGTGACAGCTTCACGGTGTCCGGCACGCCGATCGACAAAGATGCCGCCTTGCTCGAAGCAGGACTGGACCTTAACCTGACACCGGCCTCAACCTTCAGCCTTGGCTATAATGGCCAGATCGGAAAGAATGCTTATGAGCACGGCGCGAATGCAAAGTTCCGGGTGCAGTTCTAACAACTCAGGTCAAGAAAACATTTGCCGCCATGGTTCCTATGGCGGCAAACCCGAAATGCTCACAGTCCTGCACAAATCCTCAAATCGGAATCGACTCAAGGAATTGTGCAACAGATCTCTGGTCTTGCAACGTCGGGCGTTTGAGAAAACGCACCGTTCTGTCATGCAGATTGGCAAAGCGCAGGCTGGAAAATGTGTCTGCCTTATCGCAGACTATAGTGAAAACAGCGATTATCTGCTCAAGTTTCGTCCATTTACGGCATCAGCACGACTACCTTGGCTTGCACATGCGGTCAAAATAATGTTCCAGAGCAATATCCTGCCTGCTCTGGACCGTCGCCATGCATAAAGACTTCTCTCTCCAAAGCCTTTTCATGGGCCTGCTGACGGCTTTCGTCGGCTTTGCCAGCTCCTTTGCCGTGGTGCTTCAGGGCCTGAAAGGCGTCGGCGCCACCGATTACGAGGCGGCATCCGGTCTGATGGCGCTTTCGGTGGCCGTCGGCCTTTGCGCCATCGCCCTGTCCGCCACAACACGGCTTCCGATCAGTATCGCGTGGTCGACGCCGGGCGGTGCCCTTCTGGCCACGACAGGCGTAATAGAAGGCGGGTTTCCCGCCGCCGTGGGTGCGTTCATCGTCTGCGCGGTGTTGATTATTATTGCGGGCCTGTTCAAGCCGCTGGGCCGCGCCGTTGCATCCATACCCACTCCGCTTGCCAATGCCATGTTGTCAGGCGTCATCATCGGCCTGTGCTTTGCGCCGATAAAAGCGATCGGCTTCAACCCTCTGCTGGGCTTGCCCATTATCCTGGCATGGATCGTCGTCGGCGCCTTCAAGCGCCTGTTTGCGGTTCCGGCCGCGCTTGGCGCCTTTGTGCTTGTCATGATTTTCGGGGTCGATATCCCCGCAGGTGCACTCGACAGCGTGGCGCAATCGCTGGCCCCTCCGGTGGAGTTCGTTTTGCCGGTGTTCAACCTGCAAGGGTTGGTCTCCATTGCGTTGCCGCTGTTCATCGTCACCATGGCCTCGCAGAATATACCTGGCATCGCCGTGTTGAAGGTCAACAATTATGATCCGCAGCCGGGACAGCTTTTCGCTACCACGGGCCTTTTTTCGCTGCTATCGGCACCTTTCGGCGGACACGCCGTCAATCTCGCCGCCATCACTGCCGCCATGTGCGCAGGTGAGGATGCCCATCCGGACCCGAGGCGTCGTTACTGGGCTGTCATTGTCAGTGGCGTGGGTTATGTGATCTTCGGTCTGCTTGCCGGTGTGGTCACCGCCTTCGTGGCGCTGGCTCCGCCCATTCTCATCCAGGCAGTTGCTGGTCTCGCACTCGTTGGCGCTTTTTCCGGTTCAGCGGTCGCCGCTTTCAAAGAGCCCGAGACCCGCGAAGCCGCCGCCATAACCTTCCTGATAACCGCTTCCGGCCTGTCATTCGGTGGCATTTCCGGCGCATTCTGGGGTCTGCTGGGCGGCGGTCTGATGATGGCTTTGCAGCGCGTGGTGAAGCGCTGAGGATTGCTCCGGGCATATTCTATGACATTTGAGTTCGACCCGTCCAAAAGTGCCAGCAATAAAGACAAGCACGGCATAGACTTTATAGAAGCGCAGGCCTTATGGCGCGATCATAAAAGAATCACCGCACCACTCGCAACAGAGGGAGAGGAGCGGTATATTATGGTCGCTCAGCTTCACGGACGTTGCTGGAGTGCGATTTATACTTACAGAGATGATCGCGTTCGGATCATTTCTGTGAGGCGCTCCAGAGACAGGGAGAGACAGTATTATGAAGACTATCAGCGCTGAAGAACTGGATCGCAGGTTCGACGATGGTGAAGATGTCAGCGATCATTTCGACTGGTCAAAGGCTACGCGACCGGGCCTTGAGCTTGAACATGCCGATATCGATCTGCCGAAGTGGATATTGCGGAAGGTGGATGCGGAAGCCTTGCGCCTGGGTGTGACCCGCCAGTCTCTTCTGGAGGAGTGGATTGCTGAAAAAGCAAAGCACGTCTCTTCGTGAAAATAGCCGCAACAAAGACTAGATGGTTACTTGCCAGATCAAAAACCGCTGTTTATACAAATCGACATGACCATTCGCACCGTAATCACTTCCGGCATGAGCGCGCAGATTTCTGCGAAGGCCAGCCCGTGCGGTGCACTCTCGCTTCTTAGCCTCGACCTTACACGCGGTTGCCGGGTCCAGTGAGGAGCGCCCGGCGGCCGAAAGCCCGCTGGTGCCAATGCTCCTCAACTCGAAATTTCATATTACACTGGATTTAAGGCCCGTTTGGGCGCGCATTCGTGAAGGCTTTTCAGCCCCGATGCGTTGAAGGAGCAGCACAATGGATTCCAAGATTTCCAACACGACCAAGGGAATGCCGGACGCGAACGTCAAGTATCGCCCATACCCTGTCATCGATATCAAGGACCGCACCTGGCCGTCAAAGACCATCGACAAGGCGCCAATCTGGTGTTCGGTGGACTTGCGCGATGGCAACCAGTCGCTGGTCAATCCCATGGGGCATGACCGCAAGGCCCGGATGTTCAAGCTGCTGCTGGAAATGGGTTTCAAGGAAATCGAGATCGGCTTTCCTTCCGCATCGCAGACCGATTTCGACTTTGCCCGCTGGTGTGTGGAAGAGGGTGGTGTGCCCGAGGACGTGTCCTTGCAGGTGCTGGTACAGTGCCGCCCGGAGCTGATTACGCGCACGTTCGAATCACTGGAAGGCGCCAAGAACCCGATCATCCATTTCTACAATTCCACCTCCGAATTGCAGCGCCGCGTGGTGTTCGGCAAGGATGTCCACGGTATCAAGCAGATTGCCGTCGATGCCGCCAAGATGATTACCGACATGGCGGCCAAGGCCGGTGGCGGGTACCGCTTCGAATATTCGCCGGAAAGCTTTACCGGTACGGAGCTGGAAGTGGCGCTGGAAATCTGCAACGCGGTTGTCGAGGTGGTGAAGCCGACGGCTGACAACAAGCTGATCTTGAACCTGCCTTCCACCGTCGAGATGGCGACGCCCAATATCTACGCCGACCAGATCGAGTGGATGTGCCGCAACATCGATAACCGCGAGAATGTCATCATTTCCCTGCATCCGCACAATGACCGTGGCACGGGCATTGCAGCCACCGAACTGGGCCTGATGGCAGGTGCCGACCGCGTGGAAGGCACATTGTTTGGCAATGGCGAACGCACGGGCAATGTCGACGTCGTCACGCTGGCGCTGAACATGTACACCCAAGGTGTCGACCCGGAACTGGACTGCCGCGATATTGAACGGATCAAGGCGGTCTATGAATATTCCAACGAGATGACGATTCCCGAGCGCCACCCCTATGTCGGTGAACTGGTTTACACAGCTTTCTCCGGCTCGCATCAGGATGCGATCAACAAGGGCATGAAGGCCATCAAGGTTGCCAATCATCCCGTATGGGAAGTGCCCTATCTGCCAATCGATCCAAAGGATGTCGGGCGCTCCTACGAGGCGATCATCCGCATCAATTCGCAGTCCGGCAAGGGCGGCATCGCCTATATTCTGCAGCAGGATTACGGCATCAACCTGCCGCGCAATCTGCAGGTGGAGTTCCGCGAAGACATTCAGCGCATTACCGACGAAGAGGGTGTCGAGCTGCCAGCCAAGCGCATCTACGACCGCTTCATTGAACGCTACGTGACACAGCCTAATGCCCGCATCAAGTTTGTCGATCACCACACCTATCCGGCTGGCGATTTCAAGGGCGTGCGTGTCGTGGCTGCCGAGATCACCGATAATGGCGAGGTAAAGCGTATCGAGGGCAAGGGCACTGGCCCGATTGATGGCTTCATCAATGCCCTGTCCACCTACCTCGGCGTGGACCTGTCGGTCAACGACTACTCGGAACACTCGCTGCAGCACGGTTCCAACGCCTCTGCCATCGCCTATGTGGAGATGGAGCACCCCGGTGGAAAGCTGTTTGGCGCGGGCGTCAACACAAACATCGTTGCCGCTTCGCTTGAGGCAATCGTGTCTGCTGCCAACCGTGTTCTGGAAGAGCGGGCGGCCAAGGCGTAACGCGGGCCAGGAAGCAAAGCATTCTATTGAGGCGGGCGGGGGCAGGTGCTCCCGCCTCAGTCTTCCTCGCCCTGTTCAGCGGGGTTTGTGAAGCCCAGTGGACGTCCGTTGGTGTAGAAAACACGCACGTCTTCCAGCTCTATGCCGGTCGATTTCTCGTTGAGGCCATAGCGTTCACAGGTCACGTTCCATGTGCCGGGACCGCCATCGATATGGAAAAGATTGTATCCGGCGCGGGGCTTTTCTCCGCCCGGCCCCTGTGAGGCGGATGCTATGCCTACGACCGGGGTATGGTCGCGCCCGCGATGCGTGTTCAGCCAATAGACCGTGTTGAGGTGCGTATGGCCGTGCAGGACGAGTTCTGCGCCGCCGGTGCCGATCGCTGCGGCAAAGCGTCGAATGCCGATCATGCGTTTATGCGTGGCGGCAGCACCGCGAACGGGTGGGTGATGGATCATGACGACGCGAAACAGACCCTGTTCGCCGGCCTTGCGCAGCAGTTCCGCCGTCGCGCGCGCCTGCCTGCGACCAAAATAGCCGGTGGCGGAAAAAGGTGGTGTTGCAATGGAGGTCGAGCAGCCGATCATGGCGACCGGCCCGCGTATGCGCATGTAAGGAAAAATCTTGCGGTCTTCGTCCCATTCTTCCGCGTCGCCATCGCCCCGCACATAGGGGTACCAGGCGGCCATGGCCTTATCATGCGCGCCGGGCACATAGGCGTCATGGTTGCCGGGCACGACGGATATTTTCAGGGGGTCGCCCACTTCCTCCAGCCAGTCCGCTGCAGCGCGGATTTCAATGCCGGTGGCGAGATTGACAAGATCGCCTGTGATAGCCACATGGTCCGGCTCCTTGCCTTCCATGTCATCCACCAGTCTTTCCAGCGTATCGGTGAAAAGATGCTTGCGGCGGTTGAGGCGCCAGTTCACAAAGCCGGTAATGCGCTTGGAGGCCAGTTCGCGAAAGGTCAGCTTTGGCAGCGGGCCGAGATGGACGTCAGAAATGTGAGCGAGTTTGAACATGGGTAAGCCATACCGTATCGGAAACTAGGCGTCCAACGCGAAACCCCATTTTTTCAATGGGATAGTCGCCAGACCAAGAAATGTGAAAATCCGTGATGGCACTGCCATGCGCCGGGTGAGAGGATCTCTATTGAGCGACAACCGTGGTCAGGCAAATGGGTTCCGCATTCTGTTGCAGAATCTCGCAAAACGTGCGCTGCATAGCTTCTTTTTCCTGCGCCGGGGAATGACGCTGGGCGTGCGCGCAGCGTGTTTTGATGGCGAAGGCCGGATCTTTCTTGTGCGCCATACCTATATTGCTGGCTGGCATATGCCGGGAGGCGGTGTGGAGAGGCATGAGACCTGTCTGCAGGCGCTGCACAAGGAAATACGGGAGGAGGGCAATCTGGTCGCGGTTTCTCCACCGCTGCTCGTCCACGTCTATTTCAACAATCGTACCAGCAACAAGGACCACGTCCTGCTCTACAAGCTGCATGTAAGGCAAACAGCGCCGAAGGCAGCTGATCGAGAAATCAGCGAAAGCGGATTTTTTGCCCTCGACGCGCTGCCTGAGGGAACGACGGGCGCGACCCGGCGTCGCCTGCTGGAAATTGCGGGCGAAACGCCGCCGGCCGATTACTGGTAGCTTCAGCCCAGCCGGGCTCTGTCATGCGCTTTCTCCAGCTCCAGCTCTGGTCCGACAGGAACGATTCTCGTTGGATTGATCGTCTTGTGGCTGCGGTAGTAGTGATCCTTGATGTGACGCATATCGACCGTTTCAGGCACACCTGCGGTCTGGTAGAGATCGCGCAGATACCCCGTCAGGTTTGGATAGTCCGCAATGCGGCGGATGTTGCATTTGAAGTGGCCGACATAGACCGGATCGAAGCGGACCAGAGTTGTGAACAGCCGCCAGTCTGCCTCCGTCTGGCGAGAGCCAAGCAGAAAGCGCTTGTCCTCAAGCCGTTTTTCCAGAAGGTCCAGTGTTTCAAAGACCTTTACGGCGTTCTCTTCATAGGCTTCCTGCGTGGTGGCAAAGCCTGCCTTGTAGACCCCATTGTTGACGGTGTCGTAGACGAGTGCGTTGACCTCATCGATCTCGTCTCGAAACTCTCTTGGGTAGAAATCATCGGTCGATCCCGTCAGCGCATCGAAGGCACTGTCGAACATACGGATAATCTCCGCGGATTCATTGGACACGATTGTGTTCTGCTGCTTGTCCCACAGCACGGGTACTGTCACGCGGCCGGAATAGGATGGGTCGGCCTTGGTGTAGACCTGCCACAGGGCTGAGGCGCCAAAGAGATGATCCTCAGTCGCGCCCGGCGTGCGGGCGTCTTCAGCTTTGAACTCCCATCCATTTTCCAGCATCAGCGCATCAACGACGGATACGGAAATGTAGTCTTCCAGCTTTTTGAGCTTGCGGAAAATCAGGGTTCGGTGTGCCCAGGGGCAGGCCAGCGAGACGTAGAGATGATAACGATCCTTTTCGGCCTTGAAGCCGCCCTTGCCGGAAGGGCCAGCTTCGCCATCCGCAGTGATCCAGTTGCGAAACTGCGAGGCGCTGCGTTTGAAGTGACCCTTGGTTTCCTTGGTGTCGTACCAGACGTCTTTCCAGACGCCTTCAACCAGCATACCCATCGCGCTTTCTCCTACATCTCGTTTTGGCTCACTGTAAGCCACCGATTCGGGGTTGGAAAACCCTGGCGGCTGTAAACAGTGCGTTCGTATTCACTCATATCAATGAATGGGTGTGCGCCGGATTAGTTCTGGACGTGCTGGAATTTTCCTGATATCCGCGTTTATCACAATTCTGAGGGAATTCTGCTTTATGACCGCAACACGGATGCTCCGACGACGCTGACGCTTCGAACGCCTTAACCGGCGCAGCCGTCACATTGTCGTATCCGTATTGAAACGTTCCGGTCCCTTCATGTCCAAGCACGAACTGGTCTACCTCACCGAAGACGCGTCGCATGACGCCATTATCGAACTCATCAACGCAGAAGCTTTCGGTCCAGGCCGCCACACGCGCGCCGCCGCCCGCATTCGCGAGCAGGGACCTCACGACCGGTCGATTTCCTACATCTGCGCCGACGATGGTGAAACCATTGCTTCCGTGCGCATGACGCCGGTGCTGGCCGGTGGCGTGAAAGGCCACATGCTTGGACCACTCGCTGTCCGCCCCTCCCACAAGAACCTCGGCATCGGCCGCGAACTGGTTCGCATCGCGATTGCTGCTGCCAAACGCAAGGGCTCGGAAGGCGTCATCCTCATCGGCGATCCACCCTATTACATGCCCCTGGGCTTCGAGAGGGTTGCCTATGGCGCGCTCGACTTTCCCGGCCCGGTCGATATGAACCGGGTGCTTGTCGTACCGCTGGCAGCTGATACGCATGAACGGCTAAAGGGCAAGATCGGCTGGCGCAAGTGCGAGGCGACCGTAGCGGCCGCTGAGGATGATGTGAGAGAGCTTCGCCTCGCTGTCGGCTGACGGCTTTGTAATGACGTTGATTGAAACAGCAAAGCCGCCGTTATGGCGGCTTTCTATTGCGCGCGACTGGCCTCGAAGCGATAGGCTTCCCCATCGCGTCTAATGTGTCCGATACCGGGGAAGGGCAGGTGGGCTGCGGCGATGAGATAGCCTTCGTCCGCTGCCTCGGCGAAGGCCGCAGCTCGTGCAACCGCGGCGTTTGGTTGGTCGTAGTCGAAGTCTATCGTGACGGCGGGATCAGCGAACTGGACGCTGTCACCGTGGACGATATCGCCAACGAAAACGATCGTGTTCTCGTCGTCGGAAAAACGGATGGAAAGATGACCGGGGGTGTGCCCGGCCCGCAGGCTGGAGCTGAATCCGGGCATGATCTCTCCATCGTCTTCGAAGAGTACGACGCGTTTTTCAGCTTCGTAGGGATCGATTGCCGCATGAGCGCGACCGATTTGGCCTTTGACCCTTTCTGTAACACCGGCAGCCTTGTCAGCACCTTCCGACAACCAGAAAGCCGCTTCCGTCTTCCCGATGTGAAGCGTTGCGTTTTTGAAAACCGGCTTGCCGTCTGCGATCAATCCACCGGAATGATCTGCATGAATATGAGTGAGGATGATATCGCTGATCGCGTCAGGTGAGATGCCGAGGTTAATTAACGTGGCCTGCAGCTTGCCATGATCGGGTCCGAAGAGTGCGCCGGAGCCGGTATCGATCATGATTTTGCGAGTGCCGGTCTCGACGAGAAAGGCGTTGACCGAAAGCTCTCCCGGCGCGGTCGGAAAATGCTCCGGGGTGGGTTGGCTTGAGTTCCGGCGATACAGGTTTGCGACAGGGACAGTCAGCACACCATCGCAGAGGGCTGTGATACGGGCTTTGCCCAGCGAGATTGTGAAGGGAGCACTAGGGCTGAGGTCAGGCATGATTTTCCGCAATCAGACAAATGATTTCTTCAGATAGGTAAGCGAACTTTCGCCAAAATTCTCGATCCGGCCAAAAATTTCATAGCCGCACTTCTGATAGACAGGGACCGCGTCCGGGTTCATCGTATCGATAAAAGCGCCGACGCAGCCCCGTTTGATCGCCTCGTCTTCGGCCATGGCGAGCAGTTTTGGGCCAAGGCCCTGGCCTCGCAACGTTTCCGGGACGAAAAGCAGTTGCGTGTAAAGCCAACCTCGGGCGGTATGTCCACAGAGGCCGCCGATGACGTTGCCATTATCATCTCGCAAGGAGATGACGAGTTCCTGCCATTCGCTAGGGCCGAAGCGGTCGATATTGTAGGACTTAAGCGCTGCAAATATCGCCGCTTCGCTGTCCTTGTCGGCGGTCTGACTGATCGAAATGGTAGGCTGCATCAACGACCTTCTCTCCACCACAGCGCGGAAAACGCCATCAACAAGGCGGCGAGGCCTGCAAAACCGGCAAACAACGGTAGGGTATTGACGCCCTTCAGCACGGTTTCATCCGTCAGGCGAATGAGCATTCGGTCATTATCGGCGACCCGTACATCGCCACGCACGGGCAGGATATCGGGCAGAACAACACGACCATCTTCGTTGACGACGCGGTGGATGCTGCCCCTGGTCGCATCGGCCAGTGGCTTTAAGGGCTCGGTGGTGGAGATCATTGCCTTGAATTCCGGTGCATCGACAGCGCCGACGTGAACAAGGGTGGTGAAGTCGCCATTGGTGATTTCGTAAAGGCCGGTTTCATCCATGCGGCGCTCGATCTTGTAAAGACCGGGTTCTGCCTGCGTAAACGCCATGGTTTCCGTCCTGCCCGTCGGGAATTTCACGGTCGCATTGCCGGGGTTGTCGCCAATGGTCTGGCGGGTGATTTCCAGCGTGCGGCCATTGGCGCGGGCCGTCAGCGCCTCTTCCTCAAGCTCCGGTTCCTTCATCAGCCAGTGCGCAATCCGGCGATAAAGGGCGACATGCGGACCGCCTCCTTCATAACCGCGTGCCCAGAGCCAGCCCTGATCGGACAGCAACATGGCAACGCGGCCTTCACCCTGCCGGTTGAGAACGAGGAGGGGGTCCTGTCCGTCCCCCAGCATCACGGTCTGCCCCTGTGGCTGATCGACGCCGACGGTGCGGAACCAGCGTCCCCACTGTGGCGGCTCCTGGCCTGAGCCTTCCAGACCACGCGTGACCGGGTGCTTCTTGCCCGCGTCCGAGAGGCGCGGATAAAAGGCGGATTGATGCATTTCACCGGTTGGCTGGGCCGGCAGCACGGAGGCAAGCGGCGTCATGGCGATGGAGTCCTGGCCCGCATGTTCCGGACCTGCGGCAATCAGCAGTGCGCCACCCTTTTCGACATATTGCGCAATGTAGTCGTAATAGAGGATCGGCAGAACACCGCGATGCTGGTAGCGGTCGAAGATGATGAGGTCGAAATCCTCGATCTTCTCGACAAACAGTTCACGCGTCGGGAAGGCGATCAGCGACAGCTCGTTGATCGGCGTGCCATCCTGCTTTTCCGGCGGACGCAGAATGGTGAAATGCACGAGATCGACTGACGTGTCTGACTTCAACAGGTTGCGCCAGGCTCGCTCACCGGCGTGGGGCTCGCCGGAGACCAGAAGCACGCGCAGGTTCTGTCTGATGCCCTCAATAACGTGGACGGCACGGTTGTTGCTGGTGGTGACTTCACCGGGAAGTTCGGCCACAGAAAATTCCATGACATTGTTGCCGCCTCTGGGAACCTTGAAAGCAAAGGGCAGCGGCTGCCCGGGTGTGGCATCCAGCGTGGCGATTTCCTCGCCATTCATCTTGATCGTGACGCGCGCCTGTCCACCCTGTGAACGTCCATCATCGAAAACGCGCAGCGTCAGTTCCTGCTCTTCGTTGACGATGCCGAAGCGCGGTGCGCGGACCACTTCGATGCGGCGGTCGAATTCCTGCGGTCGTCCGGTGATGAGGCCATGAATGGGGGCCTTGAATCCGAGCGTCTGCTCGATGTTGGGTGTTACATTCGGAATATCGTGGATCTGGCCGTCGCTCAGGAAAATCGCACCGCCGACGCGCGAGGGCGATACGTCTGAGACGGCTGCAGCAAGCGAAGAGAACAGGCTGGTTGCGGGTGAGTCGCTGTTGGGATCATTCTCGACCTCGACGATGCGGGGCTCGATGCGTGGGAAACGGGCGAGGCGCTCCTTGAGTGTCGCGAGCGCCTGATCCGTCTGTTCAGGCCGCTGCTGCACGTCCTGGCTTTGTGAGCGGTCAACAATAACAGGGACGATGGTCGACAGCGGATCGCGTTCCTCATTGGTCAGAAGCGGATTGGAGATGGCGAGCAGAAGTGCCGCAAGCGCAAGGCCGCGCAGCCACGCACCGCGCACGCCGCGCCACAGACCAATGACCGCAAGCAAAAAGGCTGCGGCGGCGAGAATGCCAATGACGATCCACGGCAGGAAGGGGGCGAATGTCAGCGTCATATCATTGCCCCAACCGCTGGAGGATATCGGGCACGTGGACCTGATCGGCCTTGTAGTTGCCGGTGAGCATATACATCATGATGTTGACGCCGGTGCGGAAGGCATGTTCGCGCTGTACCTCGTCCGGTGGAACCGTGGGGAGAACAGGGGCGCCATTAGCATCCACGGCCCATGCACCGGCAAGATCATTGCCGGTAATGAGAATCGGAGAAACGCCATCGCCTGACGAGGAAATGCCCGATGTCGTCTTGGCAGCATCCTGCCGGGATTCGACCCAGAGCGGGCTGCCATTGTAGCGACCGGGGAAATTGTTCAGCAGATAGAAGGAACGGGTGATGACATGGTCCTTCGGCACAGGCTCCAATGGCGGAATATCGACATTGGCGAGGATTTCCTGCAGACGCTGACCGTTGGCGCTGGTGTTGCCGGTGTCCAGTGACGAGAATTGGTCGCGCGTGTCGAACAGCACCGTTCCGCCAGCACGCATATAGGCATCGATGCGTGATATGGCAGCGGTCGATGGCATCGGCGCGGTCGCCGATATCGGCCAGTAGATGATGGGATAGAAGGAGAGCTCGTCGCTGGAAATGTCGAGCCCCACCGGCTGGCCCGGCTCAAGCGTGGTTCGCCATGTCAGAAATTCGGAAAGCCCTCGCAGACCCTGTTCGGAAATGCGGTCCACATCATCCTCGCCGGTGCGTACATAGGCCAGATGGGTGGTGTCCAGCCGTTCAAAAATCGCTTCATCGCCCGGCTTGGGGTCGTCGGCGCGGGCAACATCGGGCCCAAAAGCCGCAAGGCCCGCGGTCAGCACAAGCAGCATTCCGGCAGCGGCAGAGCGTGCGCGCGGAAGGCGCGAAAAGACGCCGTTCATGAAGAGGACGATGAGCGTATCGGCAAACAGCATCAGGAGTGCCGCGATGAAGAGGGCAGGGCGCATGGATTTGGCGGCCTCGCCAACAAGACCTTCGCGCGTCGTTGCCGTTCCCGCCATGGAGGTGTCGATCGGACGAAGCGTGGCATCCGGCGGCAAAAGGTTCAGCGCGACGAAACCGGATTCGGTGCCGTAAAGGCCGGGCGGATTGTCGAAGCTTGCCCTTGGTGATTGGCCGGGTTTGACGTCCAGCGGGCGGGCGGTGCCGATTTCAGGTGACAGGGAGCCCGTTGCAGTTAGCAGACGGTAGGGCGGCAAGGCGGCAGCGGGCGCATTGGCGGAGGCGGACGAGCCTCCGACCTGCGAGAGCTGGACGATACGGCGCAGCATTTCCACGAAGTGGCCCGAGATCGGCAGATCCGACCAGCTGGCCTCGGCGCTGACATGGAACAGCACGATGCGGCCTGCATCGATGTTGCGGGTTGTCACCAGTGGCGTACCATCGGCAAGGCTTGCCCATGTACGCTCGGCAAGATCAGGCGTCGGTTCGGCCAGAACCTGACGTTTGATGTGGATACCCTCCGCCTTCGGCATACCGGCAAAGGGGCCGAAATTGGGGAAGTCTGCCAGCGGTTGCGGTTCTGCCCATGACAGGGCGCCGCCAAGCGCGCGCTCACCCTGTCGCAATGTCACTGGCACCAGAGGATCGTCGGCGGGGGCTGCGGCGAGCCGCGGACCTGCAAAACGGATCAGCGTGCCGCCACGCGATAGCCAGCGTTCAAGCGGTGCGTAGGTTTCCTGCGGAAGACGACCGATATCGGCCATGACGATGACGGAGGGATTGGTCTGCAACAATTCGGGGATTGCGGTTGCGAGATCGGCCTGTCTTTGCGGCACCAGATCGACATAGGGCTGGAGCGCGCGGCTGATATAGAAGAGAGGCTGCAACAGCGGCTGAAAATCATTGGCAGTTTCGCCAGCCAGAAGCGCAACGCGACGGCGGCGGAAACCATCATCCAGCATGTGGACGGAGCCTGCGGTGGACAGGCGGTCGATCGACAGGCGGGCAAAATCGTTGCGCAGTTCGAAGGGTGCGCCCAATACGGCGGTTGTTTCTGCTGCACCCGGTGCAAAGCTTGCGGTGTCGCTGGCGAGAATGCGGCCCTGAGTGTCCTGCGCGTTGATGGTGAGATTGGCCGGACCGGTCGTATCCAGTCGGGACAGCTTGACCGTCATGGTCTCGGCACCGTTTTCAGCACCGGTAATGGCGGTAACTGCGCGGCCATCACCCTCGACCAACCGGAATTCTGCGGCCTGCATGGTGGCGAGGTTGCTGAGCGCGGCCCGGTCATCCGGTGTGGCGACGCCATCGGTAATGAAAGCGAGAGTTCCCGGTGTCGTCCCATTCATGGCCTCGATGACCGCTTCGGCAGCGCGCCTGCGGTCCGGCACCAGGGGTTGAGGTTTGGCTGCGGCCAGCTTTTCCAGCGCCGCTGCCGTCGTGCCAGCTTCGGCATCATGGTCACGATCTGCGGTAAAGGCGATGGAAACGGGTCGCTCTGCCCGTTCAGCGTCGCCAATAAGGGCCTGCGCAGTCTGGACCCGGCGATCCCAGTCCGGGGCGGACGCCCATCCATTATCGACGATCAGCACCAGAGGGCCGCTGCCCGCAAGCGTATTGTTGCGTGGATTGATGACCGGATCGGCCAGCGCGAAAATGACGGCGGCGGCCAACAGCATCCGCAGCAGTGTCAGCCACCATGGGCTCTGCGACGGTGTTTCCTCGCGTTTGAGAACGGTTGCGAGAATCCGCAGCGGTGGAAACACTTCCGCCCTTGGGCGCGGCGGCGTCAGGCGAAGCAGCCACCAGATGGCGGGCAGCGCCAGAAGGCCGAAAAGAATGTAGGGGCTGGTAAAGACGAAGGGCAGGGCGCTCATGTCCGGCCTCCATTCTTCCCGCCGCCCGGTGCGCCCGACAGATACATGTGCATGGCGACCAGGGCTTCGGATGCAAGATGATCGGTGCGGTGGAAGACAAAGTTCCAGCCGAGGCGGCGAAGCGAGGATGACAGCGCATCCCGCCTTGCCAGATAGGCGCGGGTATAATCATCGCGAATGGTTTCCGCGCGGCCTGCCGTCAGCTTTTCCCCGGTTTCCGGGTCGGAGAATTCGGTTCTGCCGCTATAGGGGAAGATTTCCTCTGCGGGATCCGCGATCTCGACCACGTGACCGCCGAGCCCACGGCGCGCGAGCGGCGAAAGACGCTCCATCACGCTCGTTGCATCATCGAGAAAATCCCCGATCAGCACGATATCGCTGGAGCCGCGGATCATCGACGTATCGGGGAGGCCCGTCGTGGCCGGCGCGTGCATGATCGCAGTCGCCAGACGCTCGGCAGCGTTGCGGGCAGATACGGGTTCCATGATGCCAGGGCAACCGATGCGTTCTCCGGAGCGGGCAAGAATTTCCGCCAGCGCCAGCAGCAACACCAGCGCCCGGCTTTCCTTTGAAACGGAACCGAGTGTGGATTTGAACATCATCGAGGGCGAGAGATCCGCCCATAGCCAGATGGTGTGGGCAGCTTCCCATTCCCGATCGCGAACATAGGTATGATCGTCACGGGCGGACCGGCGCCAGTCGATGCGTGACAGGCTTTCTCCCTCGGCATAGGGGCGGAACTGCCAGAAATTTTCGCCGATACCGCGTTTGCGGCGGCCATGCCAGCCCGCAGTAACGGTGTTGGCAATGCGCTTGGCCTCAACCATGCAATCAGGCACCAGGGCGGCGCGCTGGCGCGCACGGGCAAGCACGTCATTGCCGGGCGTTTGCTCTACGATCTGGCCGATGGATGCCACATGCACTCCTTAAGATCCGACCCTTGAACCGGTCAGTTTCTGGCCTGCTCCACGAGGCCCGCAATAACGTCGCGAACCGACATGCCTTCCGCGCGCGCCGCAAATGTCAACGCCATGCGGTGCTCGAGAACCGGTTCTGCCAGTGCATGGATGTCGTCCAGCGATGGTGCCAGACGGCCTTCGTAAAGCGCACGGGCGCGAGCTGTCAGCATCAGGGACTGGCCTGCACGCGGTCCCGGCCCCCATGCAACGTTCTTGTCGGTCAGTTTGTTGCCATGGCCCGGTCGGGCAGAGCGCACGAGCGCAAGAATGGCGTCCACCACCTTGTCGCTGACCGGCATCTGACGGATGAGCGTCTGGATTTCGATGAGGCGGTCGGCCTCGATCATGCGGCGGGCTTCACCCGATGCGGTGCCGGTCGTATCCAGCAGGATCTGACGTTCAGCGGCAAGATCGGGATAGTCGACATCCACCTGAAGCAGGAAGCGGTCAAGCTGGGCTTCCGGCAGCGGATAGGTGCCTTCCTGCTCCAGCGGGTTCTGGGTGGCCAGAACATGGAAGGGCTTGGGAAGGTCGAAACGCTGGCCCGCCACGGTGATGTGGTATTCCTGCATGGCCTGCAGCAGTGCAGACTGCGTGCGTGGGCTGGCGCGGTTGATTTCATCCGCCATCAGCAGCTGTCCGAAGATCGGTCCCTTGATGAAGCGGAAGGAGCGGCGGCCGCTTTCATCCTGATCCATCACTTCGGAGCCGAGAATATCCGATGGCATGAGGTCCGGCGTGAACTGGATGCGATTGGCATCGAGACCGAGAACCGTGCCAAGGGTGGTGACGAGCTTGGTCTTGGCGAGACCGGGAACACCAACCAGCAAGGCATGGCCGCCGGAGAGAATGGCGAGAAGCGTGTTCTGGACCACCTTCTCCTGACCGAAGATCACCTTGGACACTTCCGCCCTTATGGCGGCAATGTCGGACAGCGCCTTTTCGGCAGCGGCGATGATTGCCTTTTCGTCGAGGGTTTCGCTGGTGTTCATCATGCCCATATCGCTCTCCTCAAACTTTAAGACGAAGCCATCATCTTGTTACCGGTCATCATCGCATACAGGACACATCTCGCGCTGCCTATAGCTTATTGTCATCCTGCCGGCTGACAAGCATCCTTTGAATGACTATCTCGTTACCCGTGTCTGGGACTTCAATAATGGACAAAGCAGGGCTCGAATATGGCGGTTGAGACGATAAATTCAGCGACGGATGCGGCAGGGCTTGCGGCGATGATTTCCCGTGCAGCCGAGCAGACCGGTGACAAGCCCCGTGGTGCTGCCCCCGTCGAGCGATGGAACCCGCCATTTTGCGGTGATCTGGACATGGAAATCCGTGCAGATGGAACGTGGTTCTACATGGGCACGCCCATCGGTCGCGCGCCGCTTGTGCGGCTGTTCTCAACGGTGCTGCGCAAGGATGAGGACGGCAAGACCTATCTGGTCACACCTGTGGAAAAAGTCGGCATCCGCGTGGCCGACGCGCCTTTCATAGCGGTTGAAATGAATGTGGCGACAAGGGACGCCATGCCGGTTCTCACCTTCCGGACCAACGTCGGAGATGTCGTCGAGGTCGGCGCGGATCATCCGCTGCGGTTTGAAATCTCTGGCGAAAACAATGAGTTAAAACCATATGTTCTCGTGCGGGGTCGGCTGGAAGCGCTGGTTTCGCGCGCGGTGATGTATGATCTGGTCGAACTGGGTGACGTCGTGGAAATCGATGGAAAGGATATGTTTGCCGTCCGCTCCTGTGGCGCGGTATATCCTGTCATGCCTGCCGATGAACTGGACGCACTTTCCCGATGACAGTGAGCGCAATGGATTTTTCTGCCGAGGACTTCAGGCGACGCGTGCTGGAAGAAGGGCAGGGTGTTGCCGAGCGGGACGTGGATGACAATGGCGATCATGTTCTGAACCCCGGTGTGCGTCTTGCGGGCGACGGTATCAGGCTCAAGGATGCCGCCGTGCTGGTGCCGGTTGTCGACTACGGCCACCATGCCCGGGTTATCTTTACCCTGCGCACAGCCACCCTACGTAAGCATTCTGGACAGATTTCCTTTCCCGGCGGCGGCATCGACGCGGAGGATGCCTCGCCTGAGGAGGCGGCACTTCGTGAGACGGAAGAGGAAATCGGCCTATCCCGTTCATATATCGAGGCAGTCGGTCGTCTGCCCGACTATGTCTCCGGCACCGGATTCCGTATCAAGCCCGTGCTTGCGGTCGTCAAACCCGGTTTTGAGCTTACCCTCAATCCTACAGAGGTTGCCGATGTGTTCGAAGTGCCGCTCGGATTTCTGATGAACCCGGAAAATCACAGACGCGCCAGCCGCATCTTTCAGGGGAGGGAGCGGTTTTTCTACGAAATGCCCTATGGCGAGCGATATATTTGGGGCATTACGGCGGGCATTACGCGCAGCATTTACGAGAGGTTCTATTCATGAGCAGCATCGCGGGGCAAGAGTGGTTCTCCAAGCCGGGCCTTCAGCGGATTTTGGCGCTTCTGAATGCAGATGGCGGCGAAGCGCGCATTGTCGGCGGCGCGGTGCGCAACGCCCTCATGGACATGCCCGTAGGTGACATAGACATAGCAACGACCTTGCCGCCTCAGGATGTCGTGGAGCGTGCCGGAGCCGCCGGGATCAAGGCGGTTCCAACGGGTATCGAGCATGGCACGGTCACGCTGGTTCTGGATGGCGAGGGTTTCGAGGTAACGACGCTTCGCCGCGATGTGGAGACAGACGGGCGACATGCGCAGGTGGCTTTCGGCACGGACTGGAAGGAAGATGCGGAGCGGCGCGACCTCACCATAAACGCGCTCTATGCAGATGCCTCGGGCGACGTCATCGACCTGATCGACGGTCTGCCTGATATCGAAAAGCGCATCGTCCGCTTCATAGGAGATGCGGATCGACGGATCTCCGAGGATCATCTTCGCATCCTGCGGTTCTTCCGATTCTTTGCCCATTACGGCGCTGGCCGGCCTGACGCCGACGGCCTGCGCGCCTGTGCGCGTGCAAAAGACAAGGTGCCGACGCTCTCGGCCGAACGGGTCTGGAGCGAAACCAGGAAGTTGCTGGCGGCGGAAGATCCTTCGCGGGCGCTGTTGTGGATGCGCCAGTCCGGCGTTTTGGCACAGGTTCTGCCGGAAACCGAAAAATGGGGCATTGATGCCATTCATGGGCTTGTGGCAGCGGAGCAGGCGTTGGGCTGGCAACCAGACCCGCTTCTGCGTCTTGCGTCGATTGTCCCCGTTGACGTTGACAGGGTCGCGGCCATGGCGGTCCGTCTGCGCTTGTCCAACGCTGAAGCCAAGCGGTTGAAATCATGGGCATCGGCCCCGGCGATAGATGCATCTATCACCGACGCAGCCTTCGACCGTCTGCTCTACCGGCAGGGCGTTGAGGGTATAGCGATGAGAGCAAGGCTTGCGCTTGCGTCCGCACGTGCAGATGTTTCTGCGGGCGCCGAGGCAATGCAGAAGATTGCTAGACTGTCGGCTTTGCTCGCGCGGGCGGAAAAATTTGCCCGTCCCCAGTTTCCGCTGTCCGGTGCAGACGTGCTGGCCGCTGGCCTTCCTCCGGGTCCGAAGGTCGGGGAGATATTGGCCGCATTGGAAGAAAAATGGGTTGAAATGAACTTCTCACTCGACCGGGCAGCATTGACCGCCCGGCTTCAATCGGAAATCAAGGATCAGGCCTGAACATTCGCCTCGTCGCGAATGCGGTGTTTGATGTTCTCGACCATGTTTTCCCGGATGATGGTTTCGCCGTGGGCCTGGCGAAGATGCTCGACCGCGCGTCGCACGACTTCGGCATCTTCACTCGCCCGTGTATGCCATTCGCAACCGGGGACGAGAGTTCCACATTCAAAGAGTCGCATTGATACCTCCCATTGTTGGTGAAAAGGGCGGCAGCCTTGTGAAGGCATATCCGCCCTTCCATCAGCAAACGGGTGTCCGACTTGTTCGGTTCCCGTCAGACCCTTTCAGGCATAGCCCAGCAATGGAATACGGAGGATGTGGCCGCAGCGGGTATGCTGCGCGGTTCCAGGCGGTCATCATTTGCCGCCGCATCATTGGCGAGCTTGCGTTTGACCTGTTCTACATAAAAGGAGTGAGGCAATTCGCGGTCCCCTGTGGCGCGCATTTCGGCGGCAAGGCGGTCAATCAATTCTTGGGTCGGAATAATCTTTTCGCCGTCACCGGGGACCGAGGACAGAGACATGCTGTTTGAAGTAATCATGATGATAGCTCCTCCAGTCATCAACGCTGGGAGACTACCACCACATCGACGTTTTCATAAGAGCTAATCTTCGGAAATATGCGCGAAAAAACCTAACAAAAGTCAAACTTTTCGTGATTTCTCAGCCCTGCTGAATAAAACCTGTAGGTGCCTGAAATTGTTTACGCGACTCAGGCGCGTGGCGCCCGAGAAGGTTTCAGTTCCCCGATTATGGCCAGCGCACGACGGGCGGGAGGGATGACAGAATGGATTCCACGTTGCCGCCCGTCTTGAGACCAAAGATGGTTCCGCGGTCATAGAGCAGGTTGAATTCCACGTAGCGACCGCGACGAACGAGCTGTTCGTCCCGGTCTTCTTCCGTCCACGGCTTGTTGAAGTTGCCCAGGACGATCTTGGGATAGACGAGGTTGAAGGCCCGGCCAACATCCTGCACGAAGGCAAAATTGGCGTTCCAGTCTCCTCTTTCCTCGTCGGGATGCAGCCAGTCGAAGAATATGCCGCCGATGCCGCGTGGCTCGTTGCGGTGCTTGAGATGGAAATACTCATCGCACCACTGCTTGTAGCGCGGATAGTCCGCCATCGCGTGCCTGTTGCAGGTGATTTCGAAGACGCGGTGGAAAATCTGCGCATCCGTATCTTCCTGCGTGCGGCGACGGTCCAGCACGGGGGTAAGGTCGGCTCCGCCGCCAAACCAGTGGCTGGAGGTGACAACCATGCGGGTGTTCATGTGAACGGCAGGCACGTTGGGATTGATGGGATGAGCAATCAGCGAAATGCCGGAAGCCCAGAAACGCGGATCTTCTTCCGCGCCGGGTATCTGATTGCGGAACTCCTGCGAGAACTCGCCATGAACGGTGGATGTGTGGACGCCGACCTTTTCAAAGACGCGGCCTTCCATCATCGACATCTTGCCGCCGCCGCCTTCGCCATTGTCGCGGTGCCAGTCCTTCTGCACGAAGCGGCCGGGCGGCTGGTCGGACAGGGGGCCTTCCAGCGCGTCCTCAATGGCTTCAAAGGAGGTCACGATGGTATCGCGCAGGCTCTCGAACCATGTTCTCGCCAGTGCCTTCTTGTCCTCGATGTCGTCGGGCAAGCCTTTCGGCAAAACTGGCCGTTCCATATTCGTATTCCTTCAGGTCGAATCGCTAAGTCCTGCCCGGTTTAACAGTCGCACGGGACAGACACAAATTCGACTCGCCAACTGTCCGCTGGCACACTATCTTTTGATCAGAGAGGTGAATGTCATGACGAAATTTACCGGACCGCCACCCCTGGCCGGCCTCAAGCGCAGGATCGATGCCCACCGGCAGGATCAGGCCGCCGGTGGCCGCAAGAACGAAAAAAGCGGCATGTTCGTTCGCCAGACCTTTTGCATGAGCCGTGGCGAAGCACGCGCCAAGGCCAAGGAATGGTTCGATGAATATCCGAAGGCCGCTTACTGGACCGAAGTGGAAAGCTGGCGGACCCTTGAAGGCGACCGCATAGAATTCACCATGCGCCGTCTGCCTTCCGCCGACTGATCTTAAGCCCTGCTGTCTGCGGCCCTCAGACGGCTTTCGCCGAGAACGCCGCCCTGATCGAGAATCGGGTGGGCAACGGATACGATATGGGCATTGATGCGCTTGAGATCGCGCAGCATGTCCAGATGCAGCGAGCTTGTCTGCAGGCTCTGCATCAGGCCATCGCGCAGCCGTTCCAGGTGTCGCCCGGAGGACTGCTTTTCCAGCCGTCTGATATCGATCTTGATTTCCATCAGACGACGGGCCAGATCGAAATCACCGGTTACGAATATGCTCTGGGCCGCTCGCAGATTTTCGATCGTCATGTCGAACAGCGTCTTGAGTTCTTCATAGCCCTGATCCGAGAACTTGAAGCCGTTGAGGATCTTCTTGCGGATTTGCTCGGCAAGGCCCTTTTCGATGATATCGCCGATATGTTCCAGATTGATGGCGTAGTCGATAATCGTGATCGACCGGCGACCATCTTGCTCGTCCAGCCCCTTGCGGCCCAGCTGCGACAGATAGATCTTCACGTCCTGCTGGCGCGCATCGACCTTCTTTTCCAGCGCGATGATCTCTGCAAGAGGGCCAAGATCATTATGCTTGAAGGCATTTTCCGCCCGGATCAGCATCCGCTCGATGGTGTCGCCGACGACAAGGACTTCGCGGGTGGCGTTGGCAAGAGCGACGACGGGGGTGTCGAGCGCATCGGCATCGAGAAAACGCGGGCCTTCATCGGCCTGCGGGTCATCGGGCACCAGCTTGCCCATCAAGTCGGAGATGAGACCGGACAGCGGCCACGCAAGAGTGGCAAGCGCCAGATTGAAGATGAGATGCGCATCGACCGGCAACATAGCCTGCGATAGCGGCAGGCTTTGCAGCAACAGCGCGCCATATCCCGCAAGCGGCAGCGCAATGGCGCAGCCGACGGTGCGGACCACCAAATTGCCGATGGTGATGCGGCGCGCCGATGCCGGTGCCGACAGCGTGGCAACGACGGGCGGGATCGCTCCGCCAAGGTTGGCGCCGAGGATGAGGACGATGATCAGACCTGTGGAGAGGACACCGGCGGAGGCCAGCGACAGGATGAGGACCACGACGGCAAGGCTGGAGGATGACACGAAAGCAAGTGCTGCAGACAGGATGAGCGCGACCGGCCAGGCATCATCCAGCATACCGATGAAGGCGCCAAGCGCTGGTGAATCGCGCATCGGCTCTGTTGCACTGCTCAACAGATGAAGCGACAAAAGCATCAGGCCAACGCCCACAAGGGCTGTGCCGCTGCCCTGCCGGGCACTGGACGTGCCTTTGCGCACAATCAGGCCGGTGAGGATGAGCATGGGCGACAGCCAGGCAACCCCGGTTGCGAAAATCCATGCCGTAACGGCGGTGCCGATATTGGCACCCAGCAGAACGACCTGCGCCATGCGCGGGCGGATCAGATCACGTTCGGCAAAGGAGGCAACCGTGAGCGCTGTTGCGGTCGAGCTTTGCAGCGCGATGGTTGCAAGGAAACCTGACAGGAGCGACCGTGGACCGCTTTGCGTGCCAGTCGCCAGCACGGCTCTGAGCTTGACGCCGAAAGCGCGTGTCACGCCATCCTTCACCTGAGCAAGTCCGAAAAGAAGAAGCGCGACAGCGCCGAGCAGATTGACGATGGTGATGGTGGATTGCATTGTCCGGTCGCCCTCCTTCCGTCAGTGAGATGACTGTGTGCGTCCTGGCTTGCCCGAAACCGGTCTGCTTTCGGACGACACGCTGCGTGGAAAGTATTCGGGGGCGGGAATGTTAGTTGGCTAAATAATATAGGCCTGAAATGCCGTGTCGTACAGGGCTGATTACGACATTTTGGAGCATAATGGCGATGGCGCTAGCGCCATGCCGTCTGCCGCAACGCTTCTCCGGCAATCATTGCAGCGGAGACCGCGACATTGATCGACCGCTGGCCTTCCATCATGGGAATGATCAGCCGCTCATCGGCTTTCTCATGGACGTGATCTGGCACGCCAGCACTTTCGCGGCCGAACAGCAGTATGTCGTCGGCTCGAAAAGCCACATCGACATAGGGCAGTGCTGCCTTGGTGGAGGCCAGAAGCAGCCGGCGGCCGGTGGAGATGCGCCACGCCTCGAACCGCTCCCAATTGACGTGCCGGGTCAGTGATGCGGTGGTCAGGTAATCCATTCCGGCACGCTTCAGGTTGCGGTCCGAAATGTCGAAACCGGCAGGCTCGATGATATCGACGCCAATGCCCAGGCACGCGGCCAGCCGCAGGATCGTACCGGTGTTTCCGGGGATATCGGGTTGATAAAGGGCGATCCTGATCTCTGGCATGGCATCTCTTCCGTGTCGCGCAATCGCCGGGACTTACCACGGCCCGCTACGTCTGAACAAGAAAGTCTATCGCCGACCGTTTCGTCGCGCCGACACAGTTAGATGGTAGGGGTGACGCGGACATATTAGCGGCGGGAGTTTCATGCTGGCCAATGCATATTTTTTGAGCTACAAGGTTGCATCTTCAACACCAGCCAAGGAGGTTCAGATGAATATGCTCGTTCGATATCGCCTCCCGGCCCTTGTCGTGCCGCTACAGGCATAGGTGTTTCCAGCGGTTCGTCCGCACTTTCCTGTTTTTACCTTCGTCATGTGGCTGTTGCGGCCATGTTCAATGTTCTTCCCGTTCTGGCCTTGGCGCTTATTTCGCCCTGCGGCCGTTAATTCGGGTTATTTTTGTCCGGAGCTTGGCCATGTTCGGCTGGTTTGAAAAACGTCTCGATCCATTTCCCGCGTCAGCGCCTGTTGTTCCACCCGGCAGGCTGCTGCCCTTCATGTGGCATTACGTCAAGCCTGCTGCGCCGTGGCTGTTGCTGCTCGGCCTGATGTCCATGGGCATCGCGATTGCAGAAGTGATGCTCTATCAGTTCCTGGGCAACATCGTGGACTGGCTTTCTTCTGCCAACCGGGAGACATTCCTGCAGGATGAGGGCTGGCGTCTCATCCTCATGGCCGCAATCGTACTGGTCGCGCTGCCCTTGATGGGGTCGATCCATACGATGACGATGCACCAGACGCTGGCTGGAAACTTTGGCATGATTGCCCGCTGGCACATGCACCGGTTCCTGCTGCGTCACTCCATGACGTTCTTCGCAAACGAGTTTGCCGGTCGCGTTTCCACCAAGGTCATGCAGACAGCGCTTGCCATCCGCGAAGTGGCGCTGAAGATCATCGACGTCTTCGTCTACGCCATCAGCTTCGTCGGTTCGATGCTGTTTCTGGTTGCGGCGGCTGACTGGCGTCTGGTCATTCCGCTGGTGGTTTGGCTCTCCGCCTATATTGCGATCCTGACCTATTTCGTGCCGAAGCTTGGCCGCCTTGCCAGTGAGCAGGCGGATGCGAGGTCGCTGATGACGGGCCGCATCGTGGACAGCTACACCAACATTGCCACGATCAAACTGTTTTCCCATGCGGGCCGTGAAGAGGTCTATGCGCGTGAAGGCATGAACATTTTCCTCAAGACGGTCCATCGGCAGATGCGCCGCATCTCCGCATTCAACATCGCCATCGATATCAACAATGCGCTCGTCATGTTTTCCACCACGTCGCTGGGTCTCTATTTCTGGATGATGGGGTCGGTATCCGTCGGCTCGGTTGCCGTTGCCATCGGCCTGTCCATGCGCGTCAACGGCATGTCGCAGTGGATCATGTGGGAAGTGACATCGCTGTTTGAGAACATCGGCACCGTCTATGACGGCATGAACATGATGTCCAAGCCGCACGATATCGTGGATGCCGCCAATGCGCCGGCGCTGTCTGCCCACAAGGGTGAAATCATCTTTGAAGACGTCCGCTTCCACTATGGCAAGAACAAGGGCGTCCTTGAGAACCTGTCTCTCAACATCAAGCCGGGCGAAAAGGTCGGTCTCGTCGGCCGCTCCGGCGCTGGCAAGACCACGCTGATGAACCTGCTGCTGCGCTTCTACGATCTGGAGTCGGGCCGCATCCTGATCGATGGGCAGGATATTTCCAATGTCTCGCAGGATAGTTTGCGCTCGCTGATCGGCGTCGTGACGCAGGATACGTCGCTGCTCCACCGCACGATCCGCGAAAACATCGCCTATGGTCATCCGGGAGCGACGGACGAAGAGATCATTGCCGCAGCAAAGCGCGCCAATGCCTGGGACTTTATCGAAACGCTGGTGGATATGCATGGGCATCAGGGGCTGGACGCGCAGGTCGGAGAACGTGGGGTCAAGCTTTCCGGTGGCCAGCGCCAGCGTATCGCGATCGCCCGCGTGTTCCTCAAGGATGCGCCGATCCTCATTCTCGATGAGGCAACCTCGGCGCTCGACTCGGAAGTCGAAGCGGCCATTCAGGAAAACCTGTTTGCGCTGATGGAAGGCAAGACGGTGATCGCGATTGCCCACCGCCTGTCGACGCTGACCGAGATGGATCGCCTCATCATCCTCGATAAGGGCAAGATCGTCGAGGCTGGCACGCATACGGAACTGGTGGAGCAGGGAGGCATCTATGCCGATCTGTGGCTGCGTCAGTCCGGCGGGTTCATCTCCGAAGAAGAGCCGGACATGAAGGTGGCAGGGGAGTAGGTTTCTGCTTCCCCCACTCCCTCACCCCGGCCTTGAGCCGGGGTCCAGTTTGACTAGGTCCTTGATCGAAAAAATGCTCTTTTGCATCGCAGACGCGTCGCTGCCGGACCCCGGCTCAAGGCCGGGGTTAGGGAGTGGCTGAAACCGTAGCGGACAAAGCATTCCCTCCACCAATCTCATTACTAAAATATAATCCAGCCGCCGCTTTGCCCGTCCGATGAAACCGCCTATATCGGAATGATGCTTATCACCCGTATTTTTCGCGTTTTCGAGAACTGGATCAAGCCCTTCGCCCGCAAGGACGATCTTCGTCCGCCGCAAGATACCTTCGCATTCATCTGGTTTTATCTGAGGCAGGCCAAGGCGCCGTTTTTCGCCATGCTCGTTCTTGGCGGCATGACGGCCGCCATCGAGGCCGCACTGTTCTGGTTCGTCGGCAGGCTGGTTGACATTCTGTCGAGCGTAAAGCCGGGCGATGGCTGGGCGGGGCTGATCGCCGGGCACGGTTACGAGTTGATCGGCATGTTGTTCCTGATTGCCGTCGTCCGCTTCGTCGTGACCATGCTGACGGCGCTGGTTGATCAGCAGATCATCACGCCCGGTTTCTACAATCTCGTGCGCTGGCAGTCCTATATGCATGTCGCGCGTCAGTCGCTGACATTTTTCCAGAATGATTTCTCGGGCCGCATCGTCACCAAGGTCTGGTCCGGCGGGCAGGCGGCGGGCGATCTTGTGACCTCGCTGATGGAAAGCGTCTGGTTCGTCGGCATTTATTCGGTATCGATGCTGTTTCTGATCGGCGGGCTGGACTGGCGTCTGGCAGTTGTCGTTCTGGTCTGGGTCGGCATATTCTCGATGCTGGCGCGCTATTTCGTGCCGCGCATCCGCAAGCACTCCCGCGAGACTGCAGAAGCGGCATCCATGCTGTCTGGCCGCATGGTGGATGCCTACAGCAATATCCAGACCCTGAGGCTCTTCGGTCGCGACGATGCCAATGACCGCTACATGCGGCAGGGTTTCGACATCTTCCAGAACACGACGATGATGTTTACCCGCTTCATCACCGGGGTCCGCGCATCCATGGCGCTGCTGTCAGGCATCATGATCACATCCATGGCCGCGCTCTGCATTGATCTCTGGCTGTCTGGAAAGATCAGTTCCGGGGCGGTTGCCTTCACGCTTGCGCTCGTGCTGCGCCTCAACTTCCTGCTCGGTCGTCTGATGACGCAGTTCAACGGCATCATGCGCAATTTTGGGACGGTGCAGAACGCCGCCGAACTGATTTCTCAGCCGCTGGGATTGGTGGACGCCGAAAGCGCCAAAGCATTGTCCGTGGCACGTCCAGCCATTCGCTATGATCACGTCAGTTTCCATTATGGCCGTGGCAAAGGCGTGATCGATGATCTCAGCCTTGATATTGCGGCGGGAGAAAAGGTTGGCATTGTCGGTCGGTCCGGAGCCGGGAAATCGACGCTCGTCAATCTTCTGCTGCGTTTTTATGATGTCGAAAAGGGCCGCATTCTCATCGACGGACAGGATATTGCGACGGTAACGCAGGAAACGCTGCGGTCCCATATCGGAATGGTTACGCAGGACACATCGCTGCTGCACCGCTCCATCCGCGACAACATCATGTTCGGACGTCTGGACGCGACCGAGGAGCAATTGCTGGAAGCCATACGCCGGGCGCGGGCGGATGAGTTTATCGAGAAGCTGGAAGATCAGCGCGGGCGCAAGGGGCTGGACGCCCATGTGGGCGAGCGCGGCGTGAAGCTTTCTGGTGGACAGCGCCAGCGCATTGCCATTGCCCGCGTGATGCTGAAGGACGCCCCAATTCTTGTGCTGGACGAGGCGACATCGGCACTGGATTCGGAAGTGGAAGCAGCCATACAGAGCAATCTGGACGAGTTGATGCGGGGCAAGACGGTTCTGGCAATCGCTCACCGCCTATCGACGATTGCGGCACTGGACCGGCTGGTGGTGATGGATGCCGGGCGTATTGTGGAGCAGGGCACCCACAGCCAGCTCGTCGCCAGCGGCGGGCTCTATTCCGAATTGTGGGCACGCCAGTCTGGCGGCTTCCTCTTATCGGACGAAACGGTTCAGCCGGTTTAAGGCTTCGCAATCGCAAAATCGGCAACCAGTCCGAAGTGATTGGACCCCAGATTGTCTGGCAACCGCTCGGTCTTGATGAGCGTCGCTGGTGCGCGGGCAAATATGTGATCGATCGCGATGCCGAATTTTCCCGCAGGTATGGGCCAGGTGGCCGGCTCCCATTGCGCCTTTTTCAGATCGGTCGCGAGCAGGAATTCCCGCATATCGGGGGCAATGCTGGCCGAGTTGAAATCACCGCCGAGGATGACAGGGCCGCTGACCGAGGCGATGGCCGATTGGATGCGGCTCAGCTCATTGCGGTGATATTCATCGAAATAAGGTTTTGCCAGATGGGCGGCCACGAGGGTCAGCTTGATGCCCGCCGTTTCGATGGTGGCCATTGCGAAACGGTCGCGGCTGACATAGCTGAGGCTGCCGATACCCGCATCCATGAGCGGCAGCTTCGACAGGATCAAGAGATCGCAGGACTGCGTTTTTTCGCCGCATCCCAGGCGATACGGGTAGGTCTGCTGCAGGCGTGGCAGCACGCTTCTCAGCGCCGCAGCCTCCATGACGTAAACAGCGTCTGCCCTCTGTGCGAGGATCGCATCCGCGATTGATTCGGCATTGGCGCCGTTTTCCATCAGCACATTGAAGGAAAGCAGCCGGAATGGTGTCGCTTCCTTCGGAGCATAGGCTTCGGTGACGAATTCCCGGTGCATGTAGAGGGTGTGGGCACCCAGCACGATCGCCCAGATCAACAGCAAAACGAAGATGCGGGACCGTAGCACAGCCAGGCCCAATAGCGAGGTGAGGGCGACCATAATCGCGATATGCAGCTGGAAACTGGTGACGAAGGCCAAAATCCAGAAATCGAAGACATATCGAAGACTTATGACAGCCAACGAAAGTGTGAGCGCAAACGCAACGACACAGGTGAGCCTAGCTTTCAAAATTAAAAACCTCGTTGAAGGGCTCTCCCTGATTCTGCTTAACACGCGCGATTTTCCGGCACAATGTTGCATGATGGCCAGCAGGACGGGAAAAGACGGAGAAAAATGACCTGACAAGGCAGAATTACGGCAGCTTTGTGAGCTTTCCTCTTGCCAAGGTCCGGCATATTTTGCGATCAAGCAGAATAGGCGCGATTTCTCGTCGCGCGGTATCCGGGACAAGGGGGATCGAGTTTGTCCTGGATCAAAACATAGCTGGAGGACTCATGCGACTTTCAACAAAATCAGCGCAGAGGATGGTGTAGCGGTGAGCGAGCACGTAAATGACCATGACGCTTCGGGTGAACCCACCCGTCGCGATTTTCTTTATCTTGTAACAGGTATGGCTGGCGCAGTTGGCGCTGCCGCAGTTGCCTGGCCTTTCATTGACCAGATGCGTCCCGATGCATCGACGCTGGCTCTGGCTTCCATCGAAGTCAACGTCGCAAGCGTGGAGCCGGGCATGTCTCTGACCGTGAAGTGGCGCGGCAAGCCGATCTTCATTCGCAACAGAACTCCAAAAGAGATCGAAGAAGCAAATGCCGTCCAGCTGGCTGAGCTCAAGGATCCCGTTGCGCGCAACGCCAATCTCGATGCCACCGCACAGGCGACGGATGTCGATCGTTCCGCAGGCGCGGGCAAAGAAAACTGGATCGTCATGGTCGGTTCCTGCACGCATCTTGGCTGTGTTCCGCTGGGTCAAGCCGGCGATTTCGGCGGGTGGTTCTGTCCCTGCCATGGCTCGCACTACGATACGGCGGGCCGCATTCGCAAAGGTCCGGCGCCGGAGAACCTGCATATTCCGACCTTCGCATTTACATCCGATACCGTGATCAAGATCGGATAAGGGGACATATGAAATGAGTGGTCATTCCAGTTACCAGCCCTCGACCGGTATCGAAAGATGGGTCGATTCCCGCTTGCCACTGCCGCGCATGGTCTATGACAGCTTCATAGCCTATCCGGTTCCGCGCAACCTCAACTACGCATACACCTTTGGTGCGATGCTTGCCGTCATGCTGATCGTGCAGATTCTGACCGGCGTCGTGCTGGCCATGCATTATGCAGCCGAGACGACGGTTGCGTTCAATTCGGTCGAAAAGATCATGCGTGACGTGAACCATGGCTGGCTGTTGCGCTACATGCACGCCAACGGCGCGTCCTTCTTCTTCATTGCCGTCTATCTGCACATCGCGCGCGGACTGTATTACGGCTCCTACAAGGCACCGCGTGAAATCCTCTGGATTCTCGGCTGCGTCATCTTCCTGCTGATGATGGCGACCGGCTTCATGGGTTACGTTCTGCCTTGGGGCCAGATGTCCTTCTGGGGTGCAACCGTTATTACCGGCTTCTTCACCGCGTTTCCTGGCGTCGGCGAGTGGATCCAGCAGTTCCTGCTCGGCGGCTTTGCGGTTGATCAGCCTACGCTCAACCGCTTCTTCGCGCTGCACTATCTTCTGCCCTTCATGATTGCCGGTGTCGTTATCCTGCACATCTGGGCACTGCATGTGACCGGCCAGACCAACCCGACAGGCGTTGAAATCAAGAGCAAGACGGACACCGTTCCGTTCACGCCCTATGCAACGCTGAAAGATGCGCTCGGCCTTTCCATCTTCCTTCTGGCCTATGCGTGGTTCGTGTTCTACATGCCGAACTTCCTTGGCCACCCCGACAACTACATCATGGCGGACGCGCTGAAGACACCGGCACATATCGTGCCTGAGTGGTACTTCCTGCCTTTCTACGCCATGCTTCGCGCGATTACCTTCAACGTTGGCCCGATCGATTCCAAGCTCGGCGGCGTTCTGGTCATGTTCGGTGCAATCGTGGTGCTGTTCTTCCTGCCATGGCTCGACACATCGAAGGTTCGCTCGGCTGTCTATCGCCCCTGGTACAAGATGTTCTTCTGGGTCTTCGTCGTAAACTCCATCATGCTCGGCTGGCTCGGTTCCCGCCCGGCAGAAGGCACCTACGTCACGCTTTCGCAGATCGGAACGGTTTACTACTTCGGCTTCTTCCTCGTCATCATGCCGCTGCTTGGCCTGTTCGAGACGCCGCGACGTATTCCGAATTCCATCACCGAAGCTGTTCTTGAAAAGAACGGCAAGACAGCCGCCGCGCCTGCGGCCGCCGTCAAGATATGAGCGTGAGAGAAGGACGATTACAATGAAAAAGCTTGTAACGAGCATCGCGCTTATCGCTGCCATGAGCGGCTTCGGATCCGCGGCTTTCGCCGCGGAAGAAGGACATGACCTGAAGGCCCAGACCGAACATGCCATTGCAGGCGGACACTTTCCCGTCCTCAAGCCGCATGAAGAAAAATGGTCCTTCGCCGGTCCATTTGGCAAATATGACAAGGGCCAGCTTCAGCGTGGATTGAAGATCTACAAGGAAGTCTGTTCTGCCTGCCACTCGATGAGCCTCGTTTCCTTCCGCACGCTGGAAGATCTGGGTTACTCCGAGGAGCAGGTGAAGGCTTTTGCTGCCGAATATGAAGTGCAGGACGGCCCAAATGCCGATGGCGAGATGTTCTCGCGCAAGGCTGTGCCATCCGACCATTTCCCGTCGCCCTATCCGAACAAGGAAGCAGCGGCAGCTTCGAACGGCGGCGCTGCTCCTCCCGATATGTCGCTTCTGGCGAAGGCCCGTGGCGTGGAACGCGGTTTCCCGCAGTTCATCTTCGACATGATCCCCATTCTCGGCGGATATCAGGAAGGCGGCCCGGATTACATCCACGCGCTGCTGACGGGATATCAGGAGCCGCCGGAAGGTATCGAAGTCGCTGAAGGCACGCACTTCAACCCTTATTTCGCCAGCGCAATCGCGCTCAAGATGGCTCCGCCCATCAGCGCCGATCAGGTGACCTATGATGATGGCACCCCGCAGACCCTGGACCAGTATTCTCAGGACGTTTCTGCTTTCCTGATGTGGGCTGCTGAGCCGCATCTGGAAGAGCGCAAGCGCACTGGCTTCATGGTCATCGTGTTTCTGCTGATCTTTACGGCGCTGATCTATCTGACGAAAAAGTCGGTGTACTCCCGCAAAGAGCACTGATCTCCGACATCAGGATATCGAGACACTGGCCCTCACGTTAACGCGTGGGGGCTTTTTTCATGCCCGGCGCGCCTGTTTTCCTATTGGTCTGCTCGGGCTGAGTTGTTAAAGTCGCCTCACTTTTAATCCTGATACCATCGGAAATTTCATGACCGTCATCGCCTCGGAGCTTGCTGCTGCCATTCGTTCCATTCATGACTATCCCAAGCCAGGGATCATCTTTCGCGACATTACGACGTTGCTGGGCAACCCGCGTGCCTTCCGCCGGGCGGTAGATGAGTTGGTGCAGCCCTATGCGGGCACGAAAATCGACAAGATTGCAGGAATGGAAGCGCGCGGTTTCATCCTTGGCGGAGCCGTTGCACATCAGCTTTCAGCCGGTTTCGTCCCGATCCGCAAAAAGGGCAAATTGCCCCACACGACGGTGCGCGTGGCCTACAGTCTCGAATATGGCGTCGATGAGATGGAAATGCATGTGGATGCCGTTCAGCCCGGCGAAAAGGTCATTCTTGTCGATGATCTCATCGCAACGGGTGGAACCGCAGAAGGTGCGGTCAAGCTTCTGCGCCAGATGGGTGCGGAAATCGTGTCCGCCTGCTTCGTTATCGATCTGCCCGATCTGGGTGGCCGAAAGAAGCTGGAGGATCTGGGGGTGGAAGTGCGGACACTTGTGGAGTTCTCGGGCCACTAGAGCGTTTCCATTTAACAAGGAAATACTCTACGCCGATCACGCTGCACCAGAATGCAGGCGTAAGAAAACCCCCGTCATGGGGCTTTTTTATTGCAAGGGTACAGATCCTGTGAAGGGCGATCGCGTCTAATCGAATTCCAGAACGTTGCTCTCAAACGTCACCACGACGTCACCATGCTGATTAACGCCCTCGTTGAGAGTGGTGTTCATGTAAGTGCCGGGTCGCGATGCCAGGGCGCGCGACGCCTTCATTGTCGTGAAATAGGTCACGTCATCTCCGGCATAGACCGGGCGAAGCCATTTGAGATTGCGAAAACCAGGGGAGGGGCCGAGCTTGGGCGGTTCTATCCCTTGCGCCACCAGTCGCCGTGCTTCCTTTGACCAGAAGTTCAGGAAGCATTTCATCCAGGAGGCGCTGGTCTGCCATCCCGAGGCGCAGAGACCTTCGAAGACGGAGTTCTTGGCGGCTTCCGCATCCAGATGGAAGGGCTGCGGATCAAATTTCTCTGCATAGCGAATGATTGAAGCGGCAGAGAAATGGATCGTACCAAGCTCCAGGGGGACATCGGGCGGGTAGAGGTCAATGAATTTCATGCGCTTGCCGTTTCTGCGGAGGTGGCCAGCATGGCATTCAACTCTACTATGCACACAACCTCTCCGCGCTGGTTTTGCAGCTCGTGGCGCAACTTTACGACGCCCATGCCGGGCCGCGTCTTGCTGACCCTCTGTTCGATCACGGTTGTTGTGCCGCTCAACGTGTCACCCGCCAGAACGGGCTTCTTCCATTCCACCAGATCGACGCCGAGGCCAGCCTGTGAGGGCGAGTGGCTGATATAGCTGTCGACGGTCATACGCATCAGCATTCCGCATGTGTGCCAGCCTGAGGCCGCAAGCCCCCCTAAAATGCTGGCTTTCCCGGCTTCTTCCGAGAGATGCATGGGCTGCGGATCGAACTCTTCCGCAAACTCTATGATTTCCTCCGCAGTGACCAGTTTTGGTCCGAGCGGGAAGCTCCGGCCCGGCGTAAAATCCTCAAATCCGTATTTCACTGACAGACTCCTCTTCCGCAGCACGATTGGGCTAAAGCCTATCGTAAATCGGCCTTTTACGTAAAGGTAATATTGCCGGGGTTTATGCAAAACGTGGCCGTCAACGCAAGAAGCCCGCGACGATGCGCGGGCTTTTTGCGGAGGGCGTGTGCCTCAGGTGTTGAAGCGGAAGTGGATGACATCGCCGTCGTTGACGACATATTCCTTGCCTTCATCGCGGCCCTTGCCGGCTTCCTTTGCTCCGACTTCACCCTTATAGGTGACGTAGTCGTCGTAAGCGATTGTAAAGGCGCGAATAAAGCCGCGCTCGAAATCGGTGTGGATGACCCCGGCTGCACCCGGCGCCTTGGTGCCGCGCACGATGGTCCATGCGCGCGTTTCCTTCGGGCCAACGGTGAAATAGGTGATGAGGTCGAGCAAGTGGTAACCTGCACGGATCAGCCGATCGAGGCCAGCCTCTTCAAGACCGAGAGCCGAGAGGAATTCCTTGGACTCTTCTTCAGGAAGCTGAGCGACTTCGGATTCGATTGCTGCGGAAATGATGACGCATTCCGCGCCCTGCGCCTTTGCCATTTCGGCAACGGCCCTGGTGTGTTCATTGCCATCGACGGCATCAGCTTCAGATACGTTGCAGACATAGAGCACGGGGTGCGACGTCAGGAGGTTAAGCCCCTTGAGCACTTCGATTTCGTCGGCAGCAAGCGTCTTCAAGAGAAGGCGGGCGGGCTTGCCTTCATTCAGCAGCTTGATGACCGCTTCCATGACGGGCAGTTGGGCAAGCGAATCCTTATCCTTGGAAGATGCGCGCTTGCGCGTCTGCTCAACGCGGCGCTCGAGGCTTTCGAGGTCGGCGAGCATCAGCTCGGTCTCAATCGTATCGGCATCGCCAACCGGGTTGATGCGGCCTTCGACATGGGTGATGTCGTCGTCTTCAAAGCAGCGCAGAACGTGAACGACCGCGTCGACTTCGCGGATGTTGGCGAGGAACTTGTTTCCAAGGCCTTCACCCTTGGACGCACCGCGAACCAGACCGGCAATATCAACGAAGGAAATGCGGGTAGGGATGAGTTCCTTGGAACCGGCGATATCGGCCAGAACCTTCATGCGCGGATCCGGTACGGCAACTTCGCCGGTATTTGGCTCAATCGTACAGAAGGGATAGTTTGCCGCCTGCGCAGCCGCCGTTTTCGTCAGCGCGTTGAAAAGTGTGGACTTGCCGACATTCGGCAGACCGACGATACCGCATTTGAAGCCCATGGCTTGAACCTGTCTCTGTTCTCAAGAATTCCGTTAGCCAGCCTTTTGCGGAATGGGCAGGGGAAGGTCAAGCCTTGTTGCCGGAAAGCTTGAGGATTCGCGCAAATTGCAGGCCTGGAGCGTTTTCATTGAGCAACGAAGTGCCCTAGATCGCAGCCTGACCGAGGCCGAACCAGTTCGAAATCAGGGCCCATCCGCCGTAGATAATCGCCACGCTTGTCACCATGGACAGCAGCGCGAGGGCAAAGCCGGTCAAGACGGCGACATCGTCCTTCTGCGCCAGGCCAAGCGCAATCGCTAGCACCGAAAGGCCGGGCAGCACGTTTCCAAAGGGAATGGGCAGGGCAATAAGCACCGCCATCAGAAAAATGACGATGCCGATAACCGCCGGGCCAAGGTGTTTCGACAGCACATGGCCGCGTGGTCGCAGCATCTTTTCCAGCTTCGCAAGCCGTGGTGCTGCCTTCGATGCGGTCAGCTCTATGATGGAGCGTGAGATCGACAGGCGGCCAAGAAACCCGGGAAGCACCAGTTTTTTCGCGCCAAACATGATCTGCAGGGACAGGATGGCCAAGGCCGTTCCAAAGATCATGCCAGCGGGAATGCCGGGTGTCGGTATGATCGCGGGTATGGCGAAGACGACCAGGACAAATGCAATGGCCTTGTCGCCGAGGCTCTGGAGCAGCCCTTCCAGCGTGACCTTCTCGGGCAGGTCTTCGGGAAGCCGGCCAAGTGCGGCCGCCATTGTCTGTTGGTTCGCAGGATCATCCATGGTCTGGATATTTCTGGGCGGCGCAGCGGCGCCCGCAATGGCGGTCAGATGTCTTCATCAGGCTGAAATGGGGAGGCGTGACGAAGTTTCAAGCGGCAGCGAAGTGGTCGGTGCCACTCTCAATCCTTCTTGGCAAACATTCTTTTCAGCATTTCCGCCATGGGGCCGGTCTCCGGAAGCTTCTTCGGCTGGGCAGAATTACGGGCCTGATGGATGTGGGATTGCGCGGCGGGCTTTGATGGTTTGGCTGCAGGCTTTTCTTCGGTCTTTACGCCGACAGCCAGCGCCAGCTTGTTCATCAACTGCGAGTCTTCGCCTTTGACGAGCATGTCAGCATTGTCAGCGATGGCATCGAGTAGCGGCTCCAGCCATGTCTTGTCAGACTTGGCGAAGTCACCGAGAACATGTCCGTGAACACGCTCCTTGTCGCCAGGATGACCGATGCCAAGCCGCAAGCGCCTGTATTCCTTGCCGCAATGGGCATCCAGCGACTTCAGGCCGTTATGCCCACCATGGCCGCCGCCGATCTTGATGCGGGCGCGGCCGGGCGCAAGATCAAGTTCGTCATGAATGGCAATGATGTCGCCGATTTTGACCTTGAAGAAACGCATTGCTTCGCCAACGGCTTCGCCGGAGAGGTTCATGAAGGTCAGCGGCTTCATCAACAATATCTTTTCGCCCGCGATTTCGCCCTCGGAAATTTCGGCTTTGAACTTTCTTGACCATGGCGAAAAGGAGGGTAGACGCTGCAAGGCATCCACTGCCATGAAGCCGATATTGTGCCGGTTGGCTGCATATTGCGTGCCGGGATTTCCGAGGCCTGCAATGATGATCATTGACGTGTCCGCTCAGTTTCGATTGACGATTGCCTTTCACCACCGAAAAAACGAGCTGAAGTCAACGTCTTTATCGCCTGCCGGGAATCATTGGCGAATGACGAGACCGTATTTCTCGTAAATCTTGCGCTGGGTTCCGTCTGCGATCAAGGCATCGAGAGTGACCTGCATTCTGCTGATCAACTCATCTGGAACGGAGCGATTACACGCCATTCCCAGGCTCTGGTTTGTGAGAACCACAACCTCCTGGAAGCTCGCGCCCGGCAGTTTCCGAAGCGCACTTTCAGACATGGGCATCAGGTCTATGCGTCCGGCGGCCAGTTTCGACAGCGTCTTGTCGAAATCGGCGCTGAGGTCGATATGGGTGAATCCCAGCGACTTCAGAACCGACTGGGTATAGTCGTTGCGCTGGGTGCCGATCAGATAGTCCTTGGCCTCGTCGAGGTTTTTGATCTTGAGATTCCGTTCTCTCAGGCCGACGAGCACATTCCTGTCGGTGTGAACCGGAGACACCCACTTGAACTGCGCCTCACGCTCCGGTGTACGCGCCGCGGCCACAACGCAGTGCATCGGCTTGCTTTCTGCAAGTGCGATGGCGCGTGCCCACGGCGTGACCGTCGCATCGTAGTCTACCTTTGCTCTGGCGAATATAATCTTGAGCTGGTCCATGTAGACCCCGCGGGGCTGCCCGTCAGTCCCGCGTGTATTGTAGGGTGGATATTCCTCCGTCGTGATGAAAAGCTGCTCGGACGAAGCCGATGAGGTTATAAAAAAAGCAATCGAAAATAAAATGATGCGCCACATTCACTTCCATCCCCCCGATGAAGTCATGTTCCTACTTTTGCAATGGCCTGGTTATTTGCCTGTTCAAATTCCGCAATATAGGCGTCGATAGGTTGTGGGCGCGCGAAGAGATAGCCCTGTCCGCAATCCACTCCAATATCCTTGAGCATCTCCTGCTGCTCGACGGACTCGATACCTTCGGCAATAACCACGCAGTTCATCTTGTGGGAAATGGCGCTGATGCCCTCCACAAGCATTCGGCTTCTCTGGCTGATCTCTGGCACCTTATCACGAATGGAACGTGTAAACGACTGGTCGATCTTGACGATATCGACCGGGAAACGATTGAGATAGCTCAGCGAGGAATAGCCCGTTCCGAAATCGTCCAGTGCAATGCGGCAGCCCAACTGACGTATGGCATCCAGCACAGCCCGGATTTGCGGGTCGTCATGCATCAACACGGCCTCTGTGATTTCGATGACCAGCCTGCTCGGTACGATGTCATGGCGATAGAGAAGCCCGGCAATTCTGGTCGGCAAGCCCGGCTCGAACTGCAGCGCGGAGAAATTCACGGCCACATAGACGTTCTCCAGACCTGGCAACTCCGACAGCTTGGCGAGATTGCGGATGGAGTGTTCAAGGATTTTGCTGCCGATGCGGCTGATCGAACCGTTTTCTTCAGCGACGGCGATGATGGCTGCGGGAGACAGAAGGCCCTTACGGGGATGTCTGACGCGCATCAGCGCTTCGAAGCCGACAGTTTCACCGCTTTTCAGCTTCTGGATGGGTTGGAAATAGGCCTCCAGCCAGTTCTCCTTCAAGGCCTGCTCGATATCCTGTTCGATTTCCGCGCGCTCGCGAGCCTCGTTCATGAAGGCCGGATCGAAGATTTGCGCACCGTTCTTGCCTGCGCGCTTTTTGCTATACATGGCCATGTCCGAGTTTTGCAGAAGCTCGGCGGCGGTTTTTGCATGGCTCGGATAAAGCGCCAGACCGATACTTGCGCTGAGGCGAACGCTGTGGCCGTTGGCATCGAATGGCGTATCGAAGATTGCGCAGATTTCGGCGCAGATGCGTTCGGCGCGCTGCTGGGTCATGGGACCCGCCAACAGAACCGCGAATTCATCTCCACCAAGGCGAGATGCGCTATCCATGGGCGTCAGAAGAAGCTTTAAACGATCAACGAAACCCTTGAGGACGGCGTCGCCGGCCGCGTGACCCAGATTGTCATTGATGATCTTGAAGCGGTCTAGGTCGATGAAAAGGCAGGCGAGTTCAGTATGGTTTTCATCGGCTTCGATAATCTTCTCGTCCAGAATGGCTTCGAAGCCCTGACGGTTGAATAGCCCGGTGAGGTGATCCGAAATGGCCTGCATCCGGTTGCGCAATTCCGAGCGTCGAAGCTCCGTTACGTCGGTCATGACGCTCAGACATTCGGAGCGGTGGTGGCCATCGCCCGCATCCAGCGCTTTTTCAGCAATCAGGACATCCATGATGCGGCCATCGCCGCATTGGAACCGTATGGTCAGTTCGGAGCTTCCTGCCATGCCATGGGTTGTGTGTTCGTTGTGCTTGCGCAATACGAAACGGGCCCGATCTTCCGGGAAGATCAGGCTCGCGAAATTGTGGCCCAAAACGTCTGCCCGCTGGTAGCCTGTCGCCTCTACCCAATAATCGCTCACTGCAGCGATGCGATCGGTCGGATCCAGCGAGAACAGCATTGCTGGCGTGCGGTTATAGATTTCCGTCGTGCGCTGATGCGCCTTTTTGATTTCCTGCTCTTCCCGCTCCAACTGAATCTGCATTTCATTGAAGCTTTGCGCCAAGCGGCCCATTTCGTCCTCGGATCGCCAGTCCACATGGTGGCGGGAGCCGAGACGCCGTGTTGCCTCGATGGCTGCCGTCAGCCTCAAGAGCGGCTTCATCACCATCAGACGGTTGCCGATGATGGCCGCTGCAAAAATCGTGAAGATGGCGAGGACGAAGATCGATATGGCCGCAAGCTCGATAGTGCCGAGAGAGGCAAACAGGCCGACATTCTGGTAAAAAACGGTGATGGTGCCGACTTTTGTTTCACCATCAAGATTCTTGTAGGTGATGTCGCGGCTGATAGACGAGATATCCGAGGGCGTACGGGAGCCGGCTGTCTGGGTTATATCGAGCTGGCCGAATATGTCGCGGACCTTGACCATGTAGACGGCAGGATCGGTGACCAGCGTTCCGGTAATCTGGTTGATGCTTTCATCGTCGAGATCCCACAGCGGACGCCCCAGGGCCTGCGCATTGGCAACCAGCAGGATTTCCAGACGGTCATTCTGATTTTCGACGGTTTCGTGGTGGGAAAGCATCAGCAGGATAGTGAAGAGCGGAGTGACCAACGCCAAAAGCGCGCCGGAAACAATCGCTATGAAGCGACTTTCTACGGAGTGAGTCATATGCCGTACTACCGTCCCTTTGCCCTTCAACCCTTGCCGCGCGTACAACAGAAGCACGCGATTAAAAGTCTTGTTTGAAAATGGTGACGCGTCCCAGATTAGATAAGTCTCAGACAATGGTCCCGAACGTACCAATCGTATGACGTCTAAACTTAAAGTTTTGAATTATCGTTTCCGGGCATGATTAATCAGCACTAAATAATTCTGATGGCGATTGTTGAAAGATCTATGGATATCATCCGGCCATAAAAAATGCCCCGCGTCCTGAGGATGCGAGGCATTAGAAGGCATAAAAGCAGCGTCGAAACGCGACTTATTCTTCGGAAGCTTCTTCTGTCGGAGCTTCTGCTTCATCAACAATCGCGACGACTGGCGGCACGATGGTTGCAATTGTGAAATCGCGGTCGGTGATAACAGGTGCGACGTTCTTCGGCAGCTTGACCTGCGAGATGTGAACGCTGTCGCCGATCTTCAGACCGTCGAGGTCAACCGTGATCGCCTCAGGAATGTCGTTTGCCGGAACGTGGGCTTCGACAGTGTGACGAACGATGTTGAGAACGCCACCCTTCTTGATCTCGGACTTTTCTTCATTGATGAAGTGAACCGGGATTTCGACGGTAACCTGCGAATTGCCGGATACGCGCAGGAAGTCTACGTGCATCATGAAGTCGCGAACTGGATCGCGCTGGTAGTCCTTCGGCAGAACCTTGTACTTCTGGCCGTCGACGTCGATCGTGGCGATGGTGGTCATGAAACCGCCAGCCTGAACGCGCTTCGTGACCTCGTTGGTCGAGATCGCGATGGAAATCGGGGTTTGCTTGTCACCATAGATGACAGCAGGAATCAAACCGTTGCGACGAAGTTCACGAGAGGACCCCTTACCAACTCGTTCGCGCGCCTCGGCCTTGAGCTCATACGATTCTTTGCTCATGGCATAATCCTTTTAGGTTGTCTGGAGAGTTCACTCCGGCAGGCCGGATGGAACTGGAGAGGCGTTTTGAAAGCCATCTCGCCCGTGTTGCCTCCAAGGGTGTCTACACGGATGCGGGCGCTATAATATAAAGAGGGCACAAAGGCAAGGCTTGTCACCGCGTTGTCACGCAACGCCCTGTTTCACCCGTGGATTTAAGTCTGGACAAAATACCTCTATTTAGAGGGGTATAATTTAATTTTTGCTTATCTATATCAATAAACGCGATGAATACAGATGATGACTAGTATCTGTGACACTTCAACAGATGCGTGATGTCAATGTACCAAATTCTCACCTGCCTGGCCGTCGAACACGACATCCGCTACACATTGGCGGCAGTCACCATATGTGTCATGGGCAGCTTTCTGACCATGCGTCTCTTTGCACGCGCCAGACAATCCGAATCTATACAACGCGCCAACTGGCTTTTTCTTGCTGGCATGATCGGCGGAACCACGATATGGACGACCCATTTTGTCGCCATGCTGGGATATCAGGCACCCGGTAGTGTCGGCTTCCTGCCCGGCTTTACCGGATTGTCCTTTATCATCGCCATTCTTGCCACGACGGCGGGTTTTGCCATTTCGACCTATGGCGGACAATCCGCACTTGCCGAAGGCGGCGGGCTGGTTGTCGGCCTGGGCATTGCGTGTATGCATTACACCGGCATGGCGGCCTATACGGTACAGGGGACGTTGATCTGGGACCCATATTATGTGGTTGCGTCCATGGTGCTTGGCGCGATTTTCGGCGTTCTGGCGACAAATCGCGTCGTTCGTCCGGTCAACTGGTTCTGCAAGTATAGCGGCATGACGTTTCTGGTCCTTGCCATTGCCTCCACGCATTTTACCGCCATGGCGGCGTTTTCCTTGTCGTTTGATCCGGTATTGACCATCGCACCGGCTCTGGTGTCGCCGGGTCTCATGGGCGGCAGCGCAATCATCATTACCTTCGTGCTTCTGGCTTTCGGCTTTTCGACCTATGTCATCGACTCAGAGGCCAGCTTGCAGGCTGTCGCACGATACCGCCATCTGTCCCTTCACGATGCCCTTACGGGTATTCCCAACAGAGCAGCCTTTCATGAGCATCTGCAATTGCTGATGAAGCGCAGCGCCGATCCTACCGCGCGCATTGCCCTGCTGTCTTTCGATCTCAACCGCTTCAAGGAAATCAATGACGTCCACGGCCATGGGGCAGGGGACGCCGTACTTCGCTCACTGGCTGACCGCATGAGTTCGGTTCTGCGGCCCGGTGAATTCGTCGCCCGCGTCGGGGGAGATGAATTCGTTGCCGTGTTGCATCGCTTCTACTCGCGCGCAGACGGGATCGAATTTGCAAATCGGCTGCTGGCGGAAATTGTCAAGCCGGTGGCGTGGAACGGTACAGTGCTTTCGGTCGGTGCCAGCATCGGTATTGCGGTTGGCAATGCGGGTGCAAGAAATATCGATACGCTGATATCCCAGGCTGACGTCGCCATGTATCGCGCAAAAAGCGATGTGACCGGAACGATCTGCTTTTATGACAAGTCCATGGACGAAGCATCGCGCACCCGAAATGCGCTTGCGGTCAGCATGAGAGCGGGTCTGGCTGCGGGCGCATTCGAGCTTTATTTTCAACAGCAGAATGACACGGCCACCGGCACAATCGTTGGCTTCGAGGCTTTGCTGCGCTGGAACCATCCGGAGCGTGGCATGATTTCGCCTGCCGAATTCATTCCCATCGCCGAACAGACGGGCTTCATCATCGAAATGGGCGAGTGGGTGTTGCGCGAAGCCTGCTCCCAGGCCGTTCGATGGAAAAATCCCTTGAGCATCGCCGTCAACGTGGCGCCCTTGCAGCTTTCGGACTCGGATTTCGTGCAGAAAGTGCAGCGTATTCTTCTTGAGAGCGGGCTGGAGCCAGGTCGTCTCGAGCTGGAAATAACCGAAAGCGGCATTATCGACGATCACCGCCATGCGCTGCTGACGATCCGCAGGCTGAAAACACTCGGCGTTCGCATCGCCATGGATGATTACGGCACGGGCTATTCCTCCCTGTCGACATTGCAGAGCTTCCCCTTCGACAAGATCAAGATCGACCGCGCCTTCATCGAGGGGCTGGGATCGAACATACAATCGCAGGCTATCGTGCGCTCAACGCTCATTCTGGCAAACAGCCTGGATATTCCCGTTCTGGCGGAGGGTGTTGAGACGCTGGCCCATGTCGAATTCCTTCGTCGCGAAGGTTGCCAGCATGTGCAGGGCTACTATTTCGGGCGGCCGGGGCCTGCGGAGAGTATCGAGTCGGTGGTCAATCTTCCAAGAGAGCCCATCACCATTTCGGCGCAGGACGTTATCTCGCTCGCAAGCTGAGTGGGCGAAGAGCACGTAAAGCGTTTTTTTGTTGAAAGACCTTTGTTTCCGGCGCACCATCCCGTCAAACTCGGGAGGAGTCCATGTCTATCGGCACAGCGCATGCGGATCATGTCTACCAGAGTGCGAGCCAGCCATCGGCTGCCGCCAGTTCGCCCATAATCGCCTCTTGGCGTCGCTGCATGACGAAATACAAACTGGCGCCCGAACAGAGCAGCAAGCCAGTCTTTCTGACGGATACGGAATTTCAGCGCGCCCGGGAAGTGTCTGCCGGTCTGATCGCGGAGAGCGAGGACGAACTGGACCGGATCTTTACCGCAGTCGGAAAGGCCGGATGCTGCCTGCTTCTGACGGACGCAGATGGTGTGGCGCTGGAGCGACGCGGCGCTGTCAGCGATGATCGGGATTTCCGCCAGCTTGGCCTGTGGTCGGGAGCCGTCTGGAGCGAAGCAAGCGTCGGCACCAACGGCATCGGCACGGCGCTCGCCGATGAACGGTCCGTTACGATCTACCGCGACCAGCACTTCTTCTCCTCCAATATCAGTCTGTGCTGCACCACGGCGCCCATTCGCGATCACGTTGGGCAGGTGACCGGTGCCTTGGACATTTCCACCTGCCGCGACGATGTCAACGAATTCACCTTTTCCATGCTGACCCAGGCGGTGCGCGATGCGGCCCAGCGCATAGAAGGCAATCTTTTCCGGCGTGCCTTTCCCGGTGCGCGCATTCTCATGCTGCCATCAGGCGGCTCCACATCCCTGTCGCTTCTGGCCGTTGATCCCGACGATATCATTCTGGGGGCGACGCGGGCGGCGCGGCTTGCGCTGCGGCTGGACGATGCCCGCCTGGCGGCCGGTATTCCCGCGTCCGATGCGTTGAAGGAAGATCGCCATGACCGGGGTGCGGAGCTTGCAGAGGCAGAGCGAGCAGCACTCCGTCGTGTGCTGTCACGTGCCAATGGCAATATAACGCAGGCTGCATCCCTGCTTGGCATCAGCCGGGCAACGCTCCACCGCAAGATGAAGAAATTCGGCGTTCACTGAACCTCATGATGGTGTGTTGATCGCTTCCGCTGTCGCAGAAGTGAAACACTGTGCAATGCGGAATCGCCCGCCACCTCTATGAATGGCCGCATTCTGCGAGCACCTTCCTGTCACGCGGTCAGATAAGGACCGCATTTCATCAGGGAGGATGAACTCATGAACATTCAGGTCCAGCAAAAGGCCGGCGAAGCGCCGTTCAAGCTGAAATATGGCAATTACATCGGCGGCGAGTGGGTGGAGCCAAAGTCGGGTCGCTATATGGACAACCTGTCTCCGGTCACGGGTCACAAGATTTGCGAAGTCCCGCGCTCCGATGCCAGCGATATCGAAGCGGCACTGGATGCTGCGCACAAGGCCCGCGCGGCCTGGGGTCGCACCAGCGTAACGGAACGCTCCAATATTCTTCTCAAGATCGCTCAGCGCATCGAGGACAATCTCGACCTTATCGCCCGGGCTGAAACCTGGGATAATGGCAAGCCGCTGCGTGAAACCACCAATGCCGATATTCCGCTGACGATCGATCACTTCCGTTATTTCGCAGGCTGCGTGCGCGCGCAGGAAGGGTCCATCGGCCAGATCGATAATGATACCGTCGCCTACCATTTCCACGAGCCGCTCGGCGTCGTCGGCCAGATCATTCCGTGGAACTTCCCCATTCTCATGGCGGCCTGGAAGCTTGCGCCCGCGCTTGCGGCTGGCAACTGCGTGGTGCTGAAGCCTGCCGAGCAGACGCCTGCTTCGATCCTGCTGGTGATGGAGCTGATCGAAGACCTGCTTCCACCCGGCGTCCTCAACATCGTCAACGGCCTTGGTACGGAAGCGGGCAAGCCGCTGGCACAAAGCAACCGCATCGCCAAGATTGCCTTTACCGGCTCGACCTCGGTCGGCAAGGAAATCATGCGCTACGCCGCAGACAACGTCACCAACATTACGCTGGAACTGGGTGGCAAGTCTCCCAACATTTTCTTTGCGGATGTGATGAACGAAGACGACGCTTTCCTCGACAAGGCGCTTGAGGGCTTTGCGATGTTCGCCCTCAATCAGGGCGAAGTGTGCACGTGCCCATCGCGCGCGCTGGTTCACGAGTCCATCTACGATCGCTTCATGGAAAAGGCGATCAGGCGCGTGGAAGCGATCAGCCAGGACGATCCGCTGAATGCCGCAACCATGATCGGTGCGCAGGCATCCCAGGAGCAGTTCGACAAGATCATGAGCTATCTTGAGATCGGCAAAAAGGAAGGTGCAAAGGTCCTGACCGGTGGTGACAAGAAGTCGCTGTCGGGCAACCTGAAGGATGGCTTCTACATCCAGCCGACGGTCTTCGAAGGCAATAACAAGATGCGCGTGTTCCAGGAGGAAATCTTCGGCCCTGTCGTATCCGTGACTACCTTCAAGACCCTGGACGAGGCCATCGAGATTGCCAATGACACGGTGTATGGCCTTGGCGCGGGCGTCTGGAGCCGTGACACCAATACGGCTTACCGGGCAGGGCGCGGCATTGAGGCCGGGCGCGTCTGGACCAATTGCTACCACGCCTATCCCGCAGGCGCTGCCTTCGGCGGCTACAAGCAGTCCGGTATTGGTCGCGAAACCCACAAGATGATGCTGGATCATTATCAGCAGACGAAAAACCTGCTGGTCTCCTACAGCCCCAACAAGCTCGGCTTCTTCTAGGAAGCGACAGGGTCCTCCCCGGAGCCGGTGGCCGCTGCCGCCGGCATTCTCCCGGAAGTTCTCGCGAGCTTCCGGGAGCCGGTTCCCGAAAGACAGAAAAAGCCGGAGCGGAATGCGCCGGCTTTTTTATTTCATTCAAGACAAGAAATGGAATATCTATTCCAATATCTGGGAGCTGGATATTCCGGCCGCAGTCTTAGTCAAACAGACCGGAAACCGACTGTTCCATCGATGTACGATTGATGGCTTCGCCGAGCAGGGTGGCTGTGGTGATGACGCGGATATTATGCGCTGACTGGACAGCTGTCGTCGGCTGAATGCTGTCGGTGATAACCAGCTCGCGCAGCTTGGAAGAGGCCACACGCGCCACGGCACCGCCGGAGAGAACGCCGTGGGTGATGTAAGCCGTCACGCTGGTCGCGCCGTTCTTGAGAAGCGCCTCTGCGGCGTTGCACAGCGTACCACCGGAATCCACGATGTCGTCGATCAGCAGGCAGTCCTTGCCGGTAACGTCGCCAATGACGTTCATGACCTCGGACTCGCCCGGACGGTCGCGGCGCTTGTCGACGATGGCGAGCAGACAGTCCAGACGTTTGGCCAGCGAACGGGCGCGCACCACGCCACCGACGTCAGGCGAAACGACAACGACGTTCTTGGTGTCGTAATGTTCCTTGACGTCGCGTGCCAGAATGGGTGCGGCGAAGAGGTTGTCGGTGGGAATATCGAAGAAGCCCTGGATTTGGCCTGCGTGGAGGTCCAGCGTCAGGACACGGTCAGCACCGGCTTCGGTAATGAGATTGGCAACGAGTTTCGCTGAAATGGGCGTCCGTGGACCGGCCTTGCGGTCCTGGCGGGCGTAGCCGAAATAGGGAAGAACGGCGGTGATGCGCTTTGCCGAGGAACGACGCATCGCGTCGATCATGATCAGCAGTTCCATCAAATGGTCATTGGCAGGGAAAGACGTGGACTGAACGACGAAAACGTCCTCACCGCGCACGTTTTCAGAAATTTCTACGAATATTTCCTGATCGGCAAACCGCTTTACAGTGGCATTTCCAAGAGGGACATTCAGATACTTGCAGATCGCTTCGGCCAGATGCCGGTTCGAATTGCCTGCGAAAACCTTCATTGCTGCCGCCTGTTTCCATGCCATCGCTTAAAACCCGACAGAGAATGTTCCCTGAGGTCCATGCGTCGTTAAACGGGGAGGAATACCCGACCCGAAGGGTGTCGGACACGCCGTTTTGCCATGGGCGCCTTAATAGCGGTGTTGCCCGTGAATGCAAGAGCTCAGAGGGTCTTACCCATGATTTTCGTGAAAACTTTGTGACTCCGCAATGCCTAAAAAAGTTTCATACCATCCTGAGTTGCTATCCGTGCTTTGCCTGCTTCCACGCCTGATAGTCATTGAGCGTTTGGGCAGCGATTTTCTGCATGGTTGTATCGGTCACCGCGCCCCATGGATCAGTGCCCCGCCGGGGCACAGTCTGCTGTCCCTGCAACCGGTGCAGTCTGGCGCCATTAGGGTCCAGAACATCCCATACATAGACGATGGTGACATTGCCGCCATCATCAAAGGCGGAAAGATATCCCTTGAGAATGTTTTCAGCGGAGGCATCCGTCGACGGCTTGATCGTCAGGCCCTTGGCGCGCGCTTCGGCACCCAGTTGGCGAGACAGGGGCGTAACGGCCTCTACAGGGGCACCAATGATGGGAAGAAAGCGGATGGAGCCTGCGGCAGATCCAGACGGCAGAGAGGCCACCTGCGTAGGCGCTTGCGCCTGGGGCTGGGCTGGCGCCGGGGCTTGTTGAGGAGGGACAGGCTGTTGCTGGGCGGTGGGTTGGCCGTATTGAGCGCCACTCGACATGGCCAGCGCCTGCGCTTGCCGCGTATTTTGCGGTGCGTAGGCAGGTATCTGGGCGGAGACCACGCCTGGAGACCGGTCTGCGGCCGCCGCCATCTGGTCGAGGTCGCCCTGATTGACCGGCGTTGATTGCGTGTTCCCATGGCCGACATCGACCAACGGGGTGAGCGTATCTGTGGTGTTACAGCCTGCCAGAACAGCGCTCAGGCAGGGGATTGCGATCATCATCCCTAGCCGCCGCATGGTGGATGTCCCTTCAATGTCGTCTCCCGCCGAACGTCTTTCGCAGCAATGTACGGTTCGTAGCCGACGGGAGTCAAATCGAGATTAGGCCGTGAGCAAATCCAGGCTATGACGGGAGAGCGATTCCGGCGCTCCCTCGGTCGTGAGGTAAGTCTGGCCAAGCGTCATGGCAACGCCGGAGTCGCTGTCCATGATGATCATGTGGACGAACAGCGTCATGTTGGGCAGGATTTCCTGGGTGTTGCCGGCATAGAACATCTGGTGCTCCATCCAGGAAGGCGAAAAGCGCGCGCCCAGCGAATAGCCGCAGGCATTGAGGCGGTGGCGTGTGAGGCCGCGCTCATCCATGATACGTGCGTGGACGTCGAAGACATCTCCGAAGGTGTAACCGGGACGCAGAACCTCCTCGATGGCGCGAATGTTCTCGGCACAGGCGTTATAAAGCTCCTTGTGACGGAATTCCGGCTCTCCGATCACGATGGTGCGCATCATGGCCGCATGGTAATGCGCGCTCACGCCTGCCCACTCCAGCGTCAACTGGTCCTTTGCATCAAGCTTGCGGCGTCCGGCCTTGTAGCGGCAGAGCAGCGCATCGGGACCGGAGCCGATAATGAACTCATTGGCAGGATAGTCTCCGCCGCCCGCGAAAACGGCACCCTGCATGGCGGCCAGTATCTCTGCCTCGTCAGCACCCGCAGCCACGATCTTCAGCGCTGCATCCAGCGCATCGTCTGCCAGTTCGCCCGCCCTCCGTGCATAGGCCACTTCCGCGGGGCTCTTGATCAGACGAAGGTTGCTGACGATGGCTGAAGCATCGATAATCTGGCCGAAGCTGGCAAGCTGGTTGTCCAGCAGGCGAGCAATGCGCCCGGTCATGCCGTGGGTGTCGAACTCGATACCGATGCGGCAACCCAGCAGATCCATCTCGCTGAGCAGGTTCTTGAGGTCCAGCGTTGGGTCGGCATTCAGGCGGTCCACCCATATGACGATGTTTTCGATGTTGGACGTCTGGCGCGCCTGGCGCAAATCCGCCGAGCGGGTGAGAAGCGTCATGCTGCCATCGGCCTTGACGATCAGGGTCTGGAAAAAGCAGTAGCCGAACGTGTCGTAGCCGGTCAGCCAATACATGCTTTCCTGCGCAAACAGCAAAACGGCATCCAGCTTTTCTTCTGCCATCTTTTCCATCAGGCGGGCATGGCGTGCCTCGAACTCGGCGGCGTCGAAATGCAGGGCCATATCAGGTCTCCAGAATTGCTATTGCTGAAATCTGCCGTCCATAGTCCGGTTCGGAGCGATGCGTGGTACGGCGGAAGGAAAAGAAACGGTCCTCATCGGGGTAGGTGCACAGACCTAGGTCCTCCACCTGCACTCCGGCATTCGCAAGCCTGTCGACGGTCAGCTTCTTCAGATCGAAAAAGGCATGGCCATCCTTGGGCGATGAGGAAAAGTAGGCCGCGTAGTCCGGGTTCATTTCCTTGAGGCTATCGACGCGCTCTGGTCCGACCTCGTAATTCTCCTGGGAGATGGACGGTCCGAGACTTGCGACGATGCGTTCACGCCGTGCTCCAAGAGCAATCATGGCTTCGATGGTGTTTTCCAGGACGCCGGATACCGCACCTTTCCAGCCCGCATGAGCCGCACCGATCACACCCTGTTGGGCATCGGCAAAAAGGATGGGCCCGCAATCGGCGCTCAAGACACCAAGGATCAGACCCGGAGTGGCGGTGACCATGGCATCAGCCTGAGGTCGCTCACCGTTATATGAGCCATCCACCACGACAACATCCGGGGAATGGACCTGATGGACCGTTGCCAGTCTTTCCACCGGCAGATCGAACCAGTTTGTCACGCGTCGTCTGTTTTCGGTAACGGCGTCGCGATCGTCGTCGGAGCCCAGGCCGACATTCAGTCCCCGATAAATGCCTTCGGAAACCCCGCCGTGACGGCCGAAGAAGCCATGGCGTATCTGTTTTCCGCCAGCAACGGCCAGCATGGGGCTGAGAATGGGAAGCGGCAGCGTTTCGTCCTGCATTGCGGTGTCATTCCTTGGCGATGTCGCTGATTTGAAACGCATATTTGCGAGCGAGTGTTTCCGTTTAAGCACATCACATGGGATGCTTGCGGCAGTTTTTGACTGCTTCGAATTGCGGCGATGTTGGCCCAAGGGCCATGCTGCTGTCAATCCAGCGGGCGGAAAGGCAAGAGGTGGACCGGCGTACTGGACACGGCAAGCACCTTGAAAAGCTCACCCATCTTGCCCACGCCTTCACCAGCCAGCCGATTGACGGCTTCCGCGATTTCCAGCGTCTGATCGGGGGTTGCTTTCGCAGCCAGCGCTTGCGCCCGCTCCCGCAGCCCAAGGCCATAGAGGAAGTCGCCCTGGGGCAGGCAGCCATTGACGTGCACGCCGTTGCTTTCCGCTGTCTTGACAAGGCTTTCGAAGTCGACATGGCTGGTGAGGTCCGCTTCGCCGGGATGCGCAAGAACCGGATCGAATTCATGCATTCGAAGCGCCTGCAATGTATCACCGAAGCCGGAAACCACGTGCCCGTAATCGATGATGAGGGCCGTACCACCCTGACTTTTCAGTTTCTTGGCAATGGCTGCCATGACCGCTTCACGAGCCGGGGAATATTCAAAAATGGTGCCGATGGGCTGACGTTCCGGGAATGGCGGCAGCAGTTCAGGGTCGATGCTGGCGAGCCCCGACGTGAAAATCAGCTCATCATCTGCGCCGAGTGCGACCACCCGTTCACGAAAGCCCTGTGGCGTCTTGACGAACTGCCGAATGGGGATGGCGTCGAACAGCTCGTTGGCGACGATCAGCAGAAAGCCCGGCGGAACCTCCTCAAAGCTTTCGTGCCACGAAATCTTGTCGCCATGGCTTGCCAGCTTCTTTTGCTGCGCTTCGGCCAGCCGCGGGCTAGTTTCCACAAGATGGACACTCATCGTTTCGTAGAGTGGCGGCGCAATGCGCTGAACCACGCGCAAAATGTCCGTCATCATCGTCCCGCGCCCCGGGCCGATTTCCACGAGGCGGGCATTTGCGAGCGTGCCATGGCGCTGCCAGGCGTGGACGATATACACGCCCAGCATTTCGCCAAACAACTGGCTCACTTCCGGCGCCGTTACGAAGTCACCAGTCCGGCCGAAGGGCTGGCGCGTCTTGTAGTAGCCGTGCTCGGGATCAGCCAGGCAGAGCGAAAAGAAGTCGGTAACATTCATCGGGCCGTTGAGGCGGATGAGCGACTTAATGCGGCGTGCGAGCGGTGTCGGCATCGTGGTTTATCCGGTTCTCTCTGGCGTCGCTGCGCGTTGGGCGCGCACGACAGCCCATAGACCTAAAAGGAACATGGGCGTCGACAGAACCATGCCCATGGTCAGCCAGTTTCCAGCGAGATAGCCGATCTGCGCATCGGGTTCGCGGAAGAATTCTACGAAAATTCTGGAAAGCGCGTAGCCGCAGACGAAAACACCCGTCACGGTACCCGGGCTTTTCAGCGCCTTGAAACCGTAGATAAGAATGGCCAGAACGATCAGCAAGACCAGTCCCTCCAGACCGGCCTCATAAAGCTGGCTCGGATGTCGCGCAAACGGACCGCCGGTTGGAAACACGACTGCCCAGGGAACATCCGTCAGGCGTCCCCACAATTCTCCATTGATGAAATTGGCAATTCGACCGAAGAAAAGCCCGAGCGGGGCGACTGCGGCAATGATGTCGAACATGCTCCAGACGGGTATGCCATTGCGTCTGGCGAAGAGGTACATCGCCAGCGTCGTTCCCATCAGGCCGCCGTGAAACGACATGCCGCCGTTCCAGACCTGCAATGCCCGCACCGGATTGGCCATGACGGCCGGCATGTCATAAAATAAAATGTAGCCGATGCGTCCGCCCAGAACGATGCCGACGGCTGCCCAGACAATAAAGTCATCCAGGTGCGCGGGGGTGACGGGCGATTTGTCATGCCGCCAGAGCGTGTCGGAAAGGCTGAGTTTGCGGGCGTAGTACCAGCCCAGCATGATGCCGAAGACATAGGCAATACCATACCAGTGAATGGCCAGCGGGCCCAGACTGAATGCCACCGGATCGATGTTCGGGAACGGCATGATGGATAACTGGGCGAGGGGTCCAAACAAATCGCTTATTCCATTGTCATTGCGTTGAGGGCAAGGAACGCCAGAGGGCTGACCTTAAGAACCAGATATCTCAATCATTCTTTTCCCGGAGCGGGAAAATGGCGATTGAAAAGGGTGCGGTCAAGGCGATTCTTCGGCGCGATCGTGACGCTGTCAATCGGGCAGCAAAAGGAACGGTTTCTTATTTCGCTTGCAACGTCGCGGGCGAGTGCCTACCTGAAGAGTATGGAGCGGAAAGGCGACCGGCTTTTCCCTATTCTGACCTGGATCTTTACGAGGACATCGCACCATGAGTACGACTGGAACAAACCGTATTTTCGATGAATTCGCGAAGCTTATGACCGATGCAGCAGGGGCAGCCCAGGGTATGCGCAAGGAAGTCGAGCAGGCTTTTCATGCGCAGGCAGAACGCTGGCTGAACAGTCTGGATCTCGTCAAGCGTGAAGAATTCGAAGCCGTGCGCGAAATGGCCATACAGGCTCGCGACGAAAACGACGCGCTGCGTGCGCGGCTGGACGCGCTGGAAGCAAAGCTCTCCGCAACCGCCTCCTGACGCTTCCAATCTGTTCGTTGATTCCGACGCCGGGCCTTCCAAAGGGCCCGGTTTTTTTATGCCTGTTCCGTTTTGCTACAGGTTTCGGCCACAGTGGGGATTCGGCCTGTGCAAGCAAGCAAATTCATTCAGTTTTTTTTAACGTCTGTGGAAACACTCGAAAAATGCAATTGGCAGAGTCGGTTATGACTCCCAACTGAGGTTTCGTACGAGGAGATATCCACCGTTCTGATTGCAAAAACGGGAAGGTGGGGGTGGCGCTGGGACTCGCTCGTTATACACTGATTTTAAATGATGATTCGTAATGAACTCGGTAAGCTCCAGACAGGTTAACTGCGTTATTCTGGCAGCGTCGGACATCATCCCAATGTGTTGTAACCGGCATTTGTGTGTGCGTTTTTGTGCCTTTGCGTGCGAGACAGAACATTCATTTCCGGCTGAGAAGGTGCCGTATGAGCTTAATGGAATTTGAAGTCGAACGTTACTCCAACCCGGTCGATATGATCGAGTTTGTGGCTGCGTCAAACGACTGGTCGTTCGAACGCTCCGGCGAGGATGAGATTGCCATGACGGTCGAAGGCCGTTGGGCGGATTACCATGTTTCGTTTTCCTGGATGGAACAGTTCGAGGCGCTTCATCTCGCCTGCGCCTTCGACATCAAGGTGCCCGATCACCGGGTCAACGAAGTCATCCGCCTTCTGTCGCATGTCAACGGCCAGACGCTGATGGGCCACTTCGATCTCTGGCGTCAGGAGGATGTCATCATCTTCCGGCAGTCGCTGCTTCTGGCAGGCGGGGCGGAGCCCACCAATCAGCAGGTGGAAGTGCTTCTTTCAAGCGCGCTTGAAGCCTGCGAGCAGTATTTCCAGGCATTCCAGTTTGTCGTCTGGTCCGGCATGGAAGCGAAGGCTGCCATGGAAGCGGCACTGTTCGAGACGGTTGGAGAGGCCTGATCGATGGTCACTCTTGCATCGGGTCCACTTGTTCTGATCGGCGCTGGCAATATGGGCGGTGCTTTGCTGTCGGGCTGGCTTGAGAAGGGCATCACCGGCTCTTCCATCCTCGTCGTCGATCCGGGTCCGTCCGATATCATGATGAGGCGGATTACCGAATCCGGTGCAACGCATCTGACAGAAGCGCCGCGCGATACTGTTGCGGGTATTCTGTTTCTGGCCATTAAGCCGCAGTTGATGGATACGATCCTGCCCGCCCTGAAAACACTTGTCGGGCCGCAGACGATTGTCGTCTCGATCGCAGCAGGCAAGACGCTCGCAGGCATAGAGGCCTCGCTTGGCAAATCCGCGGCCATCCGCGCCATGCCGAACACGCCCGCCATGATTGGCCGTGGTGTGACCGGCGCCTATGCCAATGAGGCGGTGTCCGAGCAACAGCGTTCGCTTGTGGAAACCTTGCTGAAGGTCAGCGGCCCCGTCGAGTGGGTGCCGACCGAAGCCGATATTGACGCGGTTACGGCTCTCTCGGGCAGCGGGCCTGCTTACGTTTTTTATCTCGTCGAGTGCATGGCGGAGGCAGGTCGCAAAGCTGGCCTGCAGGCGGACCTCGCCATGCGTCTCGCACGGGAAACCGTCGCGGGGGCTGGTGAACTGCTTCACCAGTCCCCCGAGGACGCCTCACGGCTACGAAAGAACGTTACATCGCCGGGCGGCACAACAGCTGCAGCGCTTTCGGTGCTGATGGCAGATAACGGGATGCAACCACTTTTCGACAAAGCCATTGCCGCTGCGAAGAAACGGGCCGAAGAACTGGCCGTGTAAGCTGGAGCGTTTCCTTTTAACAGGGAGACGCTCGAGGACCGGGTCCCCTTAGGGGCATCGGTCCCTCCATGTCTCTGGGAGATTGGACGATGAGCGAAGAAATCACCTATGCGGACTTTGAAAAGGTCGATATTCGCGTTGGCACCATCATCGAGGCCGAGCCTTTTCCCGAAGCGCGTAAGCCCGCTTTCAAGCTCAAGATCGATTTCGGTGCCGAGATCGGCATCAGGAAATCATCTGCACAGATCACAGTTCACTATACGCTGGACTCACTGGTCGGCCGACAGGTTCTGGGCGTCGTGAACTTTCCGCCACGCCAGATCGGTCCCTTCCGCTCGGAAGTTCTGACGCTCGGTTTTGCGGATGAGAAGGGCGACATTGTTCTCGCCAGCGTGGAACAGGCAGTGCCAAACGGCGCGAAAATGTGCTGACATCGAACTCCGTCCACGGCGTCGTCCATGGCAGGGGCATTTGCCTCACCAGACGGAAAGGCTTTAGGCCGGTATTTTCACGATAACGCGAAGCCCGCCCAGAGCGCTGTCTCCCAGCGTTACATCACCGCCGTGGCTTCGGGCTATGTCCCTGACGATGGAAAGCCCGAGGCCGGTGCCCGATGCGTTAAGATTGCGCGCTTCATCCAGCCGATAAAACGGCTTGAACACGTCCTCGCGGGACTCCTCGGGTATTCCCGGGCCATCGTCATCGAAGGTCAACGTGATCGATCTTGGCGCACGGTGTGCCTGGATGTTCAGCGTTGTGGCATAGCGATGGGCATTGGCCACCAGATTGCCGATCAATCGGGAAAAGGCGTTGGGGCGAACGGGTAGGCCCTCTATTCCGTTCAGCTCGTAGCTGAAGGTCTTGCCACACATCTGGAAATCGCTGGCAAAGCGGTCAAACAGGGGTGCCAGTTCCAGCGTACCAATGCTCTCTTCGGCATCGTCGCGGGCAAATGCAAGATATGCCTCCAGCATGGACTGCATGTCGTCCACATCCTTGTCCAGACCTTCAAGATCCGGATTGTCCCCGGCAAGCGCAAGCTGCAGCTTGAACCGGGTGAGAATGGTGCGAAGATCGTGGCTCACGCCGTTCAGCATGGCTGTGCGCTGTTCCATCTGCCTCTCGATGCGCTCTCGCATAAGAATGAAGGCAAGCCCCGCGCGACGAACCTCGTCCGCCCCACGCGGCGAATAGGCGGTGATTTTCTGGCCGCGTCCAAAGCTCTCGGCGGCTTTCGCGAGCGCCAGAATTGGCCTGATCTGACCACGAAGAAACAGAATGGATATTCCAAGAAGCACCAGAGAGGCGCCGCCCATCCAGACCAGAAAGATATGCGTGTTGGAGGCATAGGCCTGGCTGCGACGGGTAAAGACACGCAATGTCTTGTCGGCAAGCTGAATGCGGATCTCGACCAGCGAGCCATTGCCAAATGTATCGATCCAGAAGGGCCTGCCGATCTGTTGCTGTATCTGATCGGCGAGAATCGTATCGAGGATCGAGAAGAACGGCTGGGCGCGAGGCTCGGGAAGAGGTGTCTTCGGCTCGATATAGACACTGAGATCCAGCCTGTCGCGCGCGATGCGGATAACACGCTGGTAGTCGTCTTCCTCCGGATCGCTCTCCAGAAGTTCGATGATGGCGGCGATATCGCGGGTGACGGCGGCCGACAGCCGCTCCGTTACCATTTGCCAGTGGCGCTCCATGAAAACGGCGGCAACCACCACCTGCAGCAAAACCATGGGCAGGATGATAATCAACAGCGACCGGGTATACAGCCCGGTTGGCAGCCAGTGGCGAAGCCAGCGAACGAAGAACCGCCAGGCGCGGGCGATCCCGCTGTTTCTCGCGGCACTGATGAAATCGAGGCTGGCCATTGTCGTCTCTTCCAGTTGGCGTAAGGGACGCAGACAGCGTCAGTCCACGCTCAGACGGTACCCGATGCCGCGCACGGTCTGCAAGTAGACCGGATTTGCCGGGTCGTCTTCGATCTTGCGCCGCAGCCGGTTGATCTGGACGTCAATCGTGCGTTCGCCGACATCAGCGTCGGCATCGACCAGTTCATGGCGAGGGATCGTGTCGCCTGCGCGAAGCGCGAAGAGAAGCATGATCTCCTGTTCGCGGTCTGTCAGCCGGATGACTTCCGCGCCGCGCCGCAATTCCTTGCGCGGTACGGAGAAATTATACGGCCCGAAAATGATCTGCTCTATCTTGGGCGTATCCGGCGATGCGTTGCGTCTCAGGATGTTGTTGATCCGCAGCACAAGCTCGCGCGGGTCGAAAGGCTTTGGAAGATAATCATCGGCACCGGCTTCCAACCCGGCGATGCGTGCATCCGCTTCCGAACGCGCCGTCAGAAGAATAACGGGTACGGTCTTGTTTTCATTGAGCGACCGGGTCAGCGACAGACCGTTTTCCCCGGGCATCATCACGTCGAGAATGAGAAGATCGAAGCGAATGCCCTGCATCTTGCGGCGGGCTTCCGCGGCATCCGCCGCAGCGGTAATCCGGTAGCCCTTGTCGCCAAGAAAGCGTTGAAGCAGCGCCCGGATGCGCGCATCGTCATCGACGATCAGCAGGTGAGGGGCATCATCATCTGCAAGTGGCTGTTTCGGTGTACCGCTCGGCATGTCTACTCCTTGTCCTCCGTAGAGGCTGTTTCCATGGTCGGGCGGTCCGTTTCCGGGTCACGCATTCGCGCAAGAAACTCTCGAACGCAGGCACGTGCATCCGGTGGCATCCCCTCCAAGGCACGGTCGATTCTTCGCGATTGTGGATCGCTGAGCGCTAGCGCCAGTTCACGGCCCGTCAAGGTGGGGTAAAGCCTGCGCTGTCGCCTGTCCTCAGGGCCCGCCATCTGTCTTATGTAGCCGTCATCGATGAGCTGCTTGAGCACCCGCGCAAGACTTTGCTTGGTAATCTGCAGGGTATCCAGCAGGTCGGCAACCGTCATGCCCGGTTGACGGCAGACGAAATAGACGACGCGGTGGTGCGCTCTGCCATAGTCCAGCTTCGAAAGGATTACGTCGGGGTCCGAAACAAAGTCGCGATAGGCAAAGAAGAACGCCTCAATCGTATCGAAGTCGATCTTTCCATCATCGACATGGGGAAGAGGTGGGGCGCGTCTGACGGCTTTCTTCATCGACTGGGCAGGCACCTTGGTTCCTTCTCGCTCTTACCACCTGCATCGCACGACCACGCCGACTTCTCGGCTGCTCTGCAGTCCCGGCGATGCGGCTGCAGACTATCTGAAAATACGCGACAACAGGAGGTCGATTGCAATCATTTTCTGTTGCGTTCGATAATATGACGAGGGAGGAACATCAACGACATTATGCGGACGGGGCCGGGATACGCAAAAAAAAGAGCGCAGGAAAACCGCGCTCTTTTTACAGTAAACTCAAGCTTGTTCGTCAAGCTTACTCGTAGACGTAAACGACCCGGCGAGTGGTTGGCTCCACGAGAACTCGGCGATCGTTGACCATGACGTAGCTATATTCATAGTCTGGGATCTGAACGAGTTCTGCCGTTGCTGGCAACGTGCTGCCGATGGCGACATCACCGTCGATGCGCACAACCTGACCCGGATGACGCTCGATATAGGTCATGACATTTTCTGGCGGATCGACTTCACCAACGCGACCGAGGTTCGGGTCGCCCGGATTTGGTTCCGACTGGACGTTGGAAGTCTTTTCGTATGTCACGACGGGAACGTTGATCTCAGAACGACGCTCACGCAGAACAACGGGCGCGCCTTCGTACATGACGTTGAGATAATCGGCATTTGCCCAGCCGCGCACACCGTTTACTTCGATACGGCACCATGCGCTGCCGTCCAGGCAACCGTCCAGTACGGCGTCGCTGCCACGGGTGGCGAGACCGACCTCAGGATAATCTTCGCCTGGGCCCGAACGTACAGAAATGTCGGAAGCCGTGGTGGCAACCATCGCCGCGTTGGCGTATCCAGCGAGCAGCGTCAGCGCGCCGCCGGCGATCATAAGTTTCAGCTTCTTGTTCATCTGCCTCACTCCTTTGAAGACTGGGGCAAGAACGCGCGAGTTAACGGTCTGTTCCAGTTTGCGCGATTGCTAAAATACAGGTGTCTGTTTCATCGAAGGGAATTTTGGCGCAACGGTATAGTCTTTGTCGGCGCAATAATCCCTGCGGTTTTGTTGTCTGGCGAAAAATGGCGGTCTATAGAGGACGCTGTTTTTAAAAGGGAGATACAATGGGAAAGTTACAGGCAGGCATTATCCCAGTGACGCCTTTTCAGCAGAACTGCACCATTCTCTTCGATCAGGACACCAAGGAAGGTGTCATTGTCGATCCGGGTGGAGATGTGGATGTCATCATCCAGACCATCCAGGAAAACGGTGTTACCTTAAAAGAGATATGGCTGACCCACGGGCATCTGGACCATGCCGGTGGTGCCAAGGAGCTGAAAGAGAAGCTATCTCTTCCCATTATCGGGCCGCATGAGGATGACAGGCCGCTTCTGGAGCGTATTGAAGTTCAGGCGCAAACCTACGGCATACCCGGCCTTCAGAATGTATTGCCAGACCGCTGGCTGAAGGATGGCGATACGCTGTCCTTCGGGGATCATCGTTTCGAAGTTCTTCACTGCCCGGGCCACGCGCCGGGCCATGTGATCTATTATAACAGAGAGCAGGCCTTTGCGCATGTGGGCGATGTCCTGTTCAGCGGCTCTATTGGACGCACCGATCTTCCCGGCGGCAACCACGAGCAATTGCTCGCATCCATCAGGGACAAGGTACTGCCTCTTGGCGATGATGTCGGCTTCATCTGCGGCCATGGTCCCGGTGGACGCATAGGCGAGGAACGCCGCACCAACCCCTACCTCCAGGGTCTCTAGTCATTCTTCTGGCCGCGGCAGGTGGCCACACGATGCGAGAACTGGCGAGACGCGAATGCAAGCCTTGCCTGGAGCACAAAAAAACCCGGCATTCCTGCCGGGCTTCAACCAGAAGAGAAAGTCGTGAGGGTTCAGCCATCAATCTGCAGATTGACTGCCTTCGGCCCCTTGCCGCGACGATCCGGTTCAGTGTCGAAGCTTACTTTCTGATTTTCTGAGAGTGCGGACAGGCCGGAAGCCTGTACAGCGGAGATGTGGACAAAAATATCGGCGCCACCATTGTCTGGCTTGATGAAGCCGAAGCCCTTGTCGGTATTGAAGAATTTAACAGTGCCAGTCTCGGCCATGCATCAGGTCCTTTTCGCTCTGCCCGTGTTCAGCTCCAGGCAGCATTACAGTTTTGCCGGTTAAGGCGTACGGCAGGCAGTTTTTGATAGTTGAGAATGTGGACCTTCGCGTGGAAAGCTTTTGACGTTCTGATCAACGTTATTTTGTCCCCGCCGCCCAGAGTTTTTTATCTCCGGAGCATTCATTTTTTAGGCCTTCCCATGCTCGCAACTTGCCCGAACCGCAGTAGATTGCTGTGTTTATTTAGAATTGGCAAGCGAAACTTTTTAGACAAATTGGATGCGCCCCTTACACCATATGGGCGACAGACCACTGCAATGGCAGAATTTTTCTCACGTTTTAGAAGTTCTGAAATGAAAACATCGCTGGCGATGGGATTCAGTGGTAAATTTCGCGTGAAAGGGGAAAATTTTATTGAGTGTGGAAAATTACGAGAGTGCTCAGGTTTTGGCACTTAATGCGTTATTTCGCTTTCTCGACAGTTCGGGAACCAGCTCTACCAGCAAAATCGCGGCAAAAATTATCGCGCAACCAATGTAGCCGGCAGTCTGGATGGTTTCCTGAAGAAAGATCGCAGCAAAGAAGGCTCCAAATAGCGCCTCCGACGATAGGAAGATGGCTGCCTGTGGTGCCGTCGTATATCGCTGCCCGATGACCTGCAGCACGAAGGCCAGGCCTGAGGAAACCAGACCCACATAGAGTATCTCACCTATGGAAGACGAGATTGCGGTGAAGCTCAGTGGTTCGACCATTGCGCCGAAGACCATGCTCAACGCGGCGCATATGGAAAACTGCGTGCAGGAAAGCGCAAGCGGCCTGTTGCTCTGCATGACGAAGCGACCGGCAAGAGTGATCTGGAGAGCCCAGAAGACGGCGCAGGTGATGCTGAGCATGTCTCCCGTCGTCAGGCTGGCGATGGCGCCGCCTGAAAGCAGGAATATGCCAGTCAACATCATCAGTGCGCCGGGCCAAACCACCCAGTGCGGATTGCGGCGATATATGATGACGGCGATGACGGGGACGAAGATGACATAGAGCGCGGTGAGAAAGCTGGAGTTCGTGACAGATGTCGTCAGCAAGCCGATCTGTTGCGTTATCGCGCCCAGAAAGAGAGCCACGCCCACAAGGGCGAAAGCCTTGAATTCACCCCTCGATGGCGCCGAGCCCATTTTTCGGCTTTCCATGGCCGCAAAAGGCAGAACCGCGATGGCGGCGATGGCAAAACGCAGACCCACAAACCAGAATGGACCGATCGTATCCATGGCCGTGGACTGCGCGACGAAGCCGCCGCCCCAGATTGCGGCGGCGAGCAATAAAACGAGATTGGCCTGAATGCGCGTCATGTCTCACCGGATGCAAAGGCCATGACACGCTGGCACGTGATCCAGGCGTCGTTCTGGCAAATTTGACCCTTGCCAAATTTGACGCTGCTCTAACAGCAAAGAATGATTGCGGCAAGCTGACCGGTCAATCCCGACGGCTGCGCGTGGGCGAGGTTTCCCTGATGCCGTTGACGGTCAGCACGATGCCGCCAATAGCCATTGTGATGAAGCCAGTAACGACGAGTGCGGTTACCAGGATGCGGTCCGACGCCCTGGATATGGGAGCCGAGGCAATCGCCGATGTATGGATGTTGTCGACCATTTCATTTGCCTGGTCCGGCGATGCCTCGAGCGCGTGAGCCGAGGTGGCAAGCCCTGCGGCCATGGTGATGACGACCATCAACGCGGCCAGAGCCATCCAGAGCGAAAAAAGCATTCTTTGGGTTCTCAGCCGGTCTGCCGAATTCCGATCATTGAGAAACATTGTTCTGGTTCCTTGCCCACGTTCTGCGCCCGCTCCCGCCTAAATGCCGACAATGCGACGCACGGCACGGAAATTCGCGACATGGTTTAAAATTGGCTTTGAAGTGGACGGCTTGTGGACCGAATTCGGACAGTCCGGCGTATTTATTGTGGCGATAACAAGGCGGCGGTTAACAAGAGATAAACGCCTCTCAAATTCCTCGTTTGCCGAAGGTTTTTACCGGTTTGGGGCCGCGCGTCTCGTTCCCAGCAGGAAGCCTCGAAGAGGGCTTAAGGGACTGTTTAAACCCGGTCACGCGCGCTGCTCCGAGAAGCTCGGGAAACCTTTCATTGAAGGTGGTGGGAGCCAGTTCAGGCCTTGCCAGTGCATAGCCCTGCATCAGCGCCACACCCAGGTCTACGCACAGGTCTAGCTCGCGTTCCTCCTCGAGTGCTTCGAAGATCGGTTCGATACCTTCGGCGACAAATTGCCGGACGATGAGGCGCAGGAGGGCCGCACCAGCGGAATTGCGCATGAAGTTGCGGGCCCAGGCCGCTTCGAATTTGACGTAATCGGGCTTGATCAGCTTGACCCGTTCGATATCGGAATCTCCGGCACCGAAATCAGCAATTGCGACACGAAAACCCATGGCGCGCATATGGTCGGCGAAATCGGCCACCAGCCGCGTATCGGCACCCTTGTTTTCCGCAACTTCGCAGACAATCCGGTCAGGGGCCATTCCAGCCTCATGGGCCGAAAGCCGCATCCGCTCCACTTCCTGCTGCATCTTGGCGGGAGTTCGAAACAGGCCCGGATGGAAATTGACAAAAATGCGCGCCCGCGATCTCGCCAATGCGCCGGTATTGAGAATGTGGATCGTGCGCAGGATACTGTCGATCGCCTCGATGTCATCGGGATGGATCTGCGCGAACAGCTGGGCTGGCGGCACCAGTTGCGATGCCTGGTAGGGGCGCACCAGACCCTCGAAGGAATCTATATCGAACCGGCCATCGGACAGCCTGCGAAATATGGGCTGTAGCGCGGATCTGAGCGTAAAGGGGGCATAGGTCGTTGACCAGGAGCCATCGGCCTCGCGTGAGAGATTTGAAAAAATGCTTTTCGGTGCCACGGCGATCCACCGGGAAAATCATTTCAGCCGTCTTAGCCTAGCACAGCAAGCGTTACGGGCCGGTTAAGCGCCTCTTAAAATGCCGACAACGTAACGTTTTCATGGCATTTGGCCTTGAAACGCGCTTGTTCTTTCGACATACCACTTGCCGCAGAGGGCGGCTGTCGCAAACTCTGCCGATGTCAACTTCAATAGGACCGATAAAAATGGCCTTCCTTGCCGACATTCTCTCCCGCGTTAAGCCTTCCGCCACTATCGCCGTTTCCCAGAAAGCCCGTGAACTGCAGGCTCAGGGTCGCGATGTGATTGGCCTTGGTGCAGGTGAGCCGGATTTCGATACGCCCGACAATATCAAGGAAGCTGCCATTGCCGCGATCAACGCGGGTAAAACGAAATACACGCCGGTTTCGGGTATTCCTGAACTGCGCAAGGCAATTGCCGAAAAGTTCAAGCGGGAAAACGGTCTGGACTACAAGCCGGAGCAGACAATCGTCGGAACCGGTGGAAAGCAGATTCTTTTCAACGCCTTCATGGCGACGCTTAACCCCGGCGATGAAGTTGTTATTCCGGCACCTTACTGGGTCAGCTACCCGGAAATGGTTTCGATTTGCGGCGGTACCCCCGTTTTCGTAACCACATCGCTGGAAGATAACTTCAAGCTGAAGCCAGAAGCGCTGGAAAAGGCCATCACGCCTCGTACCAAGTGGTTCATCTTCAACTCGCCATCCAACCCGTCGGGTGCTGCATACAGCCACGACGAGCTGAAGGCGCTGACCGACGTTCTCGTCAAGCATCCGCATGTCTGGGTCTTGACCGACGACATGTATGAGCACCTGACCTATGGCGATTTCAAATTCGTCACGCCGGTTGAAGTCGAGCCATCGCTCTATGACCGCACGCTGACCATGAACGGCGTTTCCAAGGCTTATGCAATGACCGGCTGGCGTATCGGTTACGCTGCGGGCCCGCTGGAGCTCATCAAGGCCATGGACATGATCCAGGGTCAGCAGACCTCCGGTGCAACCTCAATTGCGCAGTGGGCCGCCGTCGAAGCATTGAACGGAACCCAGGACTTCATTCCGACCAACAAGAAGATCTTCGAAGGTCGTCGCGATCTCGTGGTTTCGATGCTCAACCAGGCAAAGGGTATCAATTGCCCGTCTCCTGAAGGTGCATTCTATGTCTACCCATCCTGCGCTGGCTTGATCGGCAAGACCGCACCATCCGGCAAGGTCATCGAAACGGACGTGGATTTCGTCACCGAGCTTCTGGAAACGGAAGGCGTCGCCGTCGTTCAGGGCTCTGCATTCGGCCTTGGCCCGAACTTCCGCATTTCCTACGCGACATCGGAAAAAAACCTGGAAGAAGCCTGCAAGCGCATCCAGCGTTTCTGCAACGCCTGCAAGTAATCGTCTTCATCCTGAACTCAATGAAAAGGCCCGGCAGCGATGCCGGGCCTTTTCGTTTCGCGCATAGATTCAATGCTATCTCTTAAGGTTCTGATTTTGCTCTTAAAGTCCCAGAAAAAGAAGCATGATGAATGTTGCAAAGAGGATAAAATGGGTCATCCCTTCAATGGCGTTTGTTTCCCCGTCATTGAGATTGATGGCGGCCGCAATGAGGGTGATGAAGACCATGACGGTTTGAACTGGCGTCATGGCCATGATGAAAGGCTGTCCGGTGTAAAGCGCGATGGCTTCCATGACCGGGACCGTCAGGATGACTGTCGATAGCGATGCGCCCATGGCGATGTTGACCACCGACTGCATCCGGTTGCGCAGGGCGGATCGCATCGCCGTCATGATTTCCGGTGCAGCTGAGATCGTCGCGACGACGACGGCCATGAGTGCAACCGGTGCGCCACTTCCCTCAAGGCCGTGGCCCAGAAAGGCCGACATGAATTCCGCGAGAACACCGATGATGACAACGCCGAGCAGAATGACTGTGATCGATTTGGTCGCAGGCCCATCCTCTTCATCCGGTTCTGCTGCCGGCGTCCCTGAAGTCGTGGCCTTCTTCCGCTCACTGCGGGGATAGCTGTAGCTGAAGAAATAGCTGTGTGGGCCGACCTGCATTTTCAGGAAAAGCGCGTAGAGGACGATCATGGCGCAGATTGTGAAGGCGGAATAGATATGCCAGCTTTCACCGGGAATGAATTCGGGCACGATCATGGATATGCCCATGGCGGTCAGGATCATCACGCCATAGGTCTTGCCGGAATCGTCATTATAGGGCTGCTCGCCATGCTTCAGGCCGCCCAGCAGCGCCGCAAGACCCAATATGCCGTTAATGTCGATCATGACTGCCGAATAGATCGTGTCACGCACGAGTGTGGGCGAGCTGGATTCCTGCATGATGATGGCAAGGATCAGCACTTCCACGGCCACCGCGGAAAGTGTCAGGATCATCGTTCCATAGGGATCGCCAACCTTGGCGGCCAGAATTTCGGCATGATGGGCCACGCGCATGGAAACGAGAATGATGACGCCGATCAAAGCCGCGGCAACGATGAAGGATACGGCCTTGCTCTGCTCCATGACGGCGTGTTCGGCAAAATAAGCAAGGGCGGCACAGGGGACTGCCGCCAGCAACATCCGTTCCTGTTTCAGGGTTGTCGCAATTGACATGGTCGGCCTTTCATAATGCTCAGCGCGGTGATCCACGAAGGCTGCGACATTGCGGAATTTGCACAATGCGCTTTTTGGTAGGATAGTAACGATCAAGGACATGGCAACAAAGCCGCGATCTGGTCCTTGAATGCGCTTTTGCGGCAAAGGTTGCCACGCTCCTTCAATCTATCAGGAGGAAGTGTGCATGACCAAAGTGGTTTATGAGATTGTCGAGCACGATGGCGGCTGGGCTTACCGTATGAACGGAGCCTATTCCGAAGCGTTTCCCACCCATTCCGACGCCGTGCAGGCAGCCCGCATTGCGGCAGCTGAGCAGCAGGTTGGAGGCGATGATGAGGAAATCTACTATCAGGATGAAGGCGGCCGTTGGCACATAGAACACAGCCAGGGCGGCGACAGGCCGGAGGCTGAAGTTGTGGACCATGCACAGTCCCTGAGGCCCTAGCGTGATTGCGTTCAGCGCTTGAGGGCGGGTGCCGCCGGGTCTGCCGCTTTCAGAAAGCCCTTCAATCCGTGCACCAAAGCATCGAATGTCGCCCGGCATCGCGGCGATGAACGCAGGTTTTCATGCATGGCCACCCATGTGTGGAGAGACATGTCCAGGTCGGGCAACACGCGTACGAGGTTGGAATCGTCTTTAGCAAGGCCGATCTGGCACATACCGACACCGCCCCCGGACCGTATCAGTGCAAGCTGCGCAAGATTGCTGTCCGTGCGCATGTTGAAAATGATCTGATCGAAGTCCGGCATGGAGGGCGTATCGCGCTTTACCCGCTCAAGTGCCGCGCGGACAAAGGGTGTCCGGGTGTCAAAGCCAATAAGGCGATGTTGCGCCAGATCCTCGTTGGTGGTGGGCGTGCCCGTTTTTTGAAGATAGGCAGGGTTGGCGTGAAAGCCGATCCGAAAATTGCCGACATAGCGCATGACCACCGCATTCTGGACCGGCTCCGTCATGCGGATTGCGATGTCGACATCCCGGCGCAGCAGGTCTTCCAGTGCGTTGCTAAGAGACAATTCGATCTCCAGTCGAGGGAAAGTCTCCTGAAGTCTGGCAATGATAGGAGGAAGAATTTCGACGCCCATCACATCCGATGCGCTGATGCGCACGGTGCCTTCGATCTTGCCGACCTCTCCAGAGGCAGCACGCAGCAGGGCGGAGGTGGTGGCTGCAAGGTTCTCGGCATAGGGTCTGAGTGCAATCGCGGCATCCGTTGGCAACAGACCCTGCGGTGACCGGATGAAAAGTTCAAAGCCAACGGCTTCTTCTAGAGCTGCGATATGCCGCCCAACCGTTGGCTGGGTCAGCGCAAGCTCTCGCGCTGCAGCCGATAGGGAGCCATCGCGCAGCACACTCAAGAAAGTGCGATAATAGTCCCAACTGATATTGCGATGTGGTGCCATATATTTTTGAATGGATGCTCAACGTTTTTCTCTAATTTTGTATAGCATGGGCGAGGTCCATAGTCCAACCACACCGGATTATGGAGTTTCACCGTGTTGAACGTTTCAGAAAAGACATCGCCTCTCGCCCTCGTTCTAGGCGCCAGAGGTGGGATAGGCAGCCATGTCGTAACCACAGTTTTGCAGCGAGGCTGGCGTGTTCGTGCGTTGGTTCGGGGCACCCCGCCTGTATCGACCCATCCATCAATAGAGTGGATCGAGGGCGATGCCTTGAATGAAGGCGATGTGATGAAAGCCGCTGAGGGCGCGGCGCTGATCGTCCATGCGGTCAATCCACCCGGTTACATAAACTGGGAAACGCTGGTGCTGCCCATGCTGGACAACACGATCCGCGCTGCGGAGGCGACAAGTGCACGTATTCTCTTGCCCGGCACTGTCTATAATTTCGGACCGGACAGCTTTCCCGATCTCACGGAGCAGAGCCCACAGCGGCCTGTAACCTCCAAGGGCGCCATCCGTGTCGAGATGGAGGCTCGTCTCCGCCGGGCGTCTGAGCGTGGCGTACCGGTGCTCATCGTCAGAGCGGGGGATTTTTTCGGTCCCGGCGCGCAAAACAACTGGTTCCACCAGTTGGTCAAGCCTGGCAGGGCGGTCACCAGCGTCTCCAATCCCGGTGTCGCGGGTGTTGGTCATCAGTGGACCTATCTGCCGGATATGGCGGAAACAATCGGACAATTGCTGGACCGGAAAGCAGAACTGGAGACATTTGCCGTCTATCACATGGACGGATTCTGGGACCGGGATGGGCAAGAGATGGCGCGGGCAATCCAGCGCGTCGCAGGGCGGGATATTCCTGTCAAACGCATGCCGTGGTGGCTTTTCAGGCTCGCTTCGCCGTTTGTGCAGTTGTTTCGGGAAGTGTTGGAGATGCGTTATCTCTGGACCACGCCGGTGAGGATGAGCAATGAGAAACTGGTCGCTTTTCTAGGGGCGGAGCCGCGCACACCTATTGATGATGCGGTGCGGTCAACACTTGTGGATATGAAGTGCCTCTAGAAAACCTGGTGCTCTGAAGAAAGCGCCGCGCACCCTTTCGAGTGCGCGGCGTGTCTATGTTAGGCAAGGGCAGGGTAGTCTGTGTAGCCTTCAGCGCCACCACCGTAGAAGGTAGCCTGGTTAGGCTCGTTCAGCGGCGCATTGTCCTTGAGGCGGCGTACCAGATCCGGGTTAGAAATGAAGGCCTTCCCGAAAGCGATGGCATCCGCCTTGCCGCTTTCTGTTGCTTCGATCGCTTTTTCGCGGTCGTAACCATTATTGGCAATCCACAGGCCTTTGCCACCGGCATTGGTATAGGCAGCCTTGAGTGCTGCGTAGTCGAATGGCTTGTCGCCCTGTTTGAAGTCACGGGGACCGCCCGTTGCACCTTCAATAACGTGAATGAAGGCCAGGCCGCGGGTGCCAAGTTCGCGAACGACATATTCGAACAATGGCTGTGGATCGCTCTCGAAAATATCGTTGGCTGGTGTGACCGGGGAAAGACGAATGCCAGTACGGCCAGCACCAATTTCCTTGGTGACCGTGTCGACAACGTCCAGCAGGAAGCGTGCCCGGTTCTCTATCGAGCCACCATACTCATCCGTGCGCTGGTTGGTGCCGGATTTGAGGAACTGGTCGATGAGGTAACCATTGGCGGCATGAATTTCCACACCATCGAAACCTGCATCGATAGCGGCGCGGGCGCCGGTGCGGTAGTCTTCGAGAACGACCGGGATTTCGCTCAACCCAAGTTCCCGGGGCTCGGATGTCTCGGCAAAGCCGCCCGTGCCGTCGTCGTTGATGATGTAGGTCTTGGAGTTCGCCTTGATAGGAGAGGGCGCAACCGGCTGGCCGCCGTGTGGCTGAAGTGATGTGTGGGAGATGCGGCCAACGTGCCAGATCTGGGCGACGATCTTGCCACCTGCCTTGTGCACGCCCTCAGTCACGGCCTTCCAGCCGTCGATTGCTTCCTGCTTGTAGAGGCCGGGTACGTCTGCGTAACCCTGACCCTGCTGGGAAACCGGTGTGCCTTCCGACACGATAAGCCCGGCGGTCGCACGCTGCTCGTAATAGGCTGCGTTCAGGTTGTTTGGAATAGCACCCGGTGACCGATTACGGGTGAGGGGGGCCATTACGACGCGGTTTGCCAGTGAAATGTCGCCCGCCTGTGCAGGCTCAAACAATTTTGTCATGGGATAGGCTTTCTCTTCCGGTTGTTAGAGAGCGCTGAAATGCGCGCTTAAAGCTTCTGGTTCAGATAGGTCAGAAATCTCGCGATATTTTCCTCGTCGCGCTCATAGAAGTTCCACTGCCCGACCTTTCGCGAACGAACCAGTCCCGCAGCCTGGAGGGCTGAGAGGTGGGATGAGACTGTCGATTGCGAAAGACCGCTTATCTCGAACTGATGGGCGCAGACCCCCATGGTAAAGGGGTGGGCCTGGTTGAAGTGCTGTTCTGGCTCCTTGAGCCATTCCAGAAACTTCAGCCGGACGGGATGTGCAATGGCCTTGAGTGCATCTTCGTGGTTCATATCGTTTCCGTATATCTGTCCATACCGATATTTATATCGGGAAAAACCGATATCAAGGGGCTGTGCAATATTTTGAGGTGGAAAAAAAAGGCCGCTGGATTTCTCCGCGGCCTGACAGTTTTGAAGGTAAAAACCTCCAGAGGGGAACAGCTGTCAGATGCAATCCGTGCACCAGCGACAACTGAACTGAATATGGAAATGGCCATGCAAAAGAACAAGGGCACGCAGTCAAATTAACCTGGGGTAGCGAGGAAAAATATTACGGGCAAAAAAAGAGGGCCACCGGATCGCTCCAGGGCCCTTATAAGTGTGAAGGTCAAATAACCTCCAGAGGGGAACAGCTGACGCGGCGGAACTGGGAGGAAAAGCCGCCGTGTGCATCAGCTGTGTGCGATATGGTGCTTATTTGGGCAGCGTTCAACTCTTTTTTGTGCAGGCCAGCCCTGCGCCTGACGCATCGCTGTTGTTTGGTGTCATATTTATTTCGCAAATCTACGATCGATCTCGTTAGAATCGCATCGCCGTGATGGCGTTAAGTTTTTGATTAATATCAATAAAAATACAGGAGCATGCGCGCCGGTCAGAAATTCCAGTTTCGCGCTTTCGCCACGATGAAGTCACGGAAGACCTTCAGCTTTGCCGCATTCTTCAGCTCATCCGGATAGCAGAAATAGGTATCGAATGAAGGGATATCCGCTGGCAGCGAAAGCTGGATGAGGCCGGGGTCTCGGCCAACGATGTAATCCGGCAGGCAGGCGATGCCGATGCCGAGCAGGCAGGCACGCTTGATGGAGGTCTGGCTGTTAATCTGCAGGTGGGCAAGGCGGGTATTGTCTGATGAGCGGCCGGCATTTTCGAGCCAGTTCACATCCAGAAGATAATTCGGTGCCGGTTCACCGAAGGAAATGATCTTGTGGGTATCTAGATCCTCGATCGACTGCGGCTCTCCATATCGGTTGATATAGGAAGGTGCGGCATAGACATGCATATGCACGGTGAAAAGCTTGCGCTGGATAAGGTCAGACTGCTGTGGCTGGCGCAGGCGAATGGCGCAATCGGCGTGGCGCATGTTCACATCCAGTTCCTCGTTGTCGAGGATCAGCTGGATCGACATTTCCGGATAGAGCTGGAGAAATTCCTGCACCTTGTCGGTCAGCCAACCCTGGCCAAGGCCAACCGTTGTCGTCACACGCAGCTTGCCGCTTGGCTTCTCCGTCGTTTCCGTCAGCTGCATCTTGACGGTTTCGAGCTTCAGCAGAACATCATGGGCTGTTCTGTACAGCAATTCGCCCTGTTCCGTCAGGATCAGGCCGCGCGCGTGGCGGTGGAAGAGCTTGACGCCCACATCCTGCTCCAGCGCGCTGACCTGACGGCTGATGGCCGACTGGGACAGATGCAGCTTGTCAGCTGCGTGGGTGAAAGATCCTGCTTCGGCGGCCGCATGAAAAATGCGCAGTTTGTCCCAGTCCAATGGCATAGGCATGCGGTGTTCAGCCTTTCTTATTCAGCAGCAACGGCAAGCGGCGCTTGCGCTGCGAGAAAACGTTCCGCCTCGAGCGCGGCCATGCAGCCCATGCCCGCAGCGGTAATAGCCTGGCGGTAGGTGTCGTCGGTCACGTCGCCCGCTGCAAAGATGCCGTCGACATCCGTGGCGGTGGAATCGGGTGCCGTCCACAGGTAGCCGTTCGGCTTGAGCTTCAGCTTATCCTTGAACAGCTCAACGGCCGGGGCATGACCGATGGCCACGAAGACGCCGTGGATCGGCATTTCAGTGATTTCGCCTGTCTTGGTGTTGCGGATTTTCGCGCCTGTGACGGACGGTGGCATGGGCGGCTTTGCGGGCGTGCCGGTAATTTCGGCAATTTCGCTGTTCCAGAGGATGTTGACATTCTCCTTGGCGAAAATGCGCTCCTGCAGGATCTTTTCCGAGCGGAAGCTTTCGCGGCGGTGCACCACCGTCACCGACTTGGCAATGTTGGAAAGATACAGCGCTTCCTCGACCGCAGAGTTGCCGCCGCCGACCACGATGACATCGCGGTTGCGGTAGAAGAAGCCGTCACAGGTTGCGCAGGCTGAAACGCCGAAGCCCTGGAAATGCTGTTCGCTTTCAATGCCGAGCCACTTGGCTTTGGCGCCGGTGGCAATGATCAGCGTATCCGCAGTCCAGACGGCTCCGGAATCGGTCTTGACGGTGAAGGGGCGGCGGGTGGTTTCGACCTCTGTAACAAGGTCGTTCACGAGTTCCGCGCCCACATGGACCGCCTGCTTCATCATCTGGTCCATCAGCCATGGACCCTGGATAGGGTCGGCATAGCCGGGATAGTTTTCCACGTCAGTCGTGATCATCAGCTGGCCACCCTGTTCCATGCCGGCGATGAGAACGGGTTCCAGCATGGCGCGTGCCGCGTAGATCGCAGCGGTATAGCCTGCAGGGCCGGAGCCGATGATGAGAACCTTGGAATGGCGGGCGGACATGGAGCGTTCCTTTCAAAACAAGGGTGTCTGGTGTTGCGGCCACCATATCGGCGCAATGGGAATACACCCCTTCGATAGTCGGTATTTAAGAGTGTCCAATGCCGATATTCAAGGGCAGCCTTGCGTTACCAACAGGGCAGAGGGGATGTACACGCAATTTTGTGTCGCGTCCGTGGACTATTATTGCGAATCCCGCGGTGTAGAGTAGAAGGAGGCATTCAAGCTTGAGCAAGGAATGCATATAGTGGCCAGCGTCGAACTCGATGCCATCGATCTCAAAATACTGCGCGAACTGCAGCGCGATGGCCGAATGACCAATGTCGATCTTGCCGATCGCGTCGGAATTTCCGCGCCTCCCTGCCTGCGCCGGGTGCGCAAGCTGGAAGACGCCGGGATCATCGAAGGCTATCACGCCATGCTCAATGCCCCGAAACTCGGCTTCGACCTCGTCGCCTTCTGCATGGTGGGCCTCAAACGTCAGTCCGAAACCAACCTAAAAGCCTTCGCCGCCGCCACCGACCGCTGGCCCCTCGTGCGCCAGGCCTGGATGGTCTCCGGTGACAGTGATTTCCTACTCCACTGCGTTGCCGAAAACCTCACCCAATTCCAGGATTTCGTCATCGAAGTGCTGACGGCGGACGAACACGTGGAAACGGTGCGCACCATGCTGACGATACGGCAGGTCAAGCGGGTGGGACTGGTGGGGGTTTAAGGCCCCCAGCCATGCCGTGCAGAACTACGCGCCACGCACCGTGGCCTAAACATTTTGAACGTTTTTGTACACCATGGTCATTCGCGGGAATTTTGCAATTTCGACCCTGAAACCTCTGTCGACCAAAAAGTTGTTGGTTTCTGTGAATGTGTGAGCGCTTTCTTTTCCACGCTCAAATCCGCAATCGATTGCTATGTAGGCGATTTTAGAAAGCATATTCTCCGATCCAGCTAGAACTTCCGGCTCAGCGCCCTCGGCCTCGATCTTTAATACGACCTTATTATTTGCTGGTAAGTCGGTTAAGATAGCATCGAGGCGTTTCGCCTGAACTTTGCGAACTGCATCGAAGTCGTTAATTTCTATTGCGGAACTATCCGCAGTACCGGGCTTGCTGAAGAAATCCAGGAGTGTGTCTTCCGACCAAAGTGCCAAACGATTGACACGGTTTTCACCGCCAAATGCATTCAGATTAACACAACGTGCCTCAAGCGGTTCAGGTTCGAAGGCGATATAGTGCAGATCGCGGTTTTTAGCCCAGACACCCAACTCCCCGATATTGGCTCCGCAATCAATGAACCAATCACCGGGCGATAACGGAATGTGCTCCAAACTATATTGTTTTGCTAGGGCTTCTACACCCGCAAGAACACCATTTTTTGACCGATTGTGTCTTTTTCGGCGACAAATAAAAAGCTCGTTTTGGCCATCTGTCACACGATAAATATTTTGTTCACCCGACGGGCTAATTCGATGTTTCTTTCCGCGAGCCCAATTTCTGGCGTTGATTAATGCGCAATAAATATTAGGCTGGAAAGTATCGGTAATGTCTCGCATGTGTCGCTCTCAAAAATGATATTCTGCTAGAGGAAAAATTTGTCAGCTGTTGCGCGCAGATATGCCCGGGCATGCAACCTGGCACGAGCAAACTCGGATTTTATTTTTATTTTTTCCTTAGCTATTTCTTTCAAGTCTAGCAAAGCTTTTGTGTCCCACACCATGTGGTCTCGTTCTTGCCAAAGGGTCTCTATATCGGCTTGAGTCGCATTCCATTTAAACGGCTCGAACTGGTAGAATTTATAGCGAGCGTCTTCAACCGGAAGAAGATCGATATCAGGTCTTTGAAGAGGATGTAAAAAGCCCGCCACAGGTAGATGTATAGTTTTTGCGTGCGATAACCAAGCCGCAGTCCAAGAGAATGAACTGATTGAAACAGCAATTTGATGGGAATGCCGCAAAGTTTCAAAATCTTCAACCGCTGTTTTAGGCGGAGAAAAAATGGCGTGGGGATAACGTTCTCGCAGCTTTTCTGAGTAGTAACTTTCTCCCATCTGTCCCAAAAACACAGGTGATGCGTCTGCTTTTTTCAATACTGCATCAATATAAGAGAATGGTATAGGATAGTAGTCTCTGTGTGCGGGCTGCAAGATATCGCCGCCACGAATGTGGAAGACGACATGTCCTTCACCGTATCCAGCAACCTCTCCGATGCTGCTTTTTATCATCGGTCGATAATACTCGGGCCGTGCATAATTGGATAAACGAAATGCTTGTCCTTTTAAGGCTATGTTTCTGCATAATTTGCTACTTATTATTTTTACTATATCGTCACAAAATAAGTAGTTTCCGCTGAGGACAAGCTCCCGCTTAGGTAAATAGTCCGTTTTTTTTGAAACGAGACCCCACTCGGGGACGTTACAGCCAGTGACTTCAAGATTTTCGCAAAGTCGCTGGATGTTGGCAGCAAAAAAGAACTGTAACAACTGATTTGCTGTTCCGCCGCGGGGCTCAATGCGCAAGCATGGGTGCATGTCTATATCCATATATTCATCTTATAAATTTTGACGATTCTGAGGCGCGAGCTAAATACTAGAAGTTTTATTCGTGTAATTACTTCTGATCTGACCTAATTTTGCGCATAGAGTAATCCAGACTCTTGGTCGAGTGGGAGGTGATAATTTCCTGTAGAAAATCCATTCGTGTCAATCATTCCAGCGTTAAGATGCTTCTGGCATTTGAGTAGTCAAACAGTTTCAAAGCTTTGTTTTTGGCAAACTTTCCGGCAACGATTGGACGGGTATCGACTTTGCATCGCTGAGTGCCAGCTACTACGCTGGAACGGGTTATCCCAGCGTCTGGCTCTAGGATAAGTCTAAACCCGAACTAGCTAATTTCATGAAACTCTTTTTGCGTTCGTAGAAATGAATATTTCGCATCAAATTTAGAAAACGTTCGGCGTTGCTTCGGCGTCCTTGTACAATTATCGGTGATTTTCAAAATTGAACTAATCGAGTGCGCCGCTAATCTGCAGCGAGCGAAGATTATACCCTGGTCAGACAAGGGGGGATGCTTCTGGAGATGGATCATTCCCTTTTTTGTAATCGATGCGATTCTTTTTAAGGAGGTTTCGGATCCACCCATCGGCACGCAAGGCCAAAGGAAAATGACGGATTTCCTAATCATCCGTTACCACCATTCTGCCTCAATTGTCTAGATGTGGTAACTAGAAGGAGCTGAACGTTTCAACAAGCAAAAAGGCATGCGTCTGTCGCCGCTCGTAAGTCGCGCCATTGATTCGCACTTGTCCTCTAAGATCAAGATATCTCGCTCACCAATACCATTCGTCTTATTCAGTACATTTGGGTGTCCAACCAGAATGACTTTAGTTCTAGCGTCATCGCACTTAACAGTTCTTTAACTTCTAGTTTTTTATTTCCATGAACAGATTGTAAACGGACATTCCAAGCCGTTCTCAAAATAGTAATCAGATCCACTGTAACTAGTACCAACGACGTTATGCCGTTTCAACGAGGCAATTTATCGCGTAAAGAGTATATCGTTCCGGAGTTGTCAGCCTGATTATCAAGTCGCTTAGATAATGTGTTGCGGATTTTTGACCGGTCGACCTATGAACCCGCCGATAGATATCCATGCGAGTACCTCTGACCCTAGTGGATGATGGAAGCACGGATAAAGAACCTGTTGAAGCGCTGGTCCTCTATTCTAGAACTTTAATGTTTTCACTAGGCCAACCCCAGTGGGCCCTGTGATCGCGTTACAGGTAGCTTTACGCTAACGCAGTGGGGGCTTTTGCTCGCTTGATTAATGTAGAGGTACACTAGAGGCGACCTATTAATGCGTTGGTAGTTCTTGGCTGTGGGCTCGATCATGTGGAAAAATTAGAATAGGCGTGAAATGTAGAATTGAGCCGGGGGTATTGAACGTAAGCGACGGCAGACGAGTTGTGGTGGGCACCAAAATTAGGATTAGGTACGGCACGTTCCGATACTCTACGGTGGTTATATAACAATCGGCAGTGACTTCAGTCTTAATCCTCATTCCTTCGGTATGGGCAGGGAGGGCTTACGATTGAAAGTGATGTTCGTATTTATGCAGGGGGGTATTATTCCCTCCAATCATATTTTTAATGACGTCAATAAACCGGTTGGGGGCAGAAGATGAGCGAGGCCTGCGTGGCAATAGAGGAGAATGTCTGGATAGGTGCGAATGTTCCCGCGTTTGGACGGTGCTTACATCTCTACGTGCTGCCTCATTGGTGCCAGTGCCGTGTGAGGGGAAGAACTGAACCTTACGGTTTTAGGGTCGAGTATCAGCAAAGCTAACTAATTAAGCGGGCGATAGACGCGGCTCCAATGTCCGTCCAACTCAATCATTGACCGTCGCCTGCAAAAAAAGCATCTAAAATCGTGGTAACTCGCGAACTTATTATGAAAGTCACACCAGGCCTTGTCTTACTCCGCTTTTATCATCTGCCTTAATGAGGAGGCATACCTCGGTAAGTGCATCGAAAGTCTTGAAGGGTGCACGGAGATTATCATCGTCGATTCCGGATCCACAGATGGAACCGGGGCGCTCGTACAGTCCTACATCGACAAGGGATGGCCAATCCGATTCATGTATGAGCCGTGGCGAGGCTACGCCGGTCAGAAGCAGTTCGCGTTGGAGCAATGCACACGGCCCTGGTGTCTGAATATTGACGCCGATGAACGTCTCGATCCTGCTTTACAATCTGTTTTGCCAGAATTACTGACGGTCTCGGAACGTATCGTCGGCTGGAAAATCGCACGGAGGCCTTACCTGATCGGCCACGGCTATACGCCTGAAAATGTCCATGAGCGGAAAAACCTCAGGCTTATTCGCAAAGGCAAGGGGGCCTACGACCTTTCGCAGAAAGTGCATGAGGGCATTATCCCCCATGGAGAGGTCAAGGCGTCTGATACGGGAAGCCTGCTGCATTACCGACCACTCGTGATTGACGAGCAGATACTCAAGGAAAACAAGTACTCGACTTTGAAAGCCGATCAGAAAGTTGCAGAAGGCACGAAGGCCAATCTGTCGAAGCTTTTGTTTTCACCTTGGCTGTATTTCCTACGTTTGTATTTCAGGAACGGGCTATGGCGCTGCGGCGTGCCGGGCTTCATTGAGGCCGCTACCGGCGGCGTCTATGCGTTTCTTACGCAAGCAAAGATTTACCAGCGACACGCGCTGAAACGTCGACCGAATGTCGATGATATGGACCGCAGAAGGACATGAATATGAAAGTCATGCATTACCATCTGGGCAAGGATGGCGGAGCTGAACGGTTCTTCGTTCACCTCGTAAATGCGCTGGCGCGCAAAGGGGTGGAGCAGACAGCAGTGATCCGTCCGAAACGGAGTTGGCGCAAGAACATCGACGGCGTGTGTGAAATTATAGAGAGTAATTTTAGAAATCTGTCGCCAGACAGGCTGTTGCTTCCGCTCAAGGTCATGAGTATGGCGAAGCAAGAAAAACCTGACGCTCTTATGTCATGGGCGACGAGGCCAAGCAGACTGATGCCCGCCTACAAAGGCTGCATCAAGATTTCGCGGCTTGGTGATTATCCTACGAAGCTGGATTACTTCAAGAACACCGACATTCTTGTCTGCAACACACCCGGCATTGGCGACCATGTGCGTGCGCTCGGTTGGACGCATGGTGTCGAGGTCATTTCCAATTTCACGAATACGCAGCGCATCGCGCCTGTTGCCAGAGCAGAGATGGGGACGCCGCAGGATGTGCCGCTGGTCATGTCCATGGGGCGGTTTGTGAAGCGGAAGGGGTTTCATACTCTTGTTGATGCGGTGGCGAGCCTGCCCGGTGTGCATCTGTGGCTGGCGGGCGATGGCGAAGAGCGGGAGAGCCTTGAAGCCCAGGTTGTTGCGCTTGGTTTGCGCGATCGTGTTCGCTTTATTGGCTGGAAAGACGATACCCGGCCTTACGTTTCGGCTGCCGATGTTTTTGTGATGCCGTCCAGCCATGAGCCGCTGGGAAATGTAATCCTGGAAGCCTGGGCGCAGAACAAGCCGGTTGTTTCCTCAAAGTCCGAAGGACCCATGTGGTTCATGCAGGATGGGGAAAACGGATTGCTTGCGGAGATAGGGGAGGCCGACAGTTTTGCGGCGTCCATCCAGCGCCTGCTGGACGATGAGGCGCTGTCGCGGCATGTCGCAGAGGGCGGATATAAGACATTGATGGACCAGTTTTCCGAGGAAGCCGTTGCCGGCGCCTATATGGAACTGTTCAAACGCAAGCCGTGAGCCTGTCATAGACGCGGCCAAGACTGGCCGCTTCACCCTCTATCGTGAAGTTTACCGCGACATGGTCACGTGCGGCTGACTGGGCGTTGCTGCGTTGCTCGTCATTTGCGATCCATGGTCCGGCAGTTTCTATCATTGCCGCCAGATTGTCGCGCTCCGTAATGTCGCCTGTGTGGCCCACCACCAAAAGCTCCGGGAACGCGCCGACATCCGTTGCCACCACCGGCACAGCCGATGCCATGGCTTCCAGCGGCGTCAGCCCGAAACCTTCCCATCGCTGCGGCGCGATGAAGAGATCGAGCGCACGATACCATTCGTTGATATTGGTGTGCTCGCCCACGAAAAGAATACGCTCGGAAAGGCCGGCAGCCCGGACCTTATCCTTGAGACCATTTTCAAATTCCACATGCGGGCCGGTTGCGCGACCCGCAACAATGGCCGACCAGCCGGTATTTTGTGGAAGAAGCGGAATCATTGCATCGACAAACAGGTCCGTGCCCTTTTGACGACGCACCCGTCCGAAACAACCCACATATTTCTGGTCGGGGTCCAGCCCCAGCACGCGTTTGGCATCGGCCTTATCCGCGGCTGGCGAAAAGCGGTCCGTATCGATGCCATGCATGATGACGTCGCTCGGCAAAGCCATATAGGACGCCGTCTTGTTGCTGGTGGAAATGATGGCATCCATTTTTGAAATCAGAAATTTCGTCCAGCCGCTATGCTTGCGCTGGGATGCCGAGGTGAAGACAAGCTTCAGCTTCATGCGCAGCAGATCGCGCAGGATAATGCCGGGGAGCATTTCTATATTCCGCCGTGCGTGCCACACACGAGGCCGCCCATCCGGGCCCGCCTGCCACAGCCGCCACAGGTCGCGGAAGCGAACATGTGGCAAGCTTTCGGGCAGACCCGGCCCTATGACAGCGACCTGTTGCCCGAGCCGGTTTTGCACCGGCACGAGCTGAATGATCGTCGATGTCACGCCTGAGAGCCTGCGCTTGAAATTTGGCGCGAGCACACGGACGTTTCTCAAATCAATGTAAGGCAACTGATTGTCTCGCAGGGAGCGGGTCGATGCTCAACCCCAGTTGATGGAAAGAATTTCGTAGCCGCGTGAACCGCCAGGCGCGTTCACTTCGATGCTATCGCCAACTTCCTTGCCGATCAGGGCACGCGCAATAGGGGACGAAATGGAAATGCGGCCCTGTTTGACGTCTGCTTCCTGATCGCCCACGATCTGGTAGATTTTCTGCTCGTTGGAATCTTCATCCACAAGCTTGATCGTCGCACCGAACTTGACGGTGGTGCCAGACATCTTGGAAAGATCGATGACTTCTGCGCGTGCCGTCAAATCTTCGAGCTCGGAGATTCGGCCCTCATTGTGGCTCTGCGCTTCCTTGGCGGCGTGATATTCTGCATTTTCAGAGAGGTCACCATGGGCGCGAGCTTCCGCGATTGCCTCGATGATGCGTGGGCGCTCTTCCTGCTGGCGCCAGCGAAGTTCTTCCTGCAGCTTGACGAATCCGCCCTGGGTCATCGGTACTTTTTCTACCATTTTTTTCTTCCTTCGCATTCTACCGCGGTAACCGCAGACACAAAAAGAAACAGGTTCCGGAGCAAAACTACGGAACCAGTCAAAATCACAATTCGCGAGACTATATCAGAAGTCGCAAGCCAATTGCCAGCAAATTTGAAACCATGCATTTTCTGTCATGCGGAACTTGATGATAGACAAATATTGACATGATCGCTGAGAACATTTAGTGAACATGTATGAAAAAGTCCATAAAAGACCGGCTTGCAGTACTGTCCGATGCGGCGAAATACGACGCGTCCTGCGCCTCCAGTGGCACGACGAAGCGCAATTCGTCCAATAGTGGCGGTTTGGGTTCGACAGAAGGTTCGGGCATTTGCCACGCCTATGCGCCGGATGGCAGGTGTATTTCCCTTCTCAAGATACTGCTGACCAATTTCTGCATTTATGACTGCGCCTACTGCATCAATAGATCGTCCAGCAATGTGGAGCGCGCGCGATTCTCCGTTGAGGAAGTGGTCTGGCTGACGCTGGAATTCTACAGGCGCAACTATATCGAAGGGCTTTTTCTGTCTTCGGGCATCATCCGTTCGTCAGATCACACAATGGAAGAACTGGTCCGGGTGGCGAGAGAGCTGCGGGTAACCCATGGGTTTCGCGGATATATTCACCTCAAATCCATTCCCGAGGCCTCCGCGAAACTGGTCGAAGAAGCCGGGCTTTACGCCGATCGCTTGTCGATCAACATCGAGCTTCCGACAGATAGCGGGATCGGGCGTTTTGCACCGGAAAAACAGCCGGTAAACATCCGCAAGTCCATGGCCGACATCAGGTTGAAAATCGAAGAGGCCGGCGAGCCGACCTTGAGAACGAAGCGGGTCAGGAAATTTGCGCCAGCCGGTCAGAGCACCCAAATGATCGTGGGTGCTGACGGCGCCAATGACACAACGATTCTGCAGACCAGCGCGCGTCTTTATGGCAGTTACGGCTTGCGGCGCGTCTATTACTCAGCTTTCAGCCCCATTCCGGATTCGTCGAAAAACCTGCCGCTTATCAAGCCACCCTTGATGCGGGAGCATCGTCTCTATCAGGCCGATTGGCTCTATCGCTTCTATGGTTTTGATATCAACGAGATTGCTTCCACCCAAAAGGACGGAATGCTCGATCTCGATATCGATCCAAAGCTGGCATGGGCGCTGGCCAACCGGCAGAGTTTTCCTGTTGATATCAACTCGGCAGACCGGGAGATGCTGCTGAGGGTGCCTGGCTTTGGCACCAAAACTGTCAAATCCATTCTGGCCTCGCGCCGATTTCGGCAATTGCGTCTGGAAGATCTCGGACGTTTCGGGGTTTCGTTGAAGAAGGTGAAGGCCTTTGTCGTTGCTGGTGGCTGGACGCCGGGCAAGCTGACGGAGCGACCTGATCTGCGCGATATGTTTGCGCCACAGCCTGAACAATTATCGCTTCTGTAATGCACAGGATATCGCTGGAGGGCCGGGGGGATTTTAACGAGTGGCGCGATGCGGCAAGAGCCTTTCTTTCTGCCGATATTGCGCCACAGAATGTGGAGTGGCACCTGCGCGGCGAGGATGCCGGTCTCTTCGGTTTTTCGGAAGAAGATCCGTTGCCGGTCTCAACGACAACAAAGAAGCTAAGCGTCCCTGCTGCTTTCATGGAACTGGCACAGACAATTGTCTGCCACAGCGATCCGGCGCGGTTTGCGCTGCTCTATCGCCTGCTTTGGCGTCTGCAGCAGGACAAGGCGCTGCTGCAGTTCAAGGCGGATGCGGATGTGACCGAAGCGAGGAAACTGGAAAAATCCGTTCGGCGCGATAGCCACAAGATGACGGCCTTTGTCCGTTTCAAGGAGGTGGGTCTGCAGCCGGAGCAGGTTGGTCGCCGCCGGTTCATCGCCTGGTTCGAGCCGGACCATTTCATTGTCGAGCGGAAGGCAGCTTTTTTTCAAAGACGCTTTACCGACATGGACTGGATGATTCTCACGCCAAAGGGCTCCGCCCGCTGGGATGGCGAAACACTTGAGACGTCCCGCCTTCCGGCCCAACAGCCTGATCTTTCCGATGAGACCGATGAGCTTTGGCGCACCTATTATGCCAATATTTTCAATCCGGCGCGGTTGAAGATTAAGGCCATGACGGCAGAAATGCCGAAGAAATACTGGAAGAACCTGCCCGAGGCCGACCTCATTCCAGAGCTTGTGCTGAATGCAGAACGTCGTGTTCTGGAGATGGGGGCAAGGGCTGCGACCGAGCCACAATTGTTCCATCATCGCATTCAGGCAGCAGCGGAAAGCAGGCCCGTGCCTGCCTTGCCTGATGCGGATACATTGGCGGGTTTGAAGCATGAAGCGCAGGCCTGCACCATGTGTCCGCTTCACTGCAAAGCAACGCAGACCGTCTTTGGAGAGGGCCCAGAGGGCGCGGCAACGATGATCGTGGGAGAGCAGCCGGGCGATTTCGAAGATCTGGCAGGGCGGCCCTTTGTTGGCCCGGCGGGTAAGGTGTTCGATCAGGTAGTGGGTGAAACCGGCATAGCGCGGAAAGACCTTTATGTGACAAATGCGGTCAAGCATTTCAAATATGAGGCACGGGGCAAGAAGCGTATCCACCAACGCCCGGATGCAGGAGAAGTGGAGCGATGCCGTTGGTGGTTGACGCGGGAAATCGAGCTTGTCCAGCCGAAGCTGATTGTCGCGATGGGAGCAACGGCTGTGTTTTCCCTGACGGGTTTGAAGGAGAAGGTTTCAGACCTGCGCGGAAAGCCGATGCCGATGGATGGCGGCAGAACACTATTCGTGACGGTTCATCCATCATATCTGCTGCGCATTCCAGAGGAACGACGCAAAGCCGAAGAGTTCGAACGTTTCCGGGCGGACATGCAGGCGGTGCGCAGGCTGATGGATGGGACGGGCACTGCGTCGGCAATGTCCTAATCTGTCTGAACTGACGGTGCTAGCCGAGCGCTGCGTTCATTGGCGGCCTTTACGAAATCTATGAAAGCCCGCAGAGGGGCAGGCACGAGGCGTCTGCCGGGATAATACAGAAACGGTCCGCTAAAGCTTTGCCACCAAGGTTCGAGAACCGGAACTAGGCTGCCTTGTGCAAAATGCGGGCGCAGCCAGTCTTCGAACAGGGAGACGATGCCGGTTCCAGCTATGGCTGCGTCGACAGCAAGATCAACCGCTCCACCAATCCTCACGGTCAGAGGTCCATTCGGCTCGATCACGACAAGCTCACCATCCCGCTCAAATTCCCAAGGCGGCAGAAAGCCGCTGGCGAAGCGGCCGCGGATGCAGGCGTGATCCAGAAGGTCGCGGGGATGTTGCGGATGGCCACGTCTTTCCAGATAGCCGGGCGAGGCGGCCGAGGCGATGCGTTGCACGCGAGGACCGATGGGAATGGCAATCATATCCTGTTCGAGGCGCTCGTCGTAACGTATGCCCGCGTCGCAGCCGGCGGCGAGGATGTCAACGAAGCTCTCTTCGGTGATGACCTCAAGTCTGATATCCGGATAGGCCTCGAGAAAACCGGGGACGATATCAGGAAGGACAAGACGGGCCGCACTAACGGGAACGTTGATCCGCAGCGTGCCTGCTGGCCTGTCTCTGAAACCGTTCACGACATCAAGTGCGGCTTCAACCTCGCTCAACGCGGGTGACAGGCGGTGCAGCAGGCCTTGCCCCGCCTCAGTCAGCGAAACGCTGCGCGTGGTGCGGTTGAGAAGACGCACGCCAAGCTCGCTCTCCAGCCTGCGAACCGCTTCGCTCAAACCGGAAGCGCTGCCATTGCGTATGCGCGCGGCCTCACGAAACCCGCCTGCACGGGCTACGGCAACGAAGATATTCAGATCATCCAGATTGGCTTTCATTGTTCGTTCTCTCGCACAGTCTGTATCGATTGTACCCAGTTATGCTCATAGGGCAAAGCCGCTAGTGTGAATGCATCACAGGAGATGATCATGAACACCATGCAAAAAGCCGGTACATTCAAGCTCGGTAGCCGCTCTGTCGGGCGTCTGGGATATGGAGCCATGCAATTGGCAGGGCTGGGGGTTTTCGGACCTCCCAGGGATCACGACGCGGCAGTTGCGGTTTTGCGAGCGGCGGTGGAAGCGGGCGTCAATCACATCGATACGAGTGACTTCTATGGGCCGCATATTACCAACAGAATCATTCGTGAGGCCCTGCACCCCTATGCCGATGACCTGACCATCGTCACCAAGATCGGTGCCATGCGCGGTGCCGACAAATCATGGAACCCGGCAACTTCGCCGGAGGAACTTACACAGGCCGTGCACGATAATCTGCGCAATCTCGGGCTCGACGTTCTCGATGTCGTCAATTTGCGGATCATGTTTGATGTGCATGGTCCAGCGGAAGGTTCGATCGAGCATTTGCTGACGCCAATCGCGGAGTTGCAGCGGCAAGGCTTGGTCCGTCATATCGGCCTTAGCAATGTCACCGCCAGCCAGATTGCCGAGGCGAGGCGCATTGCTGATATCGTCTGTGTCCAGAACATGTACAATCTGGCGCATCGAAACGACGATCAACTGATTGACGATCTCGCCCGCGACGGCATTGCCTATGTGCCATTCTTTCCGCTGGGTGGCTTCAGTCCGTTGCAATCTTCCACCCTGTCGGATGTCGCCCAGCGGCTTGGGGCGACGCCAATGCAGGTCGCGCTTGCCTGGCTGTTGCGCCGTGCACCCAATATTCTGCTTATTCCAGGAACGTCCTCGGTGGCCCATCTGCACGAAAATCTTGGTGCCGCCGCTATCGCCCTTTCTGACGAGGTCATGGCTGAACTCGAAGGCGTTGCAGCCAACGGCTGACCGGCCCTATCGCCACATGGGAAAAAGGGCGCGTCCGAGGACGCGCCCTTTCTAATTTTAGTCAGAAGGTCGACCCTGCTTATGCGAAGTAGTTCTGCAGAGGCTTTACGTCGAGGCTGCCTGCTTTCAGGGCCTTGATTGCAAGCGCGGCAGATTCAGCACCAGACATGGTGGTGTAGTATGGCACCTTCTGCATCAGTGTTGCGCGACGCAGCGACTTCGAGTCCGAGATCGCCTTGTTGCTATCAGTGGTGTTGATGACCAGCTGGACCTGACGGTTACGGATGGCGTCTTCGATATGCGGACGGCCTTCCTGTACTTTGTTGATCTTTTCGGCATCGATGCCCTGTTCCGCAAGGAAGCGCTGCGTGCCGCCGGTTGCCAGAACCTTGAAGCCGATTTCCACCAGATGGCGGATGGCGGGCAGGACGCGTTGCTTGTCTTCATCGCGTACGGACACGAAGACAGCACCCGAGCGCGGCAGATCGACACCCGCTCCAAGCTGAGACTTTGCAAAGGCCAGTGCGAAATCGCTGTCGAGGCCGATGACTTCGCCCGTGGAGCGCATTTCCGGTCCAAGCAGGATGTCGACGCCGGGGAAGCGGGCGAATGGGAAGACCGCTTCCTTGACGGCGATATGCTTGAGATTGCGTGGATCCGGCTTTTCGCCATAGGCGGCGATTGCTGCATCCAGCTTCTCGCCGGTCATGATGCGAGCCGCGATCTTGGCAATGGGTGCGCCGATGGTCTTGGCGACGAAGGGCACGGTACGCGAGGCGCGGGGGTTGACTTCCAGAACGTAGATGGTGCCGTCCTTGATGGCGTACTGAACGTTCATCAGGCCGCCAACATTGAGCGCCTTGGCCATGGCCGTCGTCTGGCGTTCAAGCTCGTCCAGCGTTTCCTTGGAAAGCGAACGCGATGGCAAAGAGCAGGCGCTGTCGCCAGAGTGAATACCAGCTTCTTCGATGTGCTCCATGATGCCTGAAACGAAGACGTTTTCGCCATCGCAGAGAGCATCGACGTCCACTTCGACGGCGTTGGTCAGGTAGCTGTCGAACAGAAGCGGGTTCTTGCCCAGCAGCGTGTTGATCTGGCCGGTCTTGTCATTGGGGTAACGCTGCTTGATATCTTCAGGAACGAGGCCCGGAACCGTATCTAGCAGATAGGTCTGCAACTGGCCTTCGGAATGAATGATCTGCATGGCGCGGCCACCCAGAACGTAGGATGGGCGAACGACCAGCGGGAAGCCGATTTCGGAGGCCACGAGGCGGGCCTGCTCGACCGAATAGGCGATACCGTTGTTCGGCTGCGCCAGATCCAGCTTCATCAGAAGCTTCTGGAAGCGGTCGCGGTCTTCGGCAAGGTCGATCATGTCAGGCGCTGTGCCGAGGATCGGGATACCGTTCTTTTCCAATGCTTCGGCCAGCTTGAGCGGTGTCTGGCCGCCGAATTGCACGATGACGCCGACCAACTCGCCGTTTTCCTGCTCCGCACGCATGATCTCGATCACGTCTTCAGCCGTCAGCGGCTCGAAATAGAGGCGGTCGGAGGTGTCGTAGTCGGTGGACACGGTTTCCGGGTTGCAGTTGATCATGATGGCTTCGAAGCCCGCATCCTTCAGCGCGAAGGCGGCGTGGCAGCAGCAATAGTCGAATTCGATGCCCTGACCGATACGGTTCGGGCCACCGCCGAGAATGACGACCTTCTTGCGATCCGAAATCTGGGCTTCAGAGCGCAGCTGACCGGCGAATGGTGTCTCGTAGGTCGAGTACATGTAGGCGGTCGGCGACGCGAATTCGGCAGCGCAGGTGTCGATGCGCTTGAAGACGGGACGGACTTCCAGGCTGTTGCGCAGCTCAGCAACTTCCTTGGGACGCTTCTTGCTCAGGCTGGCAAGACGGGCATCCGAAAAGCCCATCGCTTTCAGCGAACGGAGGTTCTCGGCATCCTGCGGCAGGCCATGCTCACGCACGCGCTCTTCCATGTCCACGATGGCCTTGAACTGGGCGATGAACCAAGGATCGATCTTGCTGTTTTCATGCACTTCGGCTTCGGACATGCCCATGCGCAGGGCCTGTGCGACCATGCGCAGACGGTCAGGCGTCGGTGTGCCGATGGCGGCGCGGATGGCGTTCTTGGAGCCTTCACCCTCTTCGTAGCCGGGGATTTCGATTTCATCGAGACCCGTCAGGCCGGTTTCCAGACCGCGCAGCGCCTTCTGCAGGGATTCGGCAAATGTACGCCCAATTGCCATGACTTCACCGACAGACTTCATGGCGGTGGTCAGGATCGGCGAAGCGCCTGGGAATTTTTCGAAGGCAAAGCGCGGGATCTTCGTGACGACATAGTCGATCGATGGTTCGAAGGATGCCGGTGTGGCGCCGCCGGTGATATCGTTGTCCAGCTCATCCAGCGTATAGCCGACAGCGAGCTTTGCGGCGACCTTGGCAATAGGGAAGCCTGTTGCCTTGGATGCAAGAGCAGACGAGCGTGAAACACGCGGGTTCATTTCGATGACAACCAGACGGCCGTCCTTCGGGTTGACGGCGAACTGCACGTTCGAACCGCCGGTTTCCACGCCGATTTCGCGCAGGACAGCGATCGATGCGTTGCGCATCATCTGGTATTCTTTGTCCGTCAGCGTCAGGGCCGGGGCGACAGTGATCGAGTCACCCGTGTGAACGCCCATCGGATCGATGTTTTCGATGGAGCAGATGATGATGCAGTTGTCCGCCTTGTCGCGGACGACTTCCATTTCATACTCCTTCCAGCCAAGAACCGATTCTTCGATCAGCACTTCGGTGGTTGGGGATGCATCGAGACCGCCGCCGATGATCTCGAAGAATTCCGAGCGGTTATAGGCAATGCCGCCGCCTGTGCCGCCCATGGTGAAGGACGGGCGAATGATGGCTGGCAGGCCAACCACGTCGATGGCCTGCGCTGCGATGGCCATGGCGTGGCTGATGTAGCGCTGCTTGCGGTCCGTCTCGCCAAGGTTCCACTGGTTTTCCAGATCATCCAGTGCCTTGTCGAGTTCGGCTCCGGAGAGTTTGGATTTCAGGTCCGCACGCGCGGCTTCGTGGGTCTTGCGGTCGGCATCCTTGATGTCGGTGGCGTTGGCCAGCATCGACTTCGGCGTTTCCAGTCCGATGCGCTTCATGGCTTCGCGGAACAGCGCGCGATCTTCTGCCATGTCGATGGCTTCGGGCTTCGCGCCGATCATCTCGACATTATAGCGATCCAGCACGCCCATGCGCTTGAGCGAAAGGGCCGTGTTCAGCGCGGTCTGGCCACCCATGGTCGGCAGCAGGGCGTCCGGGCGTTCCTTGGCGATGATCTTGGCGACAACCTCGGGCGTGATCGGTTCGACGTAGGTCGCGTCTGCCAGGCCGGGGTCTGTCATGATGGTTGCAGGGTTGGAGTTGACGAGGATGACGCGGTACCCTTCCTCTTTCAGCGCCTTGCAGGCCTGCGTGCCGGAATAGTCGAATTCACATGCCTGACCGATGACAATCGGTCCAGCGCCGATGATAAGGATGGACTTAATATCTTGGCGCTTCGGCATGGCTCTCTTCCGCTTTTGTTGTTGCGCAAAAAACGGCCATGGTGAAACTCACCGGCCGGCGTGCGCAATTCCAATCTTTTCAGGCTAGAAGCGGCTTATAGGCAAATGTTTTTGATAACGGAACCCCGAATCTTCTCTTTCTGACAGGAAAGTTCGTTCATCATAATAGCGTGTTGCGCGCTGATCCTTTCCGCCTTTAAAAACGTATAGACATTATAAGCAATTACGTTTGTTTCCAAAGGCAGGGGCAAAGGCATAATGATTACTGTTCACTATCTCGAAAATTCTCGCGCGCACCGGATTCTCTGGCTGCTGGAAGAGCTTGAAATTCCCTATGAAATAAAGACTTACAAGCGCGGGCCCGATCTTCGCGCGCCGAAGAGCCTGAAAGCCGTCCATCCGCTGGGCAAATCGCCGGTGATAGAAGATGACGGCAAGGTCTACGCAGAAAGTGGCGCCATCATCGAGTATCTGCTCGATACCTATGGAAAGGGTGCCTTCCGGCCGGAGCAGGGAACGGACGCCTACAGGCGCTATGTTTACTGGCTGCATTATTCCGAAGGCTCAGCCATGCCGCTTCTCCTGCTCAAGCTGCTGTTTTCCCGCATCCCCTCACAGGTGCCATTCTTCCTAAAGCCTATGGCGGCGATGATCTCCAAGGGCGTGGGGAGCAAACTGGTCGATCCCCAGCTTGCCGATCACACCGCATATTGGGAAAGCGAGCTTGCGAAAGACGGTCTGTTTGCCGGGCATGAGCTGACAGGCGCGGATATCGCCATGAGTTTTCCCGTGGAGGCGGCTATGAGCCGCGCAGGCGGAATGGAAAACCGCCCGGCAATCCGACGCTATCTGGAAACGATCCGTGCCCGCCCCGCCTATCAGCGCGCGCTGAAACGCGGTGGCGCCTATATCTACGCCAATAGCTGAGGCTTCCCGGAACGCTTTCTCCCCTCAAGCGTTCAGCAAGGCACTCAAGGGGAGATAAATATGCAGTGGAGAGGGCGTCGCCAATCCGACAATATTGAAGACAGGCGCGGCATGTCGTCTGGCGGCATGGGAGGCGGCGGGTTTCGTCTTCCAACCGGCGGGCGGGGAGGCGGTATTGGCATCGGCGGCCTTGTGGTCATTCTTTTGATCAGCTGGGCGCTTGGCATCAACCCGCTAACGCTTCTCTCAGGCGGCGACGTTTCCATGGATGGTGGCACCAGCGGCCAGCAAACAACCGGCACCCGTCCGCAGGGTCAATCCTCTGATGAAACGACCGCCTTTGTGCGTACGGTTCTGGCGGAAACCGAGGATACATGGGGCAAGATCTTCAGCTCCTCCGGCGAAACCTATGAGAAGCCTACTCTTGTGTTGTTTGCGGGCCAGGTTCGTTCAGGCTGCGGCACGGCGACCTCTGCGAGCGGCCCGTTCTACTGCCCGCAAGATCGTAAGGTTTATCTCGATACGGACTTCTTCCGCGAACTTGACAGACGTTTTGGTGCGTCGGGCGATTTCGCTCAGGCCTATGTCATCGCGCATGAAGTGGGTCATCACATCCAGAATTTGACGGGTGTACTGCCTGAGTTCAATCGTCAGCGGCAGGCCATGGACGAAACGGATGCCAACAAGATGTCCGTCCGGGTCGAGCTACAGGCGGATTGCTATGCCGGCATCTGGGGCAAATCCACCCAGCAGAAGGGCATTCTGGAGACAGGCGATCTAAAAGAGGCGATTAACGCGGCTCATCAGATCGGCGACGATACTCTGCAGAAGAAGTCCCAAGGATATGTCGTCCCTGATAGCTTCAACCACGGTACGTCCGCACAGCGCGCCGAATGGTTCCGCAAGGGCTTCGATAGCGGCCGCGTAGAAGACTGCGATACGTTCTCCGCCGATATCTAATGGCTTAGCAGCAAAGCCGTGGCATACATGCCAAGGGCGAATATGGTGTGCGCCACAAGGTTGAGGGCGCGCACCTTCCAGGGGTTTGGGGTTTTGGATGCCGCCCAGCCGATACCGAGGCCCGGCTGCAACAGGAACCATCCTGCGGCGACGGTAACAATGCCGACCAGCCAGGGAAGTGCGAAGGTTGGCGCCCCGAACCAGCCCGCTGGCACGATCAGTGCCAGAAGGATGCCGTAAAGAATACCAACGGCGTAATGGGAAATCCAGCCAAGCGCATTTTCGTGTTTGTAGGGCGGGGCGCTGGCAATATTGTCATGGAACACCTTGCCCTTAGGCACGTGCCAGAACCATCGCCCAACCGGTGCCCAATTGGGAGCGGACTGGCCGAAGAACCGGTGCAGGATGATGGCCCAGAGGTCCATGAAGACCGTGCCGCCAATTCCCATTGCAACGCCTCGCCAGATGATGTCCGACATCATGCCCTCCCGCTTGATTGTGTCGGCGGGCAAGGTGTCGGTTTTTCCACGCTTTAACAAGCCCACTGGGAACGCAAACCGACGCGTGGGGAGGACGTGGCCGCCGTTGCAGCCACGTCGGTCTTATCAGGCCGCGCTGCGGTAGTCGGCGTTCTGGCCGAACTGTTCCTTCGCCAGCTTGAACTGAGCGATCAGTGCGTTAAGCGCTGCCGCTTCGGAAGCAAGACCGTGACTTGCCGCTGTCTGCTCTTCCACCATGGCGGCGTTTTGCTGCGTGCTTTGATCGATATTGTTGATCGCGGTGTTGATTTCCTGGAGCCCGGTCGACTGTTCCCGCGATGCAAGGACGATGGCATTGATGTGCGTGTTGATTTCCTGCACTTCCGCCACGATGGTTTCGAGCGCCTTTCCGGCATTGCCAACCAGCGAAACGCCGATTTCCACCTGACTGGTAGAAGCGCCGATCAACGCCTTGATTTCCTTTGCTGCATTGGCGGAACGCTGGGCAAGCTCGCGCACTTCCTGAGCCACGACGGCAAAGCCCTTGCCTGCTTCGCCAGCGCGAGCCGCCTCAACACCCGCATTCAGGGCAAGGAGATTGGTCTGGAAGGCAATCTCGTCGATGACGCCGATGATCTTGGAAATGCCGGACGAGGATTGCTCGATGCCTTCCATGGCCTTGACCGCATCACTGACGACGGCGCCGGATTGTTCTGCGTTGCTGCGGGCGCGGGCGACAAGACGACCGACCTCTTCGGCGCGCTTGGCGGAGTCCTTCACGGTGGTGGTGACTTCTTCCAGGGCTGCTGCGGTTTCTTCCACGGATGCGGCCTGCCGTTCCGTGCGTTTGGCAAGGTCATCGGCAGAATGGCGAATTTCGTTTGCGCCTGCATCAATGGCATTTGCATTCTTGCCAACAGTGACAAGGGCGGCATTAAGCTTGGCAATCGAGGTGTTGAAGTCTTCACGCAAGCGGTCTACCCGCGGAATGAAGGGCGTGTTGATACGGTGATGCATGTTGCCATTGGCAAGGTTTGCGAGACCTTCGGCCAGGGAATCGACTGCGAACTGGATGTCTGCAGCATCCTTGGCGGCGGTTTTTTCCCGCTCGTTGCGCTCCTGCTCGGAAAGCGTTCTTGTCTCCTCGGCATCGCCTTCGAGACGACGACGCTCCACGGCGTTGGTGCGGAACACGGCAACGGCAGCTGCCATTGAGCCGATCTGGTCCTTGCGTTCCTGGCCGGGAATGGTCGCGTCCAGATTGCCGTCTGCAAGCTGCTCCATCGCGAGCGTCATGCGCGTCACGGGTTTGATGACGAGGTTGTTCATGAGGAAGGCGAGGAAGGCGATCATGCCAGCGACGGCCAGAATGGTGGCGACAACGGCTGCGATGCGAAACTGCGTGATGGATGCAAACGCGGTGTTGCTGTCGATGACGAGACCCACGGACCATTCGACACCGGGAAGACCGGGGACTGGAATAAAGCTGGTGATCTTGTCAGCGTCGCCAATGCGGGTTTGCGAGACGGTCTGGGAAATTTTCGGGGTTGCGACCGGGAAGAGGTCGGTCAGCGTCTTGTTGATCATGGCTTCGTCTGGATGGATCAGGATCTTGCCATCCTTGTTGACAAGAAACGCATAGCCTCCTTCGCCCGCATCGACGGAGCCGATCATGGAAACCAATGTTGTCAGCAGGAAGTCGCTGGCGGCAACGCCAACCAGCTTGCCATCGCGCTTGACGGGCAGGGCGGCGCTGACCACGAGCTTGCCGGTGGTGGCATCCGTGTAAGGCTCGGTCAGAACGGTGGAGTTGGCCTTGACGGCAGCCTGGTACCACGGACGCTGGCGTGGGTCGTAACCTTCGCGCATCTTGGTCGATGGGAAGTTGTTGAACGCACCCGTTTCATCGCCGAAATATGCGGATTTGAATTCGCGTGCAAGAACCTCATTGTGCAGGGCAAGCTCCAGCTTTTCCTGTGTCGTTGCCGTTACCATGGACGCAGCCACCATCTCGGTCATCATGACGCGGCCATTCAGCCAGTTGGCAACGCTGAGTGCCGACTGCTTGCCTGCCGCATTGATCTTGTCTTCGACGAAATGGTTTGCCGCATCACGCTGGAGCCCATCAATATAAATGGAAAATCCTGCAAAAGCCGCAACGACGACGCAGGACGCCGCCACGACAATTCGCGTCATCAAATTCGATTTTCTGGACAATGTATGGACCTCAAAAAGAGACCGGTTCTTCCGGATTTGGATGGGGGACATGCCTGGGGGCTGGTTTGGCGTGCCTCATGCAGCCAGAAAGTCGCAACTTGTTCTGTGGACCGTATCATTGTTGCATGACGAAACTTTAATAGTCGTGTCGCTCGCCAATATTTTTTTCCGGTAAGTGAATGTTTCAGTTAATCAATCTTTAACCCTGCCAAGATTTTGCGCGTCTGCCGCATTCTTGCGCATCTGTTGCGATTGTCTTATTCAGGCAATGCGCCGCTCTCCTTCTTTGCAGGACAGCGGCTTTTCTTTTTGAGGTGATGCCATGTCTTCTACGGTCGCGGAAACGAAACCCCAGGTAACTGCCGATTCCTGGAGTGCACATCTGCGCGCAACTTTGGCCCTGGGAATTCCGCTGATCGGTGCTCAGCTGGCGCAGTTGGGAATTCACACCACGGATATGGTCATCGTCGGGCAGCTGGGTGCCGAAAAGCTGGCCGCCATGGTGCTGGCCGGGCAGTTCTACTTTGTCGTCTTCATTTTCGGCTCCGGCTTCTCTGTTGCCGTCGTCCCCATGGTCGCCAACGCCTATGGGCAGGGAGATGCGACATCGGCACGCCGTTCGCTGCGCATGGGCATGTGGGTGGCAATCGTCTACTGGTTGCTGACCATGCCGCTGTTCTTCAGCGCGGAAAAGATTTTGCTGGCACTGGGGCAAAACCCTGCGGTAGCGCGGCAGACCGGGGACTATCTGGCGATAGCGCAGTTCGGTTTGCTGCCTGCACTTCTGTTCTATGTGATGCGCGGCCTCGTCAGCGCCATCGGGCGCGCCGGCATCATTCTCTACGCGACCATCGCCATGCTGCTGATAAATGGTGTTCTGGCCTATGCGCTTGTTCTTGGGCACTTCGGCTTCCCAGCCTTCGGCATGATCGGTGCCGCTTACGCTGCGGTCATCGTCAACGCCTTCAGCCTCCTGTTCATCGTCGTCTACATTCAGACGCGCGATGAAACGCGTCGCTATGAACTCTTTGTCCGTTTCTGGCGGCCTGATTTTCATGCCCTGTGGGAAGTCATCAGGCTTGGCCTGCCCATCAGCGTTACCATTCTTGCGGAAGTGACGCTGTTTTCCGCAGCCTCTATCCTGATGGGGCAGATCGGCACAATCGAACTGGCGGCGCATGGAATAGCGCTTCAGCTTGCCTCCATCGCCTTCATGATCCCGCTCGGCCTGTCACAGGCGGCAACCGTGCGGATCGGCATTGCGCATGGGCAGGGAGACTATCCGAACCTCGTTCGCGCGGCGATCACGGTTTACGCGGTCGCCTGCGTCATTGCTGCATGCGGTGGGCTGTTCTTCGCCCTCAAGCCGGAATATCTGGCCAGCTGGTTTCTTGATCCTGCGCTGCCGGGCGCGACAGACGTGCTCGCCTATGCCAGCACGCTTGTCATCATTGCCGGGGTGTTTCAGCTGGTGGATGGAATGCAGGCGGTGGCGGCCGGTCTTCTGCGTGGACTGAAGGATGCGCGAGTGCCGATGATACTGGCGCTGATATCCTATTGGCCCATCGGCCTTGCGCTGGCCTGGATCACAGCCTTTCCTCTGGGCTTTGGCGGTCGTGGGGTGTGGTTCGGCTTTATCATGGGCCTTTCGACCGCCGCCCTCTTGTTGACGACCCGTTTCTACCTGATGGTAAAGCGCGAAATGAAAACGGCCCGCTGATAAGGCGGGCCGCAAAAATCGGTTGTTTCCGTTCGTTTATCAGCGCTCTGCAAGCGCCTTTTCACCCTTCTTTTCGCGAAGAAGGTTGACGAAACGGCGGAACAGATAATGGCTGTCCTGCGGGCCGGGCGAGGCTTCGGGATGGTGCTGCACGGAGAAGACCGGCTTTCCGGTAATGCGCAGGCCGCAATTGGTGCCATCGAACAGCGAAATGTGAGTCTCTTCAACGCCTTCAGGCAGGGACTTCGTGTCCACCGCGAAGCCGTGGTTCATCGAGACGATTTCCACCTTGCCGGTCGTATAGTCCTTTACCGGATGGTTTGCACCATGGTGGCCCTGATGCATCTTTTCCGTTTTTGCGCCAACGGCAAGGCCAAGGATCTGGTGGCCAAGGCAAATGCCGAACATCGGCAATTCGGTCTTGATCAGGTCCTGAATGACTGGAACGGCGTATTTGCCCGTTGCGGCCGGATCTCCGGGGCCGTTGGACAGGAACACGCCATCCGGCTTCAGGGCCATGATGTCTTCCGCCGATGTCTGGGCGGGAACGACGGTCACCTTGCAGTCGAGGCCAGCGAAGAGACGCAGAATGTTGCGCTTGACGCCAAAGTCGATGCAGACGACGTGGTATTTCGCCGCCGTATCACCCAGCGTGCCGTAGCCCTTGTTCCATTCCCAGGGCGTTTCGTTCCAGACAGACGACTGGCCGGACGTGGCTTCGATGGCGAGGTCGAGACCTTCCAGACCGCTCCAAGCCTTTGCTTCCGCTTTCAGCGCTTCGATATCGAAAACGCCATTCGGGTCATGCGCGATGACGGCGTTCGGTGCGCCGTTTTCACGGATCCAGGCGGTCAGTGCGCGCGTATCGACGCCGCAAAGGCCGATGACGCCGCGGGTTTTCAGCCATGCATCCAGATGCTTGACGGCGCGGAAGTTGGAAGGATCGGTAATGTCAGCCTTGAAGATGACGCCGACCGCGCCGCGTCGTGCAGCGGGCGTCAGGTCTTCGATGTCTTCTTCGTTCGTGCCGACATTGCCGATATGCGGGAAGGTAAAGGTAACGATCTGGCCGAGGTAGGAAGGATCGGTCAGAATTTCCTCATAACCGGTCAATGCGGTGTTGAAGCAGACCTCCGCCTGAACCTTGCCGGTTGCGCCGATGCCGGTTCCCTCGATCACGGTGCCATCTGCCAGAACGAGCATGGCGGTGGGTTTGCGGGTGGTCCAGGGTGCTGTCTCGGTCATCTCGTTTCCGTTTCTGCCACTTGGGCCCGCCAGGAGGAAGGCAGGTGCTAAGCGGTCATCTTTTGTCGCGGATAAGGGCGCGCGAAAGCCTTCGCGTCGTAACCTTCGTTAAAAATCCTGTGCAGGTGCCGGAAAATAACGAAAGGGGTGCTGCCGGTCAACCACGGGCGCAACAATTAACCGGAATTTAAGATGAGGCAAATCAAAGCCTTAGGTAAATGATTTGCCGAGCCGCCGTTGCTCGTTTATGTCACCGGCAAATTTGTGACGGAAAAGCACGACCGGAATTTGCCGGTCCCTGCTGCTTTTCCAGGGAGAAAGCCATGATACGCGATACATTTGCCAATACATTGAAAGAGGCCATGAAAGCCCGCGACTCGCGGCAGATTTCAACGATCCGCCTCATCCAGGCTGCCGTCAAGGATCGCGACATCGCCAATCGCGGCATCGGCAAGGATGCGGTTTCGGACGAAGAGATTTTGCAGATCCTGGCCAAGATGATCAAGCAGCGCGAGGAATCCGCAGCCATTTATGACAAGGCTGGTCGCGGCGAGCTGGCGGAGCATGAGCGCGAGGAAATCGCCATCATCAAGAGCTTCATGCCGGAAGAAATTCCCGAGGAGAAGGTTCGCTCGATCCTTGAGGGCGTGATTGCCGAGACCGAGGCCTCCGGCCTTCGTGATATGGGTAAGGTGATGGGCGTGCTCAAAGAGCGCTATCCCGGCCAGATCGATTTCGGCAAGGCGTCCGGCCTGATCAAGGAACTGCTGAAGTAGCATGAAATATGAAAAGGCAGGGCATATGTGGATACCCTGCCTTTTCATGTACGGGACGCTCACACGCTTGAAGCGCGTATCGGGCGGTGATGGGGGATGTCGCTCGATATCAGGCATCACGCATACTCGGCCTCATGCCGACGCAGCAACGATATGTCGGTGAAAGCCCGCCTTCAAATTACAAAAACATAATGTTTCGGCTTTCGGCTCTGCCTTCATTTAGCCCGAAGTTGGGGCATGTGATTTGCAATGGTGGTGTCGCGCCTGTGAATATCGGGTACGGTCGGTTTCTGCGCTTGGTAAAGAAGCCGGGCTGCGCTTATATAAAGGACTGGCCGAAACAGGCGGTGATCCCAGGTAAAGATGCGCTTTTCAAACTCATTTCTCGACGAGATACGTGACCGGGTTAACATCTCCGATGTTATCGGCAGACGTGTGACGTGGGACAGGAAGAAGAGCAACGCATCCAAGGGAGACTATTGGGCCTGCTGCCCATTTCACGGCGAAAAAAGCCCAAGCTTCCACTGCGAAGATCGCAAGGGCCGTTACCATTGTTTCGGCTGTGGCGTTTCCGGCGACCATTTCCGCTTCCTGACTGACCTCGACGGCATGGGCTTTCCCGAAGCCGTCCAGCAGATTGCCGATATGGCCGGTGTGGCCATGCCGCAGCCGGATGTGCAGGCGGAAAGGCGCGAGCGTGAGCGGGCGACCTTGCAGGATGTCATGGAAATGGCGACCCTGTTTTTCCAGGATCAGCTGCAGACCGCGGCGGGCGCCAGAGCGCGGGCCTATCTGCGCGATCGCGGCCTGACGGGACGAACGATCGAAACCTTCCGCCTTGGCTTTGCGCCAGACAGTCGCAACGCGCTGAAAGAACATCTGGCGTCAAAAGGAATTGCCAGGGAGCAGATGGAAGCCTGCGGGCTGGTGGTGCATGAAAACGTGCCGGTCTCCTATGACCGTTTTCGTGATCGCATCATGTTCCCCATTCTTTCGTCGCGGGAAAAGGTGATTGCCTTTGGTGGACGCGCCATGGCCGCCGATGCCATGGCGAAATATCTCAATTCCAATGAGACGGAGCTCTTTCATAAGGGCAATGTGCTTTACAATTTTGCGCGCGCGCGTCGAGCCACGCAATCGTCCGGCACCGTCATCGCCGTGGAAGGCTATATGGACGTCATCGCCCTTTATCAGGCTGGCGTCGAAAATGCGGTGGCGCCGCTCGGCACCGCGCTGACGGAAAGCCAGCTTGATCTTCTGTGGAAGATGTCGCCGCAGCCGATCCTGTGTTTCGACGGTGACGGCGCGGGCATTCGCGCCGCAAGCCGGGCGGCCGACCTTGCGCTGCCGCACATCAAGCCGGGCCGCTCCGTCAGCTTTGCGCTTCTGCCCGATGGCAAGGACCCCGACGATCTGGTCCGCCACGAGGGCAGGGCGCCGTTCGACCGCGTGCTTTCCGAAGCCAAGCCTCTGGCCGCGATGATATGGAGCCGCGAAACGGCGTCGGTGACCTTCGATACGCCCGAGAAGCGCGCGGAGCTGGAAAACCGCCTTCGCCAGATCGTCTCCGTGATTGGCGACGAAAGTGTGCGTCGGTTCTATCAGCAGGATATGCGCGACAGGCTGAATGCATTCTTCCAGCCGCAATTCCAGCGTGGTAACGCGCCTAACAGGAATTATGGACGCGGTGATGCCGGTGCCGGGCGCGGGGGGCAGCGCGTGCCGCCCAGAGGCACGACGACCGGCTCTGGCAGCATATCGGACAGGCTCAGCCAGTCCGGCCTCGTCAAGGGGTATCTGGCAACGCCAGCACTGCGCGAAAGCGTTCTGGCGCTGACAATCGTCAATCATCCGCAACTGTTGCTGGAGGAATATGACGAGATTGCCGCCATCGATTATGAGAACCGCGATCTGCAGAAGCTCTGGTCGCAGGTTCTGACTTACGCCGCGGAAAGCGCTGCCGGACTTTCGCGCGAAGGACTTGCATCGCGTCTTGAAGCCCAGGGTTTCGAACCGCTGGTGAAGGCCATGAACCAGCAGGTGCGAAATGCGCGGCTGTGGACCGCAACCGAGCAGGCGGCGCTTGAAGATGCGCGTGAGGGTTATACGCAGGCTTTGTCTTTGCACAAGCGAACCAAGGCGCTGCGATGGCAGAAGATCGATCTGGAGCGAGAGATCGCCGAGGCTACCGAGGCTGGCGATGGTGACCGGATGGTTCAGTTGATGCGCGCGCTTTCCGAGGTCCAGCTGGAAATCGGGCGGATGGAGAACCAGGAGGCGATCATCGATGGTTTCGGTGTCATGTCCGGCAGGGTCAAGGGTCCGGCCTATAGCCACGGCTAGGCCTTTTGCGGCTGTTGAGGCTTGTCTTTTGTGCAGATAGACCTAAATAGGGGATAAGTTGGTGAGGTCCGCGAAATGTCGCTGTAATGACGGCGTTTTTAGGTTTTTAGCCCTTGGGCAGGCCATAAAGGCTTGACGTGAAGGGAAATAGCGGGAATCACCATTCCAGGAAAAGTAAGGTGGAATGGGCCTTGGCGGATCGAAACTGCATACATAAGCATTTCCGAATGCAATGTCTTGATATTCCGCCTGTGGCAGCCGTGTTTAATCGGCAATTAAAGATCATTCCGTTAGGTGTTTGACAATGATTCGCGGCCATGGCCGGTGCCCTCAGGGGTAAACGGCCTTGCGGCGAAGCGGATGTTAGCGTCAGGGAAAGCGACGAGATAAATGGCAACCAAAGTCAAAGAAAACGAAGAAGCTGAAAACGAACGCGATGGCGCGACGGATGGGCCGCTTCTCGATCTTTCGGATGACGCGGTCAAAAAGATGATCAAAGCCGCGAAAAAACGCGGCTATGTCACCATGGATGAACTGAACGAGGTTCTGCCGTCGGATCAGGTCGACCCTGACCGTATCGAAGATATCATGGCGATGCTCAGTGAAATGGGCATCAATGTCATCGAGGACGAGGACGCCGAAGAGGCGACCGCCGAGACCGAAGACGGTGATTCCGAGGCTGAAGAGTCCGAAGGCGGCGAACTTGCGCCTTCCAGCGGCACGGCCCTTGCGACTGCCAAGAAGAAAGAACCGACCGACCGCACGGACGACCCGGTGCGCATGTACCTGCGCGAAATGGGCTCTGTCGAGTTGCTGTCTCGCGAAGGCGAAATCGCCATTGCGAAGCGCATCGAGGCTGGCCGCGAGACGATGATCTCCGGCCTGTGCGAGAGCCCGTTGACATTCCAGGCGCTGATCATCTGGCGTGACGAACTCAACGAAGGCACGACGCTTCTGCGCGAGATCATCGATCTCGAAACGACCTATTCCGGTCCGGAAGCCAAGGCTGCTCCGCAGTTCCAGAGCCCGGAAAAGATCGAGGCCGACCGTAAGGCCGCCGAGGAAAAGGAAAAGGTTCGCCGTCTGCGCAATCCCGGTGGCGACGATGACGTGACCAATGTCGGGGGTGAAGGCCTTCCGCATGAAGAGGAAGAGGAGGACGACGACGAGTCCAACCTGTCTCTGGCTGCGATGGAAGCCGAACTGCGTCCGCAGGTCATGGAAACGCTGGATACGATTGCCGATACCTACAAGAAGCTGCGCAAGCTTCAGGATCAGCAGGTCGAAGCACGCCTTGCTTGCACCGGCACGCTTTCTACCGGTCAGGAACGTCGCTACAAGGAACTGAAGGATCAGTTGATCACGGCTGTTAAGTCGCTTTCGCTGAACCAGAACCGCGTCGACAGCCTTGTCGAGCAGCTCTACGACATTTCCAAGCGTCTGATGCAGAACGAAGGTCGTCTGCTGCGTCTGGCTGAGTCCTACGGCGTGAAGCGTGACAGCTTCCTCGAGCAGTATCATGGTGCAGAACTTGATCCGAACTGGATGAAGTCGATTGCCAATCTGGCCGCAAAAGGCTGGAAGGAATTCGCGCGCGAAGAAAACAACACGATCCGTGATATCCGTCAGGAAATCCAGAATCTTGCACAGGAAACCGGCATCTCGATTGCCGAATTCCGCCGCATTGTTTCCATGGTCCAGAAGGGTGAGCGCGAAGCGCGTATCGCCAAGAAGGAAATGGTGGAAGCGAACCTGCGTCTGGTTATCTCGATTGCCAAGAAGTACACCAACCGCGGTCTGCAGTTCCTCGATCTCATTCAGGAAGGCAATATTGGCCTGATGAAGGCGGTCGACAAGTTCGAATACCGTCGCGGCTACAAGTTCTCCACCTATGCAACATGGTGGATCCGTCAGGCAATCACCCGTTCGATTGCCGACCAGGCCCGCACGATCCGTATTCCGGTGCATATGATCGAAACGATCAACAAGATCGTTCGCACATCGCGCCAGATGCTGCATGAAATCGGGCGCGAACCGACCCCGGAAGAGCTGGCTGAAAAGCTTGCCATGCCGCTGGAGAAGGTTCGCAAGGTTCTGAAGATCGCCAAGGAGCCAATCTCGCTCGAAACCCCTGTGGGTGACGAAGAGGATTCGCATCTGGGTGACTTCATCGAGGACAAGAACGCGCTTCTGCCAATCGATGCTGCCATTCAGGCCAATCTGCGAGAAACGACAACACGTGTTCTGGCTTCGCTGACCCCGCGCGAAGAACGCGTTCTTCGTATGCGCTTCGGCATTGGCATGAATACCGACCATACGCTCGAAGAGGTTGGCCAGCAGTTCTCGGTTACCCGTGAGCGTATACGTCAGATCGAAGCCAAGGCCCTGCGCAAGCTCAAGCATCCGAGCCGTTCGCGCAAGCTGCGCTCGTTCCTCGACAGCTGAGTTTTGCCTTAGCCAGACTATCAACCCGGTCAGTTTCTGGCCGGGTTTTTCTTTTTTGGGATGGTGCTTGTTTCCAAAAGACTTATCTCTTGCTCACGGAAAGAACACGAACGGCATCTGAATGGATATGCGTGAGCAAAGCAAAGGGCGGCAGCCGAGCTGGACAATTCCGCTCTCCGTGATCTTGCACGCGCTGATCGTCGTTGCCTTCTATCTCCAATGGCCGGGAGGGGCCGAAGCGCCCGCTGAGCCCGAGGCTGTCAATGTCGAACTTGTAGAGCCTCCCAAGGAGGAGCCGCCCAAGCCCGAGGAAAAGAAGGCCGAAGAACCGCCGCCTGAGCAAGCCAAACCGGCAGAACCCACCCCGCCGCCGCCTCCAACGCAGATGCCCAACGTCGCCATTCGCCCTGACGGCACACAGCTTGACGCGCGTGATGACCCGGCTGTGCAGGAAGAGGCGGGTGGGCGAGAGGAACCGGAGCCGGCCAAGCAGGAAGAGACATCTCAACCGGAAAGCAAGGACTCAGCCGAGGCGCCCGAAACGGAACAGCCGCCGACGCCCTCTGAGAACAAGCCGACGGCGCAAGAGGGCGAGATAGCGGCTGTGGAACCGGAGAAGCCCGTCGAGGCAGCAGATGTGGCTGTGCCCGCACCCAGGCCGACAGTGGAGCCGCAGCAGAAAGAGGATGTCTCGGCAAAGCCGGATGGCGCTGGCGACCCCGAGCTCAAGCCCGCCAAGAAGATTATCGCGAACGCGAAGGGGCCGACGCCGATGCGCAGGCAGATACTCGGTCAGTTGCCGCCGCGCCAGCGCGTTGCACAATTGTGCATTGTCGAAGCCCTTGCCCAAATCAAGAGTGAGCGGAAGGGGCAATCACCTGCTGAGGGGCTGGAGCCGCATATCGGCAAAAACGATCCCATTGTCGGCAATGTTCTGGATGCGCAGGGTGCGTTCAATGTCGGGACGCAATGGTACCCTATCCATTATCGCTGCGAGGTCGATATGGACAAATATCTGGTGACCGACTTCCGTTATGCGATCGGTTCGAAATTCACCGCAGAGCAGGTGAAAAAGATCGGGCTGGTTGCCGATTAGAGGCTGCGTCGCACTGCTTGCGACGCTGGCCGTTCCAGACCTTCGAAATCACTATGCGGGAACAGGCTTTCCGACCAGCTTGCCGATTGAACCCAGCAAGGAATCCTCATCGTATGGTTTGCGAACGACGGGCACATGTGCAAATTCGGGCGGGATCATGATGCCATCGGCATAGCCTGTCGCGAACATGAACGGGATGTCGCGACGAAGAAGCTCATAGGCCACCGGAATGGATGTGTCGGTGCCGAGGTTGATGTCGAGGATGGCGACATCCGGCGACAGACCCTTCAACTTGTCTAAGGCCATGGCTGACGATGTGGCGGTCTCAATACTGGTTATGCCATGGGCTTCCAGCATATATTCAACGTCCATTGCGATCAGCATCTGATCTTCGACAAGAAATACGCGCAATGATTCCTCCGCGGCAAAAGGTTTGTAGTCCGGCTGGTCCGCCAAAATCAGTTCCTGACTGACGGGCGAAGGACCGGCGCTGACATGGCGGGCAGGCAGGATGATCTCCGCCTCGACACCATTGGGCTGGTATGTGACCCGGCTTTTCCCGCCGAGATCGTAGGGAACGCTTCGGCTGATGAGCGCAGAGCCGAATCCGGTTCTCGTTGGTGGCGTGATGGTGCCCTTCAGCAATTCGCGCCATGAGATGACGCAGTCGCCGACATCGTTGAGTTCCCAGTTGATGGAAAGCTTTCCGCCAGCCTGCGCGAGTGCACCATATTTTGCGGCATTCGTTGCCAGCTCGTGGAGAACAAGCGCCATGACGGAGAATGCACGCGAATCCAGAAGCACATTCGGTCCATGCGCTTCAATTTCGCTGTCGGGCGAGCGGTGAGGGGAAAGTTCGGCGTCGAGCAGATCCCGCAGTAGGCCACCGCCTTCGCCACGCACCACCTGATCATGCGCGAAGGACAGGGCCTGAATACGACCCTTCAAGGCGGAGACATATTGCTCCAGCGTTCGGCCTTCCTGGGTGGGATTGCCGACAAGCGATTTGATGATGGCGAGGACATTCTTGACGCGGTGGTTCAGTTCTTCATTCAGCATACGCTGACGAACTTCCGCCTGCGCGCGCTCACCGGCCATCAGCTCACTGTGGCGGAAGGCAACCTCGACAAGCGCAACACGTGCGGCTTCGGCAATCTGGCGGTCTTCCTCGGTCCAGGGCTGAGCCTGCTTGTGAACGGTTTCCTTCCACAGCGCGAAACTTTTTCTCGGCGTCAAACGGTCACCAAGCGGACCCGTATCATATGACTTGTCCGGGTTTCCCGCCCAGTTGAGCGTCTGCACCAGCTCCCTGCGGAAGAACATCAGATAATCGTTCTTGACCTGGGAAAGCGGCACGGTGAGAAGGCCAGCAATATCTCCGCAAAGATGTTCTGCTTCTGGAAGATGATTGAACAAGGCGTGGGTTGCCCAGACGCGTCCCTCGGAAATCGAGCTGACCAGACGCCCCAGCTGTGGGGCCATCGCATCCGGCGGCACTGCGCCGACGCTGTACCAGCGTTCATTCATCCATACGCCGACGCCATCGCAAGGAAGCAGCCTGCTGAAATCCGGCAGATTTTCCACCAGCAATTCTTCAATGTTGTTGTGATGGGCAGCGAGCCGCAGGAACTTGTCCAGAGAGGCATGGGCATCCTGGGCGGTTGCCAGTTTTTTCTTCTGCTTCAACGCCTGCAGGTGAAGAGAGAAAAACTCTCCAAACATCTCTGCCGCAATGCGCATCGGCATTGGCAAAATGCGCGGAGAATAATGGTGGCAGGCAATCAGCCCCCATAACTGCCCGTCATTAATAATGGAAATGGACATGGAGGCTGCGACACCCATGTTGCGAAGATATTCGCAATGGATGGGCGAGACGCTGCGCAGATGCGAAAAGGACAGATCCAGCGGTTCGCCCGAGACATCCAGAACGGGTTCTACGGGAACGCGCGCGCCGTTCGAATCCGAAATGATGCGCAATGTGTTCTTGAGATAGAGCGTCCGTGCCTGCTGCGGAATGTCGCTTGCGGGAAAATACTGGCCGAGGAAGCTCTCGAGGTGAGGCTGCTTGGCCTCCGAGATAACCTTTCCGGCCCCGTCCTGTTCGAAGCGATAAATCATCACCCGATCATAGCCAAGGATTGCCTTTACAAGTCTCGTGGTGCGCGAGATCAGACTATCGACATTGTCAGCTTCGCGGATACGATCGATCATCAGCTGGGCGGTATGAAGCGGCTGTGCCTCGTTGCTTGCCGGTTCGAGCTCGATGATAGCGACCGACTTGTACCGGTGAATGGCAACGTCGAACGTCTTGCCGCCCTCCAGTTCCACCTTGGGCAGCATGGCTGGACGACTGCTGTTGGCCGTCACCGTCAGCGCGTTGCGAAGATCGTGCACGACATCATTGCCAAGCAGTTGTTCGATGGGCTTGCCGAGAATGTCCCCGGCGACACCCAGCACAGCGCCGCAATTCAGCGAGTGACGCAGCACTGTGCGCATCGCGCTGTCGCAGGCGATGAGACAACCATGCGGTTGAATGAAGCCGGGGATGTGGATAGGCTCTCGGTCGCAGTTGGTGAGATCTACCTGCTGGACTTGCGACGTCATATAGTGGTCTTTCGATAGAAAACTGAGATAGAGGTCGAGCGGTCTAATAAAGTGATTTCTGTTAAAAGTTTTCTATGGCGAAAGAGAGTCGGAACAGAGTTGCTTGCAAGGTTGTTCTGTACATCGAAATATTCGTACATTCTATAAGCTGTTCCCTTTGTGCGCCGCTTTGTCCGTCAGTAAAAGACGAAAAACGCACATAATATCGCGTGATTTCACCCAACGTGTATTGAGGCAGTTCGGTTCCCAGGAAAGTGAAATTTAGTGCCACAAAAATTGCTGACAATAACGACGAGAGGGCAGGGCCTCTACGAGTTTACCGAAGAAGCCAAAGCCTTTGTCAAATCATCATCCACGAAAGAGGGCTTGTTGACGCTTTTCGTGCGGCACACCTCCTGTTCCCTGCTGGTGCAGGAAAACGCCGACCCGGATGTCCAGCGAGATCTGAAGACATTCTTTGCAAGGCTTGTTCCTCCCTCGAACGATCCTTCGATGGCCTGGGTTATCCACACCATGGAAGGCCCGGACGATATGCCAGCGCATATCAAGTCGGCTTTGACGCAGGTTTCGATAGGCATTCCCGTTTCCAGCGGCACGCTGGCGTTGGGCACTTGGCAAGGCATTTACCTCTTCGAACATAGGAACCACTCCCATGATCGCCAGATCATCATGCATCTTTCTCTGTGAATGATTGCGCGCTTATATTTCGTTTCAATCATGAACGCGGGCTGAACAATCAGTTCTGAAAACGTTCACATGACGCATCCTATCGTCTGGCCAATCGACCGGGCATTCCGGCGAATGTCGAGAAACGGAGTATGATCATGATTGGCACATTTGCAAAAGCTGGCCTTGCGGCCCTTATCGCCCTTGGCGGCATTTCTGCGACAGCTTCAACGGCTTCGGCCGGACCTGACGTTCGCTACGGCATCTACGTTCAGGACGGCTATCGCCATGGTGGTCCGGGCTGGGGTCGCCCCGGTCGTGATCGCGACCGTTGTGCTCCCTGGCTTGCAGAAGAAAAAGCCAGCCGCATGGGCCTGCGCCGGGCGCGTGTCGTGGACGTTTCCCCGCGCCGCGTTGTTGTTGCCGGTTTTGACCGCCGCGGCCGTGACCGCGTCGTTTTCGCCAATGTCCGCGGCTGCCCTGTCATCCGCCGCTAACGGTAAACCAGACCGACGTTTAGAAAAATCAATCCCCTCGCCGTGGACTTGCGGCGAGGGGATTTTTGCATTTGCGGGCGCAGGCGCCGCCGGGGCGCCTGCTTAGTCTTTTATTGCTCCAGCGCGAATGTCACATTCACATTGATCTTGTAGCTATTTTCGCCTGCTGCGACGGGAACGCTGTCAGCTTTCTCCATGGCAGCGGCGCGCATCATGGTCTGTGGCACCGGCATAGGGCGTTGCATGTTTTCGTTGATCTCCAGAATGCGGCCAAGCTTGACGCCGGCGGCTTCTGCCAATGTCTTGGCCTTGGAGATGGCGTCTGCCACCGCTGCCTTGCGGGCCTCAGTTACCGTCGCTGCCGGGTCGTCATTGGTAAAGGCTATGTCACCGCCCTGGTTGATGCCGAGCTTTACCGAGCTGTCCATGATATCGCCGAGCTTGGCAAGATCGCGAACCCGCACGGTCAGGCCGTTCGTAACCTGATAGCCGGTAATTTCTGGCGGAACGTATACGCCATCCTTGGGCTCGAACTGCTTGTAGATGGGCTGGACGGAGAAGTTGGATGTCTGCAGATCCCGGTCTGCGATGCCTGACGATTTCAACGCAGCCTGAACTTCGGTCATCGCCTTGTTGTTCTCAGCAAGAGCCGCCGCAGCCGTCTCAGCCTGCTTCATGACGCTGAAAGTCAGAACGGCCATATCGGGCGCAACCGCCGCATCGCCCTCACCGGAAACACTGATGACCGGGTCCCGTCTGGCATTTTCCTGTGCTGAAGCGGCCATCGGCAAAGCCGTCAATGCCACGAAAGCGCACAAGGCCAGAGAACGGTAGCGGGTGCCTGAACCGTTTTTCGAACCACGAGAAAACAGCGAAGAGACGCCGCCTCCCGCGGCGGGGCCTTCAATTATTTCACATTTGCGGTGATTTGGCCCTGATTTTGAAGTCATTGAGTTTCCTCTTATTTAGCGTCAACGAGGCATATGTCGCAGCAGATTATGTAGCTAATGCGGCATAGTGCACAGCTCCAACGCATCGATGGCTTGTCGCCTTCAAAAAATTGCGTTAAAGCCAGTTCCGCGCTGGGTTGAACCATTGCAACCGCGCATTCCAAACAGCGTTCACGCTTCTGGAAGGGCCTGTAGCTCAATGGTTAGAGCCGGCGGCTCATAACCGCTTGGTTGGGAGTTCGAGTCTCTCCGGGCCCACCATTTATCTTGTCAGCGACTTGGTTTTTCCAGCTATTCATGCTCTGGACGGACAAAAGATTTCCCCGCAGACGCGAACCTTCCTTCTTCGATGTGTGAGCTTCCCGTCGTGTTCGAAGTGACTGCACGTCTTGGTTGAGCTAGGGCGTATGGTTCCACAGGCGCCTGACCGTGGTCGGTAGAGGTTAGATGCAGGTGTATCTAGGAGTTTCTCGATGAGTGAGATGGTTGGTAGGAGCAAGGTCCGGTCCGGTGCGGTCGGGATTTTGATCGGGGTCGCCCTGGTTTCGCTGGTGGCTGTTGCCGGCCGGAACATTCCGTTGCCGGGGCTTGATGTGGCATTGTTGACGTCATGGGTTGGGCAGGGTGGGCTTCCCTCGCAGCTTTCCATTCTTGCGCTGGGTGTCACGCCTATCCTTTCAGCTTTTGCACTAGGGCAGGTGATCCGTCTGCTTTTTCCCCGTACGGATGGGAGCATCATTCTTGCCGTCTGCGAGGCTGTGCTGGCAATGTTGATTGCGGTAGGGCAAGCCTACAGCGCCGCGCGTGGTCTGGATGCCATGGGGTACCTGGGCGACCAAGGCTCTTACGGCTTTTTCAGCGTCGTCGCAGCTTTGGTCGGGGGAGTGGCGGTGGTGCTGCTCCTGTCGAGACAGGTGGTTTTGCCGGGATTGCTCGCGGGATTGTGGATTCTGTGGCTTCTCCCCGCCTTCCTTGATCTTCCATCCAATATTTTGGCCAGCGTTGACATGGCAAGGACGGGTGCTGCATCCGGTACGCAGTTTTTTGAGGTCCTGCTTTTCACGATTGCTGTCGCTGCTCTGAGCGCGTTTGTCGTCATGGCGGTGTTACGCCACTACCGGCATTGGGTAGCTGGTCGCACGGATGCAAAGCGCTTGTTTCCTTTGGCAATTGTCGTTTGGCCGCCACTTCTGGCCGCGATTGTCGGGAGCTATCTTCTTGTCTCGCTTGCCTTGTTTGCTCCGAACGCTGTTCTGCAGAGTTCGCATATGGGCGCCTATTTCACAGGTGTGACCGCAATTCTGGTGCCGATCCTTGTTCTTGGCTACAAGCGTCTGTTTGACAGACGCGGTCTTTCCCTGCCGTCGTCATTACTGCTGCTGATTGCCGCGACGCAGATTGTCGCCATACTCGGCACCGAGTTTGCGATAAACAAGATGCTGCTGGTGTTGCCGCTGAATGGCACGACGATTCTGGTCGCTGTGGCGGTCTGCTGCGCGCTTATCGATGCCTGTTTGCCAGCAGCCCACTCTGCGCGGACCGACAATCCCGCCTGATCACAGGAAGGTGTGCAAAGTTGAGGTGGGGAGGTGTCGGCAGCCGCTGGCCGCCCGGTCTTGACGTGACGCCTTGACATCACCTCTGGCCAACCGCATCTGTGAGTAGAGTACGACTGGTGGGAGGGTATCAGCTTGAAAAGACTTTTTGGCGACATAATCAGGCTGCGCCACATATGATTGTCGGCGTTGTCCTCTCCGTAGCTTTGCTTGTCTTTCTGATCATTTACCCCAGACATTTGAAGCCGGTTGTGATTGCTTTCGCTGTTATCTGGTCTGCCACGGCTGCCTGGGTGTTGTTCGATTGGCTCCGCTCTGGCGAGAGACTTGAGGCTATCGTTGCCACAGCAGCCTATGATGCCACCTGCACCGAGCCGGGCGCTCCGCTACGGGTCACGTTTCAGAACACCAACGATGTTGCAGTTAGACGGCTGACCTACACGCTCGAGGGTTTTGAAGCTGCCTTCCGTGCCTCGGTGTCATTCGATCCTTATCAGGTCAGCGAGCGGCGGTTGGAAGCGCATGAAAGCTATGGGGCGTGTCGGCCTTTTCGGCTGCGCAACAACGAAAATGTGGACCCGAAAACGCTGGAATGGCGCGTAACGATCAATTCCGCAGAATTTGATTAATCTGACGTAAGGTCCAAAAGCGTAGTCTCTGAGGGGGGGCTTCACGGTTTTTTGAAGCGCCATGGTTGATGCAGAACACGCGCTGATAGGAACGGGTTTGCAGCGGCTTAAGGGGAAAGCGTACGGATTTTCCTTATTTACGGCAGCGCTCTTACAACCTTGGAGCCATTGCATCGGTTGGATCGTAGTGCCATTTGAACGGCAATTCTTGAAATTTTCCAGAAGGTTTGCGTTTTGTTATCTGCGTCCAAAGTCCTGAAAATTGCCTTGCTTTGCTTCCTGGCGGTCCCCGCCACGGTCGGCGCGCACATGGGTATCAACCAGTTGACCGGCAACTTCCATGAAGTCCTGCCCGGGGAACTTTACCGATCCGGCCAGCCGAGCGGCGCAGACATATCCAAATATGCGCAGCAATTTGGCATCAAGACCATCATCAATCTGCGCGATGAAAAGCGTGAGGGCTGGTACAGGGAAGAGGCCGCTGCCGCCCAATCGAGCGGTGTGCAGATGATCGATTTCCCGATGAGTTCCAGCGAGAAGATGCCTCAGGATCAGGCGGAAGCGCTTGTCCGCATCATGAAGGATGCGCCTAAGCCTGTGCTGATTCATTGCGAACATGGCGCCAACCGCACAGGGCTGGCGTCCGCCATGTATGTTGGGGCTGTGGCCAATAAAAGCGAGAATGCAGCGGAGTTCCAGCTGTCGCCATTTTACGGCCACGTGCCGATCCGGGGCGTTGGCCGTTATGAAATGTATCAGTCCTGGGACGATTTTGAGGAAACGCTGGGCTTCTGATTAAGCCAAGCGTCTCCGACGGATGTCTTTAGAAACGTCCGCCCTTGTCGCCAATCACTTTCGTCAGGCTGCCATCTGCCGGGAAAAGTGGAATGAGACAGGCCTGAAGCGCGTGGTAGATGTCGCCCTTGCCGGGGAAGATCGTGTTGGCGGGAACCAGATCGTCCGTCAACTCCTCATGCCAGCCGCCATTCTCATGGTCGAGGAAGCTGTTCGCAATGGTGCTCCAGACGCGCCGATAGCTGTCTTCGTAGAATTCGTCAGCGGGAAGATGCTCGTTGAGGAAGTGGGCGGCACCAGCCGCTTCGCACATCGGCCACCAGAGTTTCTCGCGCTTGGCAGGCACATTGTCCCAGCCCAGAGTGTAGAAGAACCCACCTTTTTCCCTGTCCCAGCCGAGCGACATTGACTGAACGAACAGCGATTTCGCGGCCGCCGGCATCCATTCGTGCTTGCGATCTCCCAGAACCCAGAGCTGCAGGATGAGGCGCGCCCACTCCAGCCAGTGGCCGGGCGTTGAGCCAGACGGGCGGAACATTTCGTTGCCGCGATAATCCTTGTCCAGCACCCAGTTTTCATCGAAATGTTCAGGCACCCGGAAATCCAGCGCTGCTGCGGCCCGTCTGATGATGAGATCAGCGATGCGTTCTGCCTTCTGCAGGTATTCTCTGTCGCCAGTGGCTTCAAAAGCGGCCATCAACGCTTCGGTCAGGTGCATGTTGGAATTCTGGCCGCGATAATTTTCGATAGGCGACCAGTCTCGATAGAATTCCTCATTGATGGCGCCGAATTTCTCTTCCCAGAACTTCGTCTCGATAATCTCGGTAATATCGGCAAGCATCTTGTCGGCCAGCGGATGGCCGACGCTTTTCGCCGAGGAGGCGGCGAGCAGAACAAAGGCGTGGCCATATCCCTGCTTGCTGGCATCCACCGGACCATTTTCATCCACCTGCCAGAAATAGCCGCCATGCTCGCTGTCACGGTGGTTGTTCCACAGATAGGTCATTCCGTGGTCGATGATATCGCCGCAGCCAGGACGGCCGAGCAGATGACCGATGGAAAAGCAATGCACCATGCGCGCTGACATATGAATGCCGCGCACGGGGTTGTCGGGTTTCAGCGGCGCGCCTTGCCGGTCGAGGTCGAAAAAACCGCCTTTGGGGTTGATGGCGCGATACTGGAAGAAGTCAAACAGACCTTCCGCCTGCTTTGCCAGCCACTGGCGATGCCAGGGCAGGGTGCTCCAGCTGGTTTTAGGGTGGTCCGCCTCGGTCATTTCAACCTCCTCATGAATGCACTGCGATGAATTCTCTATATCTTTAGGTCGTAACGGTGTCATCCATAACGAAAATTTCGTACCCTTGGGGTAGAAAGTTATAACGCCATGGCGTCGCGGCCATATATTGACATAAAGATATCTTTATGTGACTTGGATTTGCAAATCAGCAAAGAGAATGAGGAGTGTGCCGATGTTGGATAATCTGTTTGGTCCTGTAGGGGACAAGCAAGACGGCGCGGAAATTCTGAAGGCGCTTCGTGCGGCCGCTCAGGAGCGTATTCTCATTCTCGATGGTGCCATGGGCACGCAGATTCAGGGGCTTGGTTTCAACGAAGACCATTTCCGGGGAGATCGCTTCCTTGGATGCGCCTGTCATCAGCAGGGCAACAATGACTTGCTGATCCTGACCCAGCCGGATGCCATTGAAGATATCCATTATCGCTATGCCATGGCAGGGGCCGATATTCTCGAAACCAACACCTTCTCGTCCACGCGTATTGCGCAGGCTGATTACGAGATGGAAGGCGCTGTCTATGACATGAACCGCGAAGGTGCCTTGGTCGTTCGTCGTGCCGCCCAGCGCGCGGAGCGCGAGGATGGCCGTCGGCGCTTCGTGGCAGGCGCCATTGGGCCGACCAACCGCACAGCCTCCATTTCGCCGGATGTGAACAATCCCGGTTATCGCGCCGTCAGCTTCGATGATCTGCGGGTGGCCTATGGTGAGCAGATCGACGGCCTGATCGATGGCGGTGCCGATCTCATTCTCATCGAAACCATTTTCGATACGCTGAACGCCAAGGCAGCGATCTTCGCCTGTGAAGAGCGTTTTGCCGCCAAGGGCATTCATCTGCCTGTGATGATTTCGGGCACGATTACCGACCTTTCGGGCCGCACGCTGTCTGGACAGACGCCGACTGCTTTCTGGAATTCCGTGCGCCACGCCAACCCCTTCACCATTGGCCTCAACTGTGCGCTGGGTGCCAGCGCGATGCGACCGCACCTTCAGGAATTGTCCGAGGTTGCCGATACATTCATCTGTGCTTACCCCAATGCGGGCCTGCCGAACGAGTTTGGTCAGTACGACGAGACGCCTGATATGATGGCAGCGCAGGTGGAGGAATTCGCCCGCGAAGGTCTCGTCAACATCGTTGGCGGCTGCTGTGGTTCCACGCCGGAGCATATTCGCGCTATTGCCGATGCCGTTGCCGGCCACGCGCCGCGCAAGGTGCCGGAGCACCGCTCTTTCATGTCGCTGTCTGGCCTTGAGCCCTTCACGCTGACCAAGGACATTCCCTTCGTCAACGTGGGCGAGCGCACCAATGTCACCGGCTCCGCCAAGTTCCGCAAGCTGATTACCGCTGGCGATTACACCGCTGCTCTGGCCGTTGCCCGCGATCAGGTGGAAAACGGCGCGCAGATCATCGACATCAACATGGATGAGGGCCTGATCGACAGCCAGAAGGCCATGGTCGAGTTCCTCAATCTCATCGCCGCCGAGCCGGACATCGCCCGCGTGCCTGTGATGATCGATAGTTCCAAGTGGGAGATCATCGAGGCTGGCCTGAAATGCGTTCAGGGCAAATCCATCGTCAACTCCATTTCGCTGAAGGAAGGCGAGGAGAAGTTTCTGGAGCAGGCGAGCCTCGTGCGCAATTATGGCGCGGCTGTCGTCGTCATGGCGTTTGATGAAGTCGGTCAGGCCGATACCTATGAGCGCAAGGTGGAAATCTGCACCCGCGCCTATAAGCTTTTGACAGAAAAAGCAGGCATTCTGCCCGAAGATATCATCTTCGACCCCAACGTTTTTGCCGTCGCCACCGGTATCGAAGAACACAATAATTACGGCGTGGATTTCATTAACGCCACGCGCACCATCCGCGAAACCATGCCGTTGGTGCATATTTCCGGCGGCGTTTCCAACCTGTCCTTCTCCTTCCGTGGCAATGAGCCGGTGCGCGAAGCGATGCACGCCGTATTTCTTTACCACGCCATTCAGGCGGGCATGGATATGGGCATCGTCAATGCGGGCCAGCTGGCGGTTTATGAAAGCATCGACCCGGAACTGCGCGAAGCCTGCGAAGACGTGGTGCTGAACCGCCGTGCCGATGGCACCGAACGGCTGCTCGAAGTGGCCGAGAAGTTCCGGGGCGGTCCTGGCCGCGAAGCCAAGGTGCAGGATCTGGCCTGGCGCGAATTGCCGGTTGAAAAGCGTCTCGAACATGCGCTGGTCAACGGCATTACCGAGTATATCGATGCAGACACGGAGGAAGCGCGCCTTCAGGCGGCCCGTCCTCTTCACGTCATCGAGGGACCGTTGATGGCGGGCATGAATGTCGTGGGCGATCTCTTCGGCTCCGGCAAGATGTTCCTGCCGCAGGTGGTCAAATCCGCCCGTGTCATGAAACAGGCGGTTGCCGTTCTTTTGCCCTACATGGAAGAAGAAAAGCGCCTGAACGGCGGCGACCAGCGTCAGGCCGCAGGCAAGGTGCTGATGGCAACCGTCAAGGGCGACGTGCACGATATCGGCAAGAACATTGTCGGCGTTGTTCTCGCCTGCAATAATTACGAGATCATCGATCTCGGCGTCATGGTGCCCGCCACAAAAATTCTGGAGACGGCCATTGCCGAAAAGGTCGATGTGATCGGCCTGTCCGGCCTCATCACGCCCTCGCTGGATGAGATGGTGCATATGGCCGCCGAGATGGAGCGTCAGGGCTTCAATATTCCGCTGCTGATCGGTGGCGCGACGACCAGCCGCGTCCACACGGCGGTCAAGATCCATCCGCGTTACGAGAAGGGTCAGGCGATTTACGTCACCGATGCATCGCGTGCGGTCGGCGTTGTGTCTGCGCTTCTTTCGGAAGATCAGAAGCCAGCATATATTGAGGGCATCCGCGCAGAATATGCCAAGGTGGCCGATGCCCATGCGCGTAATGAGCGGGAAAAGCTGCGTTTGCCTTTGGTACGTGCACGCGCCAATGCACAGAAGGTTGATTGGTCAGGATATCAGCCGGTCAAGCCGCAGTTCCTTGGCACCAAGACCTTTGAGACATACGACCTTGAGGAATTGGCCAAGTACATCGACTGGACACCATTCTTCCAGACCTGGGAAATGAAGGGCCGTTACCCTGCCATTCTGGAGGATGAGAAACAGGGAGAGGCGGCGCGTCAGCTCTTTGCCGATGCGCAGGCCATGCTGAAGAAAATCATTGACGAACAGTGGTTCCGCCCACGTGCCGTCATCGGCTTCTGGCCCGCCAATGCTGTCGGAGATGATATCCGCCTGTTTACCGATGAAACCCGCGCGGAAGAACTCGCAACCTTCTTCACGCTTCGCCAGCAGCTGTCCAAGCGCGATGGCCGCCCGAATGTCGCGCTGTCGGATTTCGTCATGCCTCAGGATGCCGGCACCACTGACTATGTCGGCGGCTTCGTCGTCACGGCCGGTATCGAGGAAGTGGCAATCGCCGAACGCTTCGAACGCGCCAATGACGACTACTCCTCCATTCTCGTTAAGGCGCTGGCAGACCGCTTCGCCGAAGCCTTTGCCGAGCGTATGCATGAGCGGGTGCGTAAGGAATTCTGGGGCTATGCATCCGACGAGAGCTTCGGCCCGGATGACCTGATCGGCGAGGCCTATGCCGGCATTCGCCCCGCCCCGGGCTATCCGGCCCAGCCCGATCACACCGAAAAAGAAACGCTTTTCCGCCTGCTGGATGCAACGGAGCAGACGGGCGTTGTGCTGACGGAAAGCTATGCCATGTGGCCCGGCTCCTCCGTCTCCGGCCTCTATATCGGCCACCCCGAAAGCTACTATTTCGGCGTTGCCAAGGTCGAGCGTGATCAGGTTGAAGACTACGCGACGCGCAAGGGAATGCCTGTCGAGGAAATTGAACGCTGGCTGGGACCGGTGCTCAATTACGTTCCGACCGAGGCGGCAAAAGAGGTCGAGACGGCTGCCTGATACTCCACGCGAGGTTGTTACCGGTCTGATTCCAGTATGGGCCTTTAGTTATTAATTTAAAAAAGAAAAAGCGCGGCTCGTTCCGCGCTTTTTTTGTTTCCAGCTGGCCAGAGGCCTCTCGCCTGACCTCACTCAAACCGGTCGATAATGCTGATGCCGCTATCGGTGAACGTGTTCATCGCGGGCAGGGCGGTGACGGCGTCTGTGAGGGTGATGTGGCGGCCAATCAGCTTTTCGGGGGACAGCTTGCCGCTGCGGATCATGGCCAGCATGTCGTCATAGCGCCATGCCTGCATGCCGTGGCTGCCGTAGATTTCCAGTTCGTGGGCGATGACCCGCGCCATGGGAATCTGAGGCATGGAGTGGTCCGCCAGCATCAGCCCCACCTGCACGTGGCGTCCACGACGGCGCAGATTGCTGATGGAGTTGCAGCAGGTCTGGGGATGGCCGAGCGCATCGACGGAGACATGCGCGCCGCCGCCGGTGATTTCGCGCACGGCCTCGCTCACATCGGCGACTTCGCGGCTGTTGATGGTGGCGGTTGCGCCCAGTTGCCGCGCCAGCGCCAGCTTGTCCTGCGCAATATCGATGGCGATGACCTGCGCGCCGAGCCCCGCGCCGATCATTATGGCGGAAAGGCCGACGCCGCCGCAGCCATGCACTGCCAGCCATTCGCCGCCCTTCAAGCGGCCCTGATCCACCACAGCGCGGAAGGACGTGGCAAAGCGGCAACCGAGGCTCGCTGCCGTATCAAAGCCCATGTCTTCTGGCAGATGCACGAGGTTCTGGTCGGCGTATTCGATGGCGACATATTGCGCGTAGGAACCCCAATGGGTGAAGCCGGGCTGGAACTGCGTTTCGCAGACCTGCTGGTTGCCGGAGCGGCACTCCTGGCAATGGCCGCAGCCGGATACGAAGGGAACGGTGACGCGATCACCCACCTTGAACCGCATGACGTTTTTGCCGACGGCTGAAATCACGCCCGCAAATTCATGGCCCGGCACATGCGGCAGCTGAATATCGGTGTCATGGCCCATCCAGCCATGCCAGTCGCTGCGGCAAAGACCCGTCGCCTTTACCTCAACAACAACGCCGCCCGGCGTTGGTTCCGGGTCCGGCAGGTTGGCTATGCGGGGTGCCTCACCGAAGGTTTCGTAAAACAATGCGCGCATGACTATTCTCCTGAGACGGCGTGAGATCGCGTCCTTTTAGCTGGAAACGATCTAGCCGGATTTCGGAGGACGAAACAGTGCGTCACTCTGCTACAATCATCAAATCTTCTGATGCAAATTTCAGGGTGATGCGCTCGCCAATCGCTGGCGGTGTCTTGCCGGGATCATTGAACATATCGAAGGACAGCGTCGCGCCGCCCACATCCATTCGCGTGCGGATGACCGAGCCGAGGAAGTGGCTGGACGTCACGATGCCAGAAATCGCGACATCGCCGATGCTGGCTTCGCCCAGCGAACCCGCCTCGGGGCGCAGCGCCACCGTTACCTTTTCGCCATCGGCCTTGTTCAGAGGCTTCTTCAGCGAAACCTGCTGGTCGCCAATCCGAATGGTGCTGGTGGAAGCATCCACCACCGTCGCATCGATGAGGTTCAGCGTGCCGACGAAGGACGCCACGAACCGCGTTGCCGGCTTGTTGTAGATATCGAAAGGCGACCCGATCTGGTCGGCGCGTCCGGCATTCATCACCACGATGCGGTCGGAAATGGTCAGCGCCTCTTCCTGATCGTGGGTCACGAAAATGGTGGTGATGCCGAGCTTGCGCTGAATGCTGCGAATTTCCTCGCGAAGCGACACGCGGATCTTGGCGTCCAGCGCCGAAAGCGGCTCGTCCAGCAGCAGAACCTGCGGCTTTGGTGCCAGCGCACGCGCCAGCGCCACGCGCTGCTGCTGGCCGCCAGACATCTGGTAGGGGTAGCGGTCAGCAAGATGTTCGAGGTGAATGATGCCAAGCATCTCCTTCACCCGTGCATCGATTTCAGCTTTCGGCTTGCCCGCGATCTTGAGGCCGAAGGCGACGTTCTCATACACATTCATGTTGGGAAACAGCGCGTAGGCCTGAAACACCATGCCGATATTGCGCTGGTTGGGCTTGAGTGTCGTCTGGTTTTTGCCGTTGATAACGATGGAGCCATCGCTTGGCGTTTCGAAACCGGCAATCATGCGCAGGATGGTGGTCTTGCCGCAGCCCGATGGGCCGAGGAAGGAGACGAATTCTCCCTGCTCGATCGCCATGTTGAAATCATGGACGACCTGCACCGAGCCGAAGGATTTTCTGATGTTCTGGAGTGTCAAAAAGCTCATAAAATAAGTCCTCAGGCCTTGGGAGGCGCGCCTTTTTGATAGCGCGAGACGAGTTGGATAAGGCCCAGGCAGCCCCATGTGATGCCGAAGGAGATCACGGCGAGCGCGGCGGGCTCATAGGCGCGGTTGGCACCCAGAAGCTGCATGTAAGGTCCGAAGGCCGGGCGGTTCAGAAGCGCTGCCATGGTAAATTCACCGATGACGATGGCAAAAGTCAAAAACGCGCCCGAGAGAACGGCGACCAGTACATTCGGCAGAATGATGCGGGCAAGAATGGTTGTCCATCCAGCGCCGAGGCTTTGCGCAGCTTCCGTCAGCGTCGTGATGTCGATGGTGCGAAGCCCGGTGTCGACCGCGCGATACATATAGGGCAGGGCAAGGATTGTATAACCGAACATCAACAGCAGGTTGGTGCCTGATGTCGTCCCCGTCAGCGGCAGCCAGCTGGAGGTGTTGTAGAGCCTGATATAGCCGAAGACGATGACGATAGCGGGAATGACGAGCGGCAGCAGCGTGATGAACTCGATGACGGGGCGTAGGCCGGGCAGTTTCAGCCGCACCCAATAGGCCGTTGGCACGACAAGCACGACGCCGAAGACGATTGTGACCAGCGCCATCAGGACGGAAAAGCCGAAGGTTTCCTGAAAACGCGGATCGCTGAGAACGACGGCGTAGGCGTCGAACGAATAGACGCCGCGCCGCATCTTCAATGAAAAGTTGGTCATGCCGATAAGCGGCAGGGCGAAATAGAGCAGGCCGAACAGCAGCGCGCCCCATGCGAAGATCCGCTTCATTTCAGCCACCTTTCGCTGCGCGTGCGCATCCAGATGTAAAGCATATTGGCGATGCAGGTCACTAGGATCATGCCGAAGGCCAGCGCGTAACCAAGGTGGGGGTTGCCCAGCACGTCACCACGGATCTGCGCAAACAGAAGAATGGGCACGATGTTGAGCGACGAGCCCGTCAGCGCTATCGCCGTTGCAACAGCACCGAAGGCATTGGCAAACAGCAGCGAGAATGTGCCGAGAATGGAGGGCAGCAGAATGGGGAAGGCCACCATGCGCCAATACTGAAAGCCGCTGGCGCCCAGAATTTCGGCAGCTTCGCGCCATTCGCGCTTCAGGCCATCCAGAGCTGGCGTGATGATGAGGATCATCAGGGGGATTTGAAAGAAGAGGTAGGTAACGGTCAGGCCCCAGAAGGACAGGATGTTGAAGCCCAGAAGGCGCAGATCAAGCCCGACCTGCGTTTTCAAAAACACGGTGACGAGACCGACAGGGCCAAGTGTGGCGATGAAGGCAAAGGCCAGCGGCACGCCAGCAAATTGTGAGGCAACACCGGAGAAGGTCAAAAGCGGCGCGCGAATTCTCTCCGGCAGGCCGCCCAGCACCACGGCAGTCGCCACCCCAAAGCCGATCAGACAGCCAAGGGCTGCAGAGGCGACGCTGATCTTGACGGAAATCCAGTAGGCCGAGAGAATGGAGGCGGTGAAAAGCCCCGCGATATTTTCCAGCGTGAAGCCACCTTCCGGCGTCTGAAATGCGCCGATGACGATTTTCATCGTCGGCATGATCAAAAAGAGAAGAATAAAAATAGCAAATGGCAGAACGCCCAGCCACTCCAGCTTCAGGCGACGCCCGGCTGCTGGTCGCGATGGCGCGCCACTAATGTTTGCTGACATATCATGTTCCCAAACGCCGCGATCATTGCGGTCTTGTGTCTTATAGATCATCCGCCCCGCTTTTAAGAGAAACGGGGCGGATGGTTCTATGTGTTACTTGACGTTTGCGCCGACGACCTTGTCCCAACCGCCGGTGACGGCAGCCTTGTTGGCATCGACGTCTTCCAGTGTCGGGAAGACAGCCTTTTCATAGGCTGCTGCTGGTGGCAGGGCGTCCAAGAGATCCTTCGGAATCTTGTTTGCCTTTGCCATCGCGTTGAAGCGGATCGGGTGGCAGAAGCCCTTCAACCAGCCAAGCTGACCGTCGTCGGAATAGAGGTGCTCCATCCACAGCTTCGCAGCATTTGGATGCGGAGCGTAGGCAGAGATGCCCTGCACGTAAACGCCGGCCAGAACGCCGGACGAAGGCACGACGACTTCTGTCGGCGGGTTGCCGTTCAGCGTCTTTGCCCATGACAGCGCGTTGTAGTCCCAAGCAACGACGATCGGGGTTGCACCCTGTGCCAGCGTACCTGCCTTGCCGATGACGGGAACGAAGTTTCCAGCCTTGTTGAGGTCAGCGAAATACTTCAGGCCAGCTTCGCCAGCAGCCTTGCCGTCCTTGGCGCCAGTGGAGAGACCGGCGGCGAGAACACCCAGAATTGCCTGGTTGGAGGCGCGTGGATCGCCAGCAAGAGCAACCTGACCGGCATATTCGGGCTTCAGAAGATCGGCCCAATCCTTTGGTGTGTTGGTGACCAGATCCTTGTTTACGAACAGGGACATGACGCCGTAATAATCGCCATACCAGTAGCCTTCGGCATCCTTCACATTGTCAGGAATTTCGGCCCAGGTGGAAACCTTGTAAGGCTGCAGAAGACCTTCCTTCTTGGCCTGTGGGCCGAAGGCCAGACCAACGTCGATCACGTCAGGTGCCTGTGGGCCCTTATTGTCCTTGTTGGCCTTGATGGCTTCGATTTCGTCAGCAGAGCCAGCGTCCGGATTCAGCTCATTGACCTTGATTTCAGGATACTTGGCCTTGAAGGAGGCGATAACGTCGCCATAGCCGCACCAGTCGTGGGGCAGGGCGATGGTCGTCAACATGCCTTCCTTCTTGGCGGCAGCGATGAGTTCTTCGCTTGGGGCTGCGGAGGCAATCGCTGTCGAAGCGATGACCAAGGCTGTTGTGAGCGATAGCAGTCGGCGGCTGTGCGAGATCACGGTAGTTCTCCTCTGGTGTCTCATGCGTCTGACGACGCTGTACGTGGGTTGCATGAATGTTATGTGACGGATTTTTCCAGGTGGTTTCCCACCATCGTCATGGTCCCTGCCGTTTTCTTGCCATCATTGCGCCCTCTCGTCGCCATGATATTCGATAAACGACATAAAAAATTCCGCTTGCGCCGTTGCCGTTCTTTCCAGGCGGTACGGATTTCTAGTTTTCTCCCTTTCCCGGCTTTCTGAAAAGCCGCGTCTGTTCGAATAGGTCTTCAAGAGAGTTCATGCGCTGGCGGGTCTCGTCCCAGCCGTTGTTCTGAACTGCCTCAATGAGAGCTTCTACGACAAACAGCGTCACGACAGAGCTGTCCCACGCCGATGGTGCCTCGATGCGCACGCGAAACGTATGTTCGGCGAAGCGCGAAACAGGTGATGTCCACTGGTCGGTAAACAGGAGGATGCGCACATTGTTGTCATGCGCCACCTGCGCCAGCGTTACCATGTCCTGTTCATAGCGGCGGATATCGAACATCACGAGCACGTCGCCCGCATTCATGTTGAGCATGAATTGCGGCCAGGAACTGGAATTGGAGGACATCAGCGCCGTCTTGGGACGGATGACCTGCATATGCGTGAAAAAATATTCCGCAATCGCCCCGGTTATGCGCCCACCGACGAAATAGATGCTTCGCTTGCGGTCCGACAGAAGGGCAGCGGCATTGTCGAAGTCGGCCGTATCGAGGTCGCTCAGCGTGTCGCGCAGATTGTTGGTGATGGCATCGGCAAAGCGGTTAAGGATGTGCAGGCCCGGTGCGTTGCTGGCCCAGCGATCATGCTTGGCAATGGGGTTGGAAATGGTGGCTTCGAGTTCCTGATGCAGCCGCGCCTGAAAATCTGGGTAGCCCTTAAAGCCAAGCTTTTGCACCATGCGTGCCACGGTCGGCGTCGAAACGCCTGCATTTTCTGCAACGGTGGTGATGCTGCCGAGGCCTGAAACCGGATAATTGCCAAGAAGGCTTTCCGCCAGGCGCTTTTCCGAACGCGTCAGGCTCTCATAATGAGCCTGTATCACGTCCGAAACGGTCGCTGCCGAACTGTGCAAATTTTTCCCCTTTCCGGTCTTTTCGCCGGTCTGTTAGCGCTGATTAAGATACGGCGTGCAGACGGAGTCAATCGAAAAAATGAAGAGAAAATTTCAAAATACCGTTTGACACTTTAGGCTATGTGAAGAATTCTCTTCGTGCTGTTGGGGAGCAGCAATTGCATAGGGGATTGGCCATGACGGTGCTTTCGCAGTTTTTCACCGGTAACGAGGCGGAGCCTGTTGCGGTGGAAAACAGCTCAGGAAAAGGCAGTGTGCTGCTTGTTTGTGAACATGCTTCGCAAACATTGCCCGCTCGTTTCGGCACATTGGGTCTGGGTAGCGATGTGCTGCAAAGCCATATCGCTTGGGATCCCGGCGCGCTCGCCGTTTCCCGACTTCTGTCTGAGAGCCTGGATGCAACGCTGGTTTATCAGCGATATTCTCGCTTGGTCTATGATTGCAATCGCCCGCCGGAGTCACCTTCGGCCATGCCGGTTGTGAGCGAAATCTATGATATTCCCGGCAATGCGGATTTGAGCGATGCGGACCGTTATGCCCGCACTTCGGCTCTCTACATTCCGTTTCATGATCGCATCAGCCAGTTGGTCGCAGCGCGGGATCAAACGGTTCTGGTGACGATACACAGCTTTACGCCCGTCTATCACGGCAAGCCCCGCACGGTTGAAATCGGCATTCTGCACGATGCGGATACACGGCTGGCCGATGCCATGCTGGCCCATGCAGGGGGCTCATCGTTCAAGGTCGAGCGCAACGCGCCCTATGGCCCTGAGGATGGTGTCACCCACACGCTGCGCCTGCATGCACTGCCGAGCGGGCTGTTGAACGTGATGATCGAGGTCCGAAACGACCTCATACAGGATGAAAATGGGCAGCGCGCCGCTGCCGATTTTCTACACGGGCTTCTGGTGGCGGGGATTGCCGCTGAGGCCGAATAATTCGTTTCGCGGTGTTTGTTCCGCGGAACAGGAATGGCGCTGCACCGTCAAGAATGCCGAATAATCGGCACGGGTGCAGCGTGGGAACAGCAGATGAGCATGGCGTGGTCGGGTTTTCCGTCACGCCGAAACTGGGGCAAAATCGGCCATCCCGGCTGACAGCCTGTTTTTCTTGATCAGGAGAGAACGGCATGGACAGTTCATCATCAGGCGTCAGCTACAAGAAGGCTGATGCATCCTATTTCGAAAAAAGAGGGCTCTCGCGCTACGCGGGCGTCTGGTCGCTCTGGGCGCTTGGCGTCGGTGCGGTCATTTCAGGGCATTTTTCCGGCTGGAACTTCGGCTTTGCCACTGGCGGCTGGGGCGGCATGCTGGTTGCGGGCATCATCATTGCCATCATGTATCTCGGGCTCACATTTTCCATCGCGGAAATGAGCCCGGCATTGCCGCACACGGGTGCTGCCTATTCCTTTGCGCGCACGGCCATGGGCCCATGGGGCGGCTTCATTACCGGGCTGTGCGAGAACGTCGAATATGTTCTTACCCCCGCCGTCATCGTCACCTTCATCACGGCCTATGTGAACTCCATTCTGGGGCTTGATCCCGTCTACTCGCCGCTCTTATGGGTGCTGTTCTACGCCATCTTCCTTGCGCTGAACGTCTACGGGCTTGAACTATCCTTCAAGGTAACGCTGGTTATCACTTTGATATCGCTTGCTGTTCTCGTCTTCTTCTGGATCAGCGCCATCCCCAACATGGACTTCTCACGCTGGGCGCTCAACATCGGCGTCGGCCCGGATGGTGCGGCGGTTGAACTTCCCGAAGGCAACGGCTCCTTCTTCCCCTTCGGCATTTCCGGCGTTCTGGCCACTCTGCCCTTTGCAGTCTGGCTGTTCCTCGCCATCGAGCAGCTTCCGCTGGCGGCTGAAGAATCGGTTGATCCCAAGCGCGATATGCCCAAGGGCATCATTCTCGGCATTATCACGCTGATGATTTCGGCCTTCATGATCGTGCTGCTCAACCCATCGCTGCCCGGCATCGGCGCGTTCCATCTCGGCTCATCGCTGGAGCCGCTGCTGGATGGTTTCAAGGCTGTCTATGGTGATGGTGGCGTGGTTCTGCTTGGCTTTGTTGCTCTTACCGGCCTCATCGCCAGCTTCCACACCATCCTTTATGCACAGGGTCGCCAGATCTACTCGCTCTCGCGGGCGGGCTATTTCCCGACGGTTCTGTCTGTCACGCACCCCAAGTTCAAGACGCCGCATGTGGCTATGCTCACAGGCGCGCTGATCGGTCTTGCCGTGATGATGATCATCTGGTTTGCGCTGGGTGCGACGGAAGGCGGCAGCATCATCGGCAGCGTGTTGCTCAACATGGCCGTGTTCGGCGCGATGTTCTCTTACATCATGCAGGCCATCTCCTTCATCATGCTGCGCCGTAACCTGCCGGATATCGAGCGGCCTTTCCGCTCGCCGCTCGGCATTCCCGGCGCGGTGCTCACCATCATCATTGCCGTCATAACTTTGCTCTATCAGGTGCAGGACCCGAACTTCACCAAGGGCGTCATCTGGGTGGCGCTGTGGTTTGCCGTCGCGATTGCCTATTTCGCGCTGGTCGGCCGTCACCGCCTCATTCTTTCGCCGGAAGAGGAATTTGCGCTGGAGCACAAGCAGGCCGCACTCAATGCGGCGGCATCGAAGGCTTGAACCAACTCCAAAGGGCGACCGGCAACGGTCGCCCCATTTGAACAACAGGGAACGAAAACATCATGACGACCTACACATTCGACGAATTGAAAAAGGATGTCGCTGAGCGGCGCATAGACACGGTTCTGGCATGTGTCGTGGATATGCAGGGTCGTCTGATGGGTAAACGGTTTCAGGCTGAGTTCTTCGTGGAAAGCGCATATGAGGAAACCCATTGCTGCAACTATCTGCTGGCAACCGATATGGAGATGGAAACCGTTCCCGGTTACAAATCCGCCGGTTGGGACAAGGGCTATGGCGATTATACGCTAAAGCCCGACCTTTCCACCCTGCGGCGTGTGCCGTGGCTGGAAGGCACCGCACTCGTGCTGTGCGATGCCTATGACCACCACACCCACGCCGAAGTGGCCCATTCGCCTCGCGCCATTCTGAAGAAGCAGGTGGCAAGGCTGGAGGCCATGGGCCTCAAGGCCTTCATGGCCACAGAGCTGGAATTCTTCCTCTTCGACCAGAGTTTCGAGAATGCCCGCTCCGGCGGCTACCGCGATCTGAAGCCCGCAAGCCCCTACAGCGAAGACTACCACATCTTCCAGACAACAAAGGAAGAAGAGGTGATGCGCGCTATCAGAAACAACCTGCAAGCCGCTGGTATTCCGATTGAAAACTCCAAGGGTGAAGCCTGCGCTGGTCAGGTCGAGCTCAATGTCCGCTACGCCGATGCGCTCACCATGGCCGACCGCCACGCCATCATCAAGAATGCCTGCAAGGAAATCGCCTGGTCCAATGGCAAGGCCGTGACCTTCCTTGCCAAGTGGAATTACGAGGCCGCGGGCAGCTCCTCCCACATCCACCAGTCGCTATGGAGCGTGGATGGCAAGACGCCCATGTTCCTTGATAAAAACGGCGAATACGGCATGTCGGATATGATGCGGCATTACGTGGCGGGGCTTCTGGCCCATGCCAGCGAAACGACCTATTTCCTGGCGCCCTATATCAACTCCTACAAGCGTTATATGGCTGGCACCTTCGCGCCGACCAAGGCCGTCTGGAGCCTGGATAACCGCACGGCGGGCTACCGCCTCTGCGGTGCAGACAGCAAGGGCATCCGCATCGAGTGTCGCATTGGCGGGTCGGATATCAATCCGCATCTTGCCATGGCTGCCCTTATTGCGGCAGGTATTGACGGCATCGAAAACAAGTTGGAACTTGAGGCGCAGTTTGAAGGCGACGCCTATGGCGGCAAGGACATAAGGGAAATCCCAAAAACGCTGCGCGACGCGACCGAGCACCTCAATGGTTCAAAGATGCTGCGCAGCGCGTTCGGGGAGGATGTGGTCGATCACTATGTTCGCGCCGCAAAGTGGGAGCAGGAAGAATATGACCGCCGCATCACCGATTGGGAAGTCGCGCGCGGTTTCGAACGGGCATAACAAAATTTAAAGATATAGAAAGAACCACCATCATGGTCATGATCCAGAATATTTCGCCGATCGACGGTTCGGTCTATGCCGAGCGCGAGGCGATGTCGCTGGACGCGGCACGGGCTGCCGTATCGAAAGTGCGCGCCGCGCAAAAGTCATGGGCGCGCCGCCCCTTGGAAGATCGCGTTCAGCTGGTGTTGAAAGGCGTAGCACGGCTGAATGAGATGGCCGCAGAGGTCGTGCCGGAACTGGCCCATATGATGGGCCGTCCGGTGCGCTATGGCGGTGAGTTCAAGGGCTTCAACGAACGCTCCAACTATGTCGCCTCTATTGCAGCCGATGCGCTGGCGCCTCTGGTCATCGAGGAAAGCGGCAATTTCGAGCGTCGCATCGAGCGTGAAGCCCATGGCGTCGTCTTTGTCATCGCGCCCTGGAACTACCCCTATATGACGGCCATCAACACCATTGCGCCCGCGCTTATGGCTGGCAACACGGTTGCCATCAAGCACGCCGCACAGACGCTGCTGGTGGGTGAGCGCATGGTACGCGCCTTCGTGGAAGCGGGCGTGCCTGAAGATGTGTTCATCAACCTCTTCCTCGATCACCAGACCACCTCGGCGCTGATTTCCGAAGCCCTGTTCAACTTCGTCAACTTCACCGGCTCCGTCGAGGGAGGTCGCGCCATCGAGCGTGCCGCTGCGGGCACTTTCACCGGGCTCGGTCTCGAGCTTGGCGGCAAGGACCCGGGCTATGTCATGGAAGATGCGGATCTGGATGCAGCGGTCGATACGCTGATGGACGGCGCAACGTTCAATTCCGGGCAATGCTGCTGCGGCATCGAGCGTATCTATGTCAATGAAACGCTGTATGACGCTTTCGTTGAAAAGTCCGTCGCCTGGGTTTCCAACTACAAGCTCGGCAATCCGCTTGAGCAGGAAACGACGCTGGGGCCAATGGCCAATAAGCGTTTTGCCAAGGTGGTGCGCCAGCAGGTGGCGGATGCCGTTGCCAAGGGCGCGAAGGCGCTGGTCGATCCAAAACTCTTTGCCGCAGATGATGGCGAAAGCGCCTATGTCGCGCCGCAGATCCTCGTTGATGTCGATCATTCCATGGAGTTCATGACGGAAGAAACCTTCGGCCCTGCCGTTGGCATCATGAAGGTGAAGAGTGACGACGAAGCCATCGCGCGGATGAACGACAGCAAATACGGCCTCACAGCTTCGCTGTGGACGCAGGACGCGGAAAGGGCAGGGCGCATCGGCCGCGAGATTGAAACCGGCACCGTGTTCATGAACCGTGCGGATTATCTTGACCCTGCTCTGTGCTGGACCGGCGTCAAGGAAACCGGTCGCGGCGGCTCGCTTTCGGTCATCGGCTTCCAGAACCTGACCCGTCCAAAATCCTACCATCTGAAGAAAGTCACGAAATGAATATCGTCGCAAACTGGAGCTATCCAACCCCGATCAAGATGGGACGCGGCCGCATCAAGGAACTGGCCGACGCCTGCAAGACGCTGGGCATGAAAAAGCCGTTGCTGGTCACAGACCGGGGCTTGGCCACCATGGCCATCACCGGCCACGCACTGGATATTCTGGAAGAGGCAGGCCTCGGCCGCGCACTCTTTTCCGATGTCGATCCCAACCCCAACGAGATCAATCTCGAGGCGGGCGTGAAAGCTTTCAAGGATGGCGGCCATGATGGCGTCGTCGCTTTCGGCGGCGGTTCGGGTCTGGATCTGGGCAAGGCCGTTGCCTTCATGGCGGGCCAGACGCGCCCTGTCTGGGATTTTGAGGATATTGGCGACTGGTGGACCCGCGCAAATTCGGATGGCATTGCGCCTATCGTTGCCGTGCCCACCACCGCAGGCACAGGCTCGGAAGTGGGACGCGCCAGCGTCATCACCAATTCCAAGACCCATGTAAAGAAGATCATCTTCCACCCGAAATTCCTGCCCGGCGTGGTGATCTGCGATCCGGAGCTGACGGTTGGAATGCCCAAAGCCATCACCGTCGGCACCGGCATGGATGCCTTTGCCCATTGCCTGGAAGCCTATTCCTCGCCCTTCTTCCACCCGATGAGCCAGGGCATTGCGCTCGAAGGTATGCGGCTTGTGAAGGAATTCCTGCCGCGCGCTCACAGGGATGGGACCGATATCGAAGCGCGCTCCAACATGATGGCAGCCGCTGCCATGGGCGCGGTTGCCTTCCAGAAGGGGCTCGGCGCCATTCATTCGCTCTCGCATCCGATCGGCGCGGTCTATAACACCCATCACGGCATGACCAACGCCGTCGTCATGCCCGCCGTTCTGCGTTTCAACCGTCCGGCGATTGAAGAAAAGATCGCCCGCGCCGCCGCCTATCTGGGCATTGAAGGCGGCTTTGATGGCGTCTACAATTACGTGCTGGAGCTGCGCCACGAACTGGGCGTTCCTGAAAACCTAACTGCACTCGGCATCAAGCCCGATCGCGTGGACGAGCTGGCGGCAGAAGCCATCAAGGACCCAAGCTGCGGCGGCAACCCGGTGCCTATGACGATCGAGAATACCAAGGCGCTGTTTCTGGAGTGCTTCTGAGTTTTTCGGGCGAAGCTAAGAGCGCTTTGCCCGCACAACAAAGCCTGGTCCCGCGCGGAAGCGGGGCCACAACCGGCAATAAGTTGCTCCGAATATTCTCAATTCGTTAACCATATTCGTTAACAATGAGGATGCACCATGATAGTCGCGGTGCGTTGAAGAGCGATGAATTCAGGCTCTGCATATGGGGGGCCACATGCCAGTCATTACTTTTGCAAATACCAAGGGCGGTGCGGGAAAAACGACGGCAGTTCTGCTGCTGGCGACCGAGCTTGCCCGGACCGGTCACCGCGTAACAGTGCTGGATGCCGATCCACAATTGTGGATTTCGCGCTGGGCGGACATGTCCGGCCGCGTCCGCAATCTTTCCATCATCTCGAACGTCACCATGGCATCGCTGGAGACCCACATCCGGGAAAACCGATCCGGCACGGACTGTTTTATCATTGACCTGCCCGGTACAAAAAACCCGCTTCTAACGATGGCGCTGGGAATTTCGGACCACGTCATTATCCCGGTGCAGGGCTCCGCCATGGATGCGCGCGGCGCCGCAGAGGTGCTGGAACATATCGAATTTCTGAACGCGAAAATGGGAACGGCTATCGATCATTCCGTTGTTCTGACACGCGTCAATCCCATGGTCAGCACGCGCTCCATGTTGCTCGTAAAAGCCCTGTTGGCTGAAAAGAACGTTCGAGTTCTCAACACACCCATTGCAGAGCGTTCAGCTTTCCGTGACATCTTCAATGCTGGCGGCACCCTTGCCCAGCAGGATTGTCACAAGGTCAGCAATATCGACAAGGCAATGGAAAATGTTCGATGCTTCGCCGATGAGGTGATGCGCCTGATGCCTGCACGCGTCGTACGCTCGGGTAACATCTTTAGAATGTTCAACCGTCGCGCTGCGTAATCTTCCAACGAGAGATGACGCCCGGTCAAAAACCGGGCGTATTTTTCGCTTTATTTGGAAACGAATGTTTTCTATATCGTAGGCATGACACAGAGCCATCCCCACTCCCTGCAATCTCGCCAGCGCGGACGCCCGCGTGAATTCGAAGTTGATGCGGCCATCGACCGGGCAATCGGCGTGTTTGCCGAGCGCGGCTACCACGCGACTTCCGTGGGAGATCTGACGCAGGCGACGGGGCTGACGCAGGGCAGTCTCTACAAGGCCTTCAAGGATAAGAAAGACATCTATATCGCTGCAATTGAGCGCTACAAGCTTGTGCAGACCCGCCGTTTCGAGGCGGCGCTTGCGCCAGCGCCAAACGGCAGCGAGAAGCTGCGGGCAGCACTCGATTTTTATGCGGATGCATCCGCTGGGCAATCGGGTTCGCAGGGTTGCCTGATCGTCGGCGCTGTCGCCGATCTAGCATCTTTGGATGAAGACGTGGCCCGCGTTGTGCGTGGCTCCATGGAAGCGCGCGCGACCATTCTTGCCCGCGTGATCAGGGAAGGGCAGGCGGATGGCAGCGTCAGCACTGACAAGGATGCTGTGACCTTGGCCAAAACCGCGCTTTGTATGCTTTACGGAATTCGCGTCGTTGGCAAGACAGCCCCGACGCGGGAGGAACTGGGTGCCGTGGTCGATATTGCGATGAAGCTTTTCGACTGATTTTTAAGTATTTTGGAAATGAGTATTTCCAATTTGGAGACGAATATGACAGATACGGTGCTTGCCGCTGAGCCGGCGAGGGAAGAAAGCCTTCCTTCTGCAATGATTTTTTTGCTGGCGTCAGCCTGTGGACTGATCGCTGCCAACATCTATTACGCCCAGCCACTTGCGGGGCTGATCGGCGCGGAGCTTGGCTTCTCCCCGGAAACGACGGGCCTGATCGTTACCCTGACGCAGATCGGCTACGGCCTGGGACTGCTTTTCGTGGTTCCTCTTGGCGATCTTGTTGAAAACAGGCGGCTGATCGTCACAACGGTAGCAATGGCGATCCTTGCCCTTCTCGGTGCGGCGCTCGCACCCCATGCCGGATTGTTTCTTGTCGCGGTGTTTCTGGTCGGCATCAGCTCCGTCGCGGTGCAGATGATCGTGCCGATGGCTGCGCATATGACACCAGCCGCCATGCGCGGACGCGTTGTCGGTAGCATCATGAGTGGCTTGATGGTCGGCATCATGCTGGCCCGTCCGGTGTCGAGTGTGCTTTCGGAATTCGTCACCTGGCGCGGTGTCTTCGCAATCTCTGCCGCTGTCATGGCTGTGCTGGCGGTAGTGCTGTACCGATTGATGCCACGCCGCGAACCGGACGCACGGCTTGCCTATTCCGCCCTCCTGCTTTCCATGGGCAAGCTTGCCGCCACCACGCGGTTGCTGCAAAGGCGGGCTCTGTATCAGGCCAGCATGTTTTCAGCCTTCAGCCTGTTCTGGACAGTAACGCCGCTTTATCTCAGCAGCCCGGCTTTCAATCTCTCGCAAACCGAAATCGCGCTCTTTGCGCTCGCCGGTGCTGCCGGTGCCATCGCAGCGCCAATTGCCGGACGGATGGCGGATCGCGGATGGACACGTCCTGCAACCTTCGCTGCGCTGACGGCTGGAGCGGTTTCCTTTCTCTTGACGCATATCGCGTCTGAGGGGTCGCATCTGTCGCTGGCTTTGCTGGTTATCGCGGCCATCGTGCTCGACTTTGCGGTGACGACCAATCTCGTCTTGGGTCAACGCGCCATATTCACGCTGGGTGCGGAGTTTCGAAGCCGCCTCAACGGCATCTTCATGGCAACATTCTTCATGGGTGGTGCCGCCGGTTCGGCGCTGGGTGGCTGGGCGTATGCCCACGGTCATTGGGCCGCAGCGTCCTGGCTCGGTTTTGCCCTTCCTGCGGCAGGTCTCGCCCTCTTCCTGACGGAAAGGCGGGCCGGAAAAGCCAGCATCCGTCTTGGGTAAAACGTCTTCGTCAAAAGCACGGACTGGCGCGCGAGCGCCAGTCCTGGTTTGAGCGCCGGACGCTCTTTACACGCCATCGAAAATATCAGGGTTTCGGTGACGATCAGCGGGTCAGATGGGATGCGTCGGCGAGTCCAATCACCGCCCGGCTCCGGAAAAAGTCGTCTTGACGCAAATGCGTAATGCTTCCCGATTTCGCGGGGAAGCTGACAAAGCCACAGGCTTCAATCGGTATCTTCATCCATGCAGCAATGACCATACTCAGCGTGAAGCCGTGGGTTACAATGATCTGGGTTGCGCAGGGGCGAGACACAATTGCTTCAACGCAGGGGAAGACGCGGGTTGCAACGTCACGACGTGTCTCCGCACCGTCGATCCCGCAATGGTGATCCAGACGGTCATCGTCAGGTGCGGGTACGTAGCGGGCATCAAGCCACTCCTGCGGCTGTCCACCTGCTGCACCATAGCTGATTTCGCGCAAGGCTGGCGTCTCGATGACATCAAAACTCAAGCGCTGCGCAATGGCCTGCGCCGTTTGTGATGCACGGCGAAGGTCGGAGCTGTGGATCTCAACCTCTCGCTCACCCAGCACCTCCGCCAGCCGCTCGGCTGTGGCCTGCGCATCGCGCTTGCCGCGAAGGGTGAGATCGGTGTCGTACCAGCCGCCCACCTTGTTCTCTACGTGGTGGATCGATTCCGTATGGGTGACGACAAAAAGCTCTTTTAAGGTTCCCATCCCGTTTCCTTTCCCGCGAAACAAGCTCTAGACTTAAAAAAGGCTCCATACAGCGACGCGACCGAATTCAACATAGAAAAAGCCCGGCGTTTCCACCGGGCTTTTACAAATTCAAACCTGCTTATTCGGCAAATTCCACGACCACACCGGGCCTTACCATCTTGGCCAGTTCCGTTGCATCCCAGTTGGTCAGTCGGATGCATCCATGGCTGTTGGTCTTGCCGATCTTGGAGGGCTCCGGCGTTCCATGAATGCCGTAGGTTGGCTTCGACAGCGCAATCCAGACAGTGCCAACAGGGCCGTTCGGTCCGGGTGGTATCTGCAGGATTTGCGTGTTTTGCCCCTGCTGGAAATTGATCTTGGGGTTGTACGTATAGCCGGGATTGAGCGCGATACGCTCCACCGTATGCGTGCCGCTAGGCGATGGCGTGTCGGACGAGCCGATGGTCGCGGGATAGGCGGCAATCAGAAGGCCAGCCTGGTCATAGGCAAAGACCTGCTTGATGCCCTTGTGAGCAACGATACGGGCGACCTGTCCCGTCTTGACTTCGCCAGGGCTGACAACCTTGATGATCGTGCCAGGCACGGTGAAATCGACGCCGGGGTTCAGCTCCTTCAGGTATGTTTCATCCATGTGGAACCGCTCAGCCAGAGCTTCCGAGGTCGAGGTGAATGCCAGGGCTGGCAATTGTGCCTTTTCGGCATAATCATCCGGGATGGACGCCACGTAAGGCCCGGCAGCATCCGCTGCGGTGATGGTATAGTCAACGATTGCCATGCCGCCGGTGTTGCGCAGGCGCTCGAGAATATCGTCCGTGTTGTTCGGGTCCAGGCGTTCGCCGGTCATTTCTTGCCAGGCTGCAATCGCCTTGTTGACGTTGTCACCCATCTTGCCGTCGATCACGCCCGGTGAAATGCCCTCGCGATCCAGAAAGACCTGCAAGGCGACGATTTCCTGACGCGACCGGTTGACCGGCGCCGTCACGGGCTGATTGCGTTCGATGAGATGGTCTGGCTGCGGCACGGCAGCAACGCTGCTCTCGCCCGGCATCGGCTGGTTCAGCGGCGCACTTTCGACGGCACCCGGGCGTGCGACCGAGCCGGTATAGACGTCCGGTTCACTGCCATCGCCTCTGAATTCGCGATAATCCTGCACATTACCATCGCCCCTGTAGCCATAATCGCGCTGAGGTTCGCGATACTGGCCGCCGGGTGCTGGCGGGTAGTAGGTTTCGTTCTGATTATAGTAGGGATCGCGATACGGATCCTGCTGCTGCGCCTGACGCCGTGGCGTTGCCCCGCGCGGCATCTCTGTTGCCACCAGATTGCCATAACGATCATAATAAACAGTGCGGCCCATCCGATCGCGGCTGATGACGATGTCACCGCTTTCGGGCATGAATTCAAGAACGCGCCCGTCTGGAGAGACGAGCATTGGCTGTTCACGGTAAACCTGCCCCTGCTGTGCATTGGCTTGAGTTGAAGCCATTAAGGGCGTTGCCGCAACTGCGAGGCAGAACACTGCGTTAATAAAAAGTTTCACGATTCGGCGATCCCATGGGTTCTTGCCCAACACACACACGTTAATCTTGACCCTATTGTGAAAAAGATGAATTCGGGGTTAACGCAATCTTAATTTCCTGACGTCGCGATAGCTTTTGCGTGATCGTTACGTCAACAGGGCAGTGAGGAGTCATCATGCGCGCTTTCCATTCCGGGCTTTCGCCTGTCATCCACCTTGACGAAACATCCGTCCTCGACATCGGCGCATGTGTCGTTGATGGTGTCGATCTTGCTCCCGGTCGCGCCATACCTGACGATGGTGATCCCCGCATCGATCATTCCCTGGAGGGGTTTCTATTTACATGTGGCCCAGACCACATTCGTCATCCCCAACCGATTGCTGGCAATGCCGAGGGCAAGAAATATCCGCTTCACGGTTCTTTCTCATCACATCCGGCAGAGATCATTGATTGGGTTTGCTCTGATGATAATGCGCGCGCAACCGCAAGGGTTCCAGTCACGCTGGCAGATGGGGGCATGGCCCTTCTGGAGCGGGAATGGCGGATCGACGGATCAACGGGAGAAGTGCAACTGCACGACCGGGTGACCAACACCAGCGACCACGCGCAGCCCGTCTTCCACATGTACCACATGAATGTCGGTGCATGGTTGCTCGATGACGGTGTCCGACTTTCCGGTGCGATGTTCCAGGAGGGCGGTTTTGGCTGGCGCTTCGGGGATGAGCCGGGAAGCGTTTTCTGCGTGCAGGCTGTGCAGGAGAATGAAGGCGGGCAGGCATGGGCGGAAATGTCCCTCGGCCCGATTGCTGCTGTGGGCGGAAAGACGCTGAAAGTCGCATTCCGCACCGATACGCTGCCCTTTCTGCAGATGTGGCGAAACCAGCAGGCACCGGCTAACGTGGTGGGGATAGAGCCCGTCTCGCACCGCTGGGTGGACCGCGCCGAGCTTGAGAAATCGGGCGAATTCCACATGCTCCAGCCGGGCGAAAGCCGGACCTATGCGCTGCGCTTTCGCTTTGTCTGAAACGGCAGCAAATTGGAAAGCCGTATCATTGACGCACCGGGTTTAACCCCTTACACCGGTTTCGGATTTAAGCACGGCACAGCTTTCAAGGGCTATATGTGTCGTGAACGGAGGGTATAAGATGGATATCAGGCGTATCGACGACGAATATTCCGTAACCGGCCAGATCAGCGTTGCCGACCTCGATGAGATCAAGGCGATGGGCTTCAAATCCGTTGTTTGCCACCGTCCGGATGGTGAAGAGGACGGCCAGCCGCTGTTTGCAGACATTGCCGAACGCGCGCAGGAACTGGGCATCGCCGTTGCGCATGTGCCGGTTGGCCGGTTTGGCGTGGATGCTGATGCCGTCACCGGCATGGTGGATGCGCTGGACGAATTGCAGCGACCGATGCTAGGCTATTGCCGCTCCGGCGCGCGCTCCACAGCCATTTACGAAAAGACCCACCACCTTCGCGGCTGAAGGTGGGCGTACTACCAAATTCTACGTCATGAACAGGAGTTTAGCATGAGCATCAAGCGTATCGAACCCGGCAAGCGCATGAGCGGCGCAGTCGTTCACGGCAACACCGTTTACCTCGCTGGCCAGGTTGGCGAAGGAACATCGGTAACCGAACAGAGCAAGTCTGCGCTGGCTGAAGTCGATCGCCTTCTGGCTCTGGCTGGATCAGACAAGTCCAAGGTGCTCCAGACCATCATCTACCTCTCCGACATGTCCACATTCGGCGAAATGAATGCCGTATGGGAAGGCTGGATCGATCCTGCCAACCCGCCAGCCCGCGCCACCAGCGAAGCAGCACTTGCTACGCCGGATTACAAGGTCGAGTTCATTGTGACAGCCGCTATCTGAGTGGTTTCTATCGTGATGAGAAAGCCGGTCCTTTTGGGCCGGCTTTTTTGTTTTGTGTTGATGTTGCTGGGGGGAGCCACGCCCACAAACCTTTCTTCATTTTCAATCCCTTGGCGCCCTCAGCTCGAAAGCTGATTCAACGCCTTGCCAAACTGATTCATATCAACCACGCGCTCATCGAACCACAGCCGCGCAAGATCGCTGGCCGAGGTCAGGTTGATACCGTCGGGGTCTATGGACGTGATTTTCCAAGCGCCGGATTTTTTGCCTGTGAGGGCAGCGAGACGGGAGGCTTCGCCCTTGATGGCGTTGAGGCGGGTGATTTCGCGTTCTGCCGCTGCCATCAATTCTTCTGCGCCTGATAGATCGGTGCGCAGATCAGCCGGCGTAATGTTGCTGGCGTTGCGGGCGGGGCCGCCATTGATCTGCACGCCTTCTACCTTGAGGCGGTAAAGTTGTGTATCGGGCAAAGAGAGGTAGAGCTTGGCCTTGGGATAGCGGGCGATATAGCGCGCCTTGGCAAGCGGCACGTCTTCAGCGCCCATCAATTCGGCTGTTCCCACAAGCGTCAGTCTCGGCAGCGTCAGGGCGTCTCCCTTGGTGAAAGCGGCCAGAACGAGCGAGATGCGCGGATCCGCCTCGATGTTGCGGGCATGGAGTGCCAAGCGCGCGGTGAAGAAGAAGGGTGTTCCATCCGGCTCGATGGCGATGTTTGTGGCTGTGTTATACGGATAGCCGCTCTCAGGATCGAGCGTGGCAAGGCCAGCGACGCGGCAGGTGTGCAGCACATCGCGGGCCACGCGGATAGCCTCGAAGGGCGCACCGGCGGAAGGTTCAATTTTTGCGCCGCGTGGGGTGATTGCTGCCATGATGCTCTCCGTCTTCTAGCCAGAACGGTTTACATCATGGCAGAGCAATTTCCATTGGCAGATATCAGTTGCCTTCACGAATTTGCGTCAGCGTGCGGGCAGGGGTGATGGCTTCTGGGTCGAGCTTGATCTCGATGATCGCAGGCTTGCCACTGGCGCGGGCGCGCTCATAGGCCGGGCCGAAATCGTCCGTCTTCTCCACAATCTCGCCGTGGCCGCCATAGGCCTTGGCGAAGGCCACGAAGTCCGGATTGACGAGATCCGTGCCGCTGACGCGACCGGGATATTCCCGCTCCTGATGCATGCGGATGGTGCCATAGGTGCCGTTATTGACGAGAACGGTGATGATGGGCAGGCCGTAACGCACAGCGGTGATGAATTCCTGACCATGCATCATGAAGCAGCCATCGCCCGCAAAGCAGACCACTTCGCGTTCCGGGAACAGATGTTTGGCGGCGACTGCGGCTGGCAGGCCATATCCCATGGAGCCGGATGTGGGGGCCGACTGCGTGTTGAAGCGGCGGAAGCGGTGGAAGCGGTGCACCCAGGTTGCGTAATTGCCCGCGCCATTGGTGAAGATCGTATCCTCAGGCACGTTGGCTTCGATCCAGTCCATGATCGGTCCCATCTGCACCGGGCCGGGGCCGGTCTTTGGCGGGGTGGACCATGTGCGATAGGTCGCGTGCATTGCGGCTGTGCGCTCTGCCCAGGCGGGGTTTTCAGGCGCTTCGAGCATCGAGAGTGCTTCGACGAATTCGCCGGGGGCGGCGCAAATGGCAAGGTCTGGCCGGTAGACGCGGCCAAGCTCTTCAGCCTGCGGGAAGACATGCACCAGCGTCTGCGACGGGTAGGGAATGTCGAGCAGCGTATAGCCGGATGAGGGCATTTCAGAAAGGCGGCCACCGAGCAGAATGATGAGGTCCGACTGCTTGATTTCTTTTGAGAGCGCCGGATTGATGCCGATGCCGACATCGCCCGCATAGGACGGGCTCAGGTGGTCAAACAGCATCTGGCGGCGGAAGGAGCAGCCGACCGGCAGCTTGAAGCGTTCCGCAAAGGTCTTGAACTGGGCGACGGATTCTTCGCTCCAGCGCGTGCCACCGAGGATGACCATGGGGCGCTGAGCCGCCGCCAGCAGTTCGGCGAAGTTCGCCATCTGCTGCGGGCCGGGGTGGTTTTCGACGGGCGTGTATGGTTTGGCCGAGGGTGCATCGACCAACTCGACCAGCATGTCCTCGGGCAGGCTGAGTACCACGGGGCCGGGGCGGCCTGAGGTGGCGACGGCGAAGGCGCGGGTTACGAATTCGGGAATGCGGCGGGCATCATCGATTTCACCGACCCATTTGGCAAACTCGGTAAAGGCGCGGCGATATTCAACTTCCTGAAAGGCTTCGCGCTCACGCGCATCGCGCTGGACCTGACCGATGAACAGGATCATCGGTATGGAATCCTGCATGGCGATGTGCAGACCGGCAGAGGCATTGGTGGCGCCGGGGCCGCGTGTGACCATGCAGATGCCGGGTTCGCCCGTCAGCCGTCCCCAGGTGTCTGCCATCATGGCAGCGCCGCCTTCCTGGCGGCAGACCACGGTTTCGATGCCGCTTTCGTAAAGCGCATCCAGCACGGCCAGATAGCTTTCGCCCGGGACGCAGGCCACGCGGGAAACGCCATTGGCTTTCAGGGCTTCGACAATCAGTTGTCCACCGGTTCTCTTCATGGCGTCAGGTTCCTTTCAATCTCGATCAACTCGGCCAGCACTTCCTGCTGATGCTCGCCAAGGCGAGGGCTCGGGCGGTTATAATGTAATGGCGTTTCGGACAGCACGATCGGCGTCCGCACGCCGGGAATGACGGTACCGTCGGCGGCCTCAAGATCAACCCGCAGGCCGCGCGCCTCAACTTGCGGATCGGCAAACATTTCCTCGATGGAATTGATCGGCCCGGCGGGCACGGCATTGCTTTCACAGGCGGTCAACAGATCGCGCTTCAGCCATTTCAGCGTCTCGGTGGAAACGAGCTGCCGGACCTCGACCTTGTGGGCGACGCGGGCCTTATTGGTCGAATATCTCTCGTCATCGGCAACCGTTTCGATGCCGAGGATCTTGCAGAGTCGGCGGAATTGCCCGTCATTGCCAACGGCCAGAATGAGGAAGCCATCGGCGGTGGGCACCACCTCGTAAGGTGAAATATTGGGGTGGGCATTGCCCAGCCGCACCGGCGCCTTGCCCGAAATGAGGTAATTCATGTTCTGGTTGGCCAGCACTGCCGATTGCACGTCCAGAAGCGCCATATCCACATGCTGGCCCTGACCCGTTCGCATGGCATGGATGAGGGCGGCCTGAATGGCTGTTACGGAATAGATGCCGGTGAAGATATCGGCCACCGCCACGCCCGCCTTCATCGGCTGGCCATCCGGCTCACCGGTGATGGACATGAAGCCCGACATGCCCTGCACGATGTAATCATAACCGGCGAAATCGGCATAAGGCCCGGTTTGGCCAAAGCCGGTAATCGAGCAATAGATGAGCTTGGGGTTCAGCGCCCTGAGCGACTGATAATCCAGCCCGTATTTCTCCAGCCCGCCACGCTTGAAGTTCTCGATGACAACATCGGCGGTCTTGACCAGACGACGCACGGTTTCGCGGCCTTCGTCCGTTTTCAGATCGACGGTGATGGAGCGTTTGCCACGGTTGGTGGAGTGGTAATAGGCGGCGGACAAGTTGTCGCCATCCTTGCTCTCCACAAAGGGAGGCCCCCATGCGCGCGTATCGTCTCCGCCATCAGGGCTTTCCACCTTGATGACGTCCGCCCCCATATCCGCCAGCATCTGGCCTGCCCAAGGACCTGCCAATACGCGGGCAAGCTCAATCACACGAATGCCTGCAAGCGGCGGCTGTTTTTTGCTGGAAATCTCTGCCATGTCTTTCTCACATTTTCAGAAATCTATAGCGGGGCTAACTTCTGCGTGCATGTGAAATAATCTCATGGCCTTATTCCGTTTTGGAACTTCGTTCAGCTCTCCGTCTCTGTCACCTTCCGCGTCCACTCTGCAAAGTCCGCAGCCGGGACTTCCCAGCCGATTTCGTTCAGAGTTTCGTGGCGCATTCCGGGGTAAATGCGGTCTGTGACGTCAGTGTAGCCTGCGGAGCGGAACTGTTGCGCTAGCCAGCGGATTTCGCGGCCATTGTTTGTTGCGGGGTCTTCATCTCCGCTGACGAGCAGGAGCGGCAGGTGCCGTGGGAGCCGGGCCAGAAGTTTGGGCCCGCGATAGGACATATCAAACACATCCTGCCACAGCGAGACGCTGGCTTCGAACTGGCACAGCGGATCCTCGACATAGGCATCGACGGCGGCCTTGTCGTGGCTTAGCCAATCGGCAGAGGTGCGTTTTTCCGGCATCTTGCTGTTCCAGATGCGGAAGGTGGCTTTGGGAAGAATGCCGCTCGGTACGTCCGAACCTTTCAGCATCTTTTCGATCCTCAAAATGACTTGCGCCACTCGCCCCATGAAGCCGGTGTTGAGATTGGAGTTCCAGATTGAAAGACCGTCAAATGCGTCGGGGTGGCTAACCGCTGTGTTGAGAGCGATAAGCCCGCCCATGGAGTGACCAAAGAGAATGATGGGCAGGCCCGGGTGACGCTCTGCCGCCATGTGCCGCATGGCCATCACATCTGCCATCACCTTCGAGGCCCCATCCTTCCATGCAAACCGCCCCAAAGGGGCATCATCTGCCCGGGTGCGGCCATGGCCGCGATGGTCATGCGCATAGACCTCGAAACCCTGTTGCGCCATCACCTGCGCAAAGCGACGATAACGACCCGCATGTTCGACAAGACCGTGGCAGATCATAAGGACGCCGCGTTGCGTTCCTTTCGCGGCTTCATGCCGATAGGCGAGAGAGGCGCCTGTCGGGCTTTCGAGCCGGTTGATCGCACTAAACATGATATCGTCCATCGGTGTCTCCGGTGCTTGCTTATTCTTGGTTGGAGGTTGCTCCAAAGCCTCATTTACCCTACATAGCGGCAACTTTCCCAAACTGACGTGGAGCATTCGCTACAATGGCACGCCAATTCATCTATCACATGTCGGGGCTGAACAAGTCTTACGGCGCCAAGAAGATACTCGAGAACGTAAGCCTGTCCTTCTACCCAGATGCCAAGATCGGTATTCTCGGTCCAAACGGTGCCGGTAAGTCCACCGTGCTGCGCATTATTGCCGGTCAGGACAAGGAGTTCTCCGGTGAGGCGTGGCTGGCCGAAGGCGCCACCGTTGGCTATCTGGAGCAGGAGCCGCATCTTGATCCCGCCAAGAACGCTTTCGAGAACGTCATGGAAGGCGTTGCCGACAAGCAGGCAGTCCTCGACCGCTATAACGAATTGATGATGAACTACTCCGACGAGACCGCCGACGAAGGCGCGAAGCTTCAGGACATCATCGACAGCCAGAACCTGTGGGATCTGGAGCAGCAGGTCGAAATGGCGATGGAAGCACTTCGCTGCCCGCCGAAGGATTCCGACGTAACCGTCTTGTCGGGTGGTGAGCGCCGCCGTATTGCGCTGTGCCGTCTTCTGCTGTCGCAGCCCGATCTTTTGCTGCTCGACGAACCGACCAACCATCTTGACGCCGAAACCATCGCATGGCTTGAAAAGCACCTGCGCGATTACCCCGGCGCCGTGATGATGATTACCCACGATAGATACTTCCTGGACAACGTGACCGGCTGGATTCTCGAACTCGACCGTGGCCGTGGCATTCCTTACGAAGGCAACTATTCTGCTTACCTGACGGCCAAGGCCAAGCGTATGCAGCAGGAAGCCCGCGAAGAAGCCGGTCGCCAGAAGTCCCTGTCTCGCGAGCAGGAATGGATTGCCTCCAGCCCCAAGGCCCGTCAGGCGAAATCGAAGGCCCGTATCAAGGCCTACGAACAGCTAGTGGATGCCGCTGAAAACATCCGTCCCGGCGATGCGCAGATCATCATTCCGGTCTCCGAGCGTCTGGGTCAGGTCGTTATCGAGCTGGAAGGAATCACAAAGGGCTTCGAAGGTCGCACCCTCATCAACGATCTGTCGATCAAGCTGCCACCAGGCGGTATTGTCGGCATCATCGGTCCGAACGGTGCGGGCAAGTCCACGCTGTTCAAGATGATTACCGGTCAGGAAAAGCCGGATGCGGGCTCCATCCGTGTCGGCGATACGGTCCACCTCGGTTACGTCGACCAGAGCCGCGATGCACTGGATGGCAACAAGACCGTTTGGGAAGAAATCTCCGGCGGCGCTGAAATCATCAAGCTCGGCAAGTTCGACATGAACTCGCGCGCCTATTGCGGTGCCTTCAACTTCAAGGGTGGCGACCAGCAGCAGAAGGTTGGTAACCTCTCAGGCGGTCAGCGTAACCGCGTGCATCTGGCAAAGATGCTGAAGGCGGGCGGCAACGTTCTGCTCCTCGACGAACCGACCAACGACCTTGATACCGAAACGCTCGGCGCGCTGGAAACGGCGCTCGAAAACTTTGCTGGCTGCGCGATCATCATCAGCCACGATCGCATGTTCCTTGACCGTCTTGCCACGCATATCCTTGCCTTTGAGGGTGATGGCCATGTGGAGTGGTTCGAAGGAAACTTCGAAGATTACGAACAGGACAAGATCCGCCGCCTCGGCGCCGATGCCCTCAACCCGGGCAGCCAGGCATATAAGCGCCTGACACGCTAATCTGCCGGGAATAACTGCAATCAAGAAGCCGCTGCATCAAATTGATGCGGCGGCTTTTCTTTTGCGCAGGATTATACTGATTGATAATTATCAATAATCGGAACTCTGGAGTAATGCGGTAAATCTATCGAAGCAATGGGCGGCGGGCGCGGGGCGAGATCGACAATTCGACAGTCTCTTCTAGCCGCATGGACGAGATTGGCGAGATAGAGTAAGCGTCCTAAATCTTCCGCGCTTGTGTAGTTTTGAGATAAAGCAATCTCTTTGTTTACTATTTCATGGTTATTTAAATTCGATTTCGAGCCTTTCTTTCAGAGGGTGTAGGGTGGGCAAGAGTATCTGGATTCTGTTGTAAAAAATTCATTTTTACTTGTAATTCCATGCGTTTGGTGCAGTCCAAACGTCATGACGACATTCATCGGGGGGATCGATGTCAAAATTTTTCAGCAGTATTTCTTTTCGCGCCTTGTTGAGCGTGCTGGTCATCGTTCCACTGCTTGCGGCTGTTCTGTTCGGAGCAATGCTGAGCTGGAACGCATATTCCAGCTACATTTTGACCGCGAATGCCGTGACACTGGAGCGGCTGGCGCGTTCTGGCGGAGAGTTGCAGCTGGCGATGCCGCTGGAGGGCGCGGCCCCGCCCGAGCGCCGTCCAGCGATGCGACAAGCCTCCAACGAGGCCTATCGGACCGTCGTTGATGCCTATCAGGCGACAGTTGAGGCCGGTTATAACGATGCCACACTCGCGCAAATCAAGGCGGCACTGGATGAGCGTTTTGCTCGTCTTTCTGAATTCCGCGCGAAGGTCGATGCCGGGGAAAGTGATCCCATGCTGCCTCTGAAATATCTTCAACCGATGTCTGCGGCAGGACTGGACATCGCCGGACGCGCGGCCAACCTCGTGGCCGATCTGGAGCTGGCGCGTGGCATTCAGGGTTATTACGCATTCCTGCAGGTCAATGATGGACACCTGGTCGCCAATCGTATTGGTCAGCAATATTGGAAGAAGGGAACGCTCACACATGATGAAGTGATGCGTTATGCCAACAGCATGGCGCCCGCCCGTCAGCAAAGCAAAATTCTACGCGAGCTCAACCCGCCATCGATTGTCAGCCTCTATGATGCGTTCTGGCAGGGGCCTGAGGGCCTCCATATTCAGAAGAGCTTTAGCGCGATGGATGCGAACGTGACCACGACCGTGGCGCCGGGTGACCTGGATGCGTGGAGCGCGGCGATGGTCAAACGCCGCGACTATGTCGGTGGATTGTTGCGAGATACGGCCGAAAATCTGAAAATGATGGCTCAAAAGAAGCTGGATGCTGCCTGGCGGCAATTGACGTTACTGCTTATTTTGCTCGGCCTGTTTGCCGCTTTCGCAATCGTGGTTTCTGTTTCCGTAGCGCGCACTCTTTCCTCTGCGATCCGGTCGATTTCGCTGCGAATGACGAGCCTTGCGGAGGGTGATCGTGAGAGCGCCATTCCCTATACGGAGCGCCGGGACGAGATTGGCAACATGGCGCAGTCTGTCGAGATCTTCCGTCAGGCTGCCGTGCGCAACGCTCAGCTTGAGGCGGAGAGCGGTGAGGCGCGCATTCGTGCAGAAGCCGAGCGGGTGGAAATGCAGAAGCGCGCGGAAGCGGAAGCCGAAGCGCGGCTTGACGAGACGACCCGTACCTTCGCAGCTAATCTTCGTCGGCTCGATGCAGGTGACATGCTGTGCGAGATCGAAATGCCGATGACGGCGCAGTTCGAGGCGCTTCGCTCAGACTTCAACACCTCCGTGCGCCAGCTGCGTGAAACATTGCTGAGTGTGGACCGTTCCGTTTCGACGGTGGCTAGCGGATCTCATGAGATTTCGAGTGCCTCCGACAACTTGGCCAAGCGCACAGAGCAGCAGGCGGCTTCTTTGGAACAGACCGCGGCTGCTTTGGAGGAGATCACGTCGAACGTCGTCGCTACTTCGAAGCGCACCGCCGAAGCGCGCGACATCGTGCGTGATGCGCGGTCACGGGCTGACCAATCCGGTGTGGTGGTTCGCAATGCGGTCGCCGCAATGGAGCGTATCGAGGGTGCTTCACGACAGATCACACAGATCATCTCCGTCATTGATGAGATTGCTTTCCAGACGAACCTTCTTGCATTGAACGCCGGCGTTGAAGCGGCCCGTGCGGGGGAAGCGGGCAAGGGCTTTGCGGTTGTTGCGCAGGAGGTGCGTGAGCTGGCGCAGCGTTCAGCCAATGCGGCCAAGGAGATCAAGGCGCTGATCAGCAATTCGGAGGCAGCAGTTTCCGAAGGCGTGAAGCTGGTGGACGAAACAGGCGAGGGGCTTACGGAAATCGAGAAACTGGTGCAGATCGTCAATTCGCACATGGACGCTATCGCCACGGCTGCGCAGGAGCAGTCTTCCGGTCTCGCGGAGGTGAATACGGCGGTGAACCACATGGACCAGGCCACACAACAGAATGCCGCCATGGTGGAGGAAATGAACGCCGCAGGTGCTTCGCTTGCCCAGGAGAGCGCTGGACTCAACGCGGTTCTGTCGCATTTCCAGCTTGGTAGCTCGAAGGGGAGCATAGCGGAAACCAACCGCCCGGTACCCCATCATTCGTCTTCCGGTCCAGCAAGGCGTGCAGCTCCGGTGGCGCGCGGCAACGCGGCCGTGGCCGTCTCGGCGGATTGGCAGGAGTTCTAGGTCGTATCCGCTCATTTGGCGGGTTCTGGCCCTTGGCAAGCAGATTGTCCGACGCAGCGGTCATCACGTCGCGTCGGATAGTGTACGTCATCGCACATAATTGCCGTAGACAAGGGTCCTTCTTGCTGCACTTTGGCTCATATTGAGAAATCCAGGTGTTGTTTTTCTTTCAACATCTCCGTAGCCCATCTTGCATATCCAGCTCAATCGTATAAAGATATCTTTATATGTTGATTGGATTGAGGTGTGGTGTTGACTCTAGGGCTCGATAATCTTGTGGGGCTGTTGAAAGCGGCGGGTGAGCCGACGAGGTTCCGTCTGCTTGCTCTTTTGTCTGCGGGTGACCTGACGGTGACAGATCTCACCGAAATTCTCGGCCAGTCTCAACCTCGCATTTCCCGCCATTTGAAACTTCTGGCCGAGGAAGACCTGATCGATCGATATCAGGAAGGCGCATGGGCGTACTTCCGTTTGAAGCAGGATGGCAAGGGCGCAGAGGTCATAAAACAGCTTCTCTCCGTGGCGTCTTCGACAGATGCCGTCTTACTGCGTGACTATGAACGCCTGTCTGGCGTCAAGCGTGTGCGTGCTGAGCGCGCACAGGACTATTTCAGCCGCAACGCCTCTGCCTGGGATGAACTTCGCCGTCTGCATGTCAGCGATGATGCCGTCGAAGGTGCGTTGTTGAAGCTTATCGGCACCACGCCGGTGGATTCGATGCTGGATCTTGGAACGGGAACGGGCCGAATTCTTCAGTTGCTGAGCGGCATCTATCGCCGTGCCATCGGCGTCGATGCCAGCCGTGACATGCTTGCCGTCGCGCGTGCCAATCTGGACAAGGCTGGCGTTGCCCACGCATCCGTGCGCCATGGCGATATCCTGAACCTGCCTCTGGAAGGGCAGGATTTCGATCTGGTGGTCGTCCATCAGGTTCTGCATTTCCTTGACCAGCCGGAGATGGCTCTTGCCGAGGCTGCGCGCATGTTGCGCCCCAATGGCCGTCTTGTGGTGATCGATCTCGCGCCACATTCGCTTGAATATCTGCGCGAGGAGCACGCCCATGTTCGATTGGGCTTTTCGCATCAAACCATGGAAGAGTGGCTGAAAAAGGCAGGACTCAATCCGGAACAGGCAGTCGATCTGCACTCCGGCAACGCATCCGCCCAGTCGCTTGACGTAACAATTTGGGTCGCACGCGATCCACGCCTGCTGATCGCCGGCGAGGAGCCGATCGAGGCACCGCTTCTATCCGCTGGGAGGGCATAATATGACGACAACAGAGGCAGGCCATCACACAACAGGAAACTTCAAGCTTTCCTTTGAGTTCTTTCCGCCCAAGAATCCTGACATGGACGTCCAGCTCTGGGAAACCGTCGAGGAACTCTCGCGCTGGAATCCGGATTTCGTTTCCGTGACCTATGGCGCAGGCGGAACGACCAAGGCGCCTACCTTGCAGGCCGTTGAGCGCATGATTTCCGTGGCGCAACTGCCGACCGCATCGCACCTGACCTGCGTTGATGCCAGCAAGCAGGAAGTGCACGATGTGGTGCGCGAGTTGCGCGAGGCGGGTGTAAAGCACTTCGTGGCACTAAGAGGCGATCCTTCGACTGGTATTGGCACGGATTACAAGCCACACCCCGAAGGCTATGAAAATGCTGCTGCCCTCGTGCGTGGACTACGCGAAATCGCGGACTTCGAAATTTCCGTATCCGCCTATCCCGAAAAACACCCGCAAAGCGAAAGCCTTGCCGTCGATATTGATATGCTCAAGCGCAAGGCGGACAATGGCGCCACTCGCGCCTTGACGCAGTTCTTTTTCGACAACGATATTTTCGAACGCTACATGGAGCGCGTCACCAGGGCAGGGATTACAATCCCCGTGGTGCCCGGCATCATGCCGATCCAGAACCTTACGCAGTTGAAGCGTTTTGCAGGGCGCTGCGGCACAAGCATTCCGGCGTTCCTGGATGAGCGTTTCGCTGGCGCGGATGAAGATCCCGTCGCGCGTGCGAGGATTGCTGCAGATGTCGCAGCAGAGCAGATTGCCGATCTGCAGAAACGTGGGGTCAATGAATTTCACCTGTATACGATGAACCGCTCTGCGCTCGTCAACGCCGTGCTGGAAAATGTTGGTTACAGGCCGGCGCGCAAATCGGCTGCTTGAAGCTGACGATCGCTGGCATATGAGAATGGAAAAAGCGCAGGTTGCGAGACCTGCGCTTTTTTAATGGCTTATGAAGATCAACTCGTTTGGATGTCCGCGATACCCAATGCGCGTCAGATGAAAAGCATCACTCCGACGAACGCAAACGCCACACCCACTGCCAAGGCATTAAGAGAATTTGTAAGTCCCATGCTCTGCCTCCATTCGTTGACAGTAATCATTATGACCGTTTTGTGTCTCATGAAAAGCGAATTTTATATTGCGCTGCAAACGAAAAGGGCAATGATTTCCGATGGTTTGGCATCAAGGCTTTGAAAAACAACTTATATTACACTTTGAAACGCTCGGTGCAAAACGTAAAAAAAAGTAAACGGCCGTGGTTAATGCCACGGCCGTTCTGTCATTTTGATGCAAAGCTGTGATTGCGAGTCTTACAGGGCGTCCAGCAGCTCTCGTGTTGGCCAGCCATCTGCTGGCAGGCCAAGGCGCTGCTGTTCTCGCTGAACGGCAATGCGTGTGCCTGAGCCGAGGATGCCGTCGATCTTGCCGACATCATGCGTCTTGGCATCGAGCTTGGCCTGAAGCTCCTTCATCGCCGCATCATCGAGGCCCGGATCGGGGTTGCCCTTGTTGTAGACCGGAGCGCCCATGAAGCGTGTGGCGAAATAGGCAGCGGACGTCGTGTAGATGAAGGACTGGTTCCATTCCAGATAGATATTGAAGTTGGGGTAGGTGATGAAGGTTGGGCCCTTGCGGCCTTGCGGCATGATGAGGGCTGCGGGCAGGGTGGCAAAGTTCTTGTTGCCGTCACGTGGGGCAACGCCAAGGTTGAACCAGTCACCAGCTGTCATCGTGCCGCCAAGGCCCGACTTTTCCCAAGGCAGATTTTCAGGAACGGTGACTTCCTGAATCCAGGGCTCGCCCTTTTTGAAGCCGAGATGCTGGATGAACTTGGCTGCCGTGAGGATAGCGTCCGGTGCGCTGGACTTGACGTTGATGTGGCCATCACCATCACCATCAACGCCGAAAGCGATGATATCCTTCGGCAGCATCTGCACCTGGCCGATTTCGCCAGCCCAGGCGCCGGTGTTGGTTGCAGGATCGAGATCGCCGTGCTGCACCATTTCCGTCAGCGCGATGAGCTGCGGACGAAACAGTTCCGGGCGGCGGCAATCATGTGCAAGCGTCACAAGCGCGTTGCGGGTGTTGAAATCACCCTGAACGGCGCCGAAATCCGTCTCCATCGCCCAGAAGGCAGCGATCACGCCCGCGGGTACACCAAACTCGTCTTCCGCGCGCTTGAAGGCGGCAGAATATTCCTGCAGCTTCTTGCGGCCCAGATCGAGGCGGCCCTGGCTGACTGTGCGCTGGGAAAATTCCAGGAAAGTCTGGCGGAAGACGCCCTGCGCGCGGTCGCGGGAGAGAACCTTCTGGTCGATCTGCGCGCCGGAGAGCGCTTTGTCCACGGCGTCGGCAGAGATACCCTTGCCGACAGCTTCAGTTTTTACGCCTTCGAGGAAGCTTGCAAGGTCACCACCGCAGGCAACCTGCTTCGGCTCATCCGGTGAAGGCATGGGCGTTACGGCCAATGCGGATCCGCAAGACAAAGTGAAAAGGGTGGCAGCGAGTGCGAAGCTGCGTGTCGAGAAGCTGAGCATCAGAATTCCTCAAATGAACGGATGACCCTGCGTTCCGCAAGCTTTGTGGCGGAAGCGTGGGCAGACGTGGGAAAAGCGTAACCAGTCCGTTTGTTTCCAAAGGCGAGCGATTATTTCGCAGCACATCTGCCGGATTTCAAGGAAAAATCAAGCCCTGAACGAGCCTCAGCCTTTCGGCGAGCCGGCCGATGCAACCCAGCTGCGCCAGTTCTTTTCCGTGCCAGCAAAAACGTTGATATCCGTCGGCGTGCCGATGCCGGGAACGACGCCGGTGCCGGTGTACTGCCAGAACGCCCACTGACGATCGCTATAGATCTGCGCCGGGTGAGCGGCGACGGATCGAACCCAGAAATTGTAACTCTTGAACTGACCGACCAGATTGTCACGGTGGAAATCGACGCTGGTGTAGATGATCGGTCGCTTGCCATAATGCGTTTCGATGCGGCTGAGGAAACGCTGGATTTCCGCACGCACGACATCCGGCGCGGGGCGTGTCTTGCAGGTGGGGGAGGCAGGGTTCCATTCCACATCCAGCACCGGCGGCAACTTCATCGATTCCTTCGGGACATTACGAATGAACCAGTCGGCCTGGGCATCTGCCGGTGCGCAGAAATAGTAGAAATGGTAGGGCGCGTGCGGCACGCCCGCCGCCGCTGCCTGCCGCCAATATTCATCGAAGCGCGAATCGACGCGATCCGTTCCTTCCGTTGCCTTGATGAAGGCAAAGGACACACCGGATTTGCGAACAGTCGGCCAGTCGATATCGCCATTCCACTTGGACACGTCGATGCCATGAACGTCGTGCTTGTGGGGAGAGCGCGTGCCGAAATCCTGCGGGTCGTTGTCCTTGAAGCGAGGCTTGGCGACGGATGCGGTTTCAAGAAAATCGTAGCTGGTGGATGTGCAGCCGCTCAACAACAGAACGGTCGAAAAGAGTGCCGGAAGTAGCCGCTGCATGTTGATCCCAGTGAAATGAATGACGTCCCCGCTCCAGACATGACGAAGCGGCGTAATCTCCTGTTTACCATAACAGGGTAAACAAGCCGTTATGGCAATAGGCCTACGGAAATTCATTGCTGCAGCGGCTGAACGTCTGCTCTAGACTTTCGGCAGGGTCAGAACCGCCCGCCAGGCATAGCCTCGGGCGATCGGCTGAAATTCCAGTGAGGCATTATAGCTGCCAGCCAGGGCCTGTAGCACATACTTCATGTTGGCGCGCGGCGTGACGTGAAACTTCGCCAGCCATGCCTGTAGCATGGTGCGGAACCAGCGAGGCAGCTCTTCCTGTTGGCCGAAATCAACGATGTGCAACGAGCCGCCCGGCGCCAGCGAGAGGATGGCGCGTTCCACTGCCTTTTCCCACTCCGGTATCATCGATAGGGCATAGGAAATCATGACCCTGTCGAAGCCTTCGGCGCGGCCAAATTCGCTAAGGCGAAAAGTTGTTGCGTCGGACACGCGCAGAACGGGCCGCTCGCGATGGCCTGCGAAGTTTTCGGCTGCTGTGGTCAGCATCTCGGATGAAATGTCGAGGCCGTAGAGCTTGGCGGTTGGAAAGAGCCTTGAGGCGCGCAGAAGATTGCGTCCCGTGCCGCAGCCCACTTCCAGCAGGCTGCCGCCTGTCGGTACATCGAGCCTGTCGATGGTCGTGTCACGTCCCAGCAGGTAATATTTGCGCGTGATGTCGTAGATATGCCGCTGGTGGCGGTACATGCGGTCCATCAGGTTCGCGTGGCCGGTATCGCCCAGGCCGATATTCTCGCCAATGCTCTTCATGCCTGTGCCCTCTGGTAAATATGGAAGCCGCCATAGATCGCAGAGCGATCGCGGGCATTCAGCTCTTGCGACCGTTCCGCCAGATAGCACCACTGGGCGCGGATGTCGGGCGAAAGACGGCCTTCGATCACGCTCTTTTCTGCGGCTGTGCGGAAAATCACGCGTGCGTCGGGAGCTGCTGTACGGCTGATCTGCGACCAGAGTTCATTGATCTGCGTATCGCTCATCCAGTCCTGCGCATCGAGCAGGACATAGCGATCAACGCTCGATGCGGGCTTGGCAGCCAGAAGTTCCGTGAAGGTGGCGTGATGCACGTGGACCCGCGAGGCATTGTCGCGAATGGCCTGGTAGTAATCATTGCGCAGGTAGTCGGGCAGATTGCCTTCCTGAGCCTGCGGGTAGCGACGCGCAAAAGCCTGCCATGCGAAGTAATTATCCTTGAGCGGAAAGTCGCAGGCGAGTTTTTCAAGGCGTTGGCGCAGCACCGGCGCGATGGTGTTGCCATCCGAAAGGCTGGCGAGTTCATCATATTGCCGGGGAGGGATGCCAAGACCGAAAAGCGAGCTCTTGCGCTTCGTAAGCCAGCGAATCATTGGCTTGTCGAACAGCGGCGCAACCTTCTGGTCGAAAAACTGGCGCTGCTCGTCCAGCGAACGCGTCTTGGCCATCTCCTGAAGCTTGACGCCGTGCAGGCGGGCCAGAACATGGCCAGCGCCGATGAAGCGGCCCAGAAGCCCTGTGCGGTAAATATTGCGATTGAACACGGAGATGCGGCGACGTCCGGTCAACGTGCGCTTTGACCAGTAGGCACGCGTCTGCGGATCGAGGTGCGGTGCGATGAAGCGGTCATAGCCATCGCTGTTGGAGCGTACATTGGCCACACCGAACTGCCGGACAACATCGCGATGATTTGGCAGGTGACGGAAGGCGGCGAGTTTCAGCTTGTTGAGGGCGATGTGGTGCGGGTTGAGGTCCACAACGTCAATCCGCGCCGGATTGCGGGAAAGGTAGGTCAGAACATTGCAGCCACCAGAGCCGATGGTGACGATGCTGTGCCCGTCCCGCAGTTCCATCGCCTGCATGTCGACATCCGGATCTTCCCAGATTTGCGGATAGACCAGACCCGAAAACAAAACGCCGAACAGACGCTCGGACATGCCGCTTGTGGACAGGGCCTTGTGCTGAAGCAACGCGTTCTTGAGTTTAAGGTTTTTACTGAAACCGGTTTTCGGCGCGACACCCGTCATATGATTCCACCTCTCGTTCGGTTGAGAGGCGTTTACCGGCATGACGCAACAGTTTGATGACGGGTTAACGGTGGCTTCATCTTGCCGTCATAACGGCTCCGGCTGGGACCAGGAAGGCACACGTCTGAGCACGATCAAGGCTCTGATCGCGCCAGAATTAAACCAGAACCGGGGTGGTGAAACGAGTTGGAGTACCGCTTACTTGCGAAGGACGTGCAGCATTCCACGGCGCTTTGCGTCGTAGTAGTAGCCACGCGCATAAAGGCGAACCGCATTGTCACGGTTGTTGTCCGCCACCAGCCAGGCGCCGCGCAGATACTTCACCGCATATTTCAGATTGGTTTCGGCATCGAAAAGGCCGGATGCGGGGCCGTCGAAGCCCATGGAGCGGGCGGTTGCATGTTTGATCTGCATCAGGCCGAAGTGACCGCCATTGAATGCGCCGGGATTGTAGCGGCTTTCGCGCTGCACGACACGGTGTACCAGATCTTCCGGCACATCATACATCGTCGCATATTTGGTAATCAGTCCGCTCAGCTTCTGACGGCCAGCCATGACCGAACCATCGGTGGTGATGCCTTCGCGGGTGCTGATCGCAGCAAGGGCTGCGTTTTGCGGAGCCGATGCATAGGCAAGCATGGCGCCCTGCGGTTTTGGAACCGGGATTACGCTTTGCTGCTTCATCATTTCTTCGGTCAGCGGAATGGGTGCTGCCGAAGGGGTGCCCGGTGCGCTAGGCGCTGGCGGGAACCCGCCCTTTAACGCAACGACCTGCGGAAGTGCTGCCGCAGAGGTGTTTGTCTGGTGGGCCACAGCGGCGACTGCCGGTGCTGTGGCGGCTGGCGCTGCAAGCGCAACCTGCTGAGCGGGCGCCTGTGGCTGTATCTGTGCGTCAATGGCGGCAGCAGCTGCTGCGGCCGCAATTTCGGAAGCGGGCGGAAGGGCTACACGTCCACCCTTCACGGCAACTGCCGAAGCCATGGTCGGGCCAGCAACCTGTGCTGCTGTAGCGGTCGATGCCACGGTCGCGCCTGCCGGTGAGACGGTTGCGCCAGCAGGGGCGGCGGCTGTGCCAGCTTGCGTTGCTGCGATTTGGGCGGCTGTGGCTTCACCGGAGTTCGCTGTTGCAGGGGTCTGTGTTGGCGTGGCGGCCACGTCGGGAGATGGCTGGGTCGTGGCAGCGAGTTTCGGCTGTTGAATATCGGCTTTTGATGCGACTTCGACGCTTGTGCACCCCGCCAAGCTCATTGCAAGGCCCATGGTTGATGACACAAGTAGAGCCGATGTTCGGCGAGAACTGCCAGGAAATTTCATGCTGCCGCCCTTGAGTGCGCCTGTCGCTCGTTACCCCCGTTTCAAGCGAAGCAGGCAGTCCCTATCCGGCGATCATTAACCTATCGTAAGGATTCCGGCAAGCGGCGACTTGTTGCTGCCGCACGTCGGCAGACGTTAGGAGCCGACCTAGCTCGTCTCATGCTTTTAGAAACAACGAGATAGGATGGTAAATTTGACATTCACCGCGATAGCAGAAGCTGTGGGTTTTCAGGCGGCGATCCGTCTGTATCCGGCGGTAACCGCACGGCCAGCAATGAAGTGCGTTCTCTTTGGATTGCGCTGCTTTTTGCTGATGGACATGCGCCGTACGGACGACAGCGTCACCTGAGCGAAGACAGCTTGAGCGGTGAGGCTTGCAAAAGCGATCAGCAGCACGACAGCCTGCATCTGCGATACCATTTCAACGACGTCACGCGAGCCGTTCACAAACTGTATGAGGAAGGCAACGAAAAAGCCGAAATAGCGCAGTCGAAGGGATGCGACACTGAAGCAATCGGAAAATGTGCTGCCGAAATTCTTGCCGCGGAGATTGTCGTTGTCGGCATTGGCCTCGCGGGCCGCAGGAGTAGCAATCGTCCACAGACTGAAAAGCATCAGCCATCCCGTGCCTGCCCATTGGGCAATATACAGAACGGCAGAGGGAAGAAACTCCGCGCCCGCCACGATGATGGATGCGGCGGTAACCGTTGTGACAATGCCTGATGTCGCGCCCATGACGGCAGCGACCAGAGCTTTCTTGCCACGGATGGAGGAATAGCTCGCAACTTTGAAGGAGATAGGCGAGGGCAGCGCGAAAAGTACGGCACAGGCTATGCAAAACACTAGCCAGACTTGTGCGGACATATGCGTTCCTCCTTGCCCTCCCGACTTCATTTTCTTTGAACTTACAGCATCGACCCAGAAACCGAAACGGATTTCTGGGTCTTGTGTTCATAACGTCGAGAGCGGTGTGTTTGCGCCACAGTCTGCAGGCTTAGCCCGATATTGCGGCACAAAGATGCGTAACCGTTTTAAGGTTACGCTGCCTTGTAGGGCTGGCCGATATGATCCATGACTTCGCCGAACCACTTGGCCGAGAGGTCGAAATGCTTTCCGCCCTTGATGCGCGGGAACTCGATGGTGCGCAGCTTGCCGCCTTGATCCTCGTCATGGCCGGTAACGCCGGATACCTTATTCAGTGCGCTTTCCACGGCCAGATCAACCATGCTCTGAATGAGTCGCAGATCCTCGCCATTGGCAGGTGCGGAGCGGGCATAATAACCGGACTTCTGCACCATGGTCCGCTCGGCACCGATAAGGCCGGCAAATTGCTTCTGGAACCAGCCGCCGACATTGATCGTGTCGATCTTGACGTGGCCGAATGCGTCGCGCTTGATCGTGTCGCCCGCAGCTTCCCGCTCGGCAACGATGGAATCAAGGCCTGCGCCTTCGGAAACGAAGAGTGTGACGAAACCGGTCTTGTCCATGATCTTCTTGAGGCGCTCGGCTTCTGCCTGGATGTCGAAGGCCATTTCAGGCAAATAAAGCCCGTCGATGCTCTTGAGCTGCTCACCCATCAGCAGACCCTCGACATATTCATTGCCCTTGGTCTTCTGGATGTAAGCGCGGGCGGTAGCGGCGGTCAGCCAGCCGCAATGGCGGCCCATGACCTCATGGATGACGAATGTCTTCGGCGCAGCGCTTTGCTCGTTGCTGACATTGTCGAAGAAGTTCGCACCGACCTCGGCTGCCGTCCAGGCGCCCAGAGACTGCTTGATCGGAACGACGTCATTGTCGACGGTCTTGGGAAGACCGACAACCGTCAGATCATAGCCATTTGCACCCAAATAGGCGGCAAGATCCGCTGCTGTCGTATTGGTGTCATCCCCACCGATAGTGTGAAGAATGGTGACGCCGTCCTTTGCCAGACGATCTGCTGCCACCTGAAGCGGGTTCTGGCCTTCCTTGACCAGGCCGCGCTTGGCGCAATCGGCTGCGTTGGTCAATTTCACGCGGCTGTTGCCGATTGGAGATCCGCCATAACGATGCAGAAGGGGCGCTTTCTCACGCATGGCGGCGGTGATTTCAACGCTATCGCCCAAAAGCACGCCCTGATAGCCCGAGCGATAAGCCACGATGTCGATGTCAGGCGCAATGTCGCTGTAACGTTCGATCAATCCGCCCACGGCGGAAGAGAGGCAGGGCGCGAGACCGCCTGCGGTCAACATTGCGACTTTCTGTTTAGCCATCGTGGCTCTCCTTCGTGTTCATTCCAGATGTGGTGGTGGCAAATGGATGCGTGAGAGAATGTGGCATGTAAAGTGAATTTCTCAAGAAATTCGGGCATTTCGCGCCAATTTTCAAAGCGATTGAACGAGTTGGGCGATATAATCGTTTCAATCGCTCATGCGATCTTCCCGGCATTGCGAGCCTGTGGAAAACCGTTCTGAAAGGGCAGGCGGCAGCGGCTGTCGATGTGTGCAAATCTCATTCGAAGATGAATAAAAGTTAATGACATGCGACCTTTATGTATATTGCAATCAGCCAGCGGGCCCGTATGCTTGAGATCATGATGTACGATTTCGCCTGTTTGCAACTTTCATCGCTGTGGGAACGGCTGCTCGGCGCAATCGGCGACGCAGCAGGCAACGTGCTTGGACGCGTCATAGAAGCAGTGCGGACGGTGTTCGAGGGTGACCCGGAAACACGCCGTCAGGTATCGTTTTCCGTCGCAATCATCGCGCTTTCCGCAAAGATGGCCAAGGCCGATGGCATGGTCAATGATGCAGAGGTGAAGGCCTTCCGCCAGATATTCGATTTCCCGGAAGAGGAAGCACGTAACGTTGCGCGGCTTTATAACCTCGCGCGGCAGGATGTGGCTGGTTACGAGGCCTATGCGGAACGTCTTGCTGGCTTGTGCGGTTCTGGTGAAAAGAACTGCGAGATGCTGGAAAGCGTTATCGACGGTCTGTTCCATATCGCCAAGGCGGATGGCCTGATCCACGAGCGCGAAATGGCGTTTCTAGGCCGAATCGCTGAAATTTTCAGAATCACCGAAGATCACTTCGAAACGATCATGGCGCGCCATGTTCACACTGATGGTCGCGACCCTTACCGCGTTCTCGGTGTTTCGCCTTCCGATGACTTTTCCGACATTCGCAAGCGGTATCGCCTGCTCGTGGCGGAGCATCATCCTGACAAGCTTATTGCCCGCGGCGTTCCCATGGAATTGCACGCCGCCGCAAATGAGCGTATGGCGGCACTCAACGCCGCCTATGCGGCAATTGAGAAAGAACGCCGCGTCGCATGAGTGATTTTCCAGCGGATTATGCGGGCGCTTCCGTTGTGCCTTCGCCCAACCATGGCGAACGCGTGGACGTTGCAGCGCCTGACACGATCATCCTTCATTACACCGGCATGGGCAGCGCAGACGCTGCTCTGGAATGGTTGTGCAACCCGCAAAGTCAGGTTTCCAGCCATTATTTCGTTTTTGAAGACGGACGTGTGATCCAGCTCGTGCCAGAAAGCCGCCGTGCCTGGCACGCCGGCAAAAGCCTATGGGCTGGCGCAGAAGACATAAATTCCCGTTCCATCGGCATCGAGATCGCCAATGCAGGGCATCCCGCTGGGCTTCCTCCTTTTCCGGAGCCACAGATTTCGGCGGTCATTGAATTGTGTCGCGATTGCGGCGCACGGTGGTCGATTGCCCCCGAACGCGTGCTTGGCCACTCCGATATCGCACCCATTCGCAAGATCGATCCGGGCGAGCGGTTCCCTTGGGACACCCTGTCGCACAACGGTGTCGGGCACTGGGTTTCGCCCACGCCGGTCGGCGGTGGACGGTTCTTTCAGCGTGGAGACAGTGGGCAGCCGGTAGAGGCCTTGCAGTCGATGCTGTCTCTCTATGGCTACGGCATTGAAATAACGGGTATTTATTGTGAGAAAACGGAGGGTGCGGTGGCTGCCTTCCAGCGGCATTTCCGGCCCGCTCTGGTAGATGGTATCGCGGATGTTTCTACCATCGATACTTTGCACCGTCTGATTTCGAGCCTGCCGAAATTTCGGAGCGCTTGAACGCGTTTTTCAGAAAAACGTTCCCCTTGAAACAGGTTTCGCGATCGTTTTTTCTGCCTTGCCACAGTAAATCCTTATTGGGCCCCTTTATAAGCCTCACCAAACCGCGACGTGTTTCAGTTTGAGACAGAAGTCGCCAATATCAATGATGAGGACTTGAGACGGATCGTTCCAATGGACTATCCGAGTGGCTCTGCGTTGCAGATTGTGCCCGAAGTCTTCGTGTCCGGAGACACATAATACTGATGAGAAGAGTAATTGTTGCTGTTTCGGCTTGTCTTGCCATGCTCGCCGCGCAGAGTGGATTTGTTTTTGCCAAGGATGAAGTGAAAACCAAGACCGTCACCCTGGAAACCTACATTCGCAAGCCGGGCTATCCTATCCCCGAAAAGTCGCTTCCAACAAATCTCGAGAGTGATTATTCCAACCTTATCGTGAAATATGCCAAGCGTTACGGCGTTCCAACCAATCTGGCTCATGCGGTGATTTCGGTTGAAAGCCGGTTCAACCCCAAGGCCCGGGGAAGCGCGGGTGAAGTCGGTCTCATGCAGATCAAGCCTGCAACAGCGCGCATGATGGGCTACAAGGGCACGACCAAGGCGCTCTATGATCCTGAAACAAATATCCGCTGGGGAATGCAATATCTGGCAACCGCTCACCAATTGGGCGGCGGGCAGATCTGCAGCACGATTCTGCGCTATAATGCGGGCCATGGTGCCACGCGCATGAACCCTGTCTCCAAGCGCTATTGCGGCAAGGTCCAGGCTCTATTGCAGAGCTGATGATCGTCAAGGCAATCAGCTTTTTCCCTTCCGCCCCAACCTGGTTGAATGAAACCAGTGGACGGGCGCTGGCGTGAGGTTAAAAAGAGGGCTTCACAGCCTGGGGGCAGCGGGTAGCTTTCCCGTACGCCGCAGGCACGAACATCAGGGGCTGGCTGCATGGCGGACTTCAAATATATCGTCGTTGGTGCGGGCATGATGGGGGCTGCCGCAGCACGGCATCTCTCCGCGCAAACCGATGGTGTTGCCTTGATCGGCCCGGCAGAGCCGCATGATCGGAAGGCTCACCACGGTGTTTTCTCCAGCCACTACGATGAGGCCCGAATCACACGCGGCTTTGACGGGGACCCCGTCTGGGCAGAGCTGGCGAAACGATCCATCGCGCGTTACGGCGAGATCGAAGCCAGAAGCGGGGTCCGCTTCTATCACGAGGTGGGTTGCCTGTTTGTCGGAAACGGTAAAGGGCTGGGCGGTGATTACGTGGCGGGGGCCATGCGCGAGAAGGATCGCCTTGCGCTTGATATCGAGCTCTATGACAACGCCGCGCTGAAGCCCCGTTTTCCGATGTTTGCATTGCCGGATGATCATGACGGCTGGTTTGAGCCACGCAATGCTGGTTACGTCAATCCGCGCGCACTTGTGCGGGCGCAGGTCTCGCTTGCCGAAAGCCAGGGCGCGGCACTCATCCGCGAGACGGTGACGCGGGTTCATGACACGGCAGCGGGCGTTGAAGTCAAAACACATGAGGGCCGGTGCTATACGGGCGAAAAGGTCATCGTCGCGGCCGGTGGTTTTACCAATATGGCAGATCTTCTGCCCGCAAAGGTGGATATGGCCGCAACGGGAAGGACAATTGCCTTCTTTGAGCTGGACGAGCGCAAGCAGCAAGCGTTTTCGGCCATGCCTTCCACCATCGTGCTGGCGCAAAATGCCGATGATATCGTCTACATCCTGCCGCCGGTCCGATATCCGGATGGGAAGGTCTATCTGAAAATCGGCGGTGAGAGCGAGAAGGGCCGGTTGAACACGCTGGGTGAAGCGGTTTCCTGGTTTCACTCGGATGGTACCGGCAGCGAAGTGGATTTCCTCGTCCGTCGCGCAATCGACATCATGCCAGAGCTTTCGGGATGCCCGGTTACCTCAGGCTCCTGCGTCGCTTCCATCACCCGCACCGGTTACCCCTATGTGGGCTACACGCAGTCTTCCAACATCGCAGTGCTGACCGGGGGCAACTTCGTTTCAGCAAAATCTTCTGATGAAATCGGCCGATTGGGTGCGGTCCTGTTGCTGGACGGGCAACTGACGGAAGCTGATTTCGCCGCTCAAATGGCGCCGGTTTTCATCTGAGTGGGAGCTGGCCTGTGAAAATATCGCCAGCCCTCTGGCGGTGATTGAGCAAGTGGCTACAAATTGTTGTAACGGAAAAAGAAAAGTCGTTCGGTCATGGCAACGCAGTTCAAATATATCATTGTAGGAGCAGGCATGATGGGGGCATCTGCTGCCCGCCATCTGGCTGGGACGGGTGACAGCATTGCCGTCATCGGTCCGCGCGAGCCGGTCGATATTCCCAGCCATACCGGCGTTTTCGGCAGCCATTACGATGCTGCCCGCATCACGCGCACCATTGATGGCAACGCTGACTGGGCGCGTCTGGCCAACCGTTCGATTGCACGCTACGCCGAAATCGAACGCCAAAGCGACGTCAGATTCTATCACGAGGTTGGCTGCCTCATTGTCGGCAAGAAACGCGGCACGGGATCGGCCTACATCGAGAATGTGTGCGCTGCCGCCGAAGCGCTGGGCGTCGAAACGGAGATTCTGGATGATGCGGCGCTTGGTGCCCGCTTTCCCTATTTCGCGTTTGAGCCAGACTGCGAGGGCGTTTTCGAAGGGCGCAACGCCGGATACGTCAATCCACGGGAATTGGTGCGCGCGCAGCTCGTCGCAGCTGAGAGGCAGGGCGTTACGCGCATCGACGACATTGTCTTGAGCGTGCGGGAAGAGGGCGGCGTTGCCACCGTCATGACTGCGTCCGGCCACAGCTACACGGCAGAAAAAGTGCTTGTTGCCGCGGGCGGCTTTTCCATTGCACAGGGGCTTTTGCCGGAGGCGCTGCAGATGCAGGTCTTCGCTCGCACCGTTGCCTTTTTCGAAATTCCCGAGAGCGACCTCGACCACTATGCAGGTATGCCATCGCTGATCTACGAGCCGTCTGATCCCCGCAAGCATATTTATCTTCTGCCGCCGGTGCGATATCCGGATGGCAAGTTCTATCTGAAGATTGGCGGCGAGCCTGTTGATGTTGCGCTGGGTAGCGACCCGGAGATCCGCGCGTGGTTCCGCTCAGGTGGAAATGCCCAGGTGCGGGACAATTTCGCCGACATTATCCAGACGCTGATCCCATCGATCGACAGGACCAGGATTTCCATGGCTGCCTGCGTCACGTCCTATACGCCCAGCGGATTTCCGGCGATTGGTTACACGACTTCGCCCGGCATTGCGGTGCTGACGGGCGGATGTGGTGCTGCTGCAAAAAGCTGCGACGAGATCGGCAGGCTGGGTGCGCAGCTTCTCATCCACGGACAGCTTGTCGAGGATAGCTACGAGACCGATTTCGCGCCGCTTTTCTGCACGGAATAAGACGTTTGCGGATTTTCCGTTGGCATTCGCCGCTGAACCCGTCTAAGGAGCCCGTGCCAGTTGGCCGGGCAGCCGCGCTTTACCAATGTCGAAAGACGGTAGGGTGAGGAAAGTCCGGGCTCCACAAAAACACGGTGCCGGATAACGTCCGGCGGGGGCGACCCTAGGGAAAGTGCCGCAGAGAGTAGACCGCCACTTTTATAGTGGTAAGGGTGAAAGGGTGGGGTAAGAGCCCACCGCGCCGCTGGTAACAGGGGTGGCAAGGTAAACCCCACCGGGAGCAAGACCGAATAGGGATAACGCGGGATGCGCGCAAGCGTATCTACAGCCGGTTTTTGGGCGAGTTATCCGGGTGGGTTGCGAGAGGCGGCGTGCAAATGCCGTCCCAGATGAATGGCTGCCACGTTCCGGGTCAAACCGGGGCCATACAGAACCCGGCTTACAGGCCAACTGGCAAATTCCTTTTTCTTTCCAAACGTAGATGCGGGTCGTTCGTCTCGCGTAAGCGTTTGTTTTTATTTATTTAATTAGATTTGATTGATGATTTTTAATTGCCTTGGCGCAAGTGCTTGAATGAACACGGTAAACCATTCGTTAAACTTAACGGGATATGAATATTCGATCCGAGGCCGGCATCGTGCGGGCTTCTCCCATTGACGCCCAAAGTGTCCCATGGTATCCCAAATGCACACCACAAAGGGTCGTGTTTTTGACCCGCAATCTCTGAAACGGAGAGGCCTGAAAAGGTCCGATGGGCATTATGTCCTGCCGGTCAGCGATATGTCGTGCGTAACGGTGTTGCCAGTTGGTGCCGGTTTTTGTTCGGCACCAGGCAGTTTTGGCGAGTTTGGCAATGGGTCGCTTTTTATCGAACGTGACGAACAGGATCGACGCCAAGGGGCGCGTTTCGGTTCCGTCCCTGTTTCGTTCGGTCCTGATGGAGCGCGGCATTCAGGAGCTTTACTGTCTCCAGGATTTCGCATTTCCAGCGATCAGCGTCGGCGGGCCGGACTTGCTGGAGCGATACGAGCGGCAGATCGCATCCATGGATGCTTTTTCGCCGGAAGCGAACGCAATGTCGCTGCTGGTTCACGGTGGCGGCGTTTTCATGAAGCTCGACGGGGAAGGGCGCTTGATGGTCACGGATTTTATCCGGGAGTTTACGGCCATCAGCACGGAAGTCACCTTTGTCGGTCGGGCGGATCATTTTCAGTTGTGGCAGCCGGAAGCGTTTCACGAGGCGCAGACGGCAGCAAGAACGGGGCGCGGTTTTTCTGCTGTTCGCCCCGGATAGGACGGGGAAACGGAATGGCGGCGAATTCTGGCGGACGATCTTCTGATGCCGGTGGCGGACCGGTTCGCCACATTCCGGTTCTACTCCGTGAGGTCCTGACCGCGCTCGAGCCAGCGCCAGGCAAACTCATTCTCGATGGCACATTCGGCGCAGGCGGGTATACGCAAGCTATTCTCGACCAGGGTGCCGATGTCATAGCTTTGGACCGTGATCCCACTGCAATTGCAGGCGGGCAGGGCATGGTCGCCGCAAATGGCGGACGCCTTTCACTGATCCAGTCGAAGTTCTCAAATCTCGCCTCCCATGCGCCAGCGCAAGGGCTGGATGGAGTGGTACTGGATATCGGCGTTTCCTCCATGCAGATCGACGAGGCCGAGCGTGGCTTCTCCTTCCAGAAAAATGGGCCTTTGGACATGCGCATGTCGGCCTCTGGCGTTTCTGCGGCAGATGTCGTCAACCGCGCCAAGGTGTCGGACCTCATCCGCATTTTTGGATTTCTCGGCGAAGAAAAGCAGCCGGGCCGCATTGCCCGCGCCATTGAAAAGAAGCGCGCGGAAGAGCCGTTTCGCACCACGCGCGACCTAGCCGGGCTTATTGAAATCGTCACCCCGCGCAAAGCCAAGGATAAGATCCATCCGGCAACGCGGGTGTTCCAGGCGCTGCGTGTCTTCGTCAATGATGAGTTGGGAGAGCTGGCACAGGCGCTGTTTGCCGCCGAGCAGGCCTTGAAGCCCGGCGGTCGCCTCGTGGTGGTAACGTTCCACTCGTTGGAAGACCGCATCGTCAAGAAATATTTCGCCGACCGCTCAGACCGCGCCGCAGGCTCGCGCCACATGCCGATGGTTGCGGCTAAGTCGGCCATTTTCGATGCCCTCGGCAAGCCGATGATTGCAGCAAGTGAAGAGGAGGCGGAGGTCAATCCGCGCGCCCGTTCGGCCAAGCTGCGCGCCGGTATTCGTACACAAGCCCCGGCTCGCCCGGCGGATTTTTCCATTTTCGAACTGCCCGATCTTGCCAGCCTTGAAAAGATGGGAGGCTGATATGCTACGGACCTTTGATTTCATTCTCATGGGCGTGATGGTGGCGGCAGCGGTCGTTACCTATTCCATCAAGCATCAGGCCGACCTGAAGCTCGATTCCGTGCGCAAGCTCGAAGCCGAGATCAAGCTTGAGAAGGATACGATCGATCTTCTTCGTGCTGACTGGGCGCTGCTGACGCAGCCAAACCGTCTGCACCGGCTGGTCAATGCTTATCAGGGCGACCTTGCGCTTGCGCCAACACAGCCCACGCAGCTGTCGCAGCCCAGGGAACTGCCGATGCTGCGCTCGCAATTGCCGCAGCCTCCGGAGCCGCAGGGCATGAGCGTCGAGGATGTGATTGCCGCCGCGATGAGCGGCTCCAAGCCTGGCGCAACATTGGGCGGTGTAAAGCCGAAATCAGCGCCTGCGGGGCAAATTGCAGCGACGGGCGGTGTGCCCGTGCCGCAGCCGCGTGCGCGTGTCACACGTCAGCCAGTTCCCGCACCTGTTGTGCGTGCGCGGCCGGGTGACGAGTCTGGTGACATGGATGAAACGATAACTGGATCGGTGGACTGATGTCTTTTCTCTCCCGCGTCATGGTTCTGAAAAGCAGGGCTCATTTTTCCGCCAGCACCACCGGTTTTGCCGATCATGCTGCCTTTGAAGGTGCCCGCAAGCGCCGCGCCACGCAGGCAAAGACGCGTGTCGGTCTGCTGATCGTCGGTTTCGTTGCATTTTACGGTGTCGTCGGCGGACGTCTGGTGCAGTATGGCATGACGCAGCCGGAAACCGTGTCCAGCATCGCGCCTGCCGACCGGCTGATGGCGTCGCGTCCCGATCTCCTGGACCGTAACGGAGAAGTGCTGGCAACGGATATTCGCACCGTTTCACTGTTTGCCGAACCGCATCGCATTGTCGATGTCGATGAAGCCATCGAGAAACTGCGCACTGTTCTGCCCGACCTCGACACGCGCGGAACCTACCAGAAGCTCAAATCCGAATCCCGCTTCCAGTGGCTGCGCCGTCAGTTGACGCCCAAGCAGCAGAGCCAGATTTTGGCGCTCGGCATTCCCGGCATCGGCTTCAGGCCTGAGAAGCGCCGCTTCTATCCCGGCGGTCCGACCGCTGCCCACGTCGTTGGCCACGTTAACATCGACAACCGCGGTGTGGCTGGCATGGAACGGTATCTCGACAGCCAGGGTCTCGCAGACCTGACCGCGCTTGGCATGACATCCGATCAGCCGCTGGAACCGGTCAAGCTGTCCATTGACCTGCGGGTACAGGCCATCGTTCGCGAAGTCGTCGTGAACGCAATCCAGAAGTTCGAAGCTCTCGGCGCGGGCGCTGTGGTGATCAACGTCCACACCGGCGAAATTCTCGCCATGGTGTCCGCACCGGATTACGATCCCAACAATCCCGCCGAAGGCGCCAAGGAAGGCTGGCTGAACCGCATGTCGAACGGCACGTTCGAGATGGGCTCCACCTTCAAGTCCTTCACCATTGCCATGGGTTTGGATTCCGGAAAGGTTCGCATCGGCGATACTTTCGATGCGCGTTTTCCCATCCGCATCGGTGGCTTTACCATCAAGGATTTCCACGGCAAAGGACGCGTGCTCTCGGTGCCGGAAATCTTCCAGTATTCCTCCAACATTGGTACTGCAAAGATTGCCGATACGGTTGGCATCGAGGGACACAAGGAATTCCTTACGCGTCTCGGCCTGTTGACGAAGATGCAGACAGAACTGCCTGAAGTCGCTATGCCGACGCAGCCGCGTCAATGGAAGAAGATCAACTCGGTCACCATTTCCTTCGGTCACGGCGTTTCGACGACGCCGCTGCAAACAGCCATTGCAGGTGCTGCCCTCGTCAATGGCGGCAAACTTATTGAGCCGACATTCCTGCCCCGTTCGCAGGACCAGGCCGATCAGGTGGCCAAGCAGGTGCTGCAGCCCGGCGCCAGCAAGGACATGCGCTTCCTGTTCGAGTGGAATGGCGTCAACGGCTCCGGTCGCAACGCGCGCGTTGAAGGCTTCAATGTCGGTGGCAAGACCGGCACGGCCGACAAGGTTGTCAACGGTCGCTACGTTCACGACAAGAACTTCAACGCCTTCCTCTCCGCTTTCCCGATGGACAAGCCGGAATATGTCGTTCTGTCCTTCATCGATGAGCCGAAGACGGACAAGGGCAATGGCGCAGCACTTGCCGGTTCCTCTGCGGCACCGATGGTGCACGATATCATCACCCGTTCAGCGGCAATTCTTGGTGTAAAACCCAAATTCGGTAAGGACGGTTCGGCCTTGCTGGTGTCTTATTGATTGGTACAGCTTACGACGGACCGGCGAATCACGCCGGGGGGACAAGACGGACACATTCATGAATTTGCGAGATCTATCCGGGAGCGAGTTCCCGGAACTGAATGAAATGCTTCAGGCAGACGCCGGAGCTATCGAGGTAACCGGGATCACCGCTGACAGCCGCAAGGTCCAGCCCGGATCGATCTTCGCTGCCGTGGCCGGAAGCAAGGCGGATGGCAGCGCCTTTGTGCAGGACGCGGTCGCCAAGGGTGCGGTTGCCATCGTTTCAGGTCTCGAAATCGACGCCCAGGTGCCCGTGTTGGTCGTTTCCGATCCGCGGCGCTTCCTCTCTCTTGCTGCCGCCCGCTTTTACGGAAAACAGCCTGAAACCATGATCGCGGTTACGGGTACGGCGGGCAAGACCTCGGTCGCCTCATTCGTTCGCCAGATATGGGCCTTTGCAGGCCATGCCGCAGCCCAGATCGGCACGACGGGTGTGATTGCGCCCGGTCGCGAAGATTATGGCTCTCTGACCACCCCGGACCCTGTTTCCTTACACGCGCTTCTGGCAGAACTTGCCGCAGAAGGTGTGACCCATGCGGCGATGGAGGCATCCAGCCATGGGCTGGACCAGCGTCGTCTTGATGGCGTTAAGCTTGCCGCCGCCGGATTTACCAATCTCGGCCGCGACCACATGGATTACCATCCAACGGTCGAAGACTACATGGCAGCGAAAATGCGCCTGTTCGATACGCTCCTGCCAAAGGGTTCGCCGGTTGTCATCTTCGCGGATGATCCGTGGTCGGAACGCGCGATCAAGGTGGCGACAGATGCAGGCCACGATGTCCGCACGGTCGGTCGCAAGGGTGAATATCTCGCACTGAAGCGCGTCGAGCATTTTCGCCACAAGCAGATGATCGAGGTCCATCATGAGGGCCAGATCTATGAAGTCGATATGCCGCTTGCCGGAGATTTCCAGGTTGCCAATGCGTTGGTGGCGGCAGGGCTTGCGATGTCTACCGGTGTCTCGCCTTCGGTGGCAATGAAGGCACTGGAAAAGCTGATCGGTGCTGCGGGTCGTCTGGAGCTTGTCGGCCAGACCAAGAACGGTGCATTGGCTTATGTTGACTACGCCCACAAGCCTGACGCTTTGGAAAATGTTTTGAACTCCGTTCGTCCGTTCACCTCGGGCCGCATCATTACGGTGTTTGGCTGCGGGGGAGACCGCGACAAGGGTAAGCGCCCCATCATGGGCGAAGTGGCAACGCGGCTTTCAGACGTCGTGATCGTAACGGACGATAATCCGCGCTCCGAAGAGCCGCAGACCATCCGTTCCGAAATCATGGCGGCAGCACCGGGTGCGTTGGAGATTGCAGACCGGGCAGAGGCGATCAGTCACGCCGTATCGATGCTGGGGAATGGAGATACACTGATCGTTGCGGGCAAGGGGCATGAGGAAGGTCAGATAGTCGGCAATATTACGCTGCCGTTTTCAGACCATGAACAGGTGCGTACTGCGCTGGAAGGATTGAAGATTTGAGCTGGTTATGGACAGTACCGGATATGGTCGCCGTCATGGCGGGCCGTCCGGTTGGCAATCTGCCTCAAGGCATCACAGGCATTTCCATCGACAGCCGCACGGTGCAGCCGGGCGAAGCGTTTTTCGCCATCAAGGGCGACCGTGTGGATGGCCACGATTATGCGAGCTTTGCGGTCGCCAACGGGGCGGGCCTGCTTGTCGTGTCGGAGGCGAAGCTGCCAGCGCTCGGTCGGCTAACGGTGCCAATGATCGTGGTCGAAGACGTGCTTGCGGCCATGGTCAAGCTTGGACAGGCCGCGCGTGAGCGCACATCGGCCCGCATCATTGCCATCACCGGTTCTGTCGGCAAGACGACGACAAAGGAAATGCTGCGTCAGGTTCTGGCACCGTCAGGCAAGGTCCATGCAGCCGTTTCGTCCTTCAACAATCATTGGGGCGTTCCGCTCACCCTGGCGCGTATGCCTGCCGATACGGAATACGGGATTTTCGAAATCGGCATGAACCATTCCGGCGAGATCAGTCCGCTGGTAAAGCAGGTAAAGCCGCATCTTGCCATCATCACGACAATCGCGGCTGCGCATCTCGGCAACTTCAAAAGCCTGGAAGAGATTGCTGCGGCGAAGGCCGAAATTTTCGATGGTGTTCTGCCCGGCGGCGCTGTCATCCTCAACCGCGACAATGCGCAGTTCGAGCAGCTTGAACAGGCGGCCTATAATGCAGGCATCGAGCATGTTCTGACATTCGGTCAGCACGCCAAGGCAGAGTTCCGCCTGGCCGATTACGAAAGCACACCCAATGGTTCGACCATCTGGGCGATCATCAACGGTGAAACGAGCGAATTGCATATTGGTGCGGCTGGGCGGCACATCGCTGAAAACGCCATGGCGGCCCTTGGCACGGTGGCCGTGACTGGTGCCGATCTCGACAGGGCATTTGCTGCGCTTGGCACACTGGAAGCGGTCAAGGGCAGGGGTCAGCGCCATCGCCTTTCGGTTGGCGACGGGTCTTTCCTGCTTATCGATGAAAGCTACAATGCAAACCCGGCCTCCATGCGTGCGGCGATTGCGCTGCTCGCTGCGGCAGAAGTCCGTGGAAGCGGCCGTCGCGTCGCCGTGCTCGGCGATATGCTCGAGATGGGTGAATTTGCCGCCGAAGTGCACGAGGATCTTTCCGGGCCAATCCTGTCTGCGGGCATTGAGCATGTATGGCTTGCCGGTGAGTCGATGGCGGCACTTCGCGATGCGCTTCCCGAAAGCGTCCATGTTGCATGGTTTCCCACGACTGCCGAACTCAACGAATTTGTCCTGAAATGGGTCCAGCCGGGCGATGTGGTGATGATAAAATCGTCACTTGGTGTGGGTTTTGGCAAGATCGTTGCGGCGCTTCTTGACAAGTATCCGGCATTCCCCGAGACGGAACGCCAAATCTAAAGCATTTAACCAAACGCTAAGACAGCATGTTCTGTGCGTTGGTGGTGAAACGAAAACTTGGAGCGGCACAGGACGTCCCACCGTCCGTCTGCCGCTTTAACGGCCTTTTGAAAGGGCAAATATGCTGATCTGGCTCGTTGAACTGTCGGACAAAGTTCAAATCTTCAATCTGTTCCGCTACATCACGTTCCGGGCAGGTGCTGCATTGTTCACCTCTGCCCTCATCGTATTTCTTTTCGGACCGGCAATCATCAACTCCCTGCGCATTCGCCAGGGCAAGGGTCAGCCGATCCGCGCCGATGGTCCGCAGACCCATTTCAAGAAGGCTGGCACGCCAACCATGGGCGGGCTGATGATTCTTGCGGGCATCCTCGGCGGCTCTCTGCTGTGGGGTGATCTCTCCAATGTTTATGTCGTTGCGGTTCTGATGGTGACGCTCGGCTTCGGCGCCATCGGCTTCTATGACGACTATCTGAAAGTCACAAAACAGAGCGATAAAGGCTTTTCCGGCAAGGCACGCCTTGGCATCGAATTCCTGATTGCCGCCATCGCTGTGTTCTTCATGATGGAAGTTGCGCTGGCAACAGCGCCGCATGGTGGCACGCTTGGCAGTTCAATCGCTTTCCCGTTCTTCAAGGAATTCGTCATTGATCTCGGCTATTTCTTTGTCCTGTTTGGCGCTTTCGTCATTGTCGGCGCGGGCAATGCGGTCAACCTGACCGATGGACTGGACGGGCTTGCCATCGTGCCGGTCATGATCGCCGCCGCGACATTCGGTGTCATTTCATATCTCGTCGGCAACGCGATCTTCGCGAATTACCTCCAGATCAATTTCGTACCCGGAACGGGCGAACTGGCTGTCATCGTCGGTGCCGTCATCGGTGCTGGTCTCGGCTTTCTATGGTTCAATGCCCCGCCTGCGGCCATTTTCATGGGCGACACCGGCTCGCTGGCGCTCGGCGGTCTGATTGGCTCCATCGCGGTTGCGGTCAAGCATGAGATCGTCATGATCATCGTTGGCGGACTGTTCGTCATGGAAACGCTGTCGGTCATCATTCAGGTCTTCTGGTTCAAACGCACCGGACGGCGCGTCTTCCTCATGGCACCCATCCATCACCATTTCGAGAAAAAGGGATGGACCGAGAGCCAGGTGGTCATTCGTTTCTGGATCATTTCTGTCGGGCTGGCGATGCTTGGCCTTGCCACATTGAAGTTGAGGTAGTCGATGATTCCTGTCACCTCATTTGCGGGAAAGAAGGTTGCACTGTTCGGCCTCGGCGGATCGGGCCTTGTCACGGCGCGGGCGCTGGTAGCGGGCGGTGCTGATGTGACCGCATTTGACGACAATCCCGACAGTGTTGCCAGGGCGCAGGCCGAAGGCATTCCGACCGGGGATCTTCGCGCAGTGGACTGGTCGAAGCTCTCGGCCTTCGTTCTCGCGCCTGGTGTGCCGCTGACCCACCCCAAGCCGCATTGGTCCGTCGATCTGGCCCGTGCTGCCGGCGTGGAGGTGATTGGCGATATCGAGCTGTTTGTTCGCGAGCGCAGGGCCCATGCACCCGAATGCCCCTTCATCGCGATTACGGGCACCAATGGCAAATCCACCACCACGGCGTTGATTGCACATATTCTGACTGCCTGCGGTCGCGACACACAGCTTGGCGGCAATATCGGCACTGCTGTCCTCAGCCTCGAACCGCCGAAGGCGGAACGCTTCTATGTGGTCGAATGCTCGTCCTATCAGATCGATCTCGCGCCGACGCTCAATCCAACAGCAGGCATCCTTCTCAACCTCACCCCTGACCATCTGGATCGTCACGGCACGATGCAGCATTACGCCGATGTCAAGGAACGTCTGGTCGCGGGCAGCGGAACGGCGGTTGTCGGCGTGGACGATAGTTTCTGCACCCTGATTGCCGATCGTCTGGAGCGAGCCGGTGTCACGGTCTCGCGGATTTCCAAGCGCAACGTGGTTGCAAATGGCCTCTATGCCGAAGGCAGCCAGATATTCAGGGCAGACGGCGGTACATCCTCGCTGCTGGTCGATCTGGACGGCATTCAGACGCTGCGTGGAAGCCACAATGCGCAGAATGCGGCGGCAGCGATTGCAGCCTGCCTTGCCGTCGGCGTTTCGGTGGATGAGGTCAAGGCTGGGTTGAACTCTTTCCCCGGTCTGAAACATCGCATGCAGCCGGTTGGGCGTCGAGGTAACGTTACCTTTGTCAATGACAGCAAGGCGACCAATGCGGATGCGGCAGCTCCCGCGCTGTCCAGCTATAACCGCATTTACTGGATCGCCGGTGGCCTGCCGAAAGCGGGCGGCATTTCAAGCCTGTCGCCGCTATTTTCCCATATTGCCAAGGCATATCTCATTGGCGAGGCGGCGGCTGAGTTTGCGGCAACGCTTGGCGAGGCGGTGCCCTATGAAATCTCCGGCACACTCGACAAGGCTGTCGAGCACGCCGCTCGCGATGCGCAGGAAGACGGACGAGATGGAAATGTCGTCATGTTATCACCGGCTTGCGCAAGCTTCGACCAGTACAAGAACTTCGAAATTCGTGGTGATTCGTTCGTTTCTCATGTTTCAGCCCTGGCTGGCGTGACGATGTTGGTTGGCTCGGAAAAGGTGGAGTGATGAAATGGTAAGCCGTATTGACCGAGGCCCGGTCGCGGAATGGTTCTGGACCATCGACCGTTTCTTCCTGACTGCGTTCATCGCTCTCATGGGCATCGGCCTGATGCTGTCCTTTGCGGCATCGCCAGCGGTGGCTGAGCGTATCGGTCTCAACAGCTTCTTTTTCGTCGAGCGGCAGGCGATGTTCATGGTGCCATCTTTGGCGATCATGATCGGCCTTTCGTTTCTCTCGCCCCGACAGGTGCGCCGCGTTGCCGTCATCATGCTCGTGGTCTCCCTGCTGATGATGATCTTTGCGTTGTTCTTCGGCATAGAGGTCAAGGGTGCCCGTCGCTGGATTTCCATCGGCAGCTTTTCCATTCAGCCTTCCGAATTCATGAAACCGGCATTCGTCATCGTCTGCGCGTGGCTGTTTGCGGAACGGGCGCGTCATCCGGAAATTCCAGGCAATCTCTTTGCCATCATCACCTTCGGCATCGTCGCCGCACTTCTCATCGCCCAGCCGGACTTCGGTCAGACCATCCTGACATCCGTTGTCTGGGGCGGAATGTTCTTTATGGCTGGCGTTCCCTGGTTCTGGATCATCATGCTGGGTGGCCTCGGGGTCGGCGGCATCATCACCGCCTATCTGATGTTGCCGCACGTGGCAGGACGTATCGACCGGTTCTGGACGGGTGAGGGCGACACGTTTCAGGTGGATACGGCGCGCGAAGCCATCATCCGTGGCAACTGGTTCGGTCAGGGGCCGGGCGAGGGCATCGTCAAGCGCATCATTCCCGATAGCCACACCGACTTCATCTTTTCTGTCGCTGCGGAGGAATTCGGCATCCTGTTCTGCATGTTGCTGGTGATGATCTTTGCCTTCATCGTGTTGCGCGGCCTGGCCCATGCCTTCAAGGAAAAGGACGATTTCGTCCGCTTTGCGGTGGCTGGTCTGGTGTTGCAGATCGGTATGCAGTCGATGATCAATATCGGCGTCAATCTTGAACTCATGCCCGCCAAGGGCATGACGCTGCCGCTGATTTCCTATGGTGGTTCCTCGATGATGGCGATCTGCGTCACAGCTGGCTTCCTTCTGGCCCTGACACGACATCGCCCCGAAAAACGGGCCCAGGAACGCAGTTTCTTCCGGGTCAATGCAGGGCTTCCTGCGGAGTAAAGAGTATGAGCAAAGGCATCGTTCTGCTAGCCGCCGGGGGAACCGGCGGCCATGTGTTTCCGGCCGAGGCATTGGCTTACGAGTTGAAGGCGCGGGGCTATTCCGTCCATCTCGTTACCGACAGCCGCGCTGAACGCTATGCGGGCACGTTCCCGGCGGATGAGATCCATGTCGTGCCGTCCGCAACCATCGGATCCAAGAACCCGATTTCCGTGGCCAAGGCGCTGCTGAAACTCTGGACCGGCCTTCGTGCCGCGCGCCGTCTGGTGACGAAGCTGAAGCCGGTTGCCGTCGTGGGTTTTGGTGGTTATCCAACCGTGCCGCCGCTTCTGGCGTCCACTGGTCTTGGCATACCTTCACTCATTCATGAGCAGAATGCCGTGATGGGCCGTGCCAACAAGGCGCTGGCGAAGAGAGTCAAGGCAATCGCAGGCGGGTTCTTGCCGGAAGGCAAGGGGCAATATGCCGACAAGACGGTGGCGACGGGCAACCCGGTGCGGCCAGCCGTGCTTTCTGCTGCCGATGTCTCCTATACCCCTTCCAGCGCAGGCGAGCCGTTTCAGCTGGTCGTCTTCGGAGGAAGCCAGGGCGCGCAGTTTTTCTCAGGCGCCGTGCCAGCGGCCATCTGCCTGATGCCGAACGAGATGCGTTCCCGCATCACCGTAACGCAGCAGGCTAGACCCGAAGACAAGGACAGCGTTACAGCGTCCTACGCAAAGCTCGGCGTAAAGGCGGATATATCGCCCTTCTTCGGTGATATGGCGCAGCGCATAGCAGACGCTGATCTGGTCATCAGCCGCTCGGGGGCATCCACGGTTTCGGAGCTTTCCGTCATCGGACGTCCCTCGGTGCTGGTGCCCTATCCGCACGCACTCGACCACGATCAGGCCGCCAATGCTGCGGCACTTTCGGCGGCTGGCGGCGCCAGCGTCATCAAGCAATCCGAGCTGTCACCGCAAAAGCTGTCGGCGCTGCTCAGCGATGCGATGAACGATCCGGACCGCCTGGCGCAGACGGCGGCAGCAGCCAAGGCGACCGGCAAGCCGGACGCGGCGCAGCGGCTGGCCGATCTTGTGGAGACGATTGCCGCCGGGCAGTCCGTTCAGCAATTCAAATTGAAGAATAAAGAAGGAGTGCATCCATGAAGATGCCGAAAGCCATAGGTCTTGTCCATTTCATCGGTATAGGCGGGATCGGCATGAGCGGTATTGCCGAGGTGCTTCACAATCTCGGTCATCGCGTGCAGGGCTCCGACCAGGCAGACAGCGCCAATGTGCAGCGTCTGCGGGAGAAGGGCATCGAGGTGTTCGTCGGTCAGACGGGCGAGAACCTTGGCGATGCCGAAGTTGTTGTTGTCTCGACCGCCATCAAGAAGAACAACCCGGAGCTGATTGCAGCGCGCGAGAAGCATCTGCCGATCGTTCGTCGTGCCGAAATGCTGGCTGAACTGATGCGCTTCCGCAACGCGATTGCCATCGGCGGCACGCATGGCAAGACGACGACCACCTCCATGGTTGCCGCGTTGCTTGAGGCAGGCAATCTTGATCCGACCGTCATCAACGGCGGCATCATCAACGCCTATGGCACCAATGCCCGCATGGGCGAGGGCGAGTGGATGGTTGTCGAGGCCGACGAATCGGACGGCACCTTCCTGAAGCTTCCTGCCGACGTTGCCGTCATCACCAATATCGATCCGGAACATCTGGATCATTATGGCAATTTCGATGCCGTCCGCGCCGCATTCCGTCAGTTCGTGGAAAACGTGCCCTTCTATGGTTTTGGCGTCATGTGCCTCGATCACCCTGAAGTGCAGACGTTGGTTGGCAAGATCGAAGACAGAAAGGTCATTACCTACGGCGAAAACCCGCAGGCCGATGTGCGCTTTTCCAATGTCCGAATCGATGGCGTCCGCTCCATCTTCGATGTGGAGATTCGCCGCCGCCGCACAGGCAAGATCTACAGTTTCAAGGATCTGGTCCTGCCGATGCCCGGCCGTCACAACGTTTCGAACGCGACGGCTGCGATTGCGGTGGCAAACCGTCTGGGTATCTCCGAGGACGACATCAAGAAGGGGCTGGGCTCCTTCGGTGGCGTGAAGCGTCGCTTCACCCTGACGGGCGAGTCCAACGGTGTTCAGGTCTTTGACGATTACGGACACCACCCCGTCGAGATCAAGGCCGTGCTCAAGGCGGCCCGCGAGGCTTGCAGCGGGCGCATCATTGCCGTGCATCAGCCGCATCGCTATTCGCGGCTTGCCAGCCTGTTTGAAGATTTTGCGCATTGTTTCAACGATGCGGACACAATTCTTCTTGCTCCGGTTTATGCCGCAGGCGAAGATGCAATTGATGGGGTGAATTCCGAAACGCTCGTTTCAGCCACAAAGGCTGCCGGACATCGGGACGCGCGCCATCTCGCCTCTCGCGACGATCTGGCAAGAACCGTCGCAGCCATTGCAAATCCCGGTGATTTCGTGGTTCTGTTGGGCGCTGGTAATATTACGCAGTGGGCGGCAGCGCTGCCCTCGGAATTGGATAGCATTTCAGGAAAGTCTGCATGAGACAGGTGGATGGGGTAAAGTTGCTGGAGAGGTTCGGCGACGGAGTAAAGGAACTCAGAGGACGTTTGACGCCGGACAGTCCCATGGACCGCGTGACGTGGTTCAGAGCAGGTGGCCTGGCGGAGCTGATGTTCCAGCCCCATGATACCGACGATCTCGTTGCCTTCCTTAAAATTCTGCCGGAAGACGTCCCGCTGACGGTTGTCGGCGTTGGCTCGAACCTTCTGGTGCGCGATGGCGGTATTCCAGGCGTGGTCGTGCGTCTTTCTGCCAAGGGTTTTGGCCAGGTGGAACTGGCGGGTGAAAACCGCATCAAGGCCGGTGCGATCTGCCCGGACAAGCATATTGCAGCCATGGCTATGGATAACGGCATTGGCGGCTTTCACTTCTATTACGGCATACCCGGATCCATCGGTGGCGCTCTGCGCATGAATGCTGGCGCAAATGGCGGCGAAACGCGCGAGCGCGTGGTGGAAGTGTATGCGGTGGACCGGCAGGGCAATGCCCATGTCCTTTCCAACGCTGATATGGGCTATAGCTACCGCCATTCGGACGCGTCGAAGGATCTGATCTTCACGGGCGCTCTGTTTGAAGGCTACCCCGAAGACCGTGCGAAAATCCGCGCCGACATGGATGCGGTTCGTCATCATCGCGAAACGGTCCAGCCAATTCGCGAGCAGACCGGCGGTTCGACCTTCAAGAACCCCGAGGGACATTCCGCCTGGAGCCTCATTGACGAGGCTGGCGGTCGTGGCATGGTCATTGGCGGCGCGCAGATGTCATCGCTCCACTGCAACTTCATGATCAATACCGGCCACGCGACCGGCTATGATCTCGAATATCTCGGCGAAGCGGTTCGGAAGCGCGTCTTCGAACATTCCGGCATTCGCCTGGAATGGGAAATCAAGCGTTTGGGATTGTTCATGCCCGGTCGTGAGGTAGAGCCGTTTCTCGGAGCATAGCGACCAGATTTCCCGAAATCGTCCATTTTGGAAAGAATAAAAAAGCCCGCGAAGCCAATGACTTCGCGGGCTTTTCTCTGTGTTTGATTCCGGCTCAGACTTCGTTTTTGCCGGACATGAAGATGCAGGCCAGCGTGATGAGCGCAGCGACGCAGAGATAGTAACCGACATAGCTCATGCCGTAATTCACCTGCAGCGAGGTGGCGATGTAGGGCGCAAGCGACGCACCGAAAATGCCAGCCATATTGAAGGTGATGGACGAGCCCGTGTAGCGCACGGATGTCGGGAAGGGGGCGGCCAGAGCCGTTCCAATCAAGCCATAGGTCATGCCCATGAGAGCCATGGAGAGGGCCGCGAAGATGAAGATGGAGCCTTCGCCGCTTGTCATAAGGCTCGGCAGCAGGAAGGAGAAGGCAGCGATCAATACGGTCGTTGCAATCAGGACTTCACGACGGCCGAAGCGTTCTGCCAGCTTTCCAGCGATCGGAATGAAGATGCCGAAGAGGATGGAGCCCAGGATCTGCACTTCCAGCGCATCAAGGAAGGGAATCTTCAGGACCTTGACGTTGTAGGAAAGCAGATAGGCTGTGCCGATGTAGAACAGCACGAAGGTGGCCAGAGCAACGAAGGTGCCAAGCGCGAGGCTGCGCTTGTGATTGCGGAAAAGCTCAGCAACCGGGACCGCAACGCGTTCCTGCTTGTCGATTGCTTTCTGGAAGGCCGGTGTTTCGGTGATGGAAAGACGCACCCAGAGGCCGACAGCGATCAGGATGATCGATGCGACGAAGGGAATGCGCCATCCCCAGCTGAGAAGGGCTTCCTGAGACATGAAGTGCAGCAGGATCCAAAAGACGCCGGAAGAGAGAAAGAGACCAAGCGGCGCGCCCAGCTGCGGGAACATGCCGTACCAGCTGCGCTTGCCCGGGGGTGCATTTTCCGTTGCCAGCAGAACCGCGCCACCCCATTCACCCCCAAGGCCGAAGCCCTGACCGAAGCGGCAAAGTGCCAGCAGCAGAGGTGCCATCACGCCAACAGTCTCATAGGTCGGCAGCAGGCCGATGATGACGGTGGACACGCCCATGGTCAGCAGTGCTGCAACGAGCGTCGTCTTGCGCCCGATGCGGTCGCCATAATGGCCGAATACGACGGCCCCGAGTGGACGTGCGAAGAAGGCGATGGAAAAAGTCGCGAATGACGCGAGAAGCGCGGTCATCGGATCGTTGTTGGGGAAGAACAACGTCGGGAACACGAGCACTGCTGCGGTCGCATAAACGTAGAAATCGAAAAACTCGATGGTCGTGCCGACCACGCTGGCAGTAAGAACTCGTGCAGGCGAATTTGTCTTTACATCGTTCGCATTGTCAGCGGGCGGCGATACGGGAGATATCGCGTCGGTCATCATATGGGTTCCATTGTTAAGTAACACTTATCACTCTGGGAAGAGATTGTGCTGCGTTAACGCAATTTTCAGACGTTTGAAACGCCTTAAGCGCAATAATTTGTAAAAAATGACGGGTTCCGGCGGCGAAATGCATTGGAAGGCAGAGGTCTGGTCTGTTTTTCCGGGAAACAGCGGCAGCCTTTCAAAGAGGTTTTCTGACCCAAAATTGGTTGGGGAAAAATGTTGTCCGTTAACGAATCAGCCTTGCTTTTTTCTGGGTGGCTTTGCGCCCGCGCAAGAATTTTATTTCACCTGCCTGCAATTCTGAATCTTGCATTGGCTGCAACTCTCTGATTCCAAGGAAGGAATCCGGGCCTCATGTGATTCTTTAAGAAAAATCGCATCATGGGCGCCACTGGTTAACGAAAGTAAACACTTCATTAACCTTAATGGCGCTTAGTGAATGGTAACGGAGCGGGCGAGAGAATCGCAGGGCTGACGAATGTTCTGCTGATCTCGTTCATGTGATTTTTGTGTCAGAGGTTTTCATGAGCGGCAAACACGTAGCTGTTCTTATGGGTGGGTTTTCTTCGGAGCGGCCGGTCAGCCTCTCATCGGGAGAGGCTTGCGCATCGGCTCTCGAAGGTGAGGGCTACAAGGTTACGCGTGTCGATGTGGATCGCAATATCGCCGCCACGCTGGCTGCCTTGCGTCCCGATGTCGTTTTCAATGCCCTCCACGGCCCCTATGGGGAAGATGGCACCATCCAGGGTATCCTCGAATATCTCGAAATACCCTATACCCATTCCGGCGTTCTTGCCTCTTCGCTGGCGATGAACAAGTCGCTCGCGAAGAAGATTGCGGCGGCAGCAGGCATTCCTGTTGCGCCAGAGAAAATCCTCAATCGTTTCGACATCGGCAACAAGCATCCGCTTGATCCGCCTTACGTCGTCAAGCCTGTGCGCGAAGGCTCCAGCTTCGGTGTCGTCATCGTCAAGGAAGACCAGTCTCATCCGCCACAGATTTTGGAATCTGCGGAATGGCGCTATGGCGACGAGGTCATGGCCGAGCGCTACATTGCCGGACGCGAGTTTACCTGCGGCGTCATGAATGGCGAAGCCTTGGGCGTGACCGAGGTTTTGCCGATGGGTCACGCCTTTTATGATTATGATGCGAAATACGCCAAAGGTGGTTCAAAACACATCATTCCGGCGGGAATTTCACCGAAAATTTACCAAAAAATCCAATCATTGGCGGTCATGGCGCATCAGGTGATTGGCTGCCGTGGCGTGAGCCGTTCCGACTTCCGCTACGACGATCGTTTCTCAGAAGAAGGCGAACTTATCTGGCTGGAGGTCAATACTCAGCCAGGCATGACGCCAACCTCCCTTGTGCCGGAAATGGCAGCTCATGCAGGACGCTCCTTCGGTGAGCTGGTCCGCTGGATGGTGGAGGACGCTTCGTGTTCGCGATAGCAGGCAAAAAGTCGGCAGCAAGAAAGCGCGAGCAATTCGCCTCGGGGTCCGCTGACGAGCGGATGGTTCTGCCACGCCCGTTTCGCAAGGGCTTTCGCTTCATCGTTTCGCTGGCGACGGGGCGTATTCACATTCCCGCCCACACGGGAACGCTTGCCACCGTTGGCTTCTTTTCCGTGATTGGTCTCTATGGCATGTCTTTGGGCGGCCATACGGATGTCGTTGCGCAGGCGACAACTTCGGCTGCCGGGTTTGCCATTGAAGACGTCAAGGTTTCCGGCAACATCCAGACATCTGAAATCGATGTCTTCCAGCTGCTCGGGCTGGATGGCGCAACCTCGCTGATCGCGCTTGATGTCAATGCTGCCCGCAAGAAGCTGACCGAGCTTCCCTGGGTGGAGGACGTCGATGTTCGCAAGATCTACCCGAAGACGATCGAGGTTCGCTTGAAGGAGCGGCAGGCTTTCGGCATCTGGCAGCACGGTTCGGAACTGTCGCTCATTGAAAAGAGCGGCAGCGTGATCGCTCCGCTGCGCGATAACAAATATGCCGGATTGCCTCTGTTTGTCGGTCGCGATGCCGAAACGGGTGCCGCAGGCTTCGTCGATGAGCTGGCCGACTGGCCTGAAATCCGCAACCGCGTGCGGGCCTATGTCCGCATCGCCGGACGCCGCTGGGATTTGCATCTGGACAACGGCATCGTGGTCAAGCTGCCGGAAGAAAACGTGCCGAAGGCGCTGCAACTGCTTTCTCGCATGGACATGGAAGAAAAGGTTCTTTCGCGTGATGTCGCGGCGGTTGATCTGCGCCTGCCGGACCGCACCACGGTTCAACTGACCGAAGGTGCGGCAGAGCGCCGCCAGAAGGCGGTCGAAGCACGTTCGAAGGCACTCAAGGCTGCGGAGAAGAACACATGAGCTTTTTCGGTTCTTCCCATTTCGGCCTTCCGCGTCTGAAGCCTTTGTCTTCGAAGCGCAGTCACGTGGTGTCGGTCCTCGATATCGGTTCGACAAAGGTCGTTTGCATGATCGGTCGTCTCACTCCGCGTGAGGAAACCGAAGTTCTGCCTGGCCGCACGCACAAGGTCGAGGTCATCGGCATTGGCCACCAGCGTTCGCGCGGCGTGAAGTCCGGCGTCATTGCCGATCTGGATGCCCTGGAAGGCGTCATTCGTCTGGCTGTTGATGCAGCCGAGCGCATGGCGGGCCTGACCGTTGACAGCCTGATCGTGAATGTCTCTGCAGGGCGTCTGGCCAGCGACATCTATACGGCCAGCATCGATCTGGGCGGGCAGGAAGTCGAATCGGGCGATCTCCGCAAGGTTCTGATCGCCGCAAGCCAGCAATCGCTGCGGCAGGATCGCGCCATTCTGCACTCGCTGCCAACAGGCTATTCGCTGGATGGCGAGCGCGGCATTCGTGATCCGCTTTCCATGTATGGCGATATGCTGGGCGTGGACATGCATGTGGTGACAGCCGAGCGCACCGCGCTGAAGAACCTGGAACTGTGCATCAACCGCGCTCACTTGTCTGTCGAGGGTATTGTTGCGACCCCTTATGCCAGCGGCCTTGCGGCTCTGGTGGATGATGAGGTCGAGCTGGGCTGTGCTGCCATCGACATGGGCGGCGGCACGACGACGATTTCGGTTTTTGCCGAAGGACGTCTTGTCCATACCGACGCCATCGGTCTTGGCGGTCATCATGTCACCACGGATCTGGCGCGTGGTCTGTCCACGCGTATCGAAGATGCCGAGCGTTTGAAGGTGGTGCACGGGTCTGCACTTGCCAACGGAGCGGATGATCGCGATCTGATCGCCGTGCCGCCGATCGGAGAGGACGACCGCGACCAGCCTTCGCAGGTTTCGCGGGCGCTTGTCAGCCGCATCGTTCGGGCACGAATCGAAGAAACATTGGAACTCATTCGCGACCGTATCCAGAAATCGGGATTTAGCCCGATTGTCGGCAAGCGCGTGGTTCTGACGGGTGGCGCCAGCCAGCTGACCGGTCTGCCTGAAACGGCGCGGCGCATTCTGGCCCGCAATGTACGTATCGGCCGCCCGATGGGCGTGTCCGGTCTGCCGGTCGCGGCCAAGGGCCCGGCCTTTTCTACAGCCTGCGGGCTGATGATTTATCCGCAGATCGCGGACATCGAAATCCATGCGGCGCAGAGCGGAATGTTCTCGCCGTTCGGAACGGGTAGCGGCCGGATTGCCCGCGTAGGGCAATGGCTGAAGGAAAGTTTCTGACCTCTGTCTCGAGTAACCGACAGAGGACTGAGTGAAGTTTGATTAAGAATTGGCCTGCGGGGCGATGCGGCCAGAGAAAGAAGGAATGTTATTATGACGATACAGCTGCAAAAGCCGGATATCACCGAGCTGAAGCCACGCATCACCGTTTTCGGCGTTGGCGGTGGCGGCGGTAACGCTGTCAACAACATGATCACGGCTGGCCTCCAGGGCGTCGACTTCGTCGTTGCCAACACGGATGCACAGGCTCTGACGATGACGAAGGCAGACCGGGTCATCCAGCTCGGCGTCAACGTTACCGAAGGTCTCGGCGCCGGTTCCCAGCCTGAAGTCGGTCGCGCTGCTGCCGAAGAGTGCATCGATGAAATCATCGACCACCTGAACGGCACGCATATGTGCTTCGTCACCGCCGGCATGGGCGGTGGTACCGGCACCGGTGCTGCTCCAGTCGTCGCACAGGCTGCCCGCAACAAGGGCATTCTGACGGTTGGCGTCGTGACCAAGCCTTTCCACTTTGAAGGCGGTCGCCGTATGCGTCTGGCTGAACAGGGCATCGAGGAGCTGCAGAAGTCCGTCGATACGCTGATCGTCATTCCAAACCAGAACCTCTTCCGTATTGCCAACGACAAGACGACCTTTGCCGATGCCTTCGCAATGGCTGACCAGGTTCTCTACTCGGGCGTTGCCTGCATCACCGATCTGATGGTGAAGGAAGGTCTTATCAACCTCGACTTCGCCGACGTTCGCTCGGTCATGCGCGAAATGGGCCGTGCAATGATGGGTACCGGCGAGGCTTCCGGCCAGGGTCGTGCAATGCAGGCTGCCGAAGCCGCGATTGCAAACCCGCTGCTCGACGAAACATCGATGAAGGGTGCGCAGGGCCTCCTGATCTCCATCACTGGTGGTCGCGACATGACCCTGTTCGAAGTGGACGAAGCTGCGACACGTATTCGCGAAGAAGTCGATCCGGATGCGAACATCATCCTCGGCGCGACCTTCGATGAAGCTCTCGAAGGCCTCATCCGCGTCTCCGTCGTTGCCACAGGCATCGACCGTGTACCTGGCCAGATGGAACAGAACATCGCGGAAATGCGTGCTGCTGCCGCTGCAAAGCCAGTTATCCGTCCTTCCGCGGCCGTTGCTTCTGCTCCGGCCGCAGTTCAGCCTGCCGCAGTCTCGCAGGCACCAAAGACCGTAGACCCTATCGCCCAGACCATCCGTTCGGCTGAAGTCGAAATGGAACGGGAGCTGGCACTGGCCGCTGCTGAACAGCAGCTTCGTCAGGCCCAGGCAGAAGCCGAATTCCGTCCCCAGAGCAAGCTGTTCGCTTCTGCTCCAGCGGAAGCACCGGTTGCTGCTCGCCCCGCAGCACCGGTGCACGCCGCCCCGGCGCCTGCCTATCATGCCCCGGAACAGGTCGCAGCACCTGCTCCACGTATGCAGCAGGCCCCGGCGCCGGTTTACCACGAGCCCGCTCCAGTCGCCCGTGCGCCTGAGCCGGTCCGTATGCCCAAGGTCGAGGATTTTCCTCCAGTCGTGAAGGCTGAGATGGATCACCGCGCCCACCCGGCCTCTGCGGTTCCGGAAGAGCGTGGCCCGATGGGTCTTCTCAAGCGGATCACCAACTCGCTTGGCCGTCGTGAAGAAGAGGAATCCGTTCCTTCCGACATGATGGACGCGCCGAGCATGGCTCCACAGCAGCGCCGTCCGCTGTCGCAAGAGGCAAGCCTCTATGCACCACGCCGCGGCAATCTGGATGATCATGGCCGTCAGACGCCATCTTCCGCCAGCCAGCACGAAGACGATCAGCTGGAAATTCCAGCCTTCCTTCGCCGCCAGTCGAACTGATGGCATAAACAGAGTCGTGACTTTGCACGATGTGGTACCCGGGCTCGAAAGCGCCCGGGTATTTCAGTTTCATGACATCTCCCACTCTGCTTTTCCACAAGCTTTTTCAATGCGTTGTGTCTGTTACAAAGCGACATTAACAGTGATTTGAGATGGGCACGAACAGTGCGTATGTATGAGCATGAGACGAGGACGGAACACGGCGCGGCTCGTGTTTATTTCCCTCGGTTGAAATTCGGATCATGCCGGTGTAGCAGGCAGGTCCGCACGAAAAGGCTATACTCGCATGACCATCGGACTGCTCGGTTTCCAGACAACTATCGCCAATCCTGTTCAGCTCAAGGGCATTGGCGTTCATTCGGGCAATCCGGTGTCCATGACCTTCCAGCCAGCGGAAGCGGGTACAGGCATCGTTTTCAGCCGCCAGTATGAAAATGGAACCTCGGTCGAGCTCAAGGCCGTATCCGCCAATGTCGGCAATACGGATCTCTGCACGGTTATCGGTCGGTCGCTCCCTGAGTCGATCGCCACCGTCGAGCACGTCATGGCCGGCATCTATGCAATGGGTATCGACAATCTCATTGTTGAAGTCGATGGTCCCGAAGTTCCGATCATGGACGGCAGCTCTGCACCTTTCATCGAAGCCATCGAATCGGTTGGCATCAAGAACCTTGGCGTGAAGCGTCGCTACATCAGGGTGACCAAGGCGGTGCGCATCGAAGCCGGCGCCTCCTGGGCTGAATTCCGCCCCTATGACGGCACACGGTTTGAGGTCGAGATCGATTTCGACACGCCGCTGATTGGCCGCCAGATCTGGCAGGGTGATCTTACTGCCGAGACCTTCAAAAACGAGCTGTCGCGCGCGCGCACCTTCGGCTTCATGCGGGATGTTGAACGCCTGTGGGCTGCCGGTTACGCTCTTGGCTCGGCGCTTGAGAATTCCGTTGTGATTTCCGATGATCACACTGTCATCAACATGGAAGGCCTGCGTTACGAGAAGGACGAGTTCGTCCGTCACAAGACGTTGGATGCCGTTGGCGACCTGGCGCTTGCGGGCGCGCAGTTCATCGGTTGCTACCGTTCCTATCGCGGTGGTCACAAGGTCAATGCCAATGCATTGAAGGCGTTGCTGAGCGATCCGACAGCTTATGAAATTGTCGAGGCACCTGCCGCCCGTCATCCCGTTGTCCGGGCTCGGGAATTCGTAGCTGTCCAGCAGCCTGAGTTTGCGCCCTGGTCCGCGTAATCAAGATAATCTGGAAATTGAAAGCCGTCCTTCCGGGCGGCTTTTTTGCATGTCGATGAGTAGGTTTAAGCGAGTAACAGAGGCAAAAACGCGCTCTCGGGGCAGAGATAATCATCAGCTTCAGGTCGCCATGCCATAAAAATGCGTTATTGCGTCATCATTGCGTTGCCCTGCAGACGCTTTTATGGCTAGAAACGCCACTGGAAAAGCCGATGTTCTGTATTTACGCAGGAAGTGGGAACTGACGAATGAAGCGTGTAGTGTCTGGTGCGATGAATGGTACGGTGCGGGGAGCTCTCGTATCGCTGATGCTGATTGGCGCCGGAACGCTGGTAACATCCTGCCAGTCTGACCCCGATATCGACATCACCAAGCTTGGCGTTGAGACCGATCCGCCAGACGTTCTTTACAAGCAGGGTCTTGCCAACATGAATGCTGGCAACATGACCGAGGCTGGTCGCAAGTTTTCCGCTATCGACAAGCAGTATCCCTTCACGGAGTGGGGCCAGAAGGCTCTCGTGATGAACACGTTCATCGCAACCCGCCAGAACAAGAATGATGTGGCGATCTCGTCCGGTACGCGCTTTCTCAAGCAGTATCCGCGCGCAAAAGACGCCGCCTATGTCCAGTATATGATCGGTCTTGCCTATTCCAAGCAGATCGCCGACGTCACGCAGGATCAGCGCGCCGCACAGCGCACGATCGAAGCGATGAACAAGGTGGTCACCGATTACCCTGATTCGGAATATGTCGCCGATGCGCAGGCAAAAATCCGCTTTGCGCGTGACCAGCTCGCTGGTCGCGAAATGCAGGTCGGCCGTTATTACCTTGAGCGCAAGGAATATCTGGCAGCTGTTTCCCGCTTCCGCATCGTTGTGGAGCAGTACCAGAATACCAACCAGATCGAAGAAGCCCTGGCACGTCTGACCGAAGCCTATTATGCGATGGGTCTGGCAGACGAAGCACAGACGGCAGCGGCGGTTCTCGGCAACAACTACCCTGACAGCGAATGGTATCAAGACTCGTACAAGCTCCTCAAGGGGCAGGGGCTTGAGCCTCGCGAGAACAAGGAATCCTGGATTTCCCGCGCCGGTAAAAAACTGGTGGGAGCCTGAGGACAGAGCTTAAGCCATGCTGGTCCAGCTATCGATCCGCGATATCGTTCTGATCGAACGGCTCGACCTTGGGTTCGAGGCCGGTCTTTCCGTGCTGACTGGTGAGACGGGCGCTGGCAAATCGATTCTTCTCGACAGTCTCTCGCTGGCCCTCGGTGGGCGTGGTGATGGTGGCCTTGTTCGCCATGGTGAAGACAAGGGCCAGGTTACCGCGACGTTCGAAGTGGGCATGGACCATCCGGCCCGCCTGATGCTTCGCGACAACGGGCTTGATGACGATGGCGACCTGATCTTTCGCCGTGTCCAGTCTGCCGATGGCCGGACCAAAGCCTACATCAATGACCAGGCCGTTTCCGTACAGCTCATGCGCCAGCTTGGGCAGCACATGGTCGAAATCCATGGCCAGCATGATGACCGGGCGCTGGTCGACACAAATGCGCACCGGACGCTTCTGGATGCCTTTGCGGGTCTCACGGATGAGGTTGCCTCAGTGCAGTCACTCTACCGCATCTGGAAGGATGCGGAGCGCGGCCTGAAAACGCACCGCGCCAAGGTGGAGGCTGCGGCCCGCGAAGCGGATTATCTCAGGTCTTCCGTCGAGGAGCTTGAGGTGCTGTCGCCACGCGATGGCGAAGAGGATGAGCTTGCCGAGCGCCGGGCTGTGATGCAGAAGTCTGAACGCATCGCTGGCGATATCGCGGAGGCGAGTGAATTTCTAAACGGCAATGCCTCGCCCGTTCCGATGATTGCTTCGATGATGCGGCGTCTTGAGCGCAAGAGCCATGAAGCTCCGGGCTTGCTGGAAGAAACCGTTCAACTGCTGGACGCCGCGCTGGACAACCTTTCCAATGCCCAGATGGAAGTCGAAAGTGCGCTTCGCCGCACCGAGTTCGATCCGCGTGAACTGGAGCGGGTGGAAGAGCGGCTCTTTGCGCTGCGTGCGGCTGCCCGCAAATATTCCGTTCCTGTCACAGAGCTTCCCGCACTTGCAGAGCGCATGGTGGCGGATCTTGCGGATCTGGATGCGGGTGAGGAAAAACTGGCGCAGCTTGAAAAGCATCTTGGCGTCGTAAAGTCCGATTTTGATCGCGCCTCTCAATCGCTGTCGGAGAAGCGCCAGAATGCGGCCTCGGCTCTTTCCGATGCGGTCATGGCGGAATTGCCGGCATTGAAGCTTGAGCGCGCCCGGTTCACGGTAGAGGTCACCAGCGACCCTTCCGCTGCCACGGCCGATGGTATTGATGTGGTCGAATTCCACGTCCAGACCAACCCGGGCACGCGTCCCGGCCCCATCATGAAAGTTGCCTCCGGTGGCGAGCTTTCGCGCTTCCTGCTGGCGCTCAAGGTGGCCCTTGCCGACCGAGGCTCAGCCCCCACGCTGGTCTTTGATGAAATCGATACCGGTGTTGGTGGCGCGGTGGCGGATGCTATCGGCCAGCGCCTGAAGCGTCTGTCGAAAACCGTGCAGGTTCTTTCCGTTACCCATGCGCCGCAGGTGGCTGCGCGTGCCGGTACCCATCTGCTGATTTCCAAGGGGCCGTCCGGCGATGGCACGGAGCGAATCGCCACCCGCGTCGCCACCATGCAGCCTGAGCATCGCACCGAAGAGATTGCCCGTATGCTGGCCGGTGCTTCGGTGACGGATGAGGCGAGGGCGGCGGCAGCCAAGCTGCTCGCAGCGCAGGATTAAAGCGTTTCCGTTTTTAAAAAAAGGATACGCCCTAGCGGCTGATGTCAACCGCCACGCCTGAACCGATCATCACGCCTCCTGCCGTGCGATTGACCCGGCGCACGATAATTTCCGAGCGCAACAAACTGCGGGCCCTGACGGCAAGCGTGACATGGCCGCCGATGACGATGACTTCAACACACAGAATGACGCCCGCCAGCACAGCCAGATGATCGACCGTCAGCGATGCTCCGACAACATTGGGCAGAAGCGCAACATAGAAGAGTGGCATTTTGGGATTGCCCAGATTGAGCGCCATGCCCGTCATGAAGATCGATAACAGGTTGCCCCGCGCTTTCACGGCATACAATTCCGGCACGACCGGTTCTGCCGTCCACAATTTGATGCCCATCCAGATCAGGTAGGCTGCTCCCGCATAGCGCAGCACAGCCATCACCGTGCCCATCTCGGCTGCCAGAACCGAGAAGCCGAAGGAGGCGAGCGCGAGAAAGATGAGGATGCCGGCAACCGTACCGGCACCATAGGCGAGGCCGGACGCCGCACCATGGGTAATGGTCCGCGCGACAATGGTCATATTGTCAGGCCCAGGGCTGGCTGCAAAAACGAAGAAGGCGGCGGCGAATGCAATAAGCGTCGTCAAGTCCATGCTCGTACCCCTTGCTGCTCACTCCCGGAAATCAGATTACGCGAAAGCTTGCCGTTGAAAAGTGGGCAGGCTGCGGTAAAAACAATTTCGATTCCTGCACGAGGCCTGCTCCATGTCCCAAGATCAAATCCCGGTGGAAAAACTGTCCGAGCTTGAGGCGTCTGCCGAGCTTGCTTTTCTTGCGGCAGAGCTAGCGCGGCATGATGCGCTCTACCATGGCAAGGACGCACCGGAGGTTTCGGATGCAGAGTATGACGCGCTAAAGCGCCGCAACGATGCCATCGAGGCTGCATTTCCCGATCTGGTGCGTGCAGACAGTCCTTCCAAGAAGGTCGGCTTTACGCCGCTGCCAACTTTCGCGCCCATCGTCCATGCGCGGCCCATGCTTTCGCTCGACAATACGTTTTCGGACGAGGACGTGCGGGATTTCGTGGCTTCGGTCTATCGCTTCCTCGGCAACATGCCTGACGACTCGATTGCCTTTACCGCGGAGCCCAAGATCGATGGCCTCTCCATGTCTATCCGGTATGAGGCGGGACGGTTGACGACGGCTGCCACGCGCGGCGATGGTACCACGGGCGAGAATGTTACGGCCAATATCCTCACCATCAAGGAAATTCCCAATACCCTGCCGAAGGGCGTACCTGATGTGGTGGAGGTGCGTGGCGAGGTCTATATGGCAAAGAGCGACTTTCTGGCGCTCAATGCGCAGATGGAAGCCGAGGGCAAACAGACTTACGTGAACCCGCGCAACACCGCCTCCGGCTCCCTGCGGCAGCTGGACGCGAATGTGACCGCGCGGCGCAAGTTGCGCTTCTTTGCCTATGCCCTCGGTGAAGTGTCCAATGGCGGGCAACCCACGCGCATTGCCGATACTCAGTTTGGTATTGTCGAAAAGTTTCGGGAATGGGGATTTCCGGTCAACCCGTTCATGAAGAGATTCACGTCCGGCCAGCAACTGATTGAACATTATCAGGAAATCGGCATCGCCCGGCCTGACCTCGATTACGATATCGATGGTGTCGTCTACAAGGTCGACCGGCTGGACCTGCAGGAACGGCTCGGCTTCCGTTCGCGCAGTCCGCGCTGGGCAACAGCACACAAGTTCCCGGCGGAGCAGGCTTTCACGACGGTTGAAAAGATCGAAATACAGGTAGGCCGCACCGGCGCGCTGACGCCCGTTGCACGCCTGACCCCGATTACCGTTGGTGGTGTGGTCGTGACCAACGCCACGCTGCACAATGCCGATTACATCGAGGGTATCGGCAACAATGGCGAGCGGATCCGCCCGGAAGAGCATGACATTCGTGTTGGCGATACCGTCATCGTGCAGCGGGCGGGCGATGTCATTCCGCAGGTGCTGGATGTGCTGCTGGAAAAGCGTGATGCCGGTTCGAAGCGATATGAGTTTCCCAAGCAATGCCCGGTCTGCGGCAGTCACGCGGTGCGCGAGCGCAACGAAAAAACCGGCAAGCTCGACTCCGTCACCCGCTGTACCGGTGGTTTTGCCTGTTCTGCACAGGCAAAAGAGCACCTCAAGCACTTTGTCTCGCGCAATGCCTTCGATATCGAGGGGCTTGGTACCAAGCAGATCGATTTCTTTTTCGAAAGTGAAGACCCGGCTTTGTCCATCAAGACTGCGCCTGACATCTTCACATTGAAGGCGAGGCAGGAAAAGTCGCTTGCCAAGCTGGAGAATATCGATGGCTTCGGCAAGGTCAGCGTGAAAAAACTCTTCGATGCCATCGATGCGCGGCGCGAGATCGATCTCCATCGGCTGATTTTCGCGCTCGGTATTCGCCATGTGGGGGAAACGACAGCCAAGCTTCTGGCGCGCACCTACGGTACCTATGAGCACTTCGAAGAGGCCATGAAAGCTGCTGCCGATCCGGCCGGCGATGCCTGGGCCGAACTCAACAGCGTCGAGGGCATTGGCGAGGTCATGGCCCGCGCTATCGTGGAATTCTACAGGGAACCGCGCAATCTCGACGTCATCGACCGGCTGATGAAGGAACTGAGGCCGAAAGAGGCTGAAAAGCCAACGATAGATGGCAGCCCTGTGGCGGGCAAGACGGTGGTCTTCACCGGCTCGCTGGAGAAGTTCACCCGTGATGAGGCAAAGGCGCGCGCTGAAAGTCTGGGTGCCAAGGTGGCCGGTTCCGTTTCCAAGAAAACCGATTACGTGGTTGCCGGGCCGGGCGCTGGCTCCAAGCTGGACAAGGCGCGGGAACTCGGTGTGCAGACAATGGATGAGGATGAGTGGCTGGCGCTGATCGGCGGGTGAGACCGGTTATTGCGCTCCCTGTTTTCTGCGAAACAGCCGGCCGTCCATCGCCAGCAATCCGGCAGCAATCATCGCCATTCCGATGAAATGCTTTGCCTCCAGCTGTTCGCCAAGCACCAGAGATCCCATCAGGATTGCGCTCACCGGGATGAGGAAGGTGACGAGAGCGAGGTTGGTGGCACCCGCGGAGGAGAGGATGCGGAAGAAGATCAGGTAGGCCAGTGCCGTCGAAAGCAGTGCTATTCCAAACAGCGCGCCCCAGGCAGCACCGCTAGGCATCGGCAGCAGCCAGGGCTTGTCGATGATGAGCGCAACGGGAATGAGAACGAGGGACGAGGCTGAGATCTGCCCCGTGGCCGTGACGATCGGCGCAACGCCCATGGCCTTGAAGCGGCGACCGAAAATGCCAGCGAAAGAATAGGAAACTGCTGCTCCCAGAATGGCGAGTTGGCCCCAAAGGCTGGAGCTTTCGCCGGTCAGGGCGGCAGGACCGATCATGGTTGCGACGCCTGCAAAGCCCAGGACGATGCCTGCGAATTTGTTGACCGAAATCTTTTCGTCTGACGTCAGCAGGTGGGCTACAATGACGGTAAAGAGCGGCGTGGTGGCATTGAGAATGGAAGCGACGCCGCTGGCAATATGGGTTTGGCCCCAGACGATGAGGCTGAAGGGTATGATGTTGTTGAGAAGCCCCATGCCAAAGAAGGCGCGGATGACACCAGGCGTTTTCGGCAGCCGGTAGCCCATGACCTTGCAGACGGTCAAAAGGGCGAGTGCCGCGATGGATACGCGCAGCATCACAATGGTCAGCGGCGGTAGTTCCTTGACAGCAATTCCGACGAAAAAGAAGGATCCACCCCACAGCAGGGACAGGACGACGAGCATCGCCCATTCTCTTGCATTCATCTGCTGTTGCACGGCCATGTCGGGTTCTCCCATTTGCGGCGAATGAGAAGCCTCTAACGGCTGCTCTGGCCCCGTTCCACCCGAATCCGGCTCGCCTGTTCATTTTTTCTCGGGTTTGTTCTATGCCGTGCAAGCAGCCAACGGGAATCGCTACTTGAAAACCATCGCCATCGATTTCGAAACCGCCAATGAAGAACGCGGAAGCGCCTGTTCCGTCGGGCTTGCATGGATCGAGAACGGACAGATCGTGCGGGTCGAGGAAAGACTGATTCGGCCCAGGGATATGCGCTTCTCCCCCTTTAACATCGCGGTTCATGGCATTCGTCCGCACGATGTGGAAGATGCGCCTGAGTTTCCCGAAGTGATGGACGAGTTTGCCGACGATCTGCGCGACTCGACGATGATCGCCCATAATGCGGCCTTCGATTTCAGCGTGATGCGGGCAAGCTTCGACAAGTACCGACAGAGCTACCCGCAGCTCTCCTATCTGTGCAGCGTGAAGATGTCGCAGAAGGTCTGGCCATCCCTGCCATCGCACAAGCTCAACATCATCGCGCATCATCTGCAACTGCGCTTCGTGCACCACAATGCGGCGGAAGATGCGGTCGTCTGTGCGGCTGCATCGATTGCTGCGGCAAAGGCCCTTGCGGTGGACCACATCCATCACATTCCGGAAAAGATCGGAATGGTGGCCGGCAGGCTCCACGCCACGGGCTATGCGCCTTGCACCATGAGAAAACGCTAGGCTCAAGTCTTGTTGTGCGGCCGCACAGACCTATCTCTATGTCAGTTCATCAAGGGGATAAGGGTAATGGCTAAAGCGTTTCGTTCCATGCTGGCTGCGGGTCTTGGTCTGTTGCCGTTTGCCGCACAGGCGCAGGTGGTTGGCCAGGTTGGCGTAGACTGGACAGGCAACGACATCGTCGTAGAGGCGATTGCCGATCCTCAGGTCAAGGGCGTGACCTGCCACATAACCTATTTCGACAGAGGCGTGATCGATCGTCTCAAGAACGGAAACTGGTTCGAGGATCCGTCCAATAACGCGATTTCCTGCAGTCAGACAGGTCCGGTCGAGATCGGCGATATCGAACTTGGCAAGAAGGGCGAGGAAGTCTTTCGCCAAGGCATGTCTCTGGTCTGGAAGAAAATGGTCGTCAACCGCATCTACGACAAAGCCAATGATACGCTGATCTACCTGGTCCACACGCGGGAACTGACGGATGGTTCCGCCAAGATGGCGATTTCAACGGTTCCGCTCTATGGGCAGACGGTGACGTGGAAGAACGGAAAGCCATAATTTTCAGGTGGTTACGACACTTTGTTAAGCCGCGTGCCACGCCGTGCCTGGCGTGATCATTCCCTGCTTCAAATACCAAAACGGCGAGCTCTGAAGCTCGCCGTTTTTCGTAATGCATATTGAATTGGACTAGCCTCAAGCGGCTTCGCGCGAAAGCTCGTCGGCGATGACTGTGTCGAGGTTGAGGAAGCAGACCATGCTCTTTTCCAGCGCCACGATGCCGCGGCAGAAATTGCGCTGCTCTTCCGGAATGATTTCCGGTGCTGGCTGGAGGTCTTCGGAGCGAATCGTCATCATGTCGGAAACCTGTTCAACCAGCAGGCCGACGAGCTTGCCGCCGATATCGGTGACGATGATTGCGGAACGCTCGGACGGTTCCGTCATCTTCATGCCGAGACGGCACGCCATATCGATGACTGGAATAACGGCACCGCGCAAGTTGATCAGGCCCAGGACGTAAGGTGGTGTGTGGGGCATCGGTGTTACGGGTGCCCAGCCGCGAATTTCGCGGATCACCATGATATCAATACAAAATTCCTGATCGCCGAGATGGAAGGAAACGATTTCAAGATATGCGCCGGATTGTTTGATGGCGTTCGACATGGTCGCAACTTTTCCTGACGGCTCTCTTGGCTGGCCGAATTAGATTTGGAAGGTGATGCGGAGCCGGACATATGCCCGTTGACGTCATGTCGTGCGCTCAAAGCGAACCGCTGGTGAGCATCATGCTCAAAAACAATTTAAACTTTTCCTAACGCCGGACTGTAAACTACCGCAGGTGCGGGTATTTCGTTGTTTCACCTGCCAGGCTTTTGCAGTATATTTGCGGCATGAAAGTCTTAAGCCACGGTCCGATGAAATTTCTTGCTGCCGCACTGGCAACCGCGACGGCGTTGTTTCTCGTTGTTTTGACGTTTCAGGGCTGGATGCGGCACGGCACGGACATATTTCTGTCGGCCATGCAAAGTGGCATCGCCTGGTGTCTCTGAGCTACTTCATCTGCATTTTGAGACAAATCAGCGCGGTTCGCGGGGTGAACCTTTTCTTGAATTGCTGAAATGACGTGGCTTGGGCTAGAAGCACTCAGATGCTGGCTCTAGGCTGATCGGAAAATGCCATGAAGAATATTCGAATCGCTCTTTGGGGTGCTGTCCTCGTCCTTCTCGGCGTCATGGGCTGGTTGACGATGGAACTGACCAAAAGCCGTGATCAGATGGTCGAAGAGGTCTATGGCGTTCCGTTCCAGCTTGTTGCACAGAACGGTCAGCCGATCACCGAAAAGGCATTTCAAGGCAAGCCGACCGCCCTGTTCTTTGGCTTCACACACTGCCCGGAAGTCTGCCCCACAACGCTGTTCGAGTTGAATGGCTGGATGGAGAAGATCGATCCTGCCGGTGAAAAGATGCAGGCCTATTTCGTTTCCGTGGATCCCGAGCGCGATACGCCCGAGATTCTCAATCAGTATGTCTCCAACGTATCGAAGCGTATTACCGGCATTACCGGTACGCCCGACAAGATTGCAGATACGCTCAAGGGCTACCGCATCTACGCCAAGAAGGTGCCGGTGGATGAAAAGGACCCCAACGGCGATTACACCATGGATCACACGGCCTCCGTCATTCTGCTGGATGCCAAGGGGCGGTTCGCCGGAACCATTGCCTATGGCGAAAATCCCGATGTGGCGGTGCAAAAGCTGCAAAATCTTACCAAGAGCTGATCTTGGCTCCACAATCTCGCGGCATGTCCATTGGACTGCATGGAGATTTGTGGCAAAGGCTGACGGCTGAAACCGATGCAAGGAAGCGTAAGCCGTGAGCGAGATTCGTCTTTTTGTAACCACCACCGAAGCGCAGGCTGGAGAAGTGCTGGATCTTCTTTCGGAGGTGTTTGGAGAAGAAGACGTCGCCATTGCCACGACCGAGGTGGATGAGAAGAAGGATATCTGGGAAGCCTCGATCTACCTTCTTGCTTCCGAGGAAGAAGATGTGCGCAGCCGCTTCGAAGAGGCGTTGAAGGTCAGCTATCCCCATTTGAGCCTTGAGCGTGAAATCATCCCCGATGTCGACTGGATTGCAAAATCGCTTGAGGGGCTGACGCCCGTCCGGGCAGGGCGCTTTCTGGTGCATGGTTCCCACGACCGCGACAAGGTTCGCATCAACGATCTCGCCATCGAAATCGAAGCGGGTCAGGCTTTCGGCACCGGGCACCATGGCACCACGGCGGGTTGTCTCGAAATGATCGAGCAGGTCCTGCGGTCGCGCACCATTCGCAACGCGCTGGATCTCGGTACCGGCAGTGGCGTCCTCGCAATCGCTGTGGCCAAGATGCGGCCGGTGCCGGTATTGGCAACGGATATCGATCCTGTTGCCATCAAGGTCGCGAAGGAAAATGCCAAGCTCAACGGCATCGTATCGGGAATGTCACTGGAAACCGCGCCCGGCTTCCATTCGGATTCCTTCCGCAAGCACGGACCATTCGATCTTATCATCGCGAATATCCTTGCCCGCCCATTGATAAAGATGGCGCCGCAACTGGTGACCCACCTGGCGCCGGGCGGAACCGTCATTCTGTCGGGCATTCTTGCTTCGCAGCGGTGGAAGGTGCTGTCCGCTTATAACGGAATGCATCTCAGCCATGTCAAAACCATCTGGCGCAATGGCTGGGTAACAATCCATCTGCGCAAAGACTGACGACCGGTTGATCTGACCGAAAATCGCTTCACAGTTTTTGTTCGCATGCTTATGGTCTGCACCGAAATCAGCATTCGGAAAGCAGTTCATGTTCCAGTCATTCGATAACAAGTCCACTCCGCAATTTGGCAAGGCCCGCGTTGAGGCCCTGCGCGCAACATTCGATGCGCTTGGCATTGACGGCTTTCTGGTGCCCCGCGCTGACGAGTATCAGGGCGAATATGTTCCCGAATGTGCCGAGCGGCTGTCATGGCTGACCGGCTTTACGGGTTCTGCGGGGATTGTGCTCGTCACCCGCACGCAAGCGATTGTCTTCGTCGATGGTCGTTATACCACGCAGTTGGCGTCGCAGGTGGACCAGTCGGTCTTTACCGGTGGTGATCTGGTGGGTGCTCCCCCGGCAAAATGGCTATCGGACAATGCGCCTGAGGGGTTCCGCCTGGGTATCGATCCATGGCTGCACACAGGTGCAGAGCTGAAGCGGCTGGAAAAGGCCCTTGCCGAGAAAAGCGGCTCGGTCGTTCTTCTTGAGAGCAATCCGTTGGATCCCCTCTGGCTTGATCGTCCTCAAGAGCCTATGGAGCCCGTCAGCATCCAGCCGGATCATGTTACCGGTACGCCTGCCCAGCTCAAGATTGCGACGATCGGGGAGATCGTTGCCGCGCGACAGGCCAATGCGGTCCTGATTACCGATCCATCTTCTATCGCATGGATATTCAATATTCGTGGCAATGATGTACCGCATACGCCGCATCCGCTGGCGCGCGCCATTATCTATGCCGATGGGAAGGCAGATCTGTTTCTCGATGAACGCAAGACCGGCGACGAGGTGAAGGCTTATCTTTCGCAACTCGCCACCCAATTGCCGGCTGAGGACATAGAGGCGCGGCTGCATGCCATTGCCAGCGCCGCAGGCCGTGTGCTTGCCGATGTCGATGTGACACCGGTCGCATTGACGCTTTCCATTGTCGAAGCGGGCGGTGAGGTGATCGAAGCTGCCGATCCCGTAAAGCTGCCGCGCGCCTGCAAGAACAAGGCAGAGCTTGATGGTTCTGCCGCCGCGCATGTTCAGGACGGTGCCGCGATGGTGGAGTACCTGGCATGGCTGGATGCTCAGGCACCCGGCAGCGTTACCGAGATCGCCGCGGTAAAGGCTCTGGAAGCGACACGTGCGCGGGTGGGGCAGGCGATGCAGAACCCGCTCAAGGATATTTCCTTCGATACGATTTCCGGTGCAGGGCCCAATGCCGCCATCATTCACTACCGGGTCACGACCGACAGCGATCGCACCCTTGGTGACGGCGAGATGTTTCTGGTCGATTCCGGCGCGCAATATGTCAATGGAACCACTGATATCACCCGCACCGTTGCCATCGGCAATGTCCCGGAAAAACAGAAGCGGTTCTTCACCCTCGTGCTGAAGGGCGTAATCGCCATCAGCGCGGCCCGTTTCCCGAAGGGCACACGCGGCTGCGACCTCGACCCGCTTGCCCGTATCGCCTTGTGGAAAGCAGGTGCCGACTACGGACACGGGACGGGTCACGGCGTTGGTTCCTACCTTTCCGTGCATGAGGGGCCGCAGCGGATTTCACGCGTTTCCCAGCAGGAAATCCTGCCCGGCATGATCCTGTCCAACGAGCCCGGCTACTACCGCCCCGGCGAATTCGGCATCCGCATTGAAAACCTGATCTATGTCCGTGAGGCAGAAGTCATCGATGGCGGCGATCAGCCCATGCTGTCGTTTGAGACCCTGACATGGTGCCCCATTGATCGGCGCTTGATCGTCGTTTCTCTTTTGACGGATGAAGAGTTGCAGTGGCTCAATGCCTATCACGCCACCGTGCGGGAGAAGCTGATGCCATTGATTTCTGACGCCGACGTGCAGCGGTGGCTGACCGCTGCAACGGAAAGCCTTACGCGATAGAGAAATAGCGCATGGCCACAACAAGCGCCCAGCCTGATATGAGCATGATCAGGCCGGGAAAGCGCAGGCCAATGACAAGCGCAAACACCATTGCCAGCTTGACCTCATAGCCGCCCTCGAAGAAAGCGGGCGCAACAAGCGTGGTCAGAACCGCGACGGGGACGGCATTCAGCCCGGCCTCGACACGGGGCGGGATGGTCTTCATGCGCACCATAAGCACGTAGCCACCAACACGGGTAAGATAGGTCGCGATAGCGCCGGCGATGATAATGAAGAGGGTCTGGGGATCGAAAAGCGCGTCCATCATGCGTGCTCCCCGGATGCTTCCGTCACTTCGGTTTCGGGCCGGGCAGGTGGCAGAATGACAGCAAGCAGGATGCCCGTCATCGCGCCTATGCTGACATGCCAGGGCGAGCCGACGAAGTGGAATGCGGCGATTGCCCCGATGGCACTGGCAAGCATGACGGGGTAGAATTTTCCGCGTTTTCGAAAGCCCATGACCATTCCCATGAAATAGACGGGCAATAGCACATCAAATCCGGCCGCCTTGGGATCACCGATGAGATTGCCAAGTGAAGCCCCGGCGACGGTGGAAATCATCCAGCCGGTATAAACGATCAGCGCATAACCCATGTACCAGGCAAAGCCGACCTTTCCGTGCATTTCCTTTTCCCGCACGGCCTCGGCAAATTGCGGATCGACCATGAAAAAGAAGCCGACCGCCTTTTTGGCGACCGACCAATCCGGCACGATGCGCACCATGGCTGCGGAATAGAGCACGTGGCGGAAATTGACCGCAAAGATGGACAGGATAACGAGCCAGGCAGGCAGGTTCTGATTGAACAGCTCGATGCCGACAAGCTGGCTTGCGCCTGCATAGAGCGTGCCGCTCATCAAGACGGCTTCGGCAATTGTCAGGCCGTTATCGATCGCAACCGCGCCAAACAATGCGCCGAACGGAATGACGGAAAGAGTGACGGGTAGCCCGCGTTTGACGCCTGACCGGAATGTGGAAACTGACATATGTTAGTGGCTCCGAATTTCTCCTGCTCCTAGCGCCACAATTGCGCAATGACAAACGAATTGCTGGAATAGATCGGATTGATTCCGTTGAACCATGGATTACGATCACAGCGAAACAGGGGGCATTGAATGAAGGATCTGAAGCTGGAAAAACAGCAAAAGACCGATATGGTTCTGGCATTGCGCCATTATCTTACCCAGGAGCTTGATGTCGAGATCGGCGCGCTTCAGGTCGAAATTCTGGTTGACCATCTGGCGGAGGTGATAGGCCCGGTCTTTTACAACAAGGGTCTGCGTGACGCCCATGAGGCGGTGCTGCAACGTATGGAATATGCCGCTGCCGATATCGATCTGCTGGAACGTTCAATTCCTCGCCGGTAACGTGGCTGCGAATCAATCGCTCAATATGTCGGTACTGTTGACGATGCCTGCGCCCTTTGCGCGCATAAGCGAGATGGCGTTTCTGATACCCTCCGGGTCGATGCCACGGCTTGCATCCTCGATGAAGCGAACCTTGACGCCGGGCAGCATCTCCATCGCATCCAGCACGGAAAAGCTGACGCAATAGTCGGTGGCCAAGCCGCAGACATCCAAATCTGTCACCCCCTGGCGCTGGAGATACTCGCCAAGACCTGTCGTTGCGAGGTGGTCATTGTCTCGGAAGGCGGAATAGCTGTCGACAGCTGCGTTCTCACCCTTTTGCTGCACATAGTCGAAAGCCTGCACATTCAGGTCGGGGTGAAAATCGGCATCCGCGGTTTCCTGTACGCAGTGATCCGGCCAAAGGACTTGCGGTTTTCCGGAGAGTTCGCCCATTTCGAAAGGCTTTTTCCCGGCATGCCGTGAAGCAAAGCTGCCATGATCGGCAGGGTGCCAATCCTGCGAGGCGACGATGAGGTCGTATCCGCCATTATCTATCAGCGCGTTGGCAATGGGGACGATCTTGTCGCCATCCGGTACTGGCAAGTTTCCGCCCGGGCAGAACCCGTTCTGGATATCGACCAACAACAATGCCTTCATGATGCTTCCTCCAGTCATCGTGACAGGATGCCAAGCGAGCGACGATGGATCAAGGGGAAAGGATCGAGATCGTTGCTGCAGCTTCTCATCTGCCGTAACACCGCCGCATTTGTAGCCAAATTTCGGCAAAGTCGGCATTTAGGGGAGCGGTGTCGATGGGGAGAATCATTCAGCATCCAAATCGAATCTCAAACAGCGCTCATTCCGGATTTCCTGTGTAACATCGTTACGTGTGGCGCCCGGTGCTGTTGCAGAGAAACATGCAAGCTTGAAAGAACTGCGTTTTCAGGGGACTTGTAAAGACTTTGGTTACCATAATTCGTCATGCTTTGAACCAGTCAGCCAGAGGACCAGCGCAAGCGAGGCGCGGTGCTCTTTGCATCAACACGGTAGCCGGTCATGCCCGGTTTTGCGTAAACGGTTCGAGTAACGAGTATCATGGCGTCATCAGTCGTGGCCTATAGAGATGCGCGCATCGGCGCGTCCCCTACCAGAAAACCAAAGAGCTTCGGCATCTCAGGCCTTTCCGCCATGCTTGGCGGCGGGGTTCTGGCGAGCATCTGCGCGGTGACGGCCTTTGCTTCGCTGCATGGCATGGCGCAGGCCTCTCACGGCACCGGACGGTTCGAAACGATGCTGGTCTCCAACCTGGCAAGGCTGGAGCAGGGGGCCGTCGACGCTACCGGGCGCAATGTCCATATCCGCAAATTCTCCCGCCTTTCCGAAGGCGGCCATGCCGGTAGCCAGAAAGCCATGCGGCTTGCTGCCGAGCATCACATTGGCGCCAAGGCTTTCACCGAGCGATTCGGAGCAGCTGCTGCCATCAACGCCCATGAGAAGGCGACGATCGAGGCCTTGGCCGCTTTGCGCCCATCGGCCATTGTCGATTCCGCTCTTGGACGTTCGGGTGACAATCCCGAGCTGGCAATGCTGGAAACGCAGGCGCGCGAGCATCCGGCATTTGAAGTGGCGCTCGGCAAACCGCAGACCACCACTGACGACGAAATAGATCTTCTGCCCGAAACCGTTCCGCTGCCAAGCTTCCGGCCACAGATCGCACGGGCGGTGGACGTCGAGCCGACACCCCGCCCTGGCAATCCCTCATCTTCAGAAAAGCAGCTTGCCGCTATCCCGGCACAGGTCCCCGCCCGCCCTGCAGCGCCACAAGCGCCTGCGACCAATACGATGGTGGCATTTGCGCGTCCCGACAATCCCATGCGGGAAACCAAGATGGACGCGGTTCCATGGCCTGACCGGGGCAACGGCACCGCAATCTACGATATTTCGGCAGGCGTCGTTCACATGCCAAGCGGTGAAAAGCTGGAAGCACATTCGGGCATCGGCAAGATGCGCGACAATCCGGATTTCGTGCACGTCAAGATGCGCGGCGCTACTCCGCCATCCAGCTACAAGCTGACCATGCGCGAATCGCTCTTCCATGGCGTTGAGGCGATCCGTCTGACGCCTGAAAGCGGAATCAAGCCGCATGGCCGCGATGGTCTGCTTGCGCATACCTACATGCTGGCCCGGCGTGGCGAATCCAACGGCTGCGTGGTCTTCAAGGATTACCCACGCTTCCTGGCCGCCTTCAAGCGCGGAGAAGTCAAGCGTATCGTCGTTGTTCCCAAGCTTTCCGGTCGGCCTGCCATGACGGCTGGCGGCACGAAGAGTGGCGGCAAGACCCTGTTCGGCATGTTGTCCGGGCGCGGTACGGACTCCTGATCCCGCCTATTTTCGGCGCTGCGTCAGCAGCATTCCGCCGAGGATCAGCAGAACGCCGAGAGCACTTGCCCAGAGCTTCGGCGGCTGGTCGCTGAAAAGGTCGAGCACCACTCCGGACACCATCTGGCCGCTGATGACCAGAAGTGCCGTATTGACGGCACCGATGCGCGGGATCAGCCAGCTGCCGGAAGCGATGAAAATCACCCCTATCGGTCCGCCAATATAGGCGTACCAAGGCGCATCCGCTGCGCCTGATGGCAGCAGACCGCCAACCAGAAGTCCGAGGATCGTCAGCACGACAAAGCCGACAAGGTGGTTCCACAGCGATGCGATCAAGGGCGAGTTGGACAGGCTGAGCCGTCCGTTGACCTGCCGGCTGAGAGAAACGAGGACGCCGCCCAGGAACGCCATTGCAATCCACAGGGTCATGCGGTTCTCCCGACCAGAATGATGAGCGCGCTGCCCGTGAGAATAAGGGCGATGGCGGTCATATCGCGGCCATCAGGCCGGCGTTTCGGCAAGCCGAACAGGCCCCAGGCATCTGCAGCGAGGCTGAATATGACCTGTCCGCCAAGGCCAAGAGCAAGCGTACCGGAGAGCGCAAGTGGCGAGTTGACGGCGGTGGAGGTGAGCATCACGATGGCTGCACCGATGACGCCGCCGCAATAGGCCCAGAACGGTGCCTTTGGTTTGGGCGCCACATCCGCACTTTTTGGCTTTCTATACAGAAGTGCAAGATAGATGAGTGCGGCGACGGTGCCTGTGCCATGTGCCGTCCAGGAGGAAAACAGGGCGCTACCGAAATGCGCGAGCATACCGTTGAAATGCACCATGAGTGTCAGAAGGCAACCGCTTGCAAATGCCGCAGCAAGGTGAAGCGGATTGAGGCTCGTCGATGGATTGTTTTTCATGTGTGGCCAAAAATTGAGGAAGCGAGGCAGCACTAGCCCATATGGCTTTGGAACGAAATTGATTTCCGACAAAAAGGCAATCATGAGCCAAAGGTCATGCCATTTTATCGGAACCAAAAACCGGTTGGACGGTTATTGGGCCATGAAGAAAACGACCCGCAAACCTCTGAACCGCATGACGCTTTTCGTCATCTCCATTTTCGTCCTCGCCATCATCGTGGCCGCGATTTACCTCATAGGCTTCACACCAGGCGAGACCCAGGTGTAGTGTCCGATAGCTCGTCTTCACTGACCTGCGCCTGCGCTTTAGCCCCGCGATCACTGCCCGGCGATAGCAATCCGTATTTCACTTTGTAAAAGCCGAGCAGTGCGCTGCGATAGATGAACCGCGATGTTTCAAGAAATGCGCGGTAGGGCAACACCGTAAGGTAACGCCAGCGTGGCAGGCGGTAGTTGCGGATATCGATCTGTATCTGGCTTTCGTGCTCCAGATAGGCGTCCTGAGTGGCGCAGATCGGATAAACGAACGCGGCCCTCAGGCCGGCGAAAAACTCAAGATCATAGGCGATATCATAGGCAAGCCGCATGGGCAGCAATCCGTTTACGATCCAGTCTGCGGCCTTTCTGTTGATGATATAAGCGCCCGCGCCTTTTTCCCGTGTCAGCGCGATGGCCAGGTGGCGGTCTGGTGAAATAGTTTTGAAGGGAAACTTTCGGCCCCGGTTGACGGTCGTCAGCCGCAGAATATCCCAGTCCTGCGCATGACAGATGGCGTCATCGATTGTTTGCAGGAAGTCATCTGCGAATATGACGTCGTCTTCCAGGATAAGGGCAAAATCGGCGTCCCCATTCAGAAAGGTCTTCGCGCATTTGACATGGCTGAGATAACAGCCGACTTCCGGCGGACAGGTGCGGCGGCCGTGCAGGGCGCCATAGGACAATGCGCAGAAATCGGGCGTGGGGAATGACAGCAGTTTGCCATCGATGGCAGCGATGCGCTGCGCTGAAAGGCCTGCCTCAGCCAGCTTCGAAAGCATCGCATCGCGTCGCGTTTCAGCCCGGTCCAGATTGATCAGATATACGTCGAGACGAGCGTTTGATGCTTTCAATAAGTGCACAGAAATCCCCAGAGACGGTGTCGCGACGTGTATGGCACAGGTCACCGGGACTAGGAAACATCAAGTTGTATCGGCAAAATATTTCCCGCAATGTGTTGCACTGGAGAAACGGTTGTTCAGCCGACGGGCTCGACAAATCCATCCAGGACTTTTTTCTGACCGGCACGATCAAAGTCGATGGTCAGCTTGTTGCCTTCAACGCTTGCCACATTGCCGTTCCCGAATTTGATATGGAAGACGCGGTCGCCGATATTGTATTTGGAAGGCGTATCGGCAACAGACTTCGCAACCAGTTCACCATCGATGGTGCGGGTCTTTGGTCCGCTTTCTCCATAACCAATCCGCTCGACCGAATGTCCCGATCGCGTACCCCAATTGTCGCGTGTGGCGTCTGATTTGTTGGCCTGGGCGCGCTTCCACCCCGGGGTGGAATAGGTGTTGGTGAAAGGGTCGGCCTTGTCGAAACGGGATTGGCCATAACCGCCGCGCCCGCCATAGCCACCATAATTGCTTTCCGAAGCCGACACTTCGACGTGGGAAGGCGGCAACTCATCGAGGAAGCGGGAGGGCAGGGTGGATTGCCACAGGCCGTGGATACGGCGGTTGGAGACGAACCAGATGTGGCACCGGCGTTTTGCGCGGGTAATGCCGACATAGGCAAGGCGGCGTTCTTCTTCCAGCCCGGAGCGACCGCCCTCATCAAGCGAGCGTTGATGGGGAAACAGGCCTTCCTCCCAGCCGGGAAGAAATACGGTTTCGAACTCCAGTCCTTTTGCCGAGTGCAGTGTCATGATCGAAACCGCATCCAGCTCTTCGTTCTGTTCGGCGTCCATCACCAGCGCGACATGTTCCAGAAAGCCGCGCATGCTTTCAAAGGACTCCATGGAGCGTACGAGTTCCTTGAGGTTTTCCAGACGGCCCGGTGCTTCGGCGGATTTGTCGGCCTGCCACATGGCGGTATAGCCGCTTTCGTCAAGAATCTGCTCGGCCAGCACCGTATGTTCGGTGTTCTCCAGCAAGTTCTGCCAGCGCCGGAAATCCTGCACCACATCAAACAGTGCCTTGCGTGCTTTAGGCTTCAACTCGTCCGTTTCAACGATGTCGGCTGCGGCTGCGAGCATGGGAATGTCGCGCGCACGTGCGTAATCATGCAGGTTGCGAACCGTCGTGTCACCAAGGCCGCGCTTGGGCGTATTGACGATCCGCTCAAAGGCCAGATCGTCCGCCGGTTGGCAGACAAGACGAAAATAGGCCATGGCATCGCGTATTTCGAGCCGCTCATAGAATCGCGGTCCGCCAATGACGCGGTAGTTCAGGCCAAGTGTGACGAAGCGATCTTCGAACTCACGCATCTGGAAAGACGCGCGCACGAGAATGGCCATGTTGTTGAGCGGATGCTTGATCCGCTGCAACTGCTCGATTTCTTCACCGACGGCGCGGGCTTCCTCTTCCGAATCCCAGGCTGCGTGAACGACGACCTTCTCGTCATTCGGATCGACACGGTCGGTAAACAGCGTCTTGCCGAGACGACCTTCATTATGGGCGATCAGGTGGCCAGCAGCGCCGAGAATATGCTCGGTGGAGCGATAATTGCGCTCCAGCTTGATGACTTTCGCGCCCGGGAAATCCTTGTCGAACCGCAGGATGTTATCGACCTCGGCTCCACGCCAGCCATAGATCGACTGGTCGTCATCGCCAACGCAGCAGACATTTTGCGGCTCGCCCTTGGGGCGCTGTGCCAGAAGCCGCAGCCACATATATTGGCAGGTATTGGTGTCCTGATACTCGTCCACCAGAATATAGCGGAACTTCTGGTGATACTCCTTGAGAATATCCGGGTGCTTGCGGAAAATGGTGATCGGGTGCAGCAACAGGTCGCCGAAGTCGCAGGCATTCAGCGTCTTCAGACGTGCCTGATAGGCGGCATAGAGCTCGCGCCCCTTGCCATTGGCAAAGGCACGGCTGTCGCCTTCTGGAATTTCGGATGGGGTGAGCCCCTTGTTCTTCCAGCCATCAATCATTCCGGCGAACTGCTTGGCGGGCCAGCGTTTGTCATCCAGACCTTCCGCCTGGATCAGCTGCTTTATCAGTCGCACCACGTCGTCCATGTCGAGAATGGTGAAATCCGACTTCAGTCCCATCAACTCGGCGTGCCTGCGCAACAGCTTGACACCGATGGAGTGGAACGTGCCGAGCCATGGCATTCCTTCAACCGCACCGCCCACGAGAACGCCGATACGTTCCTTCATTTCGCGAGCGGCTTTATTGGTGAAGGTCACAGCCAGGATCTGGCTGGGATAGACGCGACCGGTTGCAAGAATATGAGCGATACGGGTGGTCAGTACGCGCGTCTTGCCGGTTCCGGCACCGGCCAGAACAAGGACGGGACCTTCAAGTGTCTCGACGGCTTCGCGCTGCTCGGGGTTCAGCCCGGCCAAATAATCAGGCGCAGAACGAGACTGGTCGCGTGCCGCCATCGCACGCGCGGCAATGCCCAGGCCGCCCTCAGCGGGAGGGGCAACCGGCTGGCGGCGAGGCTCGGAAGGTTCCTCATCGAAGAACGGCATATCGTCGAAACTGTTACTCATGCGGCCCAATGTAGTGATTCGGGGCAGAAAGGCCAGAACCGTGTTCTGCTTTTATTCCGGTATTAACCGTCAAAACGCCTATTCCAAGGCATTTCTATGCTGACTTGTCATCCGCACTGAAAGCGGCATCGACGGGAAGTTGCAGCGCTGTGGCGAGCTGGTTGGTCTTGCCGGCCAGCGCAATGACCCGCATCAGGTCGGCATGTTGTTCACCCGTCATGCCCTTGGCCTTTGCCGCAGCCGTATGTGAATGGGCGCAATAGGAGCAGACATTGGTCACCGACACGGCAATATAGATCATCTCCTTGACCAGCGGGTCCAATGCGGATGGTGTCGCCATGACGCTTTTGACCTCTGCCCACGTCTTCTCCAGAAGGTCGGGATCAAAGGCGAGATAGAGCCACATATTGTTGATGAAATCGGATTTTCTGGTGGCACGAATGTCGTCGAAAACTCCCTTGACGCGTGGGTCTGCTTCCGGATTGTCCGGCTTTGCAACGGTGCTCATGATTGCTCCTCCTCGGCCTGTCTCTCGAGACTGGATCATAAGCGGATCATGCTGGCAACAGTCTCGCGTGAGGCTGATGTGACATTATGTTTGCCGGTTTTTAGAAAAACGTCGCAAATTACAAATATGTAAGAAACGGATTTGTGCGTTGCGTTCTTCTAGCTCGGCTAACATACTGCCGGCCAATCCATAAAGCGGCTGTATCTTACTTTAACGCAGCCGTTGCGCTGTTCATTCGGAGATGTGTATGCAGGTTTGGAAGCAGGTTGGTGTCAGTCTTGCTATTGTGGGCGCAGGTGCCTGTCTGTGGGCTTATAACTCACAGGATGGTAGAACTCTGCTTGCAAAAGCCGGTCTCATCAGCGCCGAAAAGCCAGCAGTTGCCGCATCTGGAGCAGGCGCAGCGGCGCCGCGCGGCGGGCAGGGCGGTGGCCGAGGCAACAGCGCAACGCTGGTTTCCCTCGCAAACGTCAAATCCGGCACCGTCAACGACCGCATGAACGCCATTGGCAACGGTGAGGCGATCCAGTCCGTGGTGGTCACGCCGCAGGCCTCGGGCCTTATTTCGGAAATCCTCGTCTCATCCGGTCAAACCGTAAAGAAGGGCGATGTGCTTGCGCGGCTGGATGACGATGAACAGGTCATCGAGCGAGAAAAGGCGCAGGTTGCGCTCAAAAGTGCCGTCGAGAAATCGACCTCCTACAGAAATCTGAGGTCTGTCGCGCGTCTCGACGTTCTGGACGCGCAGATTGCCGAGGAATCTGCAAAGCTTGCGCTCAGCACGGCAGAACTCAATCTCAAGCGCCGTGATATCGTGGCTCCCATTGATGGCATTGCCGGCATTGTCGCAATCAACATTGGCGATAACGCGACAACGCAGACCAGCATCGTCAGCATTGACGATCGCTCGAAGATCCTTGTGAATTTCTGGGCGCCGGAGCGTTTCACCACCGCCATCAAGCTTGGAATGCCAGTCGAAGCGACGTCGATCTCGCGTCCGGGCGAAACATTCAGCGGCAAGGTCGAGGCAGTCGATAACCGCGTGGACGAGGCGAGCCGAACCGTCCGCGTCCGGGCTGTCTTCGACAACGCCAATGACGAGTTGCGCGCGGGCATGTCCTTTGCCGTGACCATGGCTTTCACAGGCGAAAATTACCCTTCTGTCGATCCCCTGGCGGTACAGTGGGATGCCGAGGGCTCCTATGTCTGGCGCGTCAAGGATGATAAATCCCACAAGGTGCGCGTTCAGGTGGTTCAGCGCAATCCGGACTCCGTGCTCGTCAAGGCCGAACTTGCGCAAGGCGAGCCTGTCGTGATCGAAGGCCTGCAGCGCGTGCGCGAAGGCGGTGCCGTTCGCACGGCGGGCCAGCAGAAGACGCCAGAGGTTGCCAGCCGATGACAGCACAGACACCTCCTGCCGGTAACGATTCAAAGCTGGCCTTTACCGCTCTTTTCGTGCGTCGTCCCATTCTGGCCGCGGTCATCAATACGCTTCTGGTCGTTGCCGGTCTGGCAGCCCTTGTTGGCGTTGATGTGCGTGAATTGCCTGACGTCGACCGGCCCGTCATCACCGTTCGCACCACCTATGACGGTGCATCGCCGCAAACCATTGACCAGGAAGTAACCCAGACTATCGAGGGTGCCGTCGCGCGCGTCAGCGGCGTCAAGTCCATATCCTCGGCATCGCAATTCGGCACCAGCCGCGTGACGATGGAATTTAATGACAGCGTCGACATCGCGGTTGCCTCGAACGATGTGAGAGACGCGATTGGCCGTATCACCAACCAGATGCCCGACGATGCGGATGAACCGCAGATCATCAAGGCCGACTCCGATAGCCAGCCCATCATGCGTCTTGCTGTCACCTCGTCCAGCCTCAGCATGGAAGACCTGACCAAGCTGGTTGACGATGAGGTGATCGACCGTCTGGCTGCTGTGGATGGCGTTGCCGATGTGGAACTCTACGGCGATCAGGAAAAGGTGTTCCGCATCGATCTCGATCAGGGTGCTCTGGCAAGCCGTGGCCTGACGGTAACGGATGTTTCCAATGCGCTGTCGACTGCCGCGCTCGATGTTCCCGCAGGGTCGCTCAAAAGCTCGACGCAGGACATCGTAGTGCGTGCCACCGCCAATCTGACGACGCCTGCCGAGTTTGAAAACCTCATCGTTAAGGACCGTGTGCGTCTGCGCGATGTTGCCAGTGTCATGCTCGGTGCCAATGACGAGACCACGTCACTGCGCTCCAACGGCGTGCAGGGCGTGGGTCTTGGTGTTATCCGTCAGGCGCAATCCAACACACTCAACATTTCGACGGGCGTGAAGGCAGCCGTTGCTGCGATGGTGCCGAACCTGCCCGAAAACACCCGCATCGTTATTACCAGCGATGATGCGGTGTTCATCGAGGGCGCGTTGCATGAGGTCGAGCTTGCGCTTGGTCTTTCGGCGCTCATCGTCGTCGTGGTTCTCTATCTTTTCTTCCGCGATTGGCGTGCCACACTCATTCCGGCCATCACCATGCCGGTTGCGCTCATCGGCACTATCGTGGCCATCTATATGGTCGGTTTCTCGGTCAATATTCTCACGCTGCTTGCCATCGTTCTTGCCACCGGTCTGGTGGTGGACGATGCCATCGTGGTTCTGGAAAACATCGTGCGCCGCCGCTCCGAGGGCATGGGCCCGCGCGCCGCCGCCGTTCTGGGCACGCAGGAGGTTTTCTTCGCGGTCATCGCAACGACGGCCACGCTTGCTGCTGTGTTTATCCCTCTTTCTTTCCTTCCCGGCCAGCTGGGCGGCCTGTTCCGCGAATTCGGCTTCGTGCTCGCATTTGCCGTGGGACTGTCTTCCATTGTGGCGCTCACGCTCTGTCCGATGCTGGCATCGCGTATGCTCAAGAACGCTACCAAGGAACAGACGGGGCCTCTTGCCTGGCTCGGCAATGTTTTCGCATCCACCTACAAATCGACCCTTTCCGCCTGTCTCAATAACCCGTTGATCGTGGTCATGGTCGCGCTGGTCTTCGCGGGCATGTCATGGATCGCTTTCGGCATGGTTCAGAACGAGCTGACACCGCGCGAAGATCGGTCCTCCGTCATGATGCGCGTGACCGCACCTCAGGGCGTCAGTCTGGAATATACGCGCGATCAGCTGCAGCGCATTGAGGAAAACCTGCAGCCGCTGCGCGACAGCGGAGAGATCCAGAATATTTATTCCATTACTGGAATGAACGGTTCTTCCAATACCGGTTTCGTGGTGCTGACCCTGGCACCCTGGGCTGATCGCGAACGCACGCAGAACCAGATTGCGCAGGATATCAACGCCGCCGCGCAGACGGTGCCCGGTCTTCGCGCCACGGCATCGCAGCCCAACAGCCTGCGCATCCGCGGGGCAGGCAATGGCCTCAGCATGGCGATGATCGGCTCCAACTATGAGGCACTGACCGAGTCCACGCAAAAACTGCTGCTTGCGATGGAGGAAAGCGGGATGTTCGATACGCCCCGCTTCGACAACGAGCCCAATCAGGCGCAACTGTCTGTCTCCATCAACCGTGAACGCGCATCCGACCTTGGCATCGACATTACGGGCCTCTCCCAGGCCATGCAGTCGCTGCTGGAAGGACGCTCCGTTTTGGATGTCTTTGTCGATGGTGACGCCGTGCCCGTCAGGCTCCTGTCTTCGACGCGGCCAATCAACGATCCGACCGATCTTGAGAATATCTTTCTGAAAGCGAAAGATGGACGCATGGTGCCGATGTCCGTCATCGCTACTTTGAAAGAGACCGCCGTCGCACCGCAGCTCAACCGCGAACAACAATTGCCATCGGTCGGCTTTACGGCAAACCTTAGGGAAGGTGTTTCGCTCGGCGATGCTGTTGCCAAGGTAGACGAGCTTGCGTCGTCTATCATGCCAGCCGGTGCGCGTCTTCTGCCGCTGGGCGAAGCTGCGACATTGCAGGAAAATTCAAGCGGGATGCTGCTGACCTTCGGCTTTGCGATTGCCATCATCTTTCTCGTGCTTGCGGCCCAGTTCGAGAGTGTGCTGAGTTCCGTCATCATCATGTCTACCGTGCCGCTGGGGCTCGCCTGCGCTGTCATTGCACTGCTGGCAACCGGATCTAGCCTCAACGTGTATAGTCAGATCGGACTTGTGCTTCTGGTGGGCGTGATGGCCAAGAACGGCATTCTCATCGTGGAATTTGCCAACCATCTGCGCGATCAGGGAGCCACGGTGCGCGAAGCCATCGAAAAGGCCTGCACCATCCGTCTTCGCCCTGTCATGATGACGATGATCGCCACGATCCTGGGCGGTGTGCCGCTGGTCATGGCGCAGGGTGCGGGTGCGGAAGCACGTATTGCGCTCGGCTGGGTAATCGTCGGTGGCCTTGGCTTTGCAACGCTGGTCACGCTCTACATCACGCCGGTCTCCTACCTGCTAATTGCCCGCTTTGCCAAGCCGCAAGCGGATGCCGAAGTCCGGTTGCATCGCGAGCTGGAAACCGCCATTCGCCGCCGCGCGATCGAAGAAGACAAGCCACTGCTGGCAGCGGAATAAGGCTGCAGCGCGAAAAAGCAGTCATCCGCAGGAATGCTGGACAAACACAGTCTGCTGTCACATACCAACCGGGCTTGCCGTAAAAGGTGAGTCCGGTTTTGCATTGCGTGGGAGAAATACATGGCGTTGAAGGATGTGATCGCGGGCCCAAGAAACGAGGCGGGCATTCTGGCCGTGTTGGACCTGTTGCGCTTGCAGCTCGGCGAAAAGCTCCAGACCGGACAGTCCTTTCGTGAGCAGCACGCGCACACCACGACCTATCTCACCACGCAGCTGCCCGATGGCGTCGTGTTTGCCGAAAGCTCCGATGACGTCAAAACCGTTGTCAAAGCCTGCGCGCAACACAAGGTGCCCATTATTCCCTTCGGTGTCGGCTCCTCGCTCGAGGGGCAGGTCAATGCGCCCAGCGGCGGCATTTCCATTGATTTTACGCGGATGAACCGCATCCTCTCCGTCAATGCCGAAGATCTGGATGTGACGGTTGAGCCGGGTGTGACGCGTGAGCAGCTGAACACCTATCTGCGCGATACCGGCCTATTCTTCCCGATAGATCCCGGCGCCAATGCATCCATCGGCGGCATGGCGGCAACCCGCGCTTCGGGCACCAATGCGGTACGCTACGGCACCATGAAGGATAATGTGCTGGCGCTGACAGTCGTGACGGCCAGGGGCGAGGAAATCCTGACCGGACGGCGGGCACGCAAATCTTCCGCCGGCTATGATCTGACGCGGCTTTTCGTCGGCTCGGAAGGCACGCTTGGCGTCATCACGTCTGTCACGCTGCGGCTTCAGGGTATACCTGAGAAAATCACAGGCGGCGTGTGCACCTTCGATACGATAAAGCAGGCATGTGACGCGGTGATCATGACCGTGCAGATGGGCGTTCCGGTTGCGCGGATAGAATTGCTCGATGAGGTTCAGATCAGGGCTTGCAACGCCTATTCCGGTCTTGCCTATGAGGAAAAGCCGACGCTGTTTCTGGAATTTCACGGCACTGAGGAAACGACGGCGCTGCAATCCCGGCAGTTTGCCGAGATCGTGGAGGAATGCGGTGGCGGCGAGTTCCGCTGGACGGGCGACGCCCAGGAACGAGCAAAGTTGTGGAAGGCGCGCCACGATGCCTATTGGGCATCCAAGGCGCTTGCACCGCATCTCGACGCGCTTTCGACCGATGTCTGCGTGCCGATTTCGCGCTTTGCGGAGTGCGTGACGGAAACGCAGCAGGACATTATCGACAACAGGATGCTGGCCCCCATCGTCGGCCATGCGGGTGACGGGAACTTCCACGTGCTTGTCTTGTTTGATGGCAAGGACGCCCGCAGCGTGGCCGATACCGAAGCCTTTGTGGCGAGGTTGAACAGGCGGGCCATTTCTATGGATGGAACCTGTACGGGTGAGCATGGCATTGGACAGGGCAAGATGAGCTTTCTCGCAGAGGAGGCGGGCAATGCCCTGGATGTGATGATTGCCATCAAGCGGTCACTCGATCCCGATAACATCTTTAATCCAGGCAAGCTTTTTCGCTTTGATCCGGTGTGACCAGTCGGGCTAAAAAGGCGGAAATGGTGCTTGCTCTGGCAGCAAAAAGAGTTAGTTTTCATCGTTAGTTAAGGGAGACGTCGGGTCGTGCTCGGACGCATATTGGTATTTCTGGGCGGACTGCTGGTCGTGGCGTTGTTTGCGGCGCTTCTCATCCCCTATTTCATCGACTGGACCGACTTTCGCCGCGATTTCGAGGATCAGGCCAGCCGTATTCTTGGCAAGAAGGTCGTCGTGCATGGCCGGGTTGAAGCAAGGCTTCTGCCGTTTCCTTCCGTTACGTTGCATGATGTGCGCGCGGGAATGGATGCCGATGGCTCGCCGCAAATTCAGGTCGCCCGCTTTTCCATGGATGCGGAACTGGCGCCGTTTCTTTCCGGCGAGGCGCGGATCTTTGACATGCGTATCGAAGAGCCGAAGGCCCGCATTCGTCTGTTGAAGGACGGTACGCTGGACTGGACGCGTGGCAGCCGTGCGGTCATTCCTGCAAAAACAGTCGTTCTTGAAAATGTCAGCATCGCAGGCGGGCAGATCGATTTCATTGACGAGCAGTCTGGCCGCAATCGCGTGGTGACCGGGCTGAACGCAGAGATGTCTGCCAAGTCTCTGGCGGGCCCATGGCGGGCCGAGGGCAGGGCGGCGGTTGATGGTCATGCAGGCTCGTTTTCGCTTTCCAGCGGTGAACCTGATCCCACAGTCGGGCGCATGGGACTTCGCCTGCGTATGCTGCCGGATGAACACCCTGTCGAAATCGATCTCGACGGGGCCATCGCCGCTACCGAAGGACGCCCCGTCTATAGCGGCTCCTTCACCTTCAATTTCCGTCAGGACGAAAAGCAGAAGCAGCAGACGGCCCAATCCAATTTCTCCGCACCACGCACGCGCGGCAGTTTTGAGCTGACGAACGGGCGAGTTCGTGTTCCCAGCTATCGCATGGAACTTGGCGGCGTCGAGAACCCCTATATCATCACCGGCGAGGCAACCCTCGATACCGGGACGGCTCCTGAATTTCTGCTGACCGCCGATGGCCAGCAGATTGATTTCAATCGCTTTGCGCCCGCGCCGGTGCAGACCGGCAAGACATCGCGCGTGCCCACCGTTCCGGTTCGCCAGCGCATTGAAGCCTTTGCGAGCCTGATTGCCCGTATTCCAGTGCCGCAGGTTCCGGGCAAAGCCAGTATCCGCCTTCCGGCCCTTGTTTCCGACGACACGACAATCCGCGATATCAGGCTCGATGTGCGCCCCAACGGTGCCGGTTGGCAGGTTGAGAACGCCGTTGCCGTGCTTCCCGGTCGTACCCAGCTGGAGGCCAAGGGCGCATTGACGCTGACGGGCGGCCCGGCTTTCAACGGTGATCTTCTGGTTGCCTCCAATCAGCCATCGGGCCTTGCCAACTGGTTGTCGGGGACGGTTGACCCGGCCATCCGGCAGCTGAATGCCGCAGGCTTTTCCTCGACAGTTTCGCTGACGACCAAAAGCCAGCGCTTCGAAAATCTTGAGCTTGCCATCGGCCCGGCCTCGCTTCGCGGCCGCCTTGCACGGCAGGCGGAAGAAAAGGGTGCCAGCATCGACATCGACCTGTCCGGCGATGAAATCGATCTCGATGCGCTGCGGGCGCTTGGCGGACTGGTGCTGGGCGATCAGGTTGGCAGCAGCGTGCTCGACCATCGCATCACCGCCAAGTTCAAGGCCGACCGCTTCAACATGGCTGGTGTAACCGCCAATCGTGTCGATACCGCCTTCTCCATGGCCAATGGCGTGGTTACGCTCGATAGCCTGACGGCGGGCGACATTGCCGGTGCCGAGCTGCGGGCAAAGGGCCAGTTGAAGGGTACAGTTCAGGATTTTGCAGGCAAGGGCACCTTCAATCTCCACGCTGTCGACATGCAGCCGCTTCTTGATCTGTTGAAGCAGAAATTGCCGCACCACCCGCTCATCGACCGGCTGGTGCGCAGCGCGCCCTGGTACGCGAATTCCGATATTGCCGTTGACCTTTCTGTCGACAAGAACAACGGCGGGGCCAATGCGGCCGTATCCGGCACCATCAATGGCAGCCGCGTGTCTGCCGTTGCCAAGATGCCGGATGTGCTTTCCGACTCGGACGACACGGCGCTCACTCTCGAAGCCGTTCTGAAGAACCAATCCACTGCCATCCTTTTCGGTCAGGCCGGGCTTGATCCTCTCCCCTTCGATGCCGATGGAGAGGGCCTTCTGTCGGTCAAGCTGAACGGCACGCTCGGATCGCCCGTGTCGACGGACTTCCGGTTTTCAACGGAAAGAACGCATTTTTCCGCCAATGGCAGCTTTTCGCTGGCGTCCGAAAGCTTTGGACAGGGCAGCGCCGATGTTGCGCTCGAGAGCGCCGATATCGAGCCCTATCTCATCATGAATGCCGTCGGGCTGCCGCAGCTGGGCGGTGGCATGTCGACAAAGGTCAACGGCAAGCTTTCGGTCGACAAGGACAAGGCGACGGTGTCGGCGCTTGCTGGCCAGGCTGGCGGCAATGGCTTTTCCGGCAATCTCTCTGTTTTGAGGGTAGCGCCCTACAAGGTGACCGGCGACCTTGCCTTGAATACTGTCGATCTCGCATGGCTGGGTGACACGATTTATGGTCCGGTCATCGACCCGGAATCCGGTGCTCTCAGCGCAAAGCCTGTGTCTCTTCCAGCGTTCCCGAAACTCGATGCGTCGCTCGCAATCAAGGCGGCGACGTTCCAGACCGGCACTTTTGGCGATGTTAACGGTCTGTCTTTCGTATTCAATCACGCCAACGGAACACTGTCGCTGGATGACATGACGGGCGACTGGATGGGTGGCAAGGTCTCCGGCCGCTTGTCCATGGCAACAGGCGATGGCGCGGGCATATTCCGCACGAAGATCGCCGTTTCCGGCGCAAATCCGGAAAGCGTGATGTGGAAAAGCGGCGAAACACCGGTTGCAAGCGGACGCTTCGCCATTGATCTGAGCGCGGAGGCGACCGGCAAGAGCGTTGCCGAATTGTTGTCCAACGCCGGTGGCTCCGGCCAAATCCGCATGGGCGGGCTTGTTCTGCGTGGATTGAACCAGGCCGCATTCCAGCCGTGGCTTGAGGCTGCGAATGCGCTTCAGGGCACTATCGATGCGGCCAAGATACGGCCTTTGGTCGATGCGCAGCTGTGGAAGGGCGAGGTTCCGCTGGGCGAGGTGGCGATGCCCTTCACCATCAATGACGGCAGTCTGCGTATGCAGAACGTTGCCGCAGCAACGCCTCAGCTGGCATTCGATGGCAACCTCCTGCTGGACATTGCTGACCAGACGCTGACGGGCGGCATCGAGCTTCGCTACAATGCCGGAAACGAAGAGCTTGCCGGTGCCGAGCCAACCATTACCCTGAATTACACCGGCTCACTTGCGCAGCCCGCATTGACCACCGATGTCTCGGGGCTGACCGGCTATCTCTCCCTGCGTGCCTTCGAGCGCGAACGCCGCCGCGTAGAAGCGCTTCAGGCCAGCATTGTGGAAAAGCAGCGCCTGCGCCGCGAAGTCGCGCTTTATCGCTTCGCGGCGGCTGAACGTCAGGCCGCGCTGGAGCGCCAGAAGGCTGCTGAGGAAGCGCGCAGGCAGGAGGAGGAACGCCTCCGAAATCTGGCGCAGGAGCGTCTTCAGGCGGAGAAAGCCGAGCAGGACAGACTGCAACGCCAGCAGGACAATCAAGCCAGACCGCAGACGCCAACACTGACCGTGCCACCGACAGAGGAAAACATCCGCTAGACCTGCAAGATGTCTCGCGGCTCGGTCTAGGAAGCAGAGCCTTGCTTCCCGGTCGGCCCTCAGTGTCCAAGCTTCTCCATCAGAAAACGGCCCGCGTCAGTGTAGGCGTTGCGAGCATCAACGCTGTGCGGTTTTAAAAAGAAGTCGTGCCTTGCGTCTTCGTAAAGATTGATCGAGGCAAGCGCGCCCGCATCTTTTGCGAGCGTCACAAATCGCTGTGCTTTCGGCAGAGGATAGACGCTGTCTGCGGTGCCCCACATGAGATGCAAGGGCGGTGTCTGCTTCGAGAACGAATGGTTGCTGAGGGCACACCAGCGACCAGCACCGCTGCGTCCACGGACAGTCCCTCCGATATCGCTATCGCAGCGGTCTCAGCGCCCAGCGAAATCCCGAGTAGGCCCGTCTTTGCGTGATGTTCCTGATGTCGAATGTGGTGAACGACGCCTGCGAGCCTTGCTAGCCAATCGCGCCGCCGCTTTTCATAATAGGCGATGCGGGCGCGGCTGTCTTTTGCAGCCTGGATGGACTTGAGATCGTCCTGCGATAGGAGATGGGCAAGATAGACGTCGAGACCAGCGTCCACAAGGGAGGCGGCAATTTCATCATAGGCCAGAGGTTTAAAGCCCCTACTGCCGCTGAGAATAATGACTGCTGGTCGTCCTGTTTCTTGCTTGCGGGCAAAGGCGTCCACAGGGATATGTCTGCGCCCATGTTGACGTTAATGCTTCGCGAGCATCAGCCTTTGCTGCGCAGGAAATAGGAGAGCCAGCGCAACCAGTGGCCAGGTTTTCATTATAAGTCCGCTTCTAGGATTGGCTTTTCAACCAATTTAAGACATAGACGCGCAATGCGGAAGAGAGGTTGCTGTCTTCGCTGCGGTTATCGTCGATCTCGGCGAGAAGGGCGGCAAAACTCATTTTTCGTTTTTCCGCGATGGTACGAAGTTCGTCCCAGAACGCGTCCTCAAGTGAGATGCTCGTGCGGTGACCGTGAAGTGTGGTGGAGTGCTTGCGGATCAAATTTGTGGCTTTCCAAACTGATTCAACGCGCTGCCAAGCCGATTCACATTCCGCGCGTAAGCTTATGATTTTGAAATCGTTTCATTCCGGTGGCGTGCAATAACGTCCTTTGTGGAACGGAAGTTCCGCGCTCTCGTCATCTTGTGATTGTTCTTCATGAACAGCTGTGGCGGGGCGCGCTGGATATGCCCCGCCGGGGGACAAGGCGATGTTTGAACGCCTTGCCTGTTTTGTTTCTATTCGAGAGGCACTGCAACGAAGCGCAGATTGCCCTGTGCGTCGGCTACCATCATGTGGGCATTCTTGCGCCCTGCGGATTTCAGGCCGTTTACACGCACCATCACATCGCCGGGAACCTCCATGAAGTCCTGGCCGACCTCGACGATAACGTCTCCAGCTTTCACGCCCTTCTGTTCGGCGGGTGAGCCTGCCTCGACACTGGCAACGAAAACGCCTTCGACGCTTTCGGCAATGCCCTTTTCACTGCGCAGCTCGTCCGTCAACGCAACGAGGTTCATGCCAAGCACGGTCTGGGGTGCCTCGCGCTGCTCCGGCGCCTGTTGCTGCGTCTGATCGCCGTCCTTGTCATCGGGAACGGTCATTTCGTTGCCTTCGCCATCGCCATCATCCGGCGTCGCTTCGTCACTGGTGGCACCGGGCTGCTGATCTTCTGCCGTATCCTGCAACTGGCCGAGCTTGACTTTCAGGGTCTGCTCCTTGCCGTCGCGCAACACCACAACGTCGACTTCCTTGCCGACAGGGCTTTCGGCCACGACGCGAGGAAGATCACGCATTTCCTGGATGTTCTTGCCATCGAAAGTCAAGACGACGTCGCCGGGCTGGATCGGTCCGTTCTCGACAGGGCCGCCTTTGACGACGCCGGAAATCAGCGCGCCGCGCGCCGTTTCCATGCCGAGGCTTGCGGCGATATCTTCGGTTACGGGCTGCACGCGCACGCCGAGCCAGCCGCGTCTGGTCTCGCCGAATTCGATCAGCTGCTGAACGATGTTCTGTGCAAGTTCGGTCGGAACGGAAAAACCGATACCGATCGAGCCGCCGCTTGGCGAGATGATGGCGGTATTGATGCCGATCACTTCGCCCTTCATGTTGAACAGGGGGCCACCGGAATTGCCCTTGTTGATGGCGGCATCGGTCTGGATGAAATTGTCATAGGGACCGGCATTGATATTGCGGCCCCGCGCCGAAACGACACCGACGCTCAAGGAGCCGCCTAGCCCGAACGGGTTGCCGATGGCCATGACCCAGTCCCCGATGCGCATGGCGCGAGAGTCACCGAATTTTACGGCCTTAAGCGGTGTCTTGGGCTCGACTTTCAATACGGAAAGGTCGGTTTTCGTATCCGTGCCGACCAGCTTGGCCTTGAGCTTGTTGCCGTTTGGAAAAATGACTTCGATATCGTCAGCGCCTTCGATGACGTGATTGTTGGTCACCACATAGCCTGCGGGATCAATGACGAAACCGGAACCAAGCGAACTGACCTTGCCGCCGCTTTCCGGTGTCTGGTTATCGAAGTAGTCCTTGAAGAACTCCTGGAAAGGAGAGCCCTCGGGAATGCGTGGCGGGGTGGGGCCCTTGCCCTCGGATTTCACGCTCTGCGAGGTGGAGATGTTCACCACCGCATCCAGCAGGGGCGCAGCCAGATCTGCCACGGATGCCGGACCGTTCGTTTGCGCCATTGCGCTGCCGGGAACGGTGATTGCGCCTGCTATCAAGGCAAATCCCGCCACGGCGGCAATGCCGCTGCGGAGTGGCGACAGAGTGGTAACGGGCATACAGCGTCCTCGCATCTTGCAAAACCTGGAGCTAGCTTAATAGCCAAGCATAAGGCGGAATGATGAAGTGTAAAAATACCTTTTCGTGAATAGCCGCGAATCCATTGCTCATCCACTGCAATCAAAGGCGTATATGAAAGTGGTTGCCGCGCAAGAGTTTCGCCTCAATCCACAATAAACAATTTTGCCCCCGTGGCAGTCGAGGAGCGGTGCGGTTCTGCATTGTCTGCCACCTGGTAGCTCATGCCCGCTTTTAAGAGAAATGTCCGGCCATCTTCCAACTCGGTGTGCAATTCGCCTTCAAGGCAGAGAAGAATATGACCCTTGCTGCACCAGTGATCGGCCAGATATCCGGGCGTATACTCCACCATGCGCACACGGATGTTGCCGAAGTGGCGGGTGCGCCACATGGCCTTCCCCGTTACCCCCGCATGTTCCGTTTCCTCGATTTGCGACCAGTCCGTAATGCCAAAGGCAATGTCTTGTATATTCAACGCCATCTCCGGTGTTTCTCAAGTCGATCCCTTATGGCGCGACCGGCCTGTCCTTGCCCAGCGGAAAAAGCTTCGAAACGGAAAAGGGGCCGATGTTTCCACCGGCCCCTTTCTGTTTTCTATGGTTGCGAAATCAGTTCGCAGGTGCTGCCGGTGCCGCAGGCGCGGTTGCCGGTGCTGGTGCTGGTGGCTGTGCAGACGGCTGCGTCAGCGTACCTTCGATATTGTTGAAATACCGGAAGAAGGTCGAATCTGGCGAAAGCACCAGCGTCGTGCCATTGCCGTTCAACGCGCTGGCATAAGCACCCATCGAGCGGTAGAACTCGAAGAAGCTTGGGTCGCGCTGGAAGGCTTCACCGAAGATGCGGTTGCGCTCGGCATCGCCTTCACCGCGCAGCACTTCGGACTGACGACGCGCGTCGGATTCGAACTCGACGACCTGGCGATCCGCAATGGCGCGGCGACGCTGGCCTTCTTCATTACCGCGAGCGCGGATGAGCTCGGCTTCTGCCAGACGTTCCGACTTCATGCGTTCGAAGGTCTGCTGCGAGACTTCCTGCGTGAGATCCGTTCTACGGATGCGAACGTCGACAATGCTCACACCAAGCGATTCCGCATCAGGACGCAGATCGTCACGAACTTCCTGCATCATGGACGCGCGTGCGTCAGACAGGGCCGATTCGAAGCCACGCAGACCGTAGACCCGGCGCAGAGAGGCGTCGAGGCGGGTGCGAAGACGCATTTCGGCAGACAACTGATCACCTGACACTGTCTGGCGGAAGCGGCGGGCGTCTGTAATGCGGTAGACCACGAAGGCATCGACTTCGTAGAACTTGCCGCCAGATACCTGAACGCGGATGTTGTCATGGTCAAAACGCAGAGCGCGGTTTTCGACATACTGGACACGGTCGGCGTCCATGAAGGCGAATGGCAGCTTGAAGTAGAGGCCAGGCTCGGTCTTCACATCCTGGATCTGACCGAAGCGCACAACAATTGCCTGCTGGCGCTCATTGACCACGAAGAACGAGGAATAGACGAAGAACAGGATGACGGCGAGGCCGACGAGGATAGCGGTTAGACGATTACCCATATCAGTTGCCTCCCTGCTGTGCTGCGCCGGTGTTGCCGCGCATGATTTCGTTCAGAGGCAGATACGGTACCACTCCCTGCTTTTCATCGATGATGATCTTGTTGGAGCCCTTGAGAACCTGTTCCATCGTTTCGATGAACATGCGCTCACGCGTGACTTCCGGTGCTGTGCGATACTGGTCGTAGATCGAGATGAAGCGCTGTGCTTCACCCTGTGCTTCGTTGACCACACGGCTCTTGTAAGCGCTCGCCTCTTCGACGATCTGCGCAGCCTGACCGCGTGCGGCACCGAGTTTCTGGTTGGCGTACTGGTTGGCTTCCTGAACGAAACGGTCTTCGTCCTGTTCAGCGCGCTGCACTTCGTCGAACGCATCGGCGACCTCGCGCGGCGGAGCCGCATCTTCGATCGCAACCGCATTGATGGAAATCCCGGCGCCATAGCCATCCATGGTGGCCTGGATAATGCCGCGCACGTCTGCCGCTATTGCCTGGCGGTTATCGCGGAAAATGTCCTGGGCAGGACGGCGACCGACAACCTCACGCATGGCGCTTTCGGAAACCTGCTGAAGGGTTTCGGCAGGAGCATCTACGTTGAAGAGGTAGGATTTGGGGTCGGAGACCGTGTAAAGAACGGAGAACTGAACATTGACGATATTCTGGTCGCCCGTCAGCATCACGCCGGTCGCTGCCGATGTGGATGTGGCGCGAGCGCCGATGTTCTGCTGCTGCTCTGTGACCTTGACGATCTCGACCGTCTCAATGGGCCAGAAATGGAAGTGAAGCCCCGGCATCGAAATCTCGTCCTTGGGCTTGCCAAAGCGAAGTTCCACGCCGCGTTCATCCGGCTGGACGGTATAGATGGACTGGATGCCGACAAAGGCAAGGATGACGAGAACGAGGATGGCAATGACGCCGCCGTTGAAGCCACCGGGCAAGATGTTCTTGAAGCGGTCCTGACTGCGACGGATGATCTCTTCCAGATCGGGAGGTCCGCCATTGCCTCCACCACCGCCACCGCGTGGGCGGTTCGGTCCCTGTCCCCAAGGCCCGCCTTGGTTGTTTCCACCGCCGCCGCCGCCGTTACCGCCGCCACCCCACGGGCCGCCGCCGCCATTCTGATTGCTCCAGGGCATCCATACCTCTTATGCTAAAAACTCTCCCGCTCCCTCTTGAACAGGCTTGCGCATGTCAGGCGGGAATATGGTCTAAGTTATAAGTAGGAGGAGGGTCCGTTTCAACGCGGAGGCGGTAACTTAATACCCAATCACGGTAAATAGTTCGCACAATTCACTAACGTCGGCGATATCTCGCGAATCTGACTGGAAAATCGTCCTTTTCGCCTGCCGGAGCGGCGGTTTCCGCGATTTTTTCGAAGACCTCGGGGTCGATCCGCGGAAAAAAAGTGTCGCCTTCCAGCGAAACGTCCACATGGGTGACGGAAAGTTGATCGGCAAAGGGCATGGCCTGACGGTAGATCTCGCCGCCACCTGCAACAAAAACCTCATCGACACCAAGCGTTTGTGCCAGGTGACGACCCAGATCAAGCGCGTCTTCCAGCGATGACACGACATTAACGCCATCGGGCCGATAGTCCGCGTTACGGCTGATGATAATGTGTGGCCGACCGGGGAGGGGCCGTTCCCCGACCGATAGGAACGTCTTGCGGCCCATGATCAAAGGCTTGCCCATAGTCGCCGCCTTGAAGTGCTTCAGGTCGGTGGAAAGTTTCCAGGGCATGTCGAGATCGCGCCCGATGACGCCATTTTCAGCCACAGCGGCGATGAGGATGATGCGCGGCTGCATCATACCGCAATCGGTGCCTTGATGGAGGCGTCGGCCTCGTAATTTTCCAGCGTGAAATCTTCAAACTTGAAGTCGAACAGGCTTTTGACATCGGGGTTGAGGCGCATGGTGGGCAGGGCTTTCGGCTTGCGCTGCATCTGCAACTCGGCCTGCTCGAAATGGTTGGCGTAGATATGCGCATCGCCCAGCGTATGAACGAAATCGCCCGGTTTCAGACCTGTGACCTGCGCCACCATGAGTGTCAAAAGCGCGTAGGAAGCGATATTGAAGGGTACGCCGAGGAAAATATCCGCCGAACGCTGGTAAAGCTGGCAGGACAATTTGCCGTCGGAGACATAGAACTGGAACAGGCAGTGGCAGGGCGGCAGCGCCATGTCATCCACCAGCGCGGGGTTCCAGGCCGAAACGATGTGGCGGCGCGAATTCGGGTTGGTCTTCAGGCTTTCGAGCAGAAGCGCGATCTGGTCTATGTGGCGGCCATCGGGGGCAGGCCAGGAGCGCCACTGTGCACCGTAGACCGGGCCAAGATTGCCATTCTCATCGGCCCACTCATCCCAGATAGAAACGCCATTCTCCTTGAGATAGGCAATATTGGTATCGCCCTTCAGGAACCACAGAAGCTCATGGATAATGGAGCGCAGGTGCAATTTCTTGGTGGTGAGAACCGGAAAGCCTTGCGAGAGGTCGAAACGCATCTGGTATCCGAACACGGAACGTGTGCCGGTGCCGGTGCGGTCGCCGCGATCGGTCCCCGTTTTCATCACATGTTCAAGAAGGTCCAGATATTGTTTCATCTCAGTCCGCCGCCGATTCTTCCAATGCCGTATTATAGGCCTTTGCGGCGGCGGAACCAGTGTCGGGAATAGCCTCGCCCACAGGAAATCAGAGCGTTTCGAGTTTCTCGAGATGTTTGGCAACGAGATAATAGAAGGTCACGCGCGATTTGGTGCGGTCGCCTTTCATCGCGGCAATCGTTTCTTCCATCGCCTTGTCAGCGTCCGGCCCCGTCACACCCAGCTTCTTGCCAATCCAGTTCGTCTTTACCCGCGCCAGCTCGTTTGGATCGGAGGTAGAAACCATGGCCGAATCCCGGTCGCGCAATGCAATGCCCAGGTGCTTGACGATTTTATTGACGGTCGCCTCGTCAGCGCCCGCATCATAAATTTTCACATCCGCAAGATAGTCCATCATGTCCTCTCCTCCATCTGTTGAGCAGTGTAAATAAGCCTCCACTTATAAAGGAGAATGTTTCAAGTGTGCGGCGCCGTCAAGAATTGCGCGCAACCTTTCATCGAAATGTCACGCAGCCTCTTTTCTCCTGCGTATGAAACGCCTATATGAGCCTTGCCGGGTGCAAATCCGGCTATGGCGATAAACGGTCGATGGAATAAGCCTATTGGACCCGGGGGCGGTACCCGGCGCCTCCACCAAAAACCGACGCTTCGAAGGAAGACGTCGGCTTTTGATGGGGGCGAAATAGGATCGACAAGGGTGTAAAGATCGAACTTTTGCTCGGCATGATACCGCCGTTATCGGGTCACAAGTGTAGTTGCAAATGACAACAACGCTAAGGAATACGCTCTCGCTGCCTAATGGCGGTGCGGGAATTCCGCTCTAAGTCCTTACGGTTAGCCCCGTAAGGCGGGGTTCGGAGGTACCTGGCAACAGAAACCTCCACCTTCTCTATTTCGCCGGAATTGTTTATATGATGATATGACTCGGGCAGAGCGGGGCTTTTCCGTTGCTGCGTTGTAAGACATTGCGTATACTTGGTTAAAAGACGTTCGAATAAGGAAAGACAGGACCGCATGGGGCAGGATCATATCCGTTACGACATTCTCGCACAGGATGCCCTTCGCGGCGTTATTCGCAAGGTATTGAGCGAAGTCGCGGCCACCAGCAGGCTGCCGGGTGACCATCACTTCTTCATCACGTTCCTCACCGGCGCGCCGGGCGTGCGCATTTCCCAGCATCTCAAGGCTAAGTATGCCGAGCAGATGACCATCGTTATCCAGCACCAGTTCTGGGACATGAAGGTCACTGAAACACAGTTCGAGATCGGTCTGTCCTTCTCCGACACGCCGGAAAAGCTGGTCATCCCGTTCAATGCGATTCGCGGCTTCTACGATCCGTCGGTCAATTTCGAACTGGAATTCGATGTGCCGATGGCCGAAGAGGAAGAAGTCGTAGAGGCGGAAATCACCGCTTACCCCGTTCCTTCGGAAAACAAGACAGCTTCTTCCGAAGAAAAGCCGGACGAAGAAAAGAAGGCCGGTTCGGTCGTTTCACTGGATGCCTTCCGCAAGAACAAGTGATGTTTCTGCAGGCTGGCGCGAACAGGAGATGGTCTTGACGGGCGATGTCGTAAATCTGCGCCAGTTTCGCAAACAGAAAGCGCGTTCCGAAAAAGAAAAGCAGGCGGAGCAAAACCGCCTGACATTCGGTCGCACAAAGGCCGAGAAAAACCTCACCTCTGCCTTGAATGAAAAGGCCGAGCGTTCGCTGGATCAGGGCAAACTTGAGAAGGGCGAGGGAGACGACGCTTAGCGCCCGTTGACGTGGCCGATGGCGAGTTATCTCTTAAAAAAAACACAACGCCGGCGCAACCGGAGTGTCGGATCACACCGGTCTTTGTGGTTCGTTATGTAGTTTGGCCTGAATTGAGCCGATATGTTGTTGTGATGCTGTTGCCATCTCGAGCGTCCCATACCCTCAAGCAACCTCCGCCCTCTTCGTTTTTTTGTTGGAAAACAACGCATTGCGCAGAGGCGATGCTGTGAATATCAGGGTCGAACCGAGGCAACGGCGTTGTCGCTCAATTCCCCTTCCACCGCTCCATGGTCAGCGCGTAGGTCACATGCTGCTTGAGGTGCGCTTGGGTATCCGGCACGCGCGGGTGCTGGAAGTCGCGGGCGGCGTCGCGGATGAGGCCGATGCGTTTCATTACGGCAATGGAGCGAAGATTGTCTTGGACTGCGAAAGACACGATTTCGGGCAGCTTCTTTTCATCGAACGCCATCGATAGCAGCGCTTTTGCCGCTTCCGTGACATATCCTTGGCCCCAATAGCGCGTGGCCAGCCGCCAGCCGATTTCCATCGTCCCAGCCGGAAAAATTCCTTCGAGATTGGCGGGTGCTATCCCGCAGAATCCGAGGGGTTCTCCCGTCTCGCGTAGCTCCATGGCATAAAATCCATAGCCGGAAGCATGGATCATGTCGTTGACGCGCTCCATGGTGGCATCCGATTCGGCATGGCTGCGCGTATGGGGAAAGAATTCCATCACGTCAGGATCGGCATTGACCTCTCGAAACAGATCGCGGTCGCTGTCCTTCCAATCCCGCAGGATCAGCCTTTGCGTTCCACTGATAATCATGCGCTGACGAAGTCGGACTTTCGGTAACCCTGAAGGTAGAGAAGGGCGGTCAGATCGCTGTGATCGATGCGGATTTTTGCCTCTGCAGCGACCGCGGGCTTGGCGTGAAGCGCCACGCCTGCGCCTGCCAGATGCAACATGCCAAGGTCGTTTGCGCCATCGCCCACAGCCATCGCGTCTTGTGGCGAGATGCCAAGCCGTTTTGCAATGTCGTTGAGAGCATCGACCTTGGCCTGCTTGCCGAGAATCGGTTCAGCTACGGTGCCATCAAGCAGCCCGTCCTTTTCACCAAGAATGTTGGCGCGGTTTTCGTCGAAGTTCAACATTGCAGCGATGCGGCTGGTGAAGACGGTGAAGCCGCCGGAAACGAGCGCGGTATAATGCCCCTTCGCCTTCATGGTGGCGATGAGTTCCATGCCGCCGGGGGTGAGCGTAATGCGCTTTTCGATCACCTCATCCACCACCGAAATCGGCAGACCCTTCAACAGCGCCACACGCTCACGAAGTGCAGGCTCAAAATCGATCTCACCGTTCATCGCTCTTGCCGTGATGGCAGAGACCTTTTCCTTCAGCCCCACCTCTGCCGCCAGTTCATCGATGCATTCCTGGCCGATCATGGTAGAATCCATGTCTGCAATCAGAATTTTCTTGCGACGTGCATCCTGCTCCTGAATGGCCATGTCGATGGGCAGATCGCCAATGGTTTGGCGCAAAATCCCCTCGGCCTCGGCCGCCTGCGTCCCGTCGCGCAGCACCACATCGCAGGCGATGCCATCTGCCAGCCAATAAGGCCCGGATGCCTTCAGTGCTTCCGCTGCGGCCTCCGCAAGGGTGGTAGACAGAACAGGATTTGACGGATTGGCGATAAGCGTGGCAACGAGAGCCATGATGAAAAACCTTGATGACGAATTCGATGCGACCCTGATAACCGGCCCGACGGCAAGCGGCAAGTCCGCGCTTGCGCTTCGTCTGGCGGGGGAGAGAAATGGTGTCGTCATCAACGCCGATAGTATGCAGGTTTACGATACGCTGCAGGTCTTGACCGCGCGGCCTGGCCTCGCCGAAATGGAAGGGGTGCCGCATCTGCTTTACGGTCATGTGCACCCTGCACAACCCTATTCCACAGGCGAATGGTTGCGGCAGATCACAGCTCTTCTTGAAACACTGCGCGGCGAGGGACGTCACCCCGTCATCGTCGGCGGCACCGGGCTCTACTTCAAGGCGTTGACCGGCGGCCTGTCCAACATGCCGGCGGTGCCGGGAGATATTCGCGAGCGTTACCGAACGCGTCTGCTGGAAGAAGGTGCAGAGGTGCTTCACAGCGAATTGTCGCAGCGCGACCCGCAGATGGCATCAAGCCTGAGGCTCGCGGATGGACAGCGCATCGTCAGGGCACTGGAGGTGCTGGAAGCAACCGGGCAGTCGATCAGAGATTTCCAGACGGTCAGTGGGCCTGTCATCGTGGACCCCGCACGCGCGCGCAAATATGTGGTGCTGCCGGAGCGCGCCGTGCTTCACGACCGCATCAACAGACGGTTTGCGGGTATGATGCAAAGCGGCGCGGTCGAGGAGGTCGAGGCGCTGCTGGCGCTTGATCTGCCGAGGGACGCCACCGTGATGAAGGCCATCGGCGTGACGCAGATTGCAGAGATGCTGGCAGGACGGATGAGCCAGGCGGATGTCATCGAAAAAGCTGCAGCAGCGACCCGCCAATATGCCAAGCGGCAAATGACGTGGTTCCGCAATCAGATGGGGGAAGACTGGCAAAGGCTGGTGCCTTAGCGTCCTTGCCGCCATTCCCGCCATTGGCCAGAGCACGGCAGCATCGCTCGTGCGGTGCGGGCAGACTTTTACGATGGAGGGATCAAGGCCACTCGCACCTCACTCGTCGCGATACAGGCTTCCCAGTGGCTTCCTTAGCAAACTTTCTCGAAGCGAAGATCTCTGCTCGTCGCCAGCAGGGGCGCGTGTTGGCGCCCTCGGGAAAGTGTCGCGGGCAGGCGTAGAGCCGGAAAGGCTGGGCATCTGCGCCGTTGAGGAAAAGACAGAGCTTCGCGGCAACATTTCAGGGCGATAGGGCTCAATGCCGCCGCTCTCGTTGAATTCCTGTTTCCAGTTTTCCAGTTCCTCGTCGTCAGCATCCTGGGCAATCTTGGCGTCGTAACTCTGGCGGAAGCCGGAGATATCGGGACCGGTGACCGCGCGCATACGCTTGACGATGGAGCGAAGGTCGACAGTATCAGGCGTATCTTCGACGACAGATGGCGCGATGCCGTTGGCCTTTGGCAGGATGTGCGAAGGCACGCGGTTGAAGCGGATGCGCATGGGAACGCTGATCGCCTCACCAAACGCAATGGCTTCACCGTTGCCGATGGATGACAGAAAGCTGGTGGTGGAGACGGATGAATTGGGAATGGCGGAGCGAATGATGTTCTGGTCGTTCTCGTTGGAAAGCCGCATGGCAAACACGGTTGAGCACTGGGAGAGGATCGTCTGATCCAACTCTCCCGGACGCTGCGTGATGATGCCAAGCGAGGCACCATATTTGCGCCCTTCCTTGGCAATGCGGGCAATGGCCTGTCGTGTCGGGAAAAAGCCAAGTGCAGGATCTGCCGGGATATAGCGGTGCGCCTCTTCGCAGACGACAAGCGTATGAATGGCGCCCTGGCTCCACAAGGCCAGCTCAAAGGCCATTCGGCACAGAACGGAAGCGACGGAGTTCACCACCTCTGACGGAATCCCGGCAAGCTGGAACACGGAGATTGGTTTGCCTTCTCCCGGCACCCGGAAAATATGCGCGACGGTTTCCATGATCGTGTCGCTGATGGTGCTGTTGGAGAACATGAAATGGTAACGCGGATCGTTGATCGCAGCCATGATGCGCATCTTCAGCGTCCGCAGGGCGGGCTTTTCTTCTCGCCCTTCCAGCCGCCCGATGCGTTCGTCTATCAATGCCAACAGGTCGGCGATGCGATAGGGAACTGGCGTATCCGACGTCAGCGACGATTTCTCAGAAGCCCGGCGCATGACGGAATTTTCGGAGCCACGGAAGGCGCGTTTTGCCTCAGGGATGAGGTCACGAAGTACGTCGAGCTCTTCCGATACCGCATGGCGTCCGCGATAGAGAACTTCGGTGAATTCCTCAAGCTTCATCAGCCAGAAGGGAAGGTCGAGCGTGTCTGTGTCGATGACGACGGAGGTCATGGGGAAGGCGGCCGCAAACTCATTGTGCGGATCGAGAATGAGCACGCGCAGCTTGGGATCCTGCTGAATCGCCTTGTTCAGAAGCAGGGAGACCGCTGTCGATTTTCCGACGCCGGTGGAGCCGAGCACGGCGAAGTGCTTTGAAAGCATCTGCGGGATGCTGATGGTTGCATCGACGGTGTCATCCTGCGTCAGCTTGCCGACAACACAGGCGCCGCCTCCGCCGGTCTCGTAGATGCGCATGAGATCGCTGGCGCGAATGCGATGCGCGACGGCGCCAAGATAAGGATAGCGGGAGATGCCGGTCGAGAACCGTTCTGCACCATCAGGGTCGCGGTGAATTTCACCCAGAAGCTCAACGTCGACCAGAAGCGTGTTGCTGCGGCTGGACGACCACTCCGCCTGGCCGGTCTTCATCGCATAGGTAAGAGCGGCGACACGGGTTTCTCCAAGATCGATGGAGATCAGCCTGCCGACAGACCATAGTTCCGCAAGGTCTGTCTTGCCGGGTTCGATGGTGGCTGCAATCGTCGCGTGGGAGCCGGTGCAGGAAATGACATGGCCGAGTTGCCTATTGCCGGCTGCGGTTTCGGTGCGGCGTTCATGTTCGCCTGCTTTTGCCGATTTGCGAAGGTCGTCGTTGAACACGTCTCGCCCCTGTCATGCATCTTGTCGGCCCGTTGGTGGCCGCGCACGGGTTGATCCCGTTAGTTGGCCGCAGTCTAATCGATTGCCTTTAACAACTCGTGTAACGACCGCGCATTTATATTTCTTCCCGATGTCTCTTTTCGCAACAAAAGGAAACCTTCGCCGATTTTTTCCGCAATATGCGTTGACGGACCATGGTTTTCTGTCTAACACTCCGGCCCATGAAAAATCTTAACGTACTTATCGTGGTGGGACGGCGCATGGGCAGGATGGTGTAACCATCCGGCGAAAGCACCCATGCGCTGAACGAGGCTCCTCAAGGGGCCTTTTTTTATGTCTTCACTTGAGCCAAACGGCTCCGCGATATCCAAAGCCAAATCGGGATGGAACAGGCAATGACGGATAAGGACAATACGGAAAACAGCAACACCATGACGGGCGCGGAAATCGTTCTGCGTGCGTTGAGGGACAACGGCGTCGAGCATATTTTCGGCTATCCGGGCGGTGCTGTTCTGCCGATCTATGACGAGATTTTCCAGCAGGACGACATCCAGCACATTCTGGTTCGTCACGAGCAGGGTGCAGGCCACGCCGCTGAGGGTTACGCCCGTTCCACCGGCAAGGTCGGCGTCATGCTGGTTACATCCGGTCCTGGTGCCACCAATGCCGTTACGCCTCTGCAGGATGCGTTGATGGACAGCATTCCGCTGGTCTGCATTTCCGGTCAGGTTCCCACATCGCTCATTGGCTCCGATGCTTTCCAGGAGTGCGACACCGTTGGCATTACGCGCCCCTGCACCAAGCACAACTGGCTGGTAAAGGATGTCAACGAGCTGGCTGGCATCATCCACGAAGCTTTCCGCATCGCCCAGACAGGACGTCCCGGTCCCGTTGTTGTCGATGTTCCCAAGGATATCCAGTTTGCGACCGGCACTTACACGCCGCCATCGGCTGCCATTCAGCAGAAGAGCTACAAGCCGAAGGTTCAGGGTGATCTTAACGCCGTTCATGCTGCCATCGAACTGATGTCGAAGGCGCGTCGCCCTGTTCTTTATACGGGCGGTGGCGTTATCAACTCCGGTCCGGAGGCTACCCGCCTGCTGCGCGAACTGGTTGAACTGACAGGCTTCCCAATTACCTCGACCCTCATGGGCCTTGGCTGCTATCCCGCATCCGGTGACAAGTGGCTGGGTATGCTGGGTATGCACGGTTCCTACGAAGCCAACATGGCCATGCATGATTGCGATGTCATGGTCTGTATCGGCGCCCGGTTTGATGACCGTATTACCGGTCGTCTGAACGCATTCGCTCCCAATTCCAAGAAGATCCACATCGATATCGATCCGTCTTCGATCAACAAGAATGTTCGCGTCGATATTCCAATCGTTGGCGATGTCGGTCGTGTTCTGGAAGACATGGTTCGCCTGTGGCGGGCTCTGCCGAAGCGTCCTGAAAAGGCGCAGACGGAAGAGTGGCACCAGCAGATCGACCGCTGGCGGGCGCGCAAGTCCTTTGCCTACAAGAACTCCAACGACGTCATCATGCCGCAATACGCCATTCAGCGGCTGTATGAAGCATCCAAGGGTCGCGAAACCTACATCACGACGGAAGTCGGTCAGCATCAGATGTGGGCTGCCCAGTTCTTTGGCTTTGAGGAGCCAAACCGCTGGATGACATCGGGCGGTCTCGGCACCATGGGTTATGGCCTGCCTGCTGCCATCGGCGTTCAGGTTGCGCATCCGGAAGCACTGGTCATCGACATCGCCGGTGACGCCTCGATCCAGATGTGCATTCAGGAAATGTCCTGCGCGATCCAGTATAGCCTGCCGGTCAAGATCTTCATCCTCAACAACCAGTATATGGGCATGGTGCGCCAGTGGCAGCAGTTGCTGCACGGTAACCGCCTGTCCAACTCCTATACGGAAGCCATGCCTGACTTCGTCAAGCTGGCGGAAGCTTACGGCGCGGTCGGCATGTATTGCGATGACCCGAAGGAACTGGATGGCAAGATTGCCGAGATGATTGCCGTCGACAAGCCGGTCATCTTCGATTGCCGCGTCGCCAATCTCGCCAACTGCTTCCCGATGATCCCGTCGGGCAAGGCGCATAATGAAATGCTTCTGCCGGATGAAGCCACCGACGAAGCCGTTGCAAACGCCATCGATGCCAAGGGCCGTCAGCTCGTCTGAGAACTGGAAAGGAATACGGATATGAACGCACATCTACAGCCTACCGGTTCGGCCTACTTCATTCAGAAGGAAACGGAAACCGTCGAGAACCACACGCTATCGGTTCTCGTTGCCAATGAGCCGGGCGTTCTCGCCCGCGTCATCGGCCTGTTTTCCGGGCGCGGCTACAACATTGAAAGCCTGACAGTTTCTGAAACGGAGCATGAGGCGCACCTGTCGCGCATCACCATCGTGACCCGCGGAACGCCTGGCGTTCTCGAGCAAATCAAGGCGCAGCTGGAACGCATCGTTCCGGTTCACCGCGTCGTGGACCTGACCGTACGCGCCCGCCAGAACGGGCAGGACCGGCCGATCGAACGCGAAGTCGCGCTCATCAAGGTGGCAGGACGCGGAGAAGATCGCGCTGAAACGCTCCGTCTGGCCGATGCTTTCCATGCCAAGGTGGTGGATGCGACGCTGGAGCATTTCATCTTTGAAATCACCGGCAAGTCGTCCAAGATCGACCAGTTCCTGTCCATCATCAAGCCGCTGGGTCTCCTTGAAGTTTGCCGCACCGGCATCGCTGCAATGAACCGCGGTCCACAGGGAATGTAATCTCTAAAGCCATCAAAAACGACAATGCCCGCTGCATCTGCTGCGGGCATTTTTGTTTCTCGTCATGCCCGGTGGGTTGAGGCACGGCCTGATTATGGGTAGATGTGCAACAGCTAACGGATGCCAATGAGGGACATTTTGCATTGAAGGAGTACTTCATCCTGTCAGCCGGCGCCGCTATCGTGCTGGCAATATCCTTTCACCTGATTATGTTTGTCCGCCTTGGGCGTCGAGAAGATTTTGGAGCGCTTTGGGAGCGTGATCTGTTTTCGCAAGGTCGCAAAGATGGGCATGACAGGGTGTTGCTGAAGATCCGTATTTATGGTGCGGAAGCAAAACAGTATTTCTCCACCGTTCCCGGACTTGCCCATCTCATCCTATTTTCTGCCTCCGCTGTTGCAGCGCTTGCCTTTGGCATCGGCTGGAGATTTATTTACGGGGAGCCAATGTGAACCGAAAATCACGCGAAACATGGGCTTTGTACTGCAGAAGTTATCTCCTCACAGTCGGCGTTCTGCTCATGGCGGGATCGCTTTTTTCGCTCTATCTCGTCCATAATGATTCGATTGTCTGGCCGTGGTGGGTCTTTGCCCTCGCTATCGCTGTGGCCGGTTGCGGAGCCGCGCTTTTCGGCGTGGGGCTTTTTGGCAGCCATTCACGTCTCGATAAGTGGGCCGACGCAGCCTCAACCCATGAAGCGAGCATCTTCCTGATGGCAATTTCATACCCGACCTACCTCATCCTGAAGCAGTTTTATCACCGGCGGTGACGCCGGTGTAAGATCGATGGAGCGGGCGCGCTGGCATTATAGCATTGCCAGCGCAGTCTTTTTTACCGGCGGCGGGAAGGCGGCATCCAGTGCGGCCCAGTCCTCGTCGGTTATCTCCAGCTCGGGCGCGCCGCGATTTTCCGTCACACGCTCAGCATTCGACGATTTCGGGATAGGCATCACACCATCGCGTTCCAGAAGGAAGGCAAGAGCGACCTGTGCGGGCGTTGCCTGATAGGCCTTGGCGATGCGGATGAGTTCATGATTGGAGAGAATGCGGCCCTGTTCTATGGGCGAATATGCCATGAGGGGAACGCCATGGCTTTGGCACCAGGGCAGAAGATCATATTCGGGTCCGCGGCGTGACAGATTGTAGAGCACCTGATTGGCCGCGCAATTGCTGCCGTTTTCTACCGAAAACAGTTCTTCCATGTCATCGGTATCGAAGTTGGAAACACCCCAGTCTTTGATCTTGCCATCGTCCCTCAGCTTTTCGAAGGCGCTCACGGTCTCTTTGAGCGGATAGGAGCCGCGCCAATGCAGCAGGTAGAGGTTCAGGCAGTCTGTTCCTAACCGCTTGAGGCTGCGCTCGCAGGCCTCGATGGTGCCTTGGGCGCTGGCATTGTGTGGATAGACCTTGCTGACAAGGAACACGTCATCGCGCAACGTCTTGATCGCCTCGCCAACGACTTCCTCCGAGCGGCCATCGGCGTACATCTCAGCCGTATCGACCACCGTCATGCCGAGTTCAATGGCCTTGCGGATGGCGGCGATCTCCTTTGGCATTTCATTTTTGGAATCACCCATGTTCCACGTTCCAATTCCCAAAGCCGGAACGGATTTGCCGGATGGCAGGGTGACGGTTGGGATATCATCAAACATAGGTTTCTCCTGTTTGCAGTCACACCGATAACCACCGAGACGACTGGATGATCCATCAAAACTTGTGGGCAGTTCCATTCGCGCCCATGGCTGGTCTTTGAAAGGGAGCGCGACTAGATTTCCGCCTCAAGGGGAATGCCATGACAATCGACACCTTTATAGCGCTTCTGCTTTTCGCTTTCACGACGTCCATAACGCCGGGGCCAAACAATATGATGCTGTTTGCATCGGGCGTGAATTTTGGTTTTCGGCGTACGGTCCCTCACATGCTCGGAATAGGCGCGGGTTTCCTGTCTCTATTGATCGGTGTAGGGCTGGGGCTCGGCGCTCTCTTACATGCAATCCCGGTACTTTATACGCTCCTCAAATTTGCCGGCGGCGCCTATCTTCTGTGGATGGCCTGGAAGATAGGCATGTCCCGATCCCTGGCCGACGGCAGGATCGGCGCGCAGCCCATGACATTTATCGGGGCTGCGGCATTTCAATGGGTCAATCCGAAGGCCTGGGTCATGGCCGTGACCGCCATGGCAACCTATACGGATGCCAGCCAATATTATTTCACGGTGATGCTGGTCGGGCTGGCTTTTGCGGCGGTCAATCTTCCAAGTGTGTCGACATGGGCAGGGTTCGGCTCTGCGCTTCGGGAACGGTTATCTGTGCCAGCGCGGTTGAAATGGTTCAACATCACCATGGCCGTGCTTCTGGTTATCAGCCTGTGGCCGATGTTGAAGTGATCGCGCGTCAGCTGGCAAGCGAGGAATAGGCACAAAAAAGCCCGGGATCTCCCCGGGCTCCGTTTGCTTCGGGCTCGATGCCTGGGATCAGAACTCTTCCCAGGAGCTGTCGGCTGCTGCGGCGGCGGAACCGCCACCAAAGGCGCCTGCCACCTTGCGCATCAACTGGCGCGTCGGTGAAGCGACGGGAGCCGAAGCGGCTGTCGCCACCTGAACGGGGCGCGCGGATGTGCCACTGCCATTGCCGAGGTTGAACTGGTTGAGCAGCTGGTTCAAAGATGCCGCCTCCTTGGCAAGGCTGTGGCTTGCCGCTGTCGACTGCTCGACCATGGCGGCGTTCTGCTGCGTGCCCTGATCCATGGTGTTGACGGCGGTGTTGATTTCCTGAAGTCCAACCGACTGTTCGCGCGACGATTCAACGATCGCATGAATGTGGCGGTTGATTTCCTGCACCTCGGAAACGATGACCTCGAGCGCACGACCGGTTTCTCCGACAAGCTCCACGCCGGAGCGAACATGTTCGCCGGAAGTGGTGATCAACGCCTTGATTTCCTTGGCGGCCTTGGCGGAACGCTGCGCCAGTTCGCGCACTTCCTGGGCAACAACGGCAAAGCCTTTCCCGGCTTCACCAGCACGTGCAGCTTCAACACCGGCGTTCAGGGCAAGCAGGTTGGTCTGGAAGGCAATTTCATCGATGACGCTGATGATGTTGGTAATCTCGCCCGAGGAGCGCTCGATTTCATTCATGGCAGTCACGGCCTGACGCACGACGTCGCCGGACTTTTCCGCACCCTGACGGGCCTTGGAAACCAAATGTCCGACTTCTTCGGCGCGACGGCTGGAATCCTTCACTGTGGTGGTGATTTCTTCCAAAGCAGCTGCCGTTTCTTCAACGGATGCGGCCTGCTGCTCGGTGCGCTTGGAAAGATCGTCTGCAGCAGAGCGGATCTCGTTTGCGCCGGCATCGATGCCACGGGCATTCTGGCCAACGGAAATGAGTGCTTCGTGAAGCTTGCCGACGGAGTTGTTGTAATCGGCTCTCAAGCGGTCAAGATGGGCTACGAACGGCGTGTTGATGCGGTGGGCGACGTTGCCGTCTGCCAGCTGGCCAAGGCCCTGTGCGAGTGCATCGACTGCGAACTGGATGTCTGCTGCTTCCTTGGCCTTTTGAGCTTCGCGCTCCTGGCGTTCCTTCTCGGACATGGAGCGGTTGGCATCGGCTTCACGTTCCATCTGAACCTTGGCGATGGCGTTTTCCTTGAAGACCTGAACGGTCTCGGCCATCTGGCCGATTTCGTCCTTGCGACCAACGCCCGGGATTTCGAGCTGCGTCTCCCCATTCGCGAGGCGCTTCATCGCCGATGTCATCGCCAGAAGCGGCTTGGCAATACCGGAACCAATCATCAGACCGACGACGAGCGCCAGGATGACCGCTGCTACAAGGCTACCCCAGATCATGTTGATGGAAGACGAAGTGGCTGCTTCGCTGGCCGCGGAACGTTTGGTTAGGAGAGCCTGTTCATCGGCCTGCAGGTCCTTGATGGAACTGCGGAGACTATCGAAATAGGCCTTTCCTTGTGTGGCGTCGAGTTTCTGGTTCAATTCGCCAACGGATACGGTGTCTGCGAATGTGGCGCGCGCCTTGATCTGCGGCTCGGCGAAATTCTTCTGCCAGTCGCCAATTGCGGTACGGATTTTCTCTAGGCGGCCGACCTGCGTGGAGTTGTCGCTGACCGTGTTCTTCAGTTCATCGATGAGCTTGTAAATCGACTGTTCACCCTGTCGGTACGGTTCCAGGAAGTTCTGCTTACCGGTGATGATAAAGCCGCGCATGCCCGTTTCCATATCGACGGCAGCCGCGGTAATGGAATCTGCTTTCTGAAGCACCTTATGGGTATGCTCGACCCATCCGTTGCTTTCGATCATGGACCATATACTGTTTAGTGCAATGACGCCGATGGCAATTGCGAGTAAGACCGGTGCAGACGTACCTGAAACGACCTTTGATTTTGTGGAAAGGTTCTTGAACGAGAACATGTTTCCCCGACCCCTAGTTTAACAAGTTTTACATTAGTGATGAGCATGGCGTTGCTCTGAACAACTTGTTCTTCCGGGGTTTCTTGCGGAACTCCATCTTGTCGTTCTGATCCGTTTCATGGCAGGAAAGATGTCCCTAATATCTAATCCATACATGTAGGACACTATTTATCATCGATTGATTGTTGGTTAAGATCGTCATCATCACAAATAATAATTATGTACTTCCTTGATGTTTCTGTCTCATTCCTGAGCTTTACGCCATTGACAGTCAGCGCGCACAATTCCGGCTCATCATTATTCTTTCGTTTTCTGTTGCGCTTTCCGTTCGAATCCTGCGAAGAGAGCTCATGCAATTTTCACCGCAACAGGATGAAGCCCTTAAGGCTGTTTCGCGCTGGCTGAAGGAAGGGCGCTCACAGGTCTTCCGGCTGTTCGGCTATGCCGGAACGGGCAAGACGACGCTTGCCAAATATTTCGCCGAACATGTTGACGGCGAAGTGCTGTTTGCCGCCTTTACAGGAAAGGCCGCGCAGGTCTTGAGATCGCGCGGTGCGACCAATGCGCGGACCATCCATTCGCTGATCTATCGCCCCAGAGGCGAAGAGGCGGTGGAGGATGAGGAAACCGGCAAAACGTCGATTGCGCCGATGTTTTCCATCAACCGCCAGAGCCCTCTGGCGAAAGCGGCTCTCATCATCATTGACGAGTGCTCCATGGTGGATGAGGCTCTCGGGCGCGACCTGATGAGCTTCAGCACACCCATTCTCGTTCTCGGCGACCCCGGTCAGTTGCCGCCGGTTTCCGGCGGTGGTTTCTTTACCGAGCAGGAGCCTGATTTTCTGTTGTCGGAAATTCATCGCCAGGCGAAGGACAATCCCATTATCCAGCTGGCGATGGATGTACGCGAAGGAAAGGAGATCATGAGTGGCAATTACGGCGCTGCGCAGGTGATTTCCAAGAGCGAAGTAACGCAGGGGCTGGTGCTGGACGCAGATCAGGTGCTGGTTGGCACCAACCGCACGCGTCGTCGCTATAATCAGCGCCTTCGGGAGCTGAAGGGGTTCAGCGCGGATTACCCGCAATCCGGCGACAAGCTCGTCTGCCTTCGCAACGATCCGGCCAAAGGACTTCTGAATGGCTCCCTTTGGCAGGTCATGAGTTCGTCCCGGGAAACGGTGAAGCCGGGCATCAACCTGATGATCCGCCCGGAAGATGACGACATGGATCGCGGAGCGGCCAAGATCAAGCTGCTCAAGGCGGCCTTTGAAGAGACCGAGACGGAAATTCCCTGGACGACACGCAAACGCTATGACGAGTTTGACTACGGCTATGCTTTGACCGTTCACAAGGCGCAGGGCTCACAGTGGAACAACGTCGTGCTGTTTGACGAGAGCTTCGCGTTTCGCGATTCGCGGGAGCGCTGGCTCTATACGGCCATCACCCGTGCCGCCGAAACGCTTACGATTGTTCGCTGATAACAAGCGCCTATCGCAGTATGCTGCACGGATATTGTGATAGGATATTCTTGTCAGGCGTTCCGGTCAGATCTTGTCTGCGCCTTGTCCTGCGAAATGACGCCCATCATGTAGGCCTTTGCAACAGCCTGAAAGCGATTGCTGGCACTGACCTTGTCCATGACGCAGGCTTCCAGCTTCTGCAGTTCCTCTGGCGTCACCTCCAGAGTGCGTGCCAGCCGGACCGGTGCGTAACCTTCCGCCATCAACTCGAGGCAACGGCGTTCCTGAACCGTCAGTTCAACAGAGGCGTCATCAAAAGGGCGTTCAGCCAGGGTCTGTGCGTTGTCGTCGGTGAGAATGTCGCTGATCTGCTGGATCTGGCGGCGAACGGTCGACACTTCTTCCGCAAGTTCCAGCTTGCGGGCATTGAGCAGATCCTGAAAAATCGTATCTGCATCTTCCTGACAGGTGGCATCTGCAAGTTTCTGCATGATGTCCTGAATGGTCGCAACCGGAATGCCGATTTCGCGGAAGAAATTGATCACGGCCATGCGGCGCACATCCTGATGCGAGTAGATGCGCATGAGGCCGGCACGTCTGGAGGAAATGATGCCTTTTTCTTCGTAGAAGTGAAGGGTGCGGTGGGTGACCCCGAACATGTTGGCCATATCGGCGATAGCAACGGGTTCAGGGGGGAGATTGGATGGGAGGGAAACTTCCGGAAGAAATGACGCCCGCGCCGTAAGGGGCTTGTCTCTGGCTGGAGACATCTTCGAATTCTCGGCGTCGCGCATAGGGTTAGCCCTCCACCGGGCTTCATTGCGCGCTCTTCCATGATTGGACCGTCGCGTGGCTGGTTCTTCGTTCAGGAAATCATCCATTCCGGCCTCGGTCGCAATGCCCGGATTCGACTGCACGTCGAGTTGCACTTCTGAGAAAAAATATTCGTTTGCCATTGTCACCCCATTCCCCAATGCGCCCTTGAATGCGAATTCGCTGATTTGGTTCCAAAAGTTTTTGAAATAATTTTTCTGCTGAGCTTGCGGTGTGCTCCATAGTGCGGGAAACAAGGCTCTCCTAATCGAACGCAAGCGGTCCCGATCATGCCAACGAAACTCTCCGTCAACCTCAATGCCATCGCCATGCTTCGCAATCGCCGCGACCTGCCGTGGCCCGATGTCGCGCATTTCGGTCGTATCGCGCTGAAAGCCGGAGCCAGCGGGCTCACGGTTCACCCAAGGCCCGATCAGCGCCATATCCGCTTTTCGGATCTGCCGGTTTTAAGAGCTCTTATCGATGATGAGTTCCCGCAGGCCGAATTCAATATTGAGGGATATCCGACCGAAGATTTTCTCTTGCTGTGCGAGGAAGCGCAGCCGGAGCAGGTAACACTCGTCCCCGATGATCCATCGCAGGCAACCTCGGATCATGGCTGGGATTTTCGCACGCACGCGGTCTTTCTCAAGGAAACCGTTTCGCGTCTGACCTCTGGCGGAATGCGGGTCTCGCTGTTTGCTGATGGCGACGGTGACCGGGATGCAATCGACCATGCCGCGGAAACGCGGGCTTCGCGCATCGAGCTTTACACCGGTCCCTATGGCGGTTGCTACGACAGTGCCGAGCGGGCGCAAGAGTGGATCGAGAAGCTGGGCGTGACGGCGGACCATGCGCGTTCGCTCGGACTTGAGGTCAATGCCGGTCATGATTTGACGGTTGCCAACCTTCCGGCGCTCGTAAGCCGCATACCTTACTTGGCCGAGGTTTCCATCGGCCACGGGCTGACTGCAGATGCCCTGGAATATGGAATGGAAGAGACGGTACGGCGTTTTTGTCGCGCCTGCGGTCAGGCAATTTCATAACTAACGTCAATTTTTCCCTCTATATTGAAGCCGCGCACCAAATGCGCGGCTTATTTATTTGAGAAGGACATTCCCATGCAGGAGCATCACGTTGTCGTCGTTGGGGGAGGCTTCGGCGGGCTGCAGGTCGTTCATGGACTGAAAGATACACCGGTCCGGATCACGCTGATCGATCGGCGAAATCACCATCTTTTTCAGCCGCTTTTGTATCAGGTCGCGACCACGGCGTTGGCGACATCGGAAATCGCCTGGCCAATCCGTCGCCTGTATCGTGACCGCCCCGAGGTCACGACGCTGTTGTCGGAGGTTGGCGGTGTGGATCGCGACAACCGACAGGTCATTCTCAAGTCCGGCGAGACCATTGGGTTTGATACGCTCGTTCTCGCGACGGGTGCTCGTCACGCCTATTTCGGCAATGACGCATGGGAGAAACACGCACCGGGGCTGAAGACGCTCGAAGATGCGACAACCATTCGCCGCCGCCTGTTGCTGGCTTTCGAACGTGCGGAACTGGCCCAGACCGAGGAAGAGAAGCAGGCGTTTCTGACCTTCGTGGTCATCGGTGCCGGTCCCACCGGCGTCGAGATGGCGGGGATGATTTCTGACCTTGCCAACAAGGTTCTCCCGCCTGAATTCCGCAATGTCGATACGCGCAAGACCCGGGTTCTTCTTGTCGAGGCAGGGCCGCGTGTGCTTCCTGCCTTCACCGATGACCTCTCGGCTTATACCAAACGTGCGCTGGAGCGGCTGGGTGTGGAGGTCTTACTGGGAACGCCTGTTACGGCCTGCACGGAGGATGGTGTCACCGTCGGTGACACGTATTTTCCCGCAAGAACGATTGTATGGGCTGCAGGCGTTCAGGCCTCACCAGCCGCGCAATGGCTCGGCATTTCCGCAGACAGGGCAGGGCGGGCAGAGGTCGGGCCGCAACTGAATATCCCCGAGGATCCCAACATCTTCGTCATTGGAGACACCGCGTCCGTCATGCAGGAAAATGGCAAGCCGGTGCCGGGTGTTGCGCCCGCTGCCAAGCAACAGGGTGCCTATGTGGCTGGCGTCATCAAGGCAAGGATTACGGGCAAGGCCGAGCAACCGGCGTTCCGCTATCGTCACCAGGGCAATCTGGCGACCATCGGTCAGAGCGCGGCGGTCGCGGATTTCGGCAAGATCAAGCTGACCGGCGTCCTGGCATGGTGGATCTGGGGACTTGCCCATATCTACTTCCTGATTGGAACGCGCTCACGCCTTGCCGTCGCCTGGAGCTGGCTGTGGATCTATCTCAGCGGCCAGCATAGTGCGCGGCTGATTACTCAGAAAGAGACGTTGAAGGACGAGGGCTGACAGGCCGGCAGGCTCATCCTCGTAATGTCATTCCCGGCGATTTGCCGGGAATGATCCTGATCTTCGAGGCGCCTTAGGGCAACCGGAATGGTGCGGTGCTTCTCTCAGCGCTGCTGACCGTATTTATGCCGATAGAAGCGCCGCTTTATGTGCCTGCATGAAGGCTTCGGTCGTCTGCGGCTTCTCACCAGTCAGTGTTTCGTAGTCGTTCGTGACTTCATCGAAATTGCCAGCTGCAATGTTTGCATCGGCCGACGCCACCATTTCAGCAACGAAGGAGGGCAGGCCTGCGCTCTCGATGCCTTTTTGCAGGTCGGATGGCGAGACCTTGATCACCGAAAGTGGCTTGCCCGCAGCGGTGGAAATGATCGTGGCAATTTCATCGGCAGTGCACGACTTGCTGCCGGTAATGTTATAGATTTTGCTGTCGCCCTTGGCATTGGCAAGGGCCGCTGCCACTGCGCGTGCGCAGTCGTCACGCGACACATTCGGCACCCGTCCGTCACCCATCGCGGTATACCATTGTCCACGCTTGAGGTTTGCCGGCATGGAGAGGAGGTAGTTGTCGTTGTACCAGGCATTCCGCAGGATCGTGTAGGGAATGCCGCTCGTCTTGATGGCTTCTTCCGTGCCCAGATGATCGGGCGCGAAGGTAACGAGCGACTTGCCCGGATTTTGCATGGACGTGTAGGCGATATGCTTGACGCCCGCCTTGACGGCTGCCGCGACCGCAGCCTGGTGCTGTTTGAGACGCTGGCCCGGGACAGCAAGTGCGTCCGTGGAAATGATGAGGGCGGTATCTATTCCAGCAAAGGCGGCGTCCAGTGTCGAAGCATCATCGAAGTCAGCCTTGCGGACCTCGACGCCCTTGTCGGCAACAGCTGAAAGTTTATTCGTGTCGCGTGTCGCGGCCACGATATTTCCCGCTGGAACCTTGTAAGTCTCCAGGAGATGCCGCAGTACCGCCTGGCCCAGATGGCCGGAAGCGCCTGTCACGAGTATCTTGCTCATCGATATTCCTTTTCCTGATGGTCTCAAAAAGAGAGTAAGGGTAGAATAGGAATTGACGAGCAGGTGTAAAGAAGGCAGTTTTTCGACTCTACGTTACCAAAAGGGAACCACCATGAATGCGACTGTTTCGCGATTGAAGCCTGCATCGCTCCCCACGCTGGGGGACGTTTCTCATTTCAATTTCGACAATTGCCCGGTACGAGATCTGCTCAGCCAGATCGGCGGGAAGTGGTCCACCCTCCTGTTGCAGGCGCTGTCGGAGCGCCCCTATCGATTTGGCGAGCTTCGCCGAATGGTACCGGATATCTCCCAGCGTATGCTGACGCAGACGTTGCGGGACCTGCAGCGTGATGGCTATGTTCATCGCGAGGTCTATCCAACCAAGCCCCCGAGCGTCGAGTATAGCATGACGCCGCTGGGCCGGTCGCTCTATCGTCCCTTGTCGGAAGTCGTCCGTTGGGCGCTGGACAATCATGAGGCTGTCAAGACGGCCCGCGATCGTTTCGAGGCCGAGGCTTGATGCATTCGTCGTAGCGCCTTTATCGCCTTGATGCTGCGAAGTTTCGTAGATGCTCATGTTGCGCTGCGTCAATTGTTGCGTGTCCTTCAAAAAAACTCTTGACCCATTTCACGGCTCATCTTAAACAACACTCGAACCGTACCGTACGGTACATTGTATCTCAGGTGGAGTGGACAAGGTGGGGACCGATCCGATCACAGCGCAGGAATTTTCGCCGCGTCAGAACGCTGTTCTGGAACAGGCGTTGCGTCTTCTGGTCGAGGGCGGAGAAAAAGCCCTGACAACGTCGGGTCTGGCGCGTGCCGCCAACTGTTCCAAGGAAAGCCTCTATAAATGGTTTGGCGATCGCGACGGGCTTCTCGCTGCGATGATCACCTTTCAGCAGAGCAAGGTTCGCACCTTCGAAAAGGCGGGAGACCGCGTTTCCGCGCCACAGCTGACTGACCACCTGGAAGTTTTCGCGCATGATCTGCTCGATGTTCTCGCGGGCGATGTGTCGCTGGCGTTGAACCGCCTGGCGATCGGTCAGGCCAGCCGGGATGGCTCCAAGCTCGGCAACCTGCTGCTCGAGCGTGGGCGTCGCCAGATCGACAAGCGTGCCCGCGGCTTGATCGAGGCGGGACGCCGCTCCGGCTATCTGCGTTTCGATGATCTCGAAGACGCCTATCGCAGCTTTTACGGCCTGATCGTTTCAGACCTGCATGTTCGTATGCTTCTGGGTGAAGCGCAGCAGGCCAAGGATTTTTCTGCCCGGGCGCGCAAGGCCGTATCGGCCTTTCTGGCGCTCTACGGCACGGAAAAGATACATTCGGAAACCGGTGGAAAGGTCGCCTGAATTTCCGTTCGCAACAACGTCAATATCCAAGGAAGGACTACCGAAATGCGCGTCTATTACGATCGTGATGCCGATCTCAATCTCATCAAGGCGAAGAATGTCGCCATCGTCGGTTATGGTTCCCAGGGTCGCGCGCATGCGCTGAACCTGAAGGACAGCGGTGCGACTGGCGTCGTCATTGCGCTGAAAGCCGGTTCGCCGACCATCAAGAAGGCCGAAGCCGACGGCTTCAAGGTCATGACCGTTGCCGAAGCTGCAAAGTGGGCCGATCTCTTGATGATGGCAACGCCTGACGAACTTCAGGCCGACATCTACAAGGCAGAAATTGCCGATAACATTCGTGATGGTGCTGCCATTGCATTCGCCCACGGCCTCAACGTTCACTTCGGCCTTATCGAGCCAAAGGCTTCGCTCGACGTCGTCATGATTGCACCGAAGGGCCCTGGCCACACGGTTCGTGGCGAATACCAGAAGGGCGGCGGCGTACCTTGCCTCGTTGCCGTTCACCAGAACGCTTCCGGCAATGCGCTTGAAGTTGCCCTTTCCTACGCTTGCGGCGTTGGCGGCGGTCGTTCCGGCATCATCGAGACTAACTTCAAGGAAGAGTGCGAAACCGACCTCTTCGGCGAACAGGTCGTTCTGTGCGGCGGTCTGGTTGAGCTGATCCGCGCCGGTTTCGAAACGCTGGTCGAAGGCGGTTATGCGCCTGAAATGGCTTATTTCGAGTGCCTGCACGAAGTAAAGCTGATCGTGGACCTGATCTACGAAGGCGGCATCGCCAACATGAACTACTCCATCTCCAACACCGCAGAATGGGGCGAATACGTCACCGGCCCGCGCATCATCACCGCTGAAACAAAGGCTGAAATGAAGCGCGTCCTGCACGACATTCAGACCGGCAAGTTCACCTCCGACTGGATGCAGGAATACCGCTCCGGTGCTGCCCGCTTCAAGGGCATCCGCCGCATGAACGACGTTCACCAGATCGAAGAAGTCGGCGCAAAGCTTCGCGGCATGATGCCATGGATCGGCAAGAACAAGCTGGTCGACAAGTCCGTCAACTAAGCATCGGTTTATGACTGAATGAATAAAGGCCGGGGCGAAAGCTCCGGCCTTTCTGCATTCAGGCGGCACATGCTCTACAACCAGATGCAACCTAAGGTGTGAATAACTTTTTTTCTAACTTTTCATCGCCGGACGTCGCAACTAATGGATTGGTAAATTTTTAGTAAATACCAAGGGTTGTAACGTGGGTCATGAAGCAACAATCTGGCTTGAGGCCAAAGCCTGCATATTTCGCAGCGCAGATCCGGGGTCGATCGGAATTTCATCCGGTCACTGGGAATTTATCCAAGAGGTCATGTGATGGCGCATGATCAAGCACGCGGCAAACGCATTCGCGAAGCCATCGCCAGCCATAAGGTTCGCAAAATTCACGCTCTTGCTGCGGAACTCAATGTCTCCGTTGCAGCCGTTTCCCGCTGGCAGAATGGCGGGCACACGTCACTGGAAAATGTCTGCTCCCTTGCGGAGCTGCTTGATGTGTCACTGGACTGGCTCTTGCTGGGCAGGGGTACGATGAACTGGCATAGCGACAAGTCCATTTCGGCCACCGAGCTGCAAAGTGTCCTGCTGCTGCGCAACCGATCGAAGGTATTCCAGGCCCGTCTTCTCGCATTGCTTGAGGCCATCTCTCTCGAGCATGGACAACGCTGAGCGTAATTTCACAGGAAGATTTACGCACAGATTAACAACTCAAGGTTGATATAGGCGTTGGGTGTAGAGATATTCGAGCTCAGGGACGCTGAGTTGAACCGGCACAAAACGGAATGTCACAAGGCCGGTCAGGCAGCTCCCTGAATTCACTCTCAACACGCAAGGATTGCTATCCATGTCTACTCTTTTGACCATCAACGTCAAAAACCTGCAGTCGCAGACACAGAAATTCTTCTTCTTCCAGGAGCCTGCCGTCTATTCGGGCGGGGGCGACGTCTACTCGAACTCACTCTACAGTCAGTCACTCGGCAACTACAATGATACTGGCGGAGAGCTGACATTCCAGGTCAACCTTCAGTATTATGCAGGTATCCAGGAAGCCAGTTCGGTGCCTGTGGTTGGCAACTCTTCCGGATACTCCTCTGCTTGGCGTGCCATCGATCTTGCCCCCGCTTCCGGGAGCACATCGCAGCCTAGCGATTGCACCACTGCGACAATTTCGCCGCTGGGACTTGGCGCGGCGCAATACGAAGAGGGTGTTGAGGCAGGCGCATTTCGTGTCATCACGCCAAGCTTTACCGCGCCGCCCTACTACAATGTTGGCTCTGCGGTGAGCGTCAATGGCACCATCGTTCTATCCAACTTCGTCCAGGCGAACCCGATGAACAACACGGATTGCCAGCCAATCCTCAAATACTACGTTCAGACGGGCACGTACACGCAGGGTACTGTCATGAACTTCACAGCTTCCAGCACGAATTCTGCGCTGGCAGATTTCACTGGCGGTTACACCGTTTGCAACGTCAGCTTGAACGCGGATGGCTCCTGGAGCACCCAGCTTCAGTAGTCCTGATGTTGCAGGGTAGCTGAGAGGCGCGGCGGACAGCCGGTGCCAGAAGCCCGAACAATGTCCGCCATCCTTACGGGTGGCGGACAGCCGGGATCCAAAACGAAATAGTTGGTCCGCCATGAGCAGCAGTTACTACATGATCACCGTTCAGAACTTGTCTGCTACGACTCAATACTTTTACGTCTTTCAACAGCAGGCCACGTTTACTCCCACTGTGGCAGCGTCGTCGATCTATTCAAGCAGTCTCGGTTGCCAGATGATTGGAAATTACGCAGAGACAGGCGCTTCGATCAATTTTGAAATGGGTGCCCAGATCTATGCGGGGGCCATCAGCACCGCTCCTGCGGTCTCCCCATTGGAAGCTTCCGCAATGGTCCAGACTGCCAGCACCAACGTTGTGCGCGCCATCGAGCTCGCCTCTGCATCGACCACTGCGTTGGACTGCACGACCTTGAGCATCAGTCCGCTTGGCATGTCGAGCCCGGTCAATCAGACCGGAATAACCACAGGCGCGTTTGGTGTGAACGTGCCTTCCTATACGCCTACACCGGATCCGCAGCTTTTCTGCGGCCTAGCGACGATTAATGGCGATGGTACCGTTCTTTTGTCGAGCTACGTCGCGCCATCACCCAATGTGCGCATGACCTGTACACCCAAGCAGATCTTCTACGTCAAGACAGGTTACATGGCCGATGGAGAGGTCGTTTCTTATGACACGAGCAACGCCGCGACCTGTGATTTCACCACCGGTTATACGCGTGTCACCGTCACCTATAATGCCGATGGGACCTTTTCAACACAAGGTGGGTCATGAACAGCACCACCATATGTTTCTTAGGCGCAGCCTGCAGGTTGGCTGAGGCTACGACGACCACCTAACCAAACCGGTCCCACGATCTTCCACCCCTCATAGCTGGCGGGAAACCGCCCGCACCACCCGGATCCGTCGGCACATGCCGCCGGTCAACGCTCTTCGCATGGTGCGAGGAGTGATTGTCTCTCCATGGAAAAGGAAAAGCCATGAAAATACAACTTCGCAACCGCATCTTGTCCATGAGCGTTGCCGCATTGGCATTCGGTGCGGTCAGTCCAGCCTATGCCTATTCCGTCTATCGCAGCGTGACGGCGAACCCCGCAACCGGTGTGGTTCTTTGGAACAAGGACAACTTTGGTGTCAGTGGTAATCCTCCCACATTGTCATTCTTCTATTTTGAAACTGATGATGCAGCCCGGGCCGGGCTTCCCAATGCGCAATGCTTCGTCAAGGTGGATCTCCCTGACGCGGATGCCCCAGAGCCAGGTGCCGAGGCCAATGTCGGCAATGCCGATATCCCCGTCAACGCGCAACCGGGTGACTTGCCGAAGCCTTTCCCCTGGGTCATTACATTCGACAACGATCCTGCCGGTCACTGGAGCATCGCCAGAAGCCAGATCACGGACGCCACCACCAATGCGGCCGCAAGCCGGGTTGCTGCGTCTGGCTTCCAGAGCCTTGCAACAACTGTCGGCTCCTATGTCGGCGTCATAGCAGGAACGCTTGCCACCTGCGCAGCACAATAGACTCTTCATCGGAAGTCTCTAATGTTCTAGTCAAGCGGATGTCGCCACCGACTTGTTTCGGGTTGGTGGCGATTGGAGGAGTTCAGAAATGGCAGTGCTACATCACGCGTTTCGCTGTGCCGCGACACCCGAATTCGAAGCCGATGTCCAAGAGCTCATGCGGCAATGGATCTCTAGAGATCGCGCGGCCTTTGCGGCAGCGGCGAAGGCGCGATATGGTGGCCTTGCATCGTTGCAAGACATCCAAACGGCATTTTATCTGGGGCCTGATGGTGCAGCGCCATCTTGGCTGGACCCTGCCTTTATCAGCCCGGGTCTTGCAGCTGTCGTGATGCTTGCTCCGCATTTCACCAGAGTTTCCTCGCTGAGTGAAAGCCATGATACGAACCATGACTTGCTCGCGCGACAACTGCCGGCGCTCGGCTGGCCGGAAGACGAGGTGCGATCCCTCGTTCATGGCTGGCGGATCGAAACCATGTTGCAACGATATGCCAATGACGCAGCCGTCGTGATGCCGGGAGGCTTTGCCCATACCGGAGGCTGGACACCGCCCGGTATGGTCCCTCTATTAAGGGAACGGCTCGACAAGCTGGCATTGGCGCCGCCAGCCAAGTCTCACAAATTGGCGCAGGAGGCGTGGCATAGGCTGGCGGAGCGTAACGCGTTTCAAGACGCACAGGCCATGCTCGCCGATCTGGGCGACCGTGACTGGCTCGTCATGGCCATAACCCACTGACGGGCGCTGTCAGCTTCCGGGGGCAATCACACCCTTGGTCAGGATGAAGCAGCCGTAGAACCGCGTCTCACCCGTGGTGATGATGCAGTAGGCATCCTTTGCCTCTTCGTAAAAGGCAAAGCGCTCAATGCCATACATGGGGGCTGACTGGCCTTCCGCGGCATCGATTTCCGCTTGCACCTCTGCCTGTACCGGCTCGATCTGGTCAGGCGCGCCCATGACTTCCATGCGACCGACGGAGGGCTGGATGGGTGTATCCAGCGGGAAGACGGAAAGGATTGCCTTCATGGCGCGGGCGGCCGAGATGTTTTCCATGCGCAGAACCTGGCCCACAACAGTGTGCTGGGCGATGCTGTCTGACGGAAAATTGGTATCCGTCAGGACCAGCTTGTCCGCGTGACCCATGGCGCGCAGCGCGTGCAGCACATCGGCATTGAGTGCCGGATCGATATTCTTGAGCATTCTTTACTCCTCCATGCATCAAATCAGTTGGCTGCAATCGACCTGTAATTTGCATCGGCGTCAATCCATCGTGATGGCGATTGTAGACTCCAGGCCGAAGATGTATTGCCTATGCACCATCCGGGAGGTTGCGCAGAAAATGCAAAACAGTACCGAAAACCGATAAGTCAGTATTGCTGACCTATCGCGGTTTCTGTACATATATGCGCAAGAAACGAACAAAAGAGGAAACGGCCCATGCTTGACTGGGAACAAATTTTCGCCACGCGCTCTTCGCGTATGAAAGCTTCGGAAATCCGTGAATTGCTGAAGCTGCTGGAGCAGCCGGATATCATTTCCTTCGCTGGCGGCATTCCCGATCCGGCGCTGTTTCCCGATGAGGAATTCAAGCAGGCTTACGCGGATATCTTCTCCGGCCCGCAGGTCAACTCCGCCCTGCAATATTCCGTCAGCGAAGGTTACAAGCCGCTGCGGGAATGGATCGTGAAGGATATGGCCAAGATCGGCATCGAATGCTCGGTCGACAACGTTTTCATCACGTCCGGTTCTCAGCAGGCTCTGGATTATCTCGGCAAGCTGTTCCTGTCTCCCAACGATACGGCACTGGTGACATGGCCGACCTATCTCGGCGCTCTCTCGGCCTTCAACGCCTATGAGCCGACCTATGACCAGTTGAACCCTGGCGGTAACCGCACGCCGCAGACCTATCGTGATGCCGCAGCGAAGGCTGGCGGGGCTGTAAAGTTTGCCTATCTCTCGGCTGACTTCTCCAACCCGACTGGCGAAACGGTCGATCTGGCTGGCCGCAAGAAGTTGCTGGAACTTGCCGACGAGCTCGATATCGCTGTTCTCGAAGATGCCGCCTATCAGAACCTGCGTTTCGATGGCGAACCTGTCGCACCGATCCTTTCGCTGGATATTGCCCGCAGTGGCTCTATCGAAAAGACCCGGACCATCTATTCCGGCAGCTTCTCCAAGACGCTGGCTCCGGGGCTGCGCGTCGGTTTCGTGGTTGCGGCCATGCCGGTCATTCGCAAGCTGGTGCTGATGAAGCAGGCGGCAGACCTGCATTCCTCGACCATCAACCAGATGGCTATTGAGCATGTCGCTTCGCGCGGTTTCGACAAACAGGTTGCGAAGATCAAGGCCGCCTATAGCGCGCGGCGTGATGCGATGCTGGCTGCTCTCGACAAGTACATGCCGAAATTTGCGAGCTGGACAAAGCCGGAGGGCGGCATGTTCGTCTGGGTCACCCTGCCGGAGGGCATGGATGGCGCGGAGCTTCTGGCAAAATCGCTGTCGACGGAACGGGTTGCCTTCGTGCCGGGCAAGGCATTTTTTGCCGATGGTTCCGGTGCCAACACGCTGCGCATCAGCTTCTCCTGCGCCAATGAGCAGATGATCGAAGAGGGCATCAAGCGCCTCGGTCGCCTGATTGCCGGTGCTGAGACGACATCGAATGCGACGATGCCGCTGGTTTAAGCGGCTACGTTTATACGTCATCCTCGGGCTTGCCCCGAGGATCTGACGCACCCTCGACATCAAACGTGGTTAGACCCTTGGGACAAGCCCGGGGGTGACGAACACTTTTGTCCTCTAATCCCGCGAAAGGGTTCCCCCATGACCAGCCCGCATGCATTTCAGCAAGTCGACGTCTTCTCGGCAGAGCCGCTCAAGGGCAATCCTCTCGCCGTTGTTTGCGATGCGGATGATCTCACGGACGAGCAGATGGCAGCCTTTGCCAACTGGACCAATCTGAGCGAAACGACATTCCTGTTGAAGCCGACTACGCCCGATGCGGATTACCGCGTGCGGATTTTTACGCCTTACGAAGAATTGCCTTTTGCCGGTCATCCAACGCTTGGCACATGCCACGTCTGGCTGTCCCGTCAGCAGGGTACGGACAAGGCCGAAGTGGTGCAGGAGTGCGCGTTCGGCCTCGTTCGCATCAGGGTATCGGATGGCAAGCTTGCTTTCGCGGCCCCGCCCTTGCGCAAATCCGGTGCGGTGGATGCTGAAACGCTGTCAGAAGTTGCGGTGGCGCTTGAGCTCTCTCCAGACGCCATCGTCAATGCGAGCTGGACGGATAATGGTCCCGGCTGGGTTTCGCTGCTGTTGCGCTCACGGTCGGATGTCTTGAATATCAAGCCGAATTATCAGCGCCTTGGCGGGCTCAAGGTTGGCCTCGTCGGTCCCTGCGATGCAAATGACAACGTGGGTTCCGATTTCGAGCTGAGAGCCTTTGCCGATGGTTACGAGGACCCGGTAACGGGCAGCCTGAATGCTGGCATTGCGCAATGGCTGATCGGTGCCGGAATTGCTCCGCAGAATTATATTGCCAGCCAGGGCACCGTTCTGGGGCGGGCAGGGCGCGTGAGCGTCGACAAGATTGGCGATGATATCTGGATCGGCGGTGCGGTGACTGTTTTGATCGAGGGGACTGTCACCCTCTAGTGGCGGGTTGAGGTGTTTCCGGCTCTGTCGGAAACCTGCCTGTCACATACATGTTATGGACATGTGTTTTAGCGGTGCCACCTCACAACAGGGACCGCACACATGAAAACCCTTCTTTCAGCCTTCACCGCCATTGTTTCTCTTGGCATTCTGGCTGGCAGCGCCAACGCTGCCGATCTGGTTCTCTATACCAGCCAGCCAAACGAGGATGCGCAGGCAACCGTCGATGGTTTCAAGTCTGCCAATCCCGGTATCGACATTCAGTGGGTGCGGGACGGAACGCCGAAGATCATGGCAAAGCTGATGGCCGAGATCGAAGCGGGCAATCCTGTTGCCGATGTGCTGCTGATCGCAGACACGGTAACGCTGGAGCGGATGAAGCAGAACAAGCAGCTGATGGCCTACAAGTCGCCGGAAGCAGCCAATTATGACGCTGCTCTTTATGATGCCGATGGCTTTTACTACTCCACCAAGCTCATCACGACAGGCATCATGTATAACACTCAGGGCTCGATGAAGCCTACGAGCTGGAAGGATCTGACAAAGCCTGAAGCAAAGGGCCTGGTGACGATGCCAAGCCCGCTGACATCCGGTGCAGCTCTCATCCACGCACAGACGCTGGCCGGCGTCAGCAGCCTAGGCTGGGACTACTACAAGGCACTGAAGGAAAATGGCGCGATTGCCGCCGGTGGCAATGGTGCTGTCTTGAAGTCTGTCGCTTCGGGCGAGAAGGCCTATGGCGTGGTGGTGGACTACATGCCGATCCGCGAAAAGGCCAAGGGCGCTCCGGTCGAGTTCGTCTTCCCGGAAGAAGGTGTTTCTGCGGTGACCGAGCCGGTTGGTATTCTGGCTAGCACCAAGCACGCCGATGCCGCCAAGAAGTTCGTGGACTACGTGCTTTCCGTCAAGGGACAGGAAGGTTTCGTCAAGCTCGGTTACATTCCGGCCCGCAACGATGTTGCGCTGCCTGAAGGTTTCCCTGCGCGCGACAAGATCAAGGTGCTGCCGATCAACGCTGCCGAGGCGCTGAAGAACTCGGAAAAGGACATCAAGACCTTCTCCGATATCTTTGAATCCAAGGGCTGATCTGCATTCATGCACATGCTCTCGAATTCAGGAAACAGTCAGCCTCGCTGGCTGTTTCCCTTTGTGGTTTCGGTTGTCTTTCTGCTCAGCGCGCTGCCGCTGGGGCGGCTTGCCTATACGGGCATCTTGTCGTCACTGAGAGGTGACATCTGGTCTCTGCTGAATGATCCTGCGCTTTGGCAGGCGGTGCTCAACACGCTTTCCACCTCGTTTTTCGGAATGGTGATCTCGCTGCTGATCGGTGGCGGTTTTGCGCTGACGCTGACCCTTTGCGACATCAGGGGCAAATCCGTGCTCAGCTTCCTGTTCATGCTGCCAATGATGATCCCGCCACAGGTGACAGCCCTGTCGTGGATCGGCATGACCGGCCCTTCAAGTACGCTGTTGAAGGCCATCGGCCTTGCGCCGCCGCTGGGTTCACCGCAGCCGCTTTATTCCGTTGCAGGTATCGCCCTTTTGTTTGGCGTCCAGCACGCGCCGCTGGTTTTCCTTTCACTGCGGTCCGGTCTTTTGGCGCTACCTCAGGATGGGATAGAGGCCGCAAAGCTTTCTGGAGCGTCCTCGTGGCAGGTGTTGAACCACATCATTCTGCCGCTGGCCATGCCGGGCCTGATTGCGGGTGCTGCCATCGCCTTCGTGTCCGGCGTCGGCAATTTCGGCATTCCCGCCATATTGGGCATTCCCGCGTCTATCTTCACTCTGCCCACGCTGATCTATAACCGCTTTTCCAGTTTCGGCAGCAGCACCTTTGGCGATATCGCCATGTTGTCCGGCATGATTGCCATCATCTCCGTCGTTGGTCTTGCCATACAGGAGCGGGCGATGAAGGGCCGGGACTATCGTATCATTGGTCTCTCGGGCAAGGCTGCGACGTTCAGGCTCGGAACCTGGCGATTGGTGGCGGAGCTTGCTCTGTGGATTGCCATATTCTTCATGCTGGTGGCACCGCTGACCGCGCTTGTTGTGAGCTCACTTGCTCCGGCCTATGGCGTGCCGCTGAGCCTCAAGACCGCCACTCTGCACGCCTATGAGGAAATTCTGTTTCGACAGGCGGTGACGCGGACGGCGTTTGCCAATTCGCTGTTTCTCGCCACCGCAACATCTCTATGTCTCCTTGCGGTGACAATATTGACGGCCTATTTTCTGGTCCGGGGAAAAAGTCGTTTCATGTTCCTGCTATCGGCGCTGGTGGATATTCCCTATGCCTTGCCGGGCGTCGTCATTTCCGTGTCCTATGTGCTGCTTTTTGCGGCTCCCATTCCGCTGCTGGGTGTCACGCTTTACGGGACGCTCTGGATCATTTTGTTGGCCTATTTCTCCTCCTTTTTCGCCGTCAGCCTCAAGCCAATGGTCTCTGCCTTCACGCAGTTCGATCCCGCACTGGAAGAGGCGGCACGTCTGGCCGGTGCCGGTTTCTGGCGCCGTATGTTCGATATCATCCTGCCGCTTGTCGGGCCTGCGGCAGGCGCGTCCGTCATCCTCGTCTTTCTCATTGCCTGCAATGAACTGACGGTATCAGCGCTGCTGTGGTCGGCGGGAACGCAGACGCTGGGCGTTGTCATTTATAATCTCGACGATAGCGGCAGCTTTGATCTTGCTTCCGCGCTTTCGGTGCTGGTGGTGGCAATGGTCGTCATCCTCATGCTGCTTTTGGAAGTGCTTGGACGAAAACTGCCAAAGGGAGTTGTGCCTTGGCGAAACTGATATTGAACCGGCTGTCCAAGAGCTTTGGCGGCGCAAAGCCTGCAGTCAACGATGTGTCCATGACCATACGCGAAGGCGGTTTTCTGGCGCTGCTCGGACCATCCGGTTGCGGTAAGACCACGGTCCTGCGCATGATTGCCGGTTTCGAGCAGCCCACGGATGGCGCAATCCTGCTGGGAGAGCGCGTGCTGGCTGATGCTGGCAGCATGGTGCCGCCTGAACGTCGCAACATGGCGATGGTCTTCCAGTCCTATGCGCTATGGCCACACATGACTGTGGCAGACAATGCCGGATATCCCCTCAAGGTCCGTGGCATTTCCGGCGAGACCTACAGACGCAAGGTTGCTGACGCGCTTGCGACCGTGCGGCTGGAGGCTTATGCGGAGCGGCGTCCCTCAGAGCTTTCGGGCGGCCAAAGGCAGCGTGTGGCGCTTGCACGCTGTCTGGTGACGGAGCCGGACGTGGTGCTGCTGGACGAGCCTCTGGCCAATCTGGATCGGCATCTGCGCCAGGAGATGGAAGAAACGTTCCGCGAATTCCATGCGACATCGGGCGCGACCATGGTCTACGTTACCCATGATCAGGCCGAGGCCATGGCCTTGGCAACGGATGTTGCCGTCATGTCCGAAGGCAGGCTTCTGCAAATGGCTGCACCTGCCGAACTCTATGCCAGACCGGAGGGAAGGCTTGTCGGCGGGCTGGTGGGGCAGGGCGCCATTCTCTCCTTGCCCTGTTTTCAGGAGATGCCTCGTGCGCTGGACTGGAGCCTGTTGCGCCCGATGATGGAAGGGGGTGCGGCCGATTCACCGCATGGTGACATCCTCGTGCGCCCGCAGGATGTGATCCATGACGCCGACGGCATCATGTGTCGCGTTTCGACCATTCTCTATGAGGGTGAACGATATTCCCTGCGTCTGACGCTGCCTGACGGGCAAGTCCTGCGCGCCTATTGCCGCGAGCCTGCGCCTATCGGTTCGTTTTATCCCGTGGCAATTCGCGCCGCCTGGCGGCTGTGACGCATCCTTGGCAATTGACCGGCGAAGTGGATAGTCTCGAAGACCAGACCAACCGGGAATGATTCATGTCGCTTCGGCTCGCCACCTTCAACATCGAAAACCTCATGACGCGTTTCGATTATACGGGTTTTCGCAACCAGACGCGACGTGACAGGGCCATGCAGCTCTATGATGTCAGGGACGAGGCGGCCTATCAGGCGCTGGAAAGCGCAAGGATGCTGGCCTTGACGGACGATACGCGCCAGCTGACGGCACTCGCAATTGCCGATGCCGACGCCGATATTCTCTGCCTTCAGGAGGTGGACAATATGGCGGCGCTGCAGGCCTTCGAATATGGCTATCTCTACCGCATGATGGGGAATGGCTATCGCCAGAAGTTCCTGATCGAGGGCAATGACAGCAGAGGCATCGATGTTGCTGTCGTCATGCGGGAGGAAACGCAGGACGGCGAGAGAATCGAGCTTGTGGACATTACAAGCCATGCTGCGGTCACCTACCGTGATCTTGGGCTATTTACGCCAGAACTGGCGCTCAACAACCGCGTCGACGACAAGATCTTCAAACGCGATTGTCTTGAGTTTGAGTTGCGCATCGGAGGAAAACCGCTGACGCTCTTCGTGACGCATCTTAAATCCATGACCAATGGCAGGGAAAATGGTGATGGCCGGATGGGCACGATGCCGGTGCGAAGGGCGGAGGTGCAGGCGATAAGGCGCATCATCGAGAACCGTTTCGGGGTCGAAGGCGCACCTTCAGCTTCCTTCGCAATTTGCGGCGATATGAATGATTACCAGGAGCGGGTCGTCATATCCGGCAATCGACGCGTTGGTCACAGCTTCACGCCCGTTACCCAGGAAACCAGCGCGCTTGATATTCTCAGCGAGGACGATTTTGCCGTAAATCCGGTTTTGCGGCGTGACGTGATGGACCGGTGGACGCTCTACCATTCGCGCGGGCCGCAGGAACAGCACCTGTGTCAGCTGGACTATATCTGGCTTTCAAAGAGATTGGCGGACATGAACGCCAAAAGCGTTCCCGAAATCATCCGTGCTGGTCAGCCCTTCCGCACTCCTTTCCCTGCGGGTCAGGAGGTGGACCGCTATCCAAGAACGGGATGGGACCGGCCCAAGGCTTCCGATCATTGCCCCGTCGTCATGTCGCTCGATCTGCACTAGAGCAATACAGGTTCATGCACCTTGTCCGCTCGCCCGACATTGGAAAAGCCCCCGATATAGGCGGGGGCTTCGCATATTTCGCGTGTGCCACTACAGATTTTCAGTCTCGGCCTAGCCTAAGACCCTAGTGCATGTTGAGCACATGGGCGTGGTTGCTTGCGATCAGGAATGATTCGCGTGCGGTTTCCAGGTCGCATTGGCCTGCAATTGCTTTCAGGCAGTTGCGTCTTGCAGCTTCATATTCTGGTCCGTGGTCTTCCGGCCAGCGGTACATCAGCATGTCCAGAGCGATCAGCGGACTGTAGATTTCCAGCGCAGGACAAAGCGGCAAATGTATCGCTACAGGCTTGATCCATTGGGCATGATGGCATGGTTGTGTGCGGTTGATAAGCATTGGGATCCTCCTTCCCAGTCTCCACCGCGCTAACAGCCCAATCACGCAGATGTTCCCGTTCACAAAAAAAGTGAACACATTAGGGGTTTCTTTTTTTCAAGATGAATGGAAGATGAACAAATAAATGAACCGAAGATGAACGAAAACACCACTCGGGCGTTAATCGCTCATGATGAAGGAGGTCCGATCATGTTCAACCTATCTGGAATTCAGGAAAGCTTTTTCGGTGAACGTATGGCCGGTGTGTGCCAGGCAATCACCTCTGCACTCGCATTTGAATCCGGTTTGGAAAAGTCCAGTATTCTGGCGACCGTAGAGAATGACGTGATCTATCTCGAGGGCACCGCTGATTCTGTCGAAGCAATCGACATCGCGATCAATCTTGCCTCATCGATCTCGAACTGCCGGATCCTCAGCCACATCGAGCCTTGCTATTAATGAAGTGAGGCGGTCGGGCGTTTCTCGCCCGGCCTTTTACAGTTAGTCGGCGTTGCCGATCTGCTTGCTGCGCACGGTCGCGCCGCTCTCTATACCGAGCTCGCGTGTTTGGCCGCCGTTTAGCTCCAGCACGTAACGAACAGCCCCTTTTGAGCTGATGATGTCTTCAGAATGCGGCACTGCATTGCGATGCACATGCGTGACGCGTCCGGCCTTCGATATGAAGACCATATCCAGCGGGATGAGCGTGTTTCTCATCCACATCGTCACTTCCCGGTCCATCTTGAAATCGAACAGCATCCCTTGGTCGGCTGCCATTGACTTGCGGAACATCAGTCCCTGCTGTCTCTGGCCATCAGTCAATGCCAGTTCCGCAGTGAATGTGTGCGACTTTCCGTCAGCTGTCTCAATTGTAAGAGGCTCAGACGCGAACTTTTCCTGCGCGGAAACAGCTCCTGCAGATGATGCCACAAGAACTGCGCAAAAAGCGGCTGTTTTGCAAGCCGTGGCCAGTGAGGACGCGACACTCATCAATGCGACATACCGATCGGAGCTGGATTGTCCGGGTGTATTTCCGCTGCCATCAATCCCTTGTCGCCATCCCCGAAACGAACGAGAACGACCTGACCCGGGCGCAATTCGGCAAGGCCGAAGCGGCGAAGCGTTTCCATGTGGATGAAGATGTCTTCCGTGCCTTCGCCGCGGGTCAAAAAGCCGAAGCCCTTGGTGCGGTTGAACCACTTGACGATGGCGCGCTCCAGGCCGCTGGATGGCGTAACCTGGACATGGGTGCGAACGGGGGGCAGTTGTGACGGGTGAACCGCAGTGGACTGGTCCATCGAAAGAATGCGGAAGGTCTGATATCCACGATCGCGGCGCTGGACCAGCGCAACAATGCGGGTTCCTTCAAGAATTGTCTGATAACCGTCGCGGCGCAGGCAAGAAACGTGTAGAAGGACATCCTGCATACCGTTATCCGGTACGATAAAGCCGAAACCCTTGGCAACGTCGAACCATTTCACGACACCGGTGATCTCCACGAGATCGACCGCTTCGCTAGAAAGGTCTTCAAAATCGGCTACATTCTTAGACGACATCCTATCAGCCATTTCCGCCCAGCCCCTCTACGCACTTACCATTACCGGTCAACTGATTCCCTGGAATTAGATTAACATCTTGGTAACGGTTTCGCGCAAGCCCTAGTTTCTGATTTATCCACCTGCTTTTATGTCTTTGGGCTTGCTCAAGGCTGACTTGCCTGACGTAACGGCAGGAATAATACAATGAGGAGAAGTAAATGCGTTATCTGCACACGATGGTCCGTGTAAAAGACCTTGAAAAATCCCTGGAATTCTATGTCAACATGTTCGGACTTCAGGAAGTTCGCCGTATCGAAAACGAGAAGGGTCGCTTTACCCTCGTGTTTCTTGCGGCAGCCGAGGATGTCGCGACCGCGCAGGAGCACAAGGCCCCACTTCTGGAACTGACCTACAATTGGGACAGCGAAGATTATGCTGGCGGACGCAATTTCGGCCATCTGGCCTATGAGGTCGACGATATCTACGAAATCTGCGCAAAATTGCAGGCGGCGGGCGTGACGATCAATCGGCCCCCACGCGACGGCCACATGGCCTTCGTCCGCTCTCCGGATGGCATTTCCATTGAGATATTGCAGAAAGGCGCAAGCCTTGCACCAGCCGAACCGTGGATATCCATGGAGAATACCGGCTCCTGGTGAGGTGATTCCTTTTTTGAGGTGATATCTCTCCGCTCTCCCGTGTTGCCCGATGACCGGTCTCGTTGTCGAGATCTGTCATCGGTCCAATAGACGCCGGGGACGGGCCGAACGTGTCGAAAAGCGCCTGCGGAGGCTTTGCCTTGAAACTTGTCACCCGTTCATCATCACATGCGTCAGCACGCTGTCTTGCCGCTGTGTTTATGCTGGCGCTATCAGGCTGCGTGACCGCAGGTTCCGACAAGACACTTTCGCAGGCCCAACCCGCTGCCACACCGGCGGCCGATGCCTCGGCGGCGCAGGTTGCAAGCACCGATCAAGCGCCCGCGATGGCAAGAAACCCGAATGGCGGCTATGTCGACCCGGCCTTGGTTTCGGCGTCTTCGAGACAGGCTGCCCCCCACGCTTCTGCTGTGCCAGGCCAGCCACAGCCGCCGTCCGCCTATGGTCAGGAAGCGCAAATATCAGGTCTGGTTACCCAGCCCACCGGCATTTCTGCCAGCTCACTCAGCATTTACGCCAATTCCCAACCCAATGCGGTGGCCATAAAACCCGATGGCGTTCCGGCGGACCCGGCTGCTACTGCGGGCGCTAACGCCTATGCGCCTGCAGCCAAAATTTCTCCGGCACTCAACAGCGTCTATTCCGCGCCTGCGGCGGGCCAGCCAAGGCCGGTTTTGCCGCCTGAGGCGCAGACATCGCAGCAGCATTCCATGTACTCGTCGCCGAACTCTCCTGCCGATGCCGGTCAGGCACTGGCGGCGCAACCGGTAAAGCAGGGCCAGCCGCAGCCGGGGGGAGGGGGCTCTGTCCCTGTTGCAGCTTTCGTTGCCGGTGCCGTCAAGAAGCGTGGGGCTGGCGCTTCCACGGGTCTGACGCAGATGGCCGCCTTGCCGCTGACGGCAAACCGCAATGCCGCTCACGTCGGCTCCAATGGCCGGGTAAGCATGACCGACGAGTTCGATGACAGCGATGGCGACAAGCCAGCCGGTCTGATGAAGCTGGCGTCGCTCTCCGGTCTCAGCCGGGTCGCGCCAAACGGATTGCTGCTTCAGACGGAGAACGTGAATGTCGGCTGTTTCAAGCCGGAAATGATCAGGCGGATAAAGGAAGTCGAAGCGCATTACGGGCGCCGAGCGATGGTCACCTCAGGCTATAGACCGCCCAAGGCAACGACGCAGGGTTCCAAGCACTACACATGCGATGCCGCAGATATTCAGGTCAGCGGTGTATCGAAGTGGGAGCTTGCCAGCTATCTACGCTCGCTGCCTGATCGGGGTGGCGTGGGCACCTATTGCCACACCGAATCTGTCCACATGGATATTGGCGAACCGAGAGACTGGAACTGGCGATGCCGCCGGACATCGAGCAGTCTTTAAGCGCGTTCGTGCGACGCCTGGTCATGTGGACATCCAGCACTCTTGGGCTCGCCATGGCAGGCGCTCTCCAACCTTTGTTCGCCCGATAGACTTTTCCCCTGCCAGAGGCTGAAGCCGCCGCAAAAATGCGGGTTTCGAAAGGGTGGAGGAGGGGTCTCATCGCACCCCACCTTTTCTCGTCAAGCCGGGCCTAAACACACGCCCGCAGGCATCAGACGTTTATGGAGTCGTCTGGTTTTGCGCGGGCGCATTGGGTGCCGGCGTTGCCGGCGCTGGCGTTGCAGGTGCGGGCGTTGCAGGCTCTGTCGATGTTGCTGGCGGCGGGCTGGCGGGTGAAGAGGTCGTCCCGGTCGGACTTGTGCCGCCCATAAAATACGCCACCGCCGAAAGAATGACGATCGCTGCAATGACGATGATGACAGTACGGTTGTTCATGTGCGCTCCTCCCAGAGTGACAACAATGCCGACATCGGCACTGGTATCAGCACACGAAAATGTGTTTTCAGCGTGATCTCGTCCTGCGACGCAGATTTCATCGCGATGGGCGATCCATTCGGCGTGGGGCAGTGGCGCGCCGATAGGCGACCAGGATAGACATGTCGAAGGTAAGTTCAGGCTTTGGCGATAGGCTTCGGCTTGCCCTCGTCATCCATGGCTACCATGATGAACGTGCCTGCGGTTACTTTTTCCAGCGCATCGTAGCGCGAGCGCTGTGCCCATGCTTCAACCGTAAGCGTGATGGATGTGCGACCGACACGCGCAATATCGGTGTAGATGGACAGCGTGTCGCCGATTTTCACGGGCAGATCGAATGCCATTTCCTTGACCGCAGCCGTTACCACGCGACAGCGTGCACGTTCTGCGGCGCGAATCCCACTTGCCAAGTCCATCTGTGACATGACCCAACCACCAAAGATATCTCCGGCGGGATTGGCATCCGCAGGCATGGCCAGCGTGCGAAGTGTCAGTTCACCGGTCGGTTTGATCTGGTCTGGCATTGTGGCTCCCATAAAGGCATGACAAATTCGAGAAACTATTTCTTTTTAAGAAATTGCTGCGTCGCGTAAAGCGCAATGGCGGCCGCGTTGGAGACGTTGAGTGATTTTATCTCTCCCGGCATGTCCAGCCTTGCCAATGCTGTGACGGTCTCGCGGGTCTTCTGCCGCAATCCCTTGCCTTCAGCCCCCAGAACGAGCGCAATCTTCTCACCCGAAAAGGTCTGCTCAATCGGCGCAGGTCCCTCGGAATCGAGCCCGATGGACGTAAAGCCCAGCTTGTGCAACTCACCAAGCGCGTCTGCCAGATTGGTGATCTGGATATAGGGAATCATTTCCAGCGCGCCCGAGGCGGACTTGGCCAGCACGCCGGATTCGGTCGGGCTGTGGCGCATGGTCGTGATCAGGGCACCCGCATTAAACGCCACCGCAGACCGCATCACGGCGCCGACATTGTGCGGATCTGTCACCTGATCCAGCACCAGGATGAGAGGGCTGTCTTTCAGTGCAGACAATTTGCGCACCGGAAGCGGCTTTGTTTCCAGCATGACGCCCTGATGGATGGCATCCGGACCCAGGACCTTGTCGATATCCTGCGGCGAAACCATCTCGACAGGGAAAGGCTGTTCTTCGGCCGTGCCGATTTCCAGGCGTGAAAGCGCATTCATCGTAACGGACAGCTTGACGATCTGCCGCTCCTTGTTGGCCAGCGCTGCGCGTACGGTGTGCAAACCATAGAGGTGCACCTGATCCGGCGCGAGTTGCGGCGGCTTCCAGTCGTCGGCCGCTCTCGGCTTGCGCTTCTGAAAGGCAGGGGTCGGGATTTCACCACGCTCCCGCTTGGCATCGCGCACAGCGCGGCGCAGCGTTGCATAGTGAGTATCGCGGGTGGATTTTTCGTTCTGATCGTCTTTGCTCATGGGGCCTTATATCTTCCGCGTAGGTTTAGCACCAGTACCCCGGTCCAAAGCTGAGCTGAACAGGAGCAGTTTTTTGATCTCGTCCTGTGTAAGGCCGGGAACAGATGTTGCGGCGCATGGACGTAATCCACAGGCCTATGACTCTGTTCGAATTTTTCACATATTTTCGTCATACATCGTGTTGACAGAAGCGGCGAGGGCAGTCATATACGCGGCCACAGACGACGAAACGGCAACGCTCCGGGACGGACATCTGGTTAAGCTTGGTTGCTTGATCCTCGCAGAATACTGGAGGAATGCCCGAGTGGTTAAAGGGGACGGACTGTAAATCCGTTGGCTCAGCCTACGTTGGTTCAAATCCAACTTCCTCCACCATTCTGCACGGATCAGACCAGCGCCGCGGGTATAGCTCAATGGTAGAGCAGCAGCCTTCCAAGCTGAATACGCGGGTTCGATTCCCGCTACCCGCTCCAAAATTTCACTTCCAAAACACTCACGCTTCCAAACTGATTACCATCGCATGTTTCCGCATTCATGGCGGCGCATGCAGTCGGCGGCTGTATAAATTTGGGACGGTGCCTGTGCCGTCTCAGGATAATCGCAGTGATATTTTGGTGTGTTTTGATATTGTCATAACCTGTGATAGAAGGTCGCAGATTAATTTAAGCAATTAGAATAACTAGATATTTTCAAATCTCTCTGCTTTATGTAGTCTCTTGCAAACTTCTACTCGGCAAAAATCATGTCAGGATTGGCTATGCCTGAAAATGCGCGCCTTCAACGCTACGTTGCCATGAATCTGGGCGGATTTTATGCCTGGGACGTAGTGCAAAATCTGTTTTGGGCGGACGAGGTATTCGGTCGCATCATGGGCTTTTCCATTGATGAATTGAACGGCGGGCTTCCCGCTGAAAGCATGATGGAGCGGATACACGAAGACGACAGGCCCTACGTGGTCGAGGGCATTCAGGATTCCGTTCTGTCTGGGCAATCCTTCGAAATGGTCTACCGCGTTCGGCGAGGCGAGAGTTTCGTCAAGGTGACTGAAGTCGGCAAATGCTACAGATATATCGATGGTGTTGCGACGCTGTTCTCAGGCGTTGTTTTTGAAAGCTGCCCGCACGGCGGAGAGCCTGTTCCATCGAACCTCAACGCGCCTCACGCGGTTGATTGAGCGTTATCCCAATCCGTAGAAGAAAAATCCGAAATAGAATTGCCCAATGAGGGCGGCGAGCGCCAATGCCCCGATGGTCGCGCCAAGCTTTACGCGCCTTGAACGGCGAGTTCTTCCACCAGACCAATCGTAAGCCATTGTTCAGATTGCCTCTGTAGTTATTTCTTATATCTAAATTAGTGACTCTTTTAGCTTGCGCGAGGCTTACGGCAATCGTCATTTCGAACCGGCAATTTCTTTGAGTTGCCGCTTGCGCCATGATTCCCTTTTGTCGAAGAGAATCAATGCGGTGAATTATGCGCATGAAAAAAGCCCCGAGGTTTTCCCCGGGGCTTGGTGGTATTGGCAGTGACTTTAGATCAGCCGAAATAGGGCTGGATATATGGCCAGACCTCGAGGAAGCCGTGGTAGAGCATGTTTGCCGCAACATAGACGATAACGAGCAGGCCGATATAGGAAATCCAGCGGTAGCGATGCAGCAGCTTGGCAACGAAGTTGGCCGCAAGACCCATCAGCGCAATCGAGAAGACGAGGCCGATGATGAGCACCGTGACATGGTCCTGCGCGGCGCCAGCGACGGCAAGAACATTGTCCAGCGACATGGAAACATCGGCAATGACGATCTGGGTGGCGGCCTGGAAGAACGTCTTCTGGCCCTTGGTCAGATCGGCATTCTCGTCTTCGACCTCATCCATGGAGCCATTTTGCTCACGCAATTCTGTCCACATCTTCCAGCAGACCCATGCCAGAAGAAGGCCGCCGAAAAGCTGAAGGCCAACAATGGCCAGGAGCTGCACCGTGAGGGCCGCAAAGGCGATACGCAGAACTGTTGCAGCGATGATGCCGACAAGGATGGCTTTGCGACGCAGTTCTGCGGGCAGGCCCGCAGCGGCAAGGCCGATAACGATAGCGTTATCACCCGCGAGCACGAGATCTATTGCTATGACCTGAAGAAATGCCGTAAAACCGGCGGCGGTAAAAATTTCCATGGCAGATCCTGAAAGGGACAAGAATTGGTGCCGTGGGAGAGAGCGGCTTAAAGGCGAGCATTATCATACGGGCATTGGTGCGCCGTTCGCCGGTCTCCTGCCGGCAGTGGACCCGCAATATGCCATTAATCATGTACTCGTAAAGAGCGTGCGGCCGATTATCCCATATATTGAAAGCCGTGTCTGCGTTGACACTCCGAATTCTCGGCACCATATGGTGGCTATCCTGTCGCTTTTGGCTGCGCAACGGGCGCGGCGACAATTAAGTCTTGCGCATTCGCTTGCAAAGCCTTAAACGGCGACACCAAACCGGTTCGCCGGGAAAACTACTTCACGTTCACAGGAAGCAATTCACATGGCAAAGAGCAAGTTTGAGCGCAACAAGCCGCACGTCAACATTGGCACGATCGGTCACGTTGACCACGGCAAGACGTCGTTGACTGCTGCGATCACGAAGTACTTCGGCGAGTTCAAGGCGTATGACCAAATCGACGCTGCACCGGAAGAAAAGGCCCGCGGTATCACGATTTCGACGGCTCACGTTGAATATGAGACGCCAAACCGTCACTACGCGCACGTCGACTGCCCCGGCCACGCCGACTACGTGAAGAACATGATCACCGGTGCTGCCCAGATGGACGGCGCAATCCTGGTTTGCTCTGCAGCTGACGGCCCAATGCCACAGACCCGCGAGCACATCCTGCTTGCTCGTCAGGTTGGCGTTCCTGCCATCGTTGTGTTCCTCAACAAGGTTGACCAGGTTGACGACGCAGAACTGCTCGAGCTGGTTGAGCTTGAAGTTCGCGAACTTCTGTCGTCCTACGACTTCCCAGGCGACGATATTCCAATCGTCAAGGGTTCTGCTCTTGCAGCTCTCGAAGACTCCGACAAGAAGATCGGCGAAGACGCGATCCGCGAGCTGATGGCTCAGGTTGACGCCTACATCCCAACGCCAGAGCGTCCAATCGACCAGCCGTTCCTGATGCCAATCGAAGACGTGTTCTCGATCTCTGGCCGTGGTACGGTTGTGACGGGTCGCGTTGAGCGCGGTATCGTCAAGGTTGGTGAAGAAGTTGAAATCGTCGGCATTCGTGCAACGTCGAAGACGACTGTTACCGGCGTTGAAATGTTCCGCAAGCTGCTCGATCAGGGCCAGGCTGGCGACAACATCGGCGCGCTGGTTCGCGGCGTTACCCGTGACGGCGTTGAGCGTGGTCAGATCCTTTGCAAGC